>JAWWAC010000058.1:0-18334 GCA_033721915.1 Oleiphilaceae bacterium
CAGAGGGCATCTATTTGCCGGACGATGTCATCGTCCGAGGCCTTCTGAACCACCACCAGTTTTTCCACATAGCGGCACAGGCGGGCGATAATGGGCGGCTCACCCCGGGTCAGGACACAGATCACCCGCACACCCTGGCGACCCAGTGCCCTGGCCTGAGCCAGCATATTGGCATTGGGGCGGCCCAGGATCATTGCCGGGGGCAGTGACCTGAGGCTGTCGGAGTCCGTAATCGTGTCTTTTCGATACGCTTTGGGCGCCATCTGATCAAACCAGCCTGAAAGGTGAAGCGGCCAGATCAGACCGGTTGAGTCTGTCCCCCAGTTGCTGCCTGAGGCGCCTGGCCTGAAGGTGCTGATGGGCCAGTGCCGGTAATGCCGACAGCCAGGGTCTGGAATAGAAACGCACCCGTCGACGGAACCAGGACAGGGGGCGGTCTTCCACATTCAGACGACGCACCACACGGTGCTCACAATCACCGGGGTTGCAGCCCCTGAGTGTGGAGTGCTGCAGTGAAAATCCGGCCTTGTGCGCCAGCCGACCCATGGCGGGTGTGAACTGGCCCCTGGGCCAGCAGAACTGCTGAGGCTCAGCTCCCAGTTGGCGATGGAATGTCTCACGGCTCAGTGCCAGATCCTCTTCCAGTGCACGATGAATGCGATCACGGTGCGGGTTCTGCCACCAGAGGCCATGGGAGTGGGAGTGACACTCCAGGTCGAAAACGCCCTGCTTCCGGGCCGCCCTGAGCTCGCTCCAGCGCATCACCACCGAATCCCGCTGCTGCGGGTTGCCGGCCAGTGACATACAGCGGTCATGGTCCGCATCGGCCACAGAAGCGGCCGATTCCTCCCCGCTACGGGCCGGCCCGTCACAGGGCCATCCGGTGACCACAAACAGCAGCGCCCTGAACCCTTCAGAGCGCAGTACCGGGACGGCATACACCCAGTTATCCAGCCAGCCGTCATCAAAACTCAACACCACGGACCTGCCCGGCAGGGGGGTTCGCCCCTGATGGTAGGCCAGCAGCTCCCGGGCGCCGAGACACTGGTAGCCGGCCTTTTTGAGCCAGCGCAACTGGGCCCGGAAGCGCTCCGGATGGACCGTATAGGGCCCCGGAATTGGGGAGATATGGTGGTACATCAATACAGGAAGGCCACGATAGGGTAAGCCTACTGTAGGCCTGGCCGACGGGGAGGGATAATGCATGGTGTTCCTGTCCTTGTGAACGGCTGACCTTGTGAACATCGGGACCGGGGCAGTTGGCTGAAGGGATTGTGCCCAGAACGTCTCTTATTCGAAGTTACTCGACATTATCCGACGTCCGAGTCCGCTTTATCCGAATCCGCTTTTTGTTTTAATCCAAAACAGGTCATCGTACGCTATTCTGCGCTCTTATCAGGACGCAGTTCCATCCGTATTTTTCCATAGCGTGATCTGGTTCGCTAATCCCAATTGACTGAGATACCAGTAACCCAGGACACCCTGACCCCGCTGCTCCAGTGTCAGCCAGTGTTCATGCCAACGGGGTGTGTCGCCCGGACCGGACAGACGCTGCTCTCCGGCAAGATCGCCGGATTCCATAAAAACCGGAGTCATGGCGGCCCCACGGGTCAATGCCTCCGCCAGATGCCTTTGTGGCTCATCGCAGCACAGCAAAACCGGTCTGTCATGGGGCCCCTGCTCCAGCATCCTCTGGCAGCGGGCCGCCCCACTGCCAGTGGACAGATCCATTGCCCGGACCCGGATGCCCCAGCGCCTGAAACACTGTGCCAGACTGCGACGCTGTGACCCCGCCGGCGCCAGAATCAGCAGTGGTGGCAGTGCCGGAAAACCGATGCGTGACAGGTCCACCCGGTGTGAGTAGAAGCGTTTGCGCCAGCCCAGCAGACTGACCTGGCGCTTCTCCCCCAGCAGCGTCGAGCCTGTGGCAAAGTTCATGGCCAGTGACTGGGGCCGGCTGTACCAGATATAGGAAACCACACAGCGGTAACCCTGCCGGGCCATGGCATCCAGGGCATAACGGCGCAATACACGGCCAATGCCCTGGCTGCGGCAGTCCGGTGTGACAAAGGTATTCATCATCTCAAAGGCCCTGTCACTGGCCTGCTCACCCAGGGCCATGACCAGCATGGGATCCTGTCTTGGCGGACACCAGGTGGCACCACAGAGTCGCCCCGCCTCATTGATGGCGATAAAGCAGGGAATGCCACTGTCCGCCCGGGACATCAGCAGTCGCGCTTTCAGGGACCCGGTCAGGTGCCCGGAAAACTCGGCGGGATAGGCCTCGATCAGTGCCGGATAATCGTTACGGGTGGCCTGTCTCAGGTGCAGCGCCTCACCGGCGGGGGTCTGGAAGTGCCCGGCCACGGCACCGGGCTCAATGGTGCGGACCATCACCACCCAGCGATACAGCGAAAACAGATGCCGTATCAGCCGGTTCCCCAGGTAGCGCCACTGGCCGTACCATTCACTGACCGGTGTCACCGGGGCACCGCCTGCAGCCGGTCATAAAGCCCGCGTAGAGCCCGGGCCGGACGCTGTATATGGAACCGCTCAATGGCCCTGGGCTGATACTGGCGGAACCGCTCAGGGGCCCGGGGCTGCATCAGCGCCAGCAGGGCCTGTGCCAGGGCATCAGGGTGACCCAGGGTAACGCGCACGGCGGGGGTGCCCTGCAACACCTCATTCAGGCCCACACAGTCCGTACCGACCACAGGCACCCCGGCCGAAAGGGCCTCCATGGCCAGCAGACCGCAGGCTTCCCAATGGGAGGGCATGGCCACCAGATCCACCCCCTTGAGGGCGCCTGCCATGTTGTCCGTGGCCGGGGCCTGGATGAAATAGTCAGACAGGCCCTTTTCCGCCAGATACTGGTAATCCTCACGGATGAAACCGCCCCAGCCAAAGGTGATGACCCGTGGCAGCGTCTCTGCCCGGTTTTCCGCCACCAGCAGGGCCATGGCATCCACCAGATCGCGGAAACCTTTCTGGGCCATGAAACGGCCAAAGAAGCCGATCAGCGGGACTGAGGCGTCCAGCTTGTAGAGCGCCCTGTGGTCCGTGGCCTGGCCACTGGCAAAATACTCCGTATCCACACCGTGGAGAATGCCATGAACCCGTGCCGTCTCCACGGACGGGAAAAAGTGCAGGAAATTCTCACGGGCCTCTTCCGTCACCGTATGAACCGCCTCGATACGACGGAAGGTCTGTGCGATAACCCACTGTTTCAGTGATCCCTTCCAGCCGGCGAACTGCCTTTCCAGAAACACGTCATGGGCGGTCATCAGGTGAGGGAGCTTGCTGAAGGGCATGGCCAACTGGGTAATCACCCCGGCGGAGAAGCCATGGGAGTGCACCAGGTCGAAGTCCCCACTGGACAGACGCGAACGCACGGCCCTGAACAGGGCGTAACCGGAGTGAGGCACCGGAATCAGACGGATTCGCCCGGCGGGCAGATGGGTGTCCAGGTAGGAGCCAAGGCCCTCATCCGGTGCAATCAGCGTCAGTGTCAGATCGTCAAAACACGGCTGGCTGTAGATATAACGGAGAAAGGTGCGAATACCTCCCACCGGATGACGGGCCACCAGTAATATGCGCATATCGGCTTCAGTTCCTGTTGATGCGAAGTGAACGCCGCCCAAGGGGATAGCGCGGCCCTGTCCTGGCAAGACCGGACCCTGTCGGTTGCGCTTCCTGTCGATGTTGTTCTTCCCGGATTTGCAGCAGACGGCCAAAGGCGATGGCCAGACCTCCGAACAAATACCAGTAATACTGGGACAGCCCCCAGTAATTGACGCTGTACACCGCGTACATCCAGAAAACGGCGATCATGGCCGTATTCAGTCGGCTGTAGAGGTCCTTCCCGGACAGCTGTATGCGCTGGAATCGTCGTCGGTTCTCCGCCAGCTGACGGTAAATGGTCCAGAGAAAGCGCAGAAACAGCACGGCACCCACCACGCCCAGTTCAATCATGACCTCGGCGTAGAGGTTGTGGCTGGCCTGGTCGGAACCGAAGGCATGGACCTTGGCCTCTGGCGTGGTGCCAAGGCCGTGACCCACCAGTGGGCGCTCCAGACCCAGCCTGAGTTCCTGCTTCATGCCCCCGATGCGACCCTGAACGGAAGTGCCACCCTCGGAGTCGGTGTCCACCAGTGACAGATAACGCTCCCGCTGGGTGTCGGTCATCTGACTCCATCCCGCTGCGGCCAGTGCCAGTATCACCCCAATCAGCACCAGTTTGTGGCGGGACTCCTTGAAGATCATGAAAGCCACCACCAGCAACGCCAGAAAGGCACCACGGGACATGGTCAGCATCAATGCATAGAGCAGTGCCGGTAACAGGGCAAAGTACAGGCATTTGCTCTTCCAGCCCAACGGGAACAGCAGGTAATGCAGAAAGGGAATGGCCGTCACGATCACAAACCCCAGCTCATTGGGATTGATCACATCCGCAGGTGCCCCCGCCAGACGGTCGGCAAACTGCCCCTGCCCCAGATAGGTATCGCTGCCCCAGTATCCCTGGGTGAGGTTCAGGTAGAGGGGCTCGAGCACCCGGAACACCTGACAGGCCACAAACACGAACAGGAACCAGCGAAGACGCCTGTCTGTGTCGATAATCAGCGCCGTGAAAAAGAGAAACACAATGGCCAGTACAAAGGTGTCCAGATGGTGGCGGATCACACTGCCCGGCCATTCCACCAATGGCAGTGTCACCAGGATGTAGCCCAGCAACACAAAGACGGCACGGAAAATCGGGTCGGAAAAGCGCCCCCTGAGCTTGTCACGATTGAGAAAGAGCCCCCCTCCCACCAGCGCAAACAGCAGCAGTGTGGGCCGCAGCGCGCCATAGCCGGGTATCCTGGCGGAAAACCGCAGGAAAAAATCCAGCACAAAAAACAGGTACAGCAGAAAACAGGCGTTGCTGACGGTCGCTTGCTGCATGCCGCCCCGCCGGAGTGACGTTACGGGAGCGGTCTGTCTGGTGGATGGCCACTGCATGAATGAGTCCCTATACAACCTGCCAGTCGTCCTTTTACCTGGAGCCGCTTCCGGCCACGGAAACCGCTTCCGGCTGGCCCTGTGTCCCGACAGTCATTCTCACATTCCGCCTCAGGCGATGCCCCAGATATTCCAGACCGGACACGGATTTATGGAACTGGAACATATCATCACCGCTGACATGACGTCTCAGGGCGTAACGATGACGGCACCCAAGGGCATCGGGAAAGGCGGTGACCGCCCCCAGAAAACCGGCTTCAGCCACCAGTGGCTGGAGCCTGGGTGTCAAGTCACCGGGCTGCCCGTTGGGGTAGCAGAAGGTTCTGGGCCTGGGGCCCAGTTGCCGTATCAGCTCGGTGTGACAGCCATGAATCTCCTCACGGGCCTGGGTATCGCTCACCTGCCCCAGTGAGGGATGGGTCTGGGTGTGCCCTCCCACCTCGATCCCCGCCTCCTGAACCTCTCGCAGCTGATCCCAGGACATGGCCTCAAAACCCGCCGGTGCCTGCTCCGGCAGGCTGACCTTCAGTTCCCGGTACAGTGACTCGATACAACGATGCTTCTCAGCATCCGGCAGTGACAATAAATGGTGGATCAGCTGATGCCACAATTGTCTGCGCCGTGGCTCCGTCAAAACCCCCGGATCCGTTGAAAAACCGGGCCGTTGCAGTGGCTCTGCCAGGGAGTGGACCTGACTGAGCAGCCAGGTCACCTTGTCCGGCCAGAGCCACAGTCGCTGATCCACAAACCCGCTGGTGGCATAGAGTGTGGCGGGCACCCCGTAGTGACGCAGTATGGGAAAGGCCAGCTGGTAAAAGTCCCGATAACCGTCATCCACGGTAACCACCACGGCATGGGGCGGCATACTGCCCGTGCGGTCCCGGTGCTGCATCAGTGACGCCAGTGTCATTGGCTGGTAATGGCGGCGGATGTGGCGCACCTGTGCCTCAAAAAAGGCCGGGCTTGTCCACCCCCTCACCGGTGGATCGGAAAACCGGTGGTACATCAGTATGCGGGGCTCATTACGGCACAGTTGCCTGGCCAGGGCATAACCGCCCCATGGGGCGAATCGGCGAACCATTCTGGAAAACAAGGACATGACCCTCAACTCCCCGTGCAGGGCAGCCTCAGCTGCCGGTAAAGCGTCTCATGTGCCGCCACCATGGCTTCCATGGTGAAGCGTTCCCGTGCGCTGGCAAGGGCATTCTGTCCCAGCCGCTGACGCAACTGTGCATCATTGGCCAGGCTGGACAGGCAGTGGGCCAGGCTCTGCCAGTCCCCAACCGGATAGAGCAACCCGTGACGGCCCGGCTCTATGGCTTCCGGGTTGCCCCCCGCACGGGTACAGACCACGGCCAGTCCGGCCTGCATGTATTCGATAAGGGCGTTGGAAAACCCTTCCGACTCGGAACACAGAAGACCGATATGCATTCCCCTCAGGCAGTTTTTCACGTCCTGACGCTGACCGAGAAAATGCACCCTGTCCGCCACCCCCCCCTGGCTGGCCTGGTCCTGCAGTGCCCGGGTATCGCCGGAACCGATCACCACCAGATGGACTGGGGGCTGGTTTTCCCTGAGCCGGATAATGGCCTCCACCGCATCCCCGATGCGCTTGATGGGCCGGATATTGGCCACCAGCCCCACCAGTACCGCATCAGGCTCTCGGATCGTCACCGGCAGGGCGCTCACTCCCGGGGGAATGTCACCGTGATCGTAACCGTTGTAGATGACATGAATACGCTCCGGGGGCAGCTTTTCCTGTTGCGCGGTGACGTCCTTCACCGCCTGGCTGTTGGCAATGACGCCCGTGACAAAGCGCCCGGTCAGCCTTAGGAGAAGACGGTAGCCCGGCGTGTACCAGTAGCCCATGTCACGCCTTGAGATCAGTGTCCTGATGCCCCTCAGGCGGAATACCGGCGGGCAGAGTACCGAAGCGTCATTGAAGAACACATGGGCCAGAGCGTAACCCTCGGCTTTTAACCGGGCGGCTTTGCGCCACAGGGCTTTCCAGGTGGCCGGTGAGCTCAGTTTCCGGTGCCCCAGTACCTGGTAGGGACAGGGGAAACCACCGGATTGCAGGTACTCTGAGTCGGAGAAGACCAGCAACAAGGGATCAAAACGGCGGCGGTCCAGGCCCTGCACCAGATGGAACAGCTGCCCTTCCGTGCCGGCATGAGGATCGCGGAAATGGTCAATGACAAACAGGATTCGCTGCGCAGGACCCGCTGAATCCGCTACGGCGCCAGTGTCCGGGGTGGTCTCCATGGGCTCAGATGGCCTCCCTTCTCATGAGCACGCGCAATGCCCGCTGGGGGTCCAGCAAACCAGACAGCACCAGGTTGCGCAGGGCCCGCCAGTGCAGGGCCTGTGTCCAGTAGGTCTGGGCCAGTCGGAAATGCAGAACCGCTTTTCTCTTGCGCAATATGAATGCCGGATACGGGTAGCGCTGAGCGGCACGGCGGAGAATTTCCATGCCTGTCTGCCAGCGCCGCTCAAGGCCCCGTGTGCTGATGGAATCCCCGTGCTTACGGTAGTAAAAAGCCAGTGAAGGCAGGTAGGCCACCCGTGTTTTTTCCATGATGCGAAGCGCCATGTCATGGTCCTGTGCCGCACGGAAGCCTTCTTCAAACTCCCCCACCTGCTGCAGAACCGAGCGCCGGATCAGCGAGCCGCCAGGCAGTGCCATGTAGCAATCCAGCAGCAGCCGGCAAGGGTCGCCGGGTTCCTCATGGTGCGCACCAGGCAGTGCGTACAGGAAATGGCCCGCGGCGTCCACGGCATGGCCGTAGCCATACACCATGCCCACCCCGGGGTTCTTTTCCAGAAACCCCACCTGCTCGGTGAGCTTGCCCGGTGCAAACAGGTCGTCACTGTCGAGTATGGCCAGGTAGTCACCCGTGGCGGCCCTGAGGCCCAGATTGAGGGACGCGGACTGGCCCCGGTTGGCATGACCGGGGTGAGAGAGAAGGCGTATACGCCCCAGGCGGCTCTGTTCCTGCAACAGCGGATAGGTGCCGTCCGTGGAGCCATCGTCAATAACAATCAGCTCCAGCGGGGCGTAGTCCTGTGACAACACCGAGTCGATGGCGGCAAGAATATAGGGTTCCCGGTTATAGGCCGGAATCAGCACTGAGACCCGTGGATGATTCCTTTCAGGCTCACTCATCAATGTCACTCTCCCTGATGCTCACCAGACATTCCCATGGAATAATGAATCACGCACCTCAGTGCGGAAGCACACGAATTCCGATCCCGGAAAGCCAACGCTCATCCTCCTCCAGACAGACCACTGCGGGGTCTTCCGGTTGCCGGTAATAGAAACCCAGGCGCATGCTGTAGAAGCCACGGATATCGTCACTCCAGTGGCCACCCTCGCCAAGGGTGTGCTCCCTGAGGAGGGCATTGAGCCTCTCGCAGCTGGCGGTGGCGGAAAAGTCCGTCACGGCCTCATCACGGATACGGGAATAGTCCGAGCCTTTACGGAACCGGACTATGGCCTTCCTCAGCCCCTCGACGGAATCCACCAGAACGCCGTTATGGTCATGAATCCGTTCTTTTGAGCCGATATGGGCGCCTCCGAACATCACAACCGGGGTGCCTGACATCAACGCTTCCGCCACGGCAATGAAGGAGCCCTCACGAAACGACAGGGCACAGAACAGTTTGGCCCGCTTGAAATACCGCCTGAGTTCTTCCTGGGGCGGATTCTCAATCACCTCAACCCGGTGAGCCACGCCGTATAGCGCCGCCTCCCGCAGGAGGCTCTCACGGGTACGCCCTCCCCAGGGCACACCGACACAGGTGGCGGTCACGGATTCCGGCAACTGACTCAATGCCTTGAACAGAATCCAGTGGCGTTTGAACTCGGCAAAGTTGGCCACCATCAGGCAGTCGATATCCCGCTCCAGTGGTTCCGTTGCGTAGAAGTGCTCATTCACCCAGCTGGCGGCATTGAAGGGCAATGGCTGGCAAAGCGGACCGAGACGATGGCAGAGCGCTCTTTCACCCTGGTTGACCGGCATGACATGAAAGGGCTGTCTGGACAATGCGGCCAGACGCAGCAGTGGTGGTGAAAACAGCCCTGTCCAGGAGGGCATGAAAAGCAGCCGGTAGCGGGATTCAAGCTGGTGGAACTGGCCAGGGTTGCGAACGAGTTTTTCCAGCTCGCGCTCGAAGGAAACCAGCAGCACACCTCGCTCGGACGGACTGACATAAGGTTTGATAACCAGGGAATTGCACAGATCCAGCGCCGCCAGCGGAGTCTCGTTCGACTGGGATGGCGTAACAGGACAAAGCCATTCCATGGCCTTAGCCATCAGAAAGCGGCTGGCAGTGAGTCCCGGAAAATACGCAAAAACGGTGACCAGCAGGGTCCCTTTGTCCTGGGGTGAGCTGCGGAGGGGAATGGTGACTGAGCGTAAAAGGGCCAGAAAGGCGGAAGCGTTTTTTTCCCGCACTGCGTTGCGCAGTTCTGTTTTCAGGCGTTTCAGACGCTTGGGCTTGGCAAGCCCTGATGGTGACTGGGGGTCTTTGGCACGACTCTGCGGCACTTTCACAAAATTCCTTTTTCAGTGAACAACAAACGCCAGACAACAAGACAACCCCGGAGCCCTGAGGGACTCCGGGGAAGCCGTCAATCACTGGCCAGTGCGCTGACTCCACTGAAACGCATCCTGAATGTTTCAGCGGTCAGGCCCTCTGCTTCAGGGTTATTCAACCCTCAGTTCAGGACTTTCCGGGCACTCCATGCAAACCCGGAAGCCTTCCTGGTTGGCATTGCCCTCTCCATCCACAATATACAGGAAGAAATCCTCGTTCGCTGTTAAATGTCGCGGGTTGAATTCCACCTTGATCCGGCTGTCTTCCCACTCCAGCGGCACCTGCAGAGCCTTGTCGGTGCACTCGCTCCAGGTGGGCGCCTCACAGGCCGCAACATGGTGCCAGCTGTCATCAATATAGAGGTGGTCGTAATAGATGTAGGACCCCGGTTGAGCGCCGTTGGACACCTGACTCTGATAGACAATGTCGTATTTGCCGGGACGGCTGTCATTTCTCATGACGATTTTGTGGTCATAATGTTGTGTGTTGTCCATTCTGAAATCCAGAATGCCATCCCGTGTGTTCAGACTGCCTGACTGGTAATACACCTCTTCGGATTTCCACACATGCTCTCTCTGACGCAGTGGGATATCCATGCTGCCATTCCAGAACATGCCGTCCGTACCCTCTGGCAACAGGTTGAACTTCTTGTCCCTGCCCGCGCCAAGGTGGATATTGTTGTTGTATTGCTGGTTCCACAGGCGGAAGGTTTTGAAATTAAAGGTCCTGTAGGTGCCCGTGGGGTAAGTGGAGGTCCCTTCGGTGTTTTCAAAGGTGGCCGTCTCGGTGGTCATCACCTCGCCATATTCAAAATCCGTGGGATTATCGCCGTTAATGCTGCCACCGGATTTCTCGTAATAGATCGCGTATCGATTACTGCCATCCTCGGAGACGGACTGGATTACGCCCGTCGCGCCGGAGCTTTGACCCGTGACGGTTTGCCCCGCCTCAGGCTGGCCTTCCATGTTGGTGACACGGGTACGGATGGAGAAATCCTTTGAGGTATCAAAGTCCTCGTAAGTACGGCGGAAAACAAACAGCTGGTCCGACTGGAACTCGACACCCCCCAGGGCCGCACCGGATGAACGCCCGTGATCAAAGCGCCAGGACTGACTGGAATTGCCGGATATCTTCTCGGCGCTTGGCTCCCCATTGACGCTGCCACTCCAGCTGGTGTGTCGACCGACATCACGGGGCTGGGAACCATGATCCGATTCCCAGAGGAAATACGGGCGGGGATTTTCCTTTTCGGAAAACCCTTCACCATGAATGGTCAGGCTTTCACCCGCCTTGATCTGCCCCTCTACCGTATGTATCACTGGGTTGGCCTGTGCCAGGTTGCCGGCCAGGAGGAGACAGGCTGAAGCCGCTACCGCGCGGAAACCCTGCAGCTCTTTACTTACCATTTTATCGTACCTTGTCATTGGGTTTTACATTGTTTAACCAGTGTAAAAGGCTCTCGACGCTCGGTATAGGCGGTTCGTTTTGCATTGTTTTACGTTTTGTACAGCTCAGGTAACGGCACTTCTCACCCGGTACATGGCGCACGATTCTACGCAAACAGCACCACGGCTTTTGTGGACTGTGTTGGCTTTTTGAACTGTTAAGGCAATTTCATCTCCAGAGAGGCAATACGCTCCCGGTTGCTCTGGGTCAGCTCGGATTTCAGTGCCGCCACCTGGCGACTGAACTCGTGATAGCCCTGCAGTAGCCGGTGCAGGCCTGCCTCTATGCCCTGCGGGCTGTTGTCCACAAAGACAAAACCCTGCCGGAAGTGGGTCCTGAGTGCGGCGCTGTCCGAGAGCAGGCCGGGCTTCTCCAGTGCCACCGCTTCATAGGCACCGCAGTTGAGGCAGTGTTCCCGGCGGGTCAGAACGATAACCCCGTCGGCACTGGACAGTGCCTGCTGATAGTCGGTCTCGGAGAGAAAACCCAGCAACTGCACAGAGCCGGGCACCCCGTCCCGTGACAGATCCCGGGCGATGCTGCCACGGGGTCTGCCGGTAATACCCAGACGCATCACCTGGGGCGAAAAAGCCGAGGCCGCCCGGATCACCGCCTCTATGGGCTCGTCCTCTGACCAGGTACAGATACACAGCAGATTCAGTGGGCCGCCACTGGCAGAATCCGGCACCGGTCCTCTTACCGGCCTGTTATCGGCCCCGTGGCTGAGCCCGGGAAACTGTGGCAGTGGGTCGGGCACCACCACGGGGTGACCTCCCCAAGCCAGACAGGTGTCAGCCAGAGCCTGGTTGGTGACAATCACCCGGTCGGCATGACGCACAATAAATCGGGCAAGGGTATTGAGCAGGCCATTGCGCCCTTCCAGGGGGTAAAGGCCACTGTTATGGGCATCAATGATGGCTTTATAACGCCACAGTGGCTTGAGCAGGACCACCATCAGGCTCAGTACAATGGAAGGATTCTGGGCAAACACCGTGAGGGGCTTTTCACGGTGAAGCACCGCCAGTGTGCGGAGCAACAGTACCGGGTAGCGTGTGAGCCTGGGACGATGACTGATCAGCTCATGCAGCCGGGCGTTGAGTGCCCGGCTCATGCTGCGGTTGCGACGCTGGATCTCCCAGGTCAGCCAGACGCGCCCTCCCCGGGACGGTACGGCTGTTTCTGTTTCCGTGGTTTCAGGATGCATCAAGAACTCCCTGATAAAAGGCTCTGTAACGGGCTTCCATGGCCTCGGCGGTATAGTGCTGATGAAAACGGCGCCAGGCCTGCCGGGTTTTCTGCGCCGCCACGTCAGGTTGCTGAAAAAACACCTCCAGTGCGTCGGCCAGATGCGGCCATTCCGTCGAGGCACTCAGAAACCCCAGCCGCCCCTGCTCAAGCACAACGGGAATTTCCCCCACCGGAGTGGCCACCACCGGTGTCTGCTCCCGCATGGCCTCCAGCAGTGTCAGCGGCAGACCTTCCGTCACGGAGGAGATCACCAGTGCCCGTGCGTTATGGATCAGCCGGGCCGGTGATGGCACAAAACCGTAAAACAGCACCCGATCCTGCAGTGCTGACTGCGCCACCAGTGCCTCCAGGGCGGGTCTTTCAGGGCCATCACCGGCGATCACCAGCTTCAGCGGGGGTTCCGTGGGCGGGAGGTCGGCAATCAGGCGTGCAAAGGCACGGATCAGACGGTCCAGTGCCTTTTCCCGGGACAGTCGGCCAATGGCCAGTAGATACTGTTCCGGCAATGGGGTGACACCACTGCCATTGTGGGGGCGCTGTTGCCCGGTGGTGATGCCGTTGTGGATCAGTTGCAGGTGCCGATGGCCCCGGAAGCTGTGTTGCAGCGGTGAACTGACCACGGCGACACCCTCGGCCAGACGAAGGAACCTGTGATCCAGAAGACGGTACAGCCCCAGCCTGGAGAACCACCGGGTCGCCGTATAGCCATGGACCGTTGCCACCATGGGAGGGCGGCCCCGGCGCTGAAAGGGCAGATTGAGCAGGATATCGAATTTGTAGCCATGGGAGTGCAGCAGCTGGTAGCCCTGTTGCCGTGCCCAGTCGAGTATGCGCCGGCTCTCGACCGGCCTGAGTCCACTGGCCTGCCGCCAGGCCACTAGCGGCAGATTCAGTTTCCGGGCCTCCGCCTCAAGGGCCTTGTGGGCACAACCGGGCTCACCGACACTGAAGATCATCGGTTCAAGGCCGGCTCTGAGCTGCTCCGCCACCAGAGCCAGAAGCATCTTCTCTGCGCCGTAGAGCCCGCCGCTGTCAATCAGGTGCAGTACTTTCATGGCTTATCAACCTCGCCGGGGGGTCCAGAGCACTTTCTTCTCCCCCCGCCAGTAGGCTCTTGCGGCCTGGTAGCAGGCGGCATTCAACAGCACCAAGTAATAGGGCACCCCAAGCAGTGGCGGCAGGTGGGACCGCGCCCTGCGGCGGTGCCCAAGGCAGGCCAGTCCATAAAACCCCAGCTGTCCCCACAGGGCTGCCGAGTACCAGCCTCCCTGACCAGCCAGTATCAGCGACAGGCACGCCAGTGCCACAAGGGGAATAAAGGCGTAATAGCGCAGGAGCTTGTGGGACAACAGCTGCAGTGAAAAGACCCCGTAGCGCACGGGGTTCAGCAGGTGACGCATATCCTTGAGTGCCCACAGGGCCCGCAGTGACACACGCACCCTCATGCTGAATTCACTCTCGGCGTCTTCCAGTGCCGCCTCCCTGAGAATGGCCCGTGGCTGGTACACCACCCGATGGCCCTTCTCCACCACCTTCAGTGGCTGCACAAAGTCCGGCAACTGGTCCGCCCGGAGGGGCTCATAGAGGGAGCGGCGCATGGCATCAATGCCACCGTCCACACCGACCATGGAGCCAATGGCGGTTTCGTAACGGCGCAGCCAGTTTTCGTATTTCATGTAGGCACTGCAGCCATCCCCCATAAGGGAGCCGTCGCGGTGGGTGTACACCATTTTGCCGCTGGCATAGCCCACAGAGGGGTCGGCGAACGGGGCCACCAGGTGGGAGATGGCATCACTGGCCCACAGGGAGTTGGCATCGCTGAACAGCAGTATTTCCCCATTGGCCTGTGTCACCAGACGATTCAGCCCGGCGGTCTTGCCCTGACGGGGTGACTGACGGAACAGCCGGATCGAACAGGGAGCCCGGGCGGCGATGGACGCCACGATGTCATCGGTGCCATCGTCGGATTCGTCGGAAATCACCAGGATTTCCAGCCGGTCCGGCGGGTAGTCCTGATCGATCTTGTTGTGCAGTGTGGCGGCGATGTCGTCCGCCTCGTTATAGGCGGCGATCAGCAGCGACACCCGGGGCCGGTAACCGCTCTGCTCCGCCACGGGGCGTGGCCGCATTGCCAGGAGGCGTACCAGCAGCGGGTAACCCAGGTAGATATAAACCAGCCCGGCCGCACTGACCCAGAAAAGCCCGGTTAGCATGAACGACCTCCAGCGGCTTTGACAGGGGGTGTCATGGCCGGACACTCCGGGGGGCGGTCACTCAGGGGTAAAAGGCCCCTGTCCGCCAGCACCTGCTCCACCGTGGTGAAGGAAAAGTCCTCCAGAAGACGTGCCAGACGGGACTCGCAGCGGTGCAGATTGTTGTAGTGGCGGAATCGGGACAGAGGGCTGACGGGCACCCTGGGCTGCTCAGGGTCGATCTCCCAGGGATGCAGGTAGAAAATAAAGGGCTCTCCCTGGCGCCGGCACTGTGTCAGCCCCCAGCGGCTGAACCCATAGGGGTAAAGCCGGAAGTAGCCACCGCCGGCAATGGGCAGGGTGAAAGGCCCCAGTCGGAGCGTGGTCAGCGGAAACTCCACCAGAGAGGCCCCCTTGTCCGTGGTCAGCTGGTGGGGCCAGCGTGGACTGCCTGGCATGCCGTAGCGGTCGTGACGAATGGGGAAAATGGAGGAGTCCCAGGTAAAGCCCTCCTCCACCAGGATATCCAGTGCCCAGCGTGAAGCGGCGGTAATGGAGTAGCTGGCGGCACGGTAGCCGTTTACTGGCTGTTGTGTCTGGTCTTCCAGTAACGACTTGGCGCGACGGGTCTCTTCACGAAACACCGCCGGGGTCTGGCGGTAGACCAGCTGATGGCTGAAACCATGGCAGGCAATCTCGTGGCCGGCATCGGCAATACGCCGGATCAGCAACGGGGACTTTTCCGCCACCCAGCCCAGCACAAAGAAGGTGCCCTTCACCCCTTTTTCGGCAAACAGCGACAGCAGCCGGTCCGTGTTGGCCTCGGCACGGTACTCCATGGAATGCCAGTCCCCCGGGTCAATGGACTCGGCCAGGGCCGAGACATGGAAGTAGTCTTCCACATCAATGGTCATGGCATTGCGAAGGGTGGTTTCTGTGGTGCTTTTCATGGTGTTTATCATCCCTGTGGCGGGCGACGGGGTTTAGCGCAGATTCCAGAGCAGTCCCAGTGAGAGGAAGTGCTCCTGGTATTCACGGCCCACTCCGCCCTCGTCGTAACGCTTCTCCAGCCCTACTCCCAGATTCCAATGCAGATGGCGGGTTTGCCGAAAGTCCAGGCTCACACGGGGGCGCACCGAATGGGCGATCAGACCATCCCCCTGGTCAAAATCCGCACGCCGGTAACTCAGGTCCAGCCCTCCGGACAGACGGGGCCGGAATGGGTGGGTCAGCTCCAGGATGGCGTTAAAGCGCTCTTCACGGGTATCGACACTGATAAAGTCCGACTCCGAGTAACTCAGTTGCAGCGCAACCTGGCTGGCCGGCCGGATGGTCTGGCTGACTGAGGCGGAGACACTGGTCACGGCCACCGCGGTGCTTTCCCCGAGATCCAGCTCCAGGCCGGGAATGGCCACGTCAAAATCCGTGGAGGTATCGCTCAGATCCCGCTGTAATTGCAGGTTAAAACGGGTGCCGGCCAACAGGGTGGCGTCATAGGCCAGTTCGCCGGTGATGGCGTTATTGTCGCTTGCAAAGGGGCCTCTGCGGTTGCTCAGCCAGCCGTAACCGATGCGGCCACTGGCACGGCTCTGGTCCCCAGGGCGGCTGAAATTCAGACTCAGGTTATTGCGCCGGATACTCTCATCACGGCGAAACAGGTCGACATCCGTGTGGCTGGCCGTGACCCCGCTGCGCCAGCGGGGTGTCAGCTGATGATGGGCACCGGCGCTGAGTGTATAGCGGTTACTGTCGTTGCCGGTGGAACGCTCAAAGCGTGTTGCCTGGTATTCCAGGTCCGTGAACAGTTCGGTACGACGGCTCAGTGCCCTTGTCAGGGTCGGCCCCGTGGCCAGCACGTTGCGACGCTCCCGGTTGTCCGGAGTGTCCGGGTCCGCGGCGACGGTGCGCCTGTCCCGCAGCGTATCCCGCAGATTCCAGCGCAGCCATTGCGCCGGCTGACAATAGCTGTTGAGATCCAGCTCGCCGCTGACCCGGTTGTCAAAGGTGCTGCGCTGATAGGTTGAAAACCCCAGATCCGTGGCCAGGGAACCGCGACAGAGGCCCTGGTCATCACTGCGCTTGTTCAGCCGCAGCCCCACACGGTGCTCCAGATCTTCCCGGGTCGGATTTTTCTGCTTGTTGATATTGTCCGAATATCGGGTGGAGACACTCAGGTCCAGGGTCAAGGGTTGCCCATGGACGGACACGCTACCGCCCAGAACCAGCAGGAGTGCCGGAACCAGCCAGGCAGCGGAGTGTGCCCTGTCAGCCATTAAGCAGGGCACCGACAAATTTTTCCGGGTCCACGCCCGACACACAGTCTTCGATAACGTCATTGGAAACCCGTCCATGGGGCACTACCAGCAGGTGGTAATCACACAGTTCTGTCAGTATCCGCGCATCCGGTGAACTCTGGATACTGCTGGTATCGAGTATGATAAAGCGGTCCGGATAGCGTTTTCTGACCGCATGCAGAAACTGCTCCATGCGCAGGGAGGTGAAAAACTCCCCCGCAGACTCCCTGCAGCTACCCGCTGGCACCATGCGCAGGCGGGGAATGCCGGTGGGATAAATGATGCGGCCGATGTCGTAGTTGCTGTCTTCCAGAAAGTCCGTCAGGCCCGCCTCCGGGATGATATCCAGGAGTGAGTGCAGGCCGGGGTGGCGCAGGTTGCAGTCAATGATCAGCGCCGTCTTGGACTGGTCAAAAGCAAAGGCAGCGGCCAGGTTCAGGGCCACAAAGGTGGCACCCGCCCCTTCGCAGGCGCCAGTGACCACAAGGCTGAAATTACGGCCCTGGCTGGTCTCCAGCAGCTGGGTGCGCAACTGGCGGAAGCGGTTGACCAGGTCCCGGTTGCGGGACTGGGGATAGATAATACGGCGCTCATCCAGGTCATCCTCCGTCAGTCGCCGTGGCTCTTCCATGCGGCTGATCTGGCGGCTCAGTGTCAGACGGTCGCCGCTGCTGCGCCCCTCCAGACTGCTGGGCACCAGAAGCTGTGAGTCGTCCCGTGTGGGTTGCGACGCCTCGTCTCCGGCGTACTGGCCGTTACCTCTGAAAGCACCGGATTTGGCGGACTGCAGGAACCGGGACGAACGGTTTTCCCGTGACTGACTGTCTGTCAGCGCCTGTTTCTGTACCCGTTCACTCTCGCCGCTTTCGCCGTCGGCGGATTCGCCCTGTCCGGACGTCCCGGAGTTGGCGGGCTCTTCCCGGGAATTGCCGTGATCACTCATGCCAGTACTCCTGTGCTTTTGAGAAAGACCACCGTCCCATAAGCCGCGACCACCAGGGCAACCATCAGGGCAATCCCCACATAACCCCGACGGGCACGTCGACGCTCATAGGGGGTTTTCACCCGTGGCAGGCTGCCGAGAAGGGGGATTTCCAGGGCCTCACGGATCTGGTGCTCTGAGCGCACCCGGGGATCAATCTGAAGGAGGCCGATCACCAGCCCCAGAGGCGCCAGAAGCCCCAGCAGCCAGCCAACGGAGGCAAAGTTCTTGAACTGCAGGCCACTGGGGTTGAGCGGGTACTGGGCCTGCTCGTGAATCTGGAAAGACAGGCCCTGCCCCTCCACATCCAGGTGCATGGAGACCCGGGCCTTTTCCCGGCGTTTCATCAGGTCATTGAAGATGTCCTGGTTGACCTTCAGGTCACGGGTCAGCTCGGCGTGCTCGGACTTGTTTTCCTGTATGCGGGCCATGCGCTGCTCGGCGTTCTCCATGCGCTGCTCCAGTGCCTGCAGCCGTGTCAGAAGGCTTTGCTCACGGGTGCGTGCCTTGGAGATTTCGGCCTGTAGCGCCTGATACAGGGGGTTGGGCTGTTTCTCGCCCATGTCCGCCACCTC
>JAWWAC010000059.1:0-18278 GCA_033721915.1 Oleiphilaceae bacterium
CCTGGTGCCCTGACCATAAACCGGCCCCAATACTGTGGGCCATCCGCTGCCCGGTCTGTCCTGTCCCTGAAAGTGAATAAAACGAAGAAGCTGCTCCGGGTCTTTCAGTCATTGCTTACCCGGCAGTCAGTCCTTATCTGATGTTTAAGGTTTAGTGCCTGTCAGGCTCGAGGGCAAATCCACCGGTAATTTACGGCGCCATGCTACTCTGGCGTTTGTAGTGGATAATGGGCGCCATACCCTTTTCCCGATTCATCACAGACAACCATCACGGGGGGCCTATGGAGCATGGGGGCCGGCTGAACCAGGCCGTCAGACGTTGGGGGATTCCGGTGGCGGACTGGCTGGACCTTTCCACGGGAATCAACCCGGACCCCTGGCCGGTCCCGGCCATACCGGCCAGCTGCTGGCAGAGACTGCCGGAAGAGGACGACGGTCTGGAGACCGTTGCCAGGCGCTGGGGCGGTGCGCCCGGGGCCGCCGGCTGTCTGCCACTGGCCGGCACCCAGGCGGCCATCCAGGCGTTGCCGGGGCTGAGGGCGCCGTGCCGGGTGGCGGTGCCCCGTCCCGGCTACGCCGAACACGGTGCCTGGTGGGCCCGGGCCGGGCACTCTGTGCAGGGTTACGACCCGGCCGATCCGTCGGCGTTGCCGGTGGACGAGCTGGATGTGCTGGTGTGCATTCACCCCAACAACCCCACCGGTGACACATTCACACGGGAGCAACTGCTGCAGTGGCACCGGCGAATGTCCGCCAGGGGTGGATGGCTGGTGGTGGACGAGGCCTTTATTGATGGTACCGGCCTGTCGAGTCTGGTGCCGGACAGCGGCCGGGAAGGGCTGCTGGTGATGCGCTCCATGGGCAAGTTCTTCGGCCTGGCCGGTGCCAGGGCCGGACTGCTGTTCGCACCGCCGGCCCTGTGCCAGAGACTGGCCCTGCAGCTGGGGCCCTGGGCACTGAGTGGCCCGGCCCGTTTTGCCATGGCGGCCGCCCTGCAGGATGTTACCTGGCAGCGGCAACAGTCCCGGGCTCTGCAACAGCGCAGTGCGGCCTTGCGGGAACTGCTCACAAAACAGGGCCTGCCTCCCTCGGGCGGCACGCTGTTGTTCCAGTACTGCGCACACTCCCGTGCCGGCGCCATCGCGGATGCCCTGGCCGAACAGGGCATTCTTGTGCGTGTCTTCAGTGACCCGCCGGCGCTGCGCTTTGGCCTCCCCGCCGGCCCCGCCGGGAGCCGGCGACTGCAGCAGGCACTGGCCCAGGCGCTGGGTCATGACAGCATTGACTAACCTTTGACCGATTGTTACTTTACCCGTCCCTTTCGGTGACCCTGGGCATGTGCCCCGGGTTTAAACGGGAAGCCGGTGACCATTCCGGCGCTGCCCCCGCAACGGTGATTGAGTCAACAGCAGCCACAACGCCACTGTGCCACGGCATGGGAAGGCGGTTGTCTGAGGTATCAGCCGATACCGCTCATCAGCCCGTAGACCGGCCCAAAGGAGACGCCAGGTGTTGCGGTGGGCAACGATGGGCAGGTCGGCTGACTGTCATCCCGCCACCCCCTGCACCATCTCCCTTACTGCCCCCCACAGCACCTCTCAAAGCAACACTCATCCGTGCGGGTGCGCGCGGCAGTAATGGTTACTCTCATGCGAAAAATACCCTTTTCTTCACTGGCTTTCACCGGCCTGGGCTTTGCCCTGTGCCTCCCTCTGGCCAACGCCCAGACAGACACCGATCAGGACTTCAACTTAAGCCCACTGGTGGTAACCACCACGCTGGCAACTGAGACGGCGGACGAAAGCCTCTCCTCGGTGACCCTGATTGACCAGGACACACTGGAGCGCCAGCAGCCCCGTGAATTACGCACCGTTCTGCAGGCCCAGCCTGGTGTCAACGTGGTCAGCAATGGCGGCCTTGGCAAGAATACCTCGGTATTCACCCGTGGCACCGGCAGCGAGTCCACGGTGCTGTTGCTGGACGGCATCCGTATCCGTTCCGCCACCAGCGGTTCGCCCCCGTGGCAGCATATTCCACCCCAGCTTCTCAACCGCATCGAAGTGGTCCGTGGCCCGCGTGGCTCCCTTTACGGGGCCGATGCGGTGGGCGGTGTCATACAGGGCTTTACCCTGCTACGGGATGACCGTGACCGGGCCTGGGTGGAAGTGGGCGGTGGCTCCTTCTCCACCCGCCAGGCGGGTGCGGGCGTCAGTGGTCGTGAAGGCAATACCCGTTACAGCCTGGCAGGCCACTCACTGGACAGCGAGGGCACCCGTCTGGTGAAGGGGGGCGAGGACAAGGGCTACCGCAATCTGGCCGGCACGGCCAGTGTGCGCCACCAGTTCGACAGCGGCGCCGAACTGGGGCTGCTGTCCTTTCGCAGCCAGGGCAATACCGAATTCCAGAGGGGCGACACGGACTTTGTGGTCCAGACACTGGGTGTGAACGGCGAAATCCCGCTCACCGACCACTGGAGCACCGGGGTGACCCTCAGCGAGTCCCGTGACGAATCGGAAACCGAAAGCGGCCAGGGCACCAGTGTCTTCGACACCAAAACCGAGACCGCCCGTTGGGAAAACAACCTGTACTGGGGCGCACAGCGTCTGGTGCTGGGCGCCGAGTACCAGCGGGACGAGGTGGACAGCACCACCGCCTTTGACGAGGACAGCCGTGACAACAGGGCCGTGTTTGGCCAGTGGCTGGCCGGCCGGGGCTCTCTGGACAGCCAGTTCAGCCTGCGCTGGGACGATAACGAGGCCTTTGGCGAGGAAGTCACCGGTGCCGTGGCACTGGGGTGGACCCTGGACAGCCACCACCGGCTGAGAGCCAGTTACGGCACCGCCTTCAGGGCGCCCACCTTCAATGACCTGTACTTTCCCTTCACCGATTTCGGCTTTGGCTTCCAGTTCGAAGGCAATTCCGGCCTGGAGCCGGAAACTTCCGAAACAGTAGAGCTGGGCGCCCGGGGTCAATACGAGGTGTTTTACTGGGATCTGGCCCTCTACCAGACCGACGTGGACGATCTCATCCAGACTTCTGAACAGGAAGATGGCGTTAACCGCCCCAGCAATGTCAACCAGGCACGGATCCGCGGCGCGGAACTGGCCACCGGCGCCAGCCGCGGCGGCATGGACCTGAAGGCTGTGGCCACTCTGCTGGACCCCCGGGACCGTGAAACCGACAACCGGTTGCCGCGTCGCCCCATTCAGTCCGTGCGTGTGGATGCGGACTACACCGACGGCAAGGTCAACTTTGGCGCCTCGGCCATTATCCAGGGTGACCGCTACGAGGACGCCGGCAACAACAGGAAGATCTCCGGCTTCGCCACCGCCAATCTGCGTGTGGGGGTTCAGGTCACGCCGCGCCTGAAGCTGCGTTTCACCCTGGAAAACATGTTTGACCGTCAATACAGCACCACCGGATCCGGCTTCCTGGCTCCAGGCCGCACCGTCTTCGCCAGCCTGCGCTACGGAGTCTTCTGAGGGTGTTTCGCCAGGCGCTGCTGGTACTGATGCTGTTGTTTCCACTGGCCGGTGATGCCGGCACGGTGGTGGGCATTGTCTCCGAGCGCTCTGCGGCGGAGATGGCCGCCGGTGCCCATGCCTTTCTGGACGATTTTCCCGGGCATCAGGTCAGGCTGCGCACACCACAACAGCTGGCGGAACTGTCCGATCAGGAGCTCGTGGCGCTCTGGCAGCAGGCGGATGCCCTGCTGCTGGGTGCGGTCTTCGGTGACCAGACCGGGCGCCTTGAGCGGCTGTTGCGGGATCAGGGGCCTGGCCCATCGGTGCCGCTGCTGGCGGTGAACAGCGACAGGCGCATCACCCGTCTGTCCAGGCTGGGTGGTGAGCGGGTGCTGGCTGGCCTGTCACGGGAACAACTCCGTGAGCTGACCCTCAACCCGGAACCCGGTGAAGACCCGGAAGCCCACCTGAACGCACTGCGTGAGCGGTTTCCTCAACAGGCGCACTGGCTCAGCGGCCGCGCGCTCTACCAGGGGCGCAGCCCGGAGCATATTGCCGCACTGATGCGCTGGCTGCTGCACCAGGCGGGCCATGACATCGCCCTGACCCACCCCGGCCCCCGTGAGAGCATCCGCTATTATCGCCCCTTCCACGGCAGCGACAAGGGGCTGGGTGATGGGCAGAGCCGCCATGCCCCCAGTGCCGACCCCGGCGACATGGCGCTGGATGAACGCCCCGCCGTGGCCCTGCTGGATCTGGACTCCGGCGACCGGCCCGGTGACCGGCATCTTCTGGATGCCCTCTGCGCCGTGCTGGAGGCCCGTGGCACCCAGTGCTTTGGGGTGCTGGCCCGCTGGGGTGGTGCCAGTCAGCAGGCCGTCAGCACACTGGCCAGCAAGGCAGCACCGGCGCGGCTGACGGCGGTGGTCAGCCTGCAGGACTTTGTGGTGGGCGGCGGTGAAGGGCGCCGTGAGGTCACCGAAGACTTTGAGTCACTGGGGTTGCCGGTGCTCAAGGGGCTGCGCCTGAACAAGCAGACCGTATCCGAGTGGCGACTGTCCACGGAAGGGGTGAACCGTGACGAAGTGCACTACCGCCTGGCCATGCCGGAGCTGCAGGGCATCAGCCAGCCCATGGTGCTGGCTGTGGCACAGCCTACCGAGCTGGATGCCCGCACCGGTGTGCGCCTGACACTGACCCACCCGGTGGGTGAACGGGTCCGGTCCATGGCGGACCGGCTTGAGCGCTGGCAACAGCTACAGGTGAAGGACAACAGCGACAAGAAAGTGGCCCTGATCTACTACAACCACCCACCGGGCCGTCAGAACGTGGGGGCGGACAAACTGGATGTGCCCGAGTCCCTGTTCGGGATTCTGCAGCGCCTCAAGGCCGAGGGTTACCACACCGGCGAGCTGCCGGACTCCGCGGAAGACCTGCTGGACCAGATCCAGGACCGGGGCATCAACCTGCTGGAGGACCGTGAAGGTCTGGCGGGCCTGGCCGGCCGGGTAACCTCGCTGAGCCGCGAGGGCTACCAGCGCTATTTCAGCACATTGCCGGAGAACGTCCGGGCGGAGCTGGCGCATGGCCCGCTGGGCTATCTCAATGCCAGCCTGGTCAGGGCCCACGGCGCCGATGAGCCGGTGCAGGCGGAGCGCATGCTGGAGGAAGGCGTCAATGACCTGCGGCATATGCTCAACAATCACGAGCACCCCGCCCGGGAGCGGGCGCTGGATCTGCTGGATCAGTACCAGCAGGGCTGGCACCAGGTGATCCGCCAGGGGGGCGATCCCGGGCCTCTCAACCGTCTGCGTGACGCACTGATCCGCACCGGCATCCCCGGCCTCTCCGGCTGGGGAGAGGCGCCGGGTCAGGCCATGATGCACAAAGACGCTATGCTTTTCCCGGGGCTGCGTTTCGGCAATGTCTTTATCGGCACACAGCCCCCCCGTGGCTGGGAGATCAGTGAAGAGCTGCTCCACGCCAACACCCGCTTCCCGCCCACCCACCATTACGTGGGTTTCTATTACTGGCTCAGGGAGCACTTCCAGGCGGACGCGCTGGTGTACCTGGGCCGCCACTCCACCCGTGAGTTCCTGCCAAGGCGCCGTGCCGGCCTGGCGGAGGACGATTACCCGGACATTCTCGGTGGCGATCTGCCGGTGATCTACCCCTACATCGTCGACGGTGTGGGGGAGGGCATACAGGCCAAGCGCCGCGCCATGGGCGTGATGGTAAGCCATCTGACACCGCCGCTGGCAACCACGGAGCTGTACGACAACCTGCTGGAGCTGCGCCAGCTGGTGGAAACCTACGAGTCCGCCACGGACCCGGACTCCCCCACCCGACAGAGGGCCGCGGAGACACTGCGGGAGCGCATACAGGCGCTGAACCTGACCGGGGAGATCGAGGCGGAGCTGGCCCATGGGCACGGAGCCGGTGGTGACGGGGATCACCACGATCATGAACATGCCCATGCAGAGGCGGAGTCCCATGGGCATGACCACGATCACCACGAAGAACACGGCCATGGACAGGGCAGCGAACACGGCCATGATCATGAAGGCCGTGACGATCACGACGACCATGCCGGGGAAGGGGGGGAATCACGGCACCTGGAAGACGTGGACGAAGAGCTGCTGGTGCACGAAGTGGGCCACTACCTGACGGAAATGCAGGAGCGCTTCATGCCACTGGGCCTGCATGTGTTTGGCCGCGACTGGGACGACGAGGCACTGGACACCATGCTCGGCTCCATGGCCGGAGACGGTGAGCCCAAGGCGGACTGGCGACGTGACCTGAGCGCCAGCCCTGCCAGTGAAATGAACGCCCTGCTGGCGGGACTGGCCGGGCGCTTTATCACCCCCGGACAGGGCAATGACCCGGTGCGCACTCCGGAGGTGCTGCCCACGGGGCGCAACTTCCACGCCCTGTCAGGGGACCTGATCCCCACCCGCACCGCCTGGTCACTGGGCCAGGAAATGGCCCTTGAGGCCCGCCGCAAGGGCGACCCGGAAGCGCAGGGCAGCGAGGCCATTATCCTCTGGGCCTCGGACACGGTCCGGGACGAAGGGGTGATGATCGCCTTTGGTCTGGACATGCTGGGGGTGCGCCCCGAGTGGAACTCCCGTGGCATTGTACAGGGCCTCAAACGCCTGCCACTGGACAGCGAACGGCGCCGCCGCCGTGATGCCCTGTTTACCACCTCGGGGCTTTTCCGGGACCTGTACGAGGACCAGCTGGTGTGGCTGGACCAGGCGGTGCGTGTGGCCCTGGACGGGGCCTATGAGACCATCCGTGAGAAACACCCCCAGATGGCCGCCTCGCTGGATGCGGCACTGGCGCCACTGCCGGATTCCATGCGGGATCCGGGCCGGGAGAGCCTGGCCGAGAACGACGTGGCCAGACGCTGGGTGGCGGACACCAGGGCATTGCTGCAGGAAGGGGCCAGCCCCGAGAAGGCCGGCAGGGACGCGGCACTGCGGGTCTTCGGCACCGCACCCGGCGCCTATGGCACCGGGGTGAACCGCCTCACGGAGCGCTCCGGGGCCTGGAAGGAGCGCAGTGAAGTGGCGGACGCCTATCAGCGGCGCATGGGCCACGCCTATGGCAAGGACAACAAGGGGGAACCGGCCCACGATGCCTTCCGCAAGCGCATCGAGTCCGTGGGCCGCACCTACCTGGGACGGGCCAGCCACCTGTACGGGCTGCTGGACAACAACGACGGTTTCGACTTCCAGGGGGGCCTGTCACTGGCGGTGGAAATGGCCAGCGGAGAAGCGCCGGACAACCGGGTGCTCACCCACGCCGACCCGGACAACCCCCGTGTGGAATCACTGCAAAGGGCCCTGCTGGGTGAGCTGCGCTCGCGCAACCTCAACCCCCAGTGGATCAAGCCGCTCATGGAGCATGGCTACGCCGGTGCCCGCACCATGGGGGCGGATTTCCTGGACAACCTCTGGGGCTGGCAGGTGACCAGCCCCGAGGTGGTGCGCTCCTGGGTCTGGGACGACATTCATGACGTGTATTTCCAGGACAGCCACAACCTGGGGCTGGATGAGTTCCTGGAAAAGGACCACAACATCCATGTGAAAACCCATATGCAGGCCATCACACTGGTGGCGGCCCACCGGGGTTACTGGGAGGCGGAGGACGCCGTGATTGACGAGCAGGCGGAGAGCTTTGCCCGTGCCGTGGTGGAAAACGGCCTTCCGGGTGGTGGCCACACCAGGCCGGATCATCCCACCATGGACTGGGTGGCACAGCGTCTGAGTGACGACGAGCTGCGTGAGGCCTTCAACCAGGTGCGTGCCGCCGCCCAGCTGGAAAAACGACAGGCCCCCTCGGACCCGTCACGCATCACCGAACTGAAATCGGCGCAAGACAGCGCCACGGAGAGCGCGGAGCAACAGGCCAGGAAACAGCAGGCCCGTGAAGAGGCAGAGGGCTCTGCTGATTCTGCTGATAAAGAAGAGCAGGCGCAGTCGGAAGATGAGCAGGCCGAAGAGTCCTCCGCCGAAGGAGGCCGTGCGCCACTGTTGCCCTGGCTGGTTCTGCTGGCGGCGGTGCTGATTATCGCCGCCGGTGTGCGCGCCGGCCGTGGTCGCCAATAACGGGATTCAACCGGACGGTTAACTGGAACAACAGAGAGAACGACTATGTTCACATCCGCCACACTGGAAATCATGGACGCCGTCGTGGGCTGGCTGCTGCAACCGGTGATTATCGGTCTGCTGGGGCTGGTGACACTGGCCCTGTGGGAAGGGGGCCTGGCCATCGGTGAGCGCAGCGGTGGTCTGCGCCGGCTGGTGGCCGCCGGCAACCCGGACGCGCTGGGCAGGCTGGCCACAAGACGCATCGACCGGGCCGACTTGATCGCCCGGGTGGGCCCCATGCTGGGCCTGATGGGCACACTGATCCCGTTGGGGCCGGGGCTGGCCGCACTGGGCCGTGGCGAACTGGATGTGCTGGCACAGGCGGTGACCGTGGCCTTTAACACCACCGTTCTCGGTCTTCTGGCGGGCATCCTGGGCTTCCTGCTGGGGCGGCTGCGCCGGCGCTGGTACGATGCGGCCATGAACGAGCTGGAAGCCCTTGGCGAAGAGGGGCTCATTAGCGCTGAGAGAGCTCTCAGCGAAGAAAAGGCCCTCAGAGAAAGCGCCAGGCGTCAGGAACAACAGGCTGACACCGGGAACCCGAAACCGGCAACAGTCACCGGGGACGCCACATGAGCATTCCCGCCTACCGCCGCAGCCGCTTCGACGACGGCGACGAGGACCCCATGGGCCCGCTGGCCAACCTGGCGGACATCATGCTGGTCTTTGCCGTGGGGCTGATGGTGGCGCTGGCCGCCTCCCAGCGCAGCCTGGATGAAGCGCCACAGAAGACCACGGATGTCAGTTCAGGCCGGGAAATTCCGGAGCTGCCCGCCGGCGTCGGTGAGTCCGGCAGCGGCTACGAAGCCATGGGCCAGGTTTACCGGGACCCGGAAACCGGCCGAATGATCCTGGTGGGGCCGTAATAGCCCGCCTGACGGCCAAAGGCCACACAGCACAGTCATTGGAGTCACCATGACGCACTTGAGACAAGCCGCAGGCAACGGTGCCTGTCTGAACAGGGCCCTGATATTGAGCCTTCTGTGTCTCTTTGCCGCTGTGGTTCAGGCCGAAGAGCGCTGCGTCACCGACGATGCCAACCGACGTGTGTGCCTGGACAAGCCGGCACAACGGATCATCCCCCTCTCCCCCGGCGCCACGGAGTTGGTCTATTCCGCCGGTGCCGGTGACCGGGTGATCGCCGGTGTCAGCTACAGCGACTACCCCCCCGAGGCGAAAGAACTGCCCAGTGTGGGCAGCCACACCCGTCTGGACATGGAAAAACTGCTGAGCCTCAGGCCCGACCTGCTGATTGTCTGGGCCACCGGCAACCCCCGTGAGCAAACCGACCGGCTGGAGGAACTGGGACTGACCCTGTACTTCACCGAGGCTACGAACTTCGAACAGATCGCCAGCAACATCGAGCGCCTGTCCGAGCTGTCCGGCACCCAGGGGGAAGGGCACGGGGAGGCTCAACGCTTCCGTGAGGGCATCGACACGCTGCGCCGTCAATACCGCGACGCCGACACGGTGCCGGTGTTCTACCAGGTCTGGGACGAGCCGCTGATGACCATCAACCGTGAGCACTTTATCCACGAAGTCATCACCCTGTGCCGGGGAGACAACGTGTTCGCGGATCTCTCCCGCCGTGTGCCCCGCATCGGTAAGGAATCGGTGCTGGAGGCGGACCCGGAGGCCATCGTGGCCGGTGGCATGGGGGAGGAGAACCGTGACTGGCTGGAGGACTGGAAAGCCTTCAGCAACCTCACCGCCGTCAAGCGGGACAACCTGTTCTTTGTGCCTCCCTCCCTGATACAGCGTCCCACCACCCGGCTCCTGAAAGGAGCCAGGGCTCTTTGCCAGCATCTGGAGACGGCCCGTGAGCGTCGCTGAATCACAGAGCCGCAGCACCACCCTGACCCCCCGGATCAGCGTGCTGCGACAGTTCCTGCCGCTGCTGGTACTGGCGGCACTGGCCCTGCTGTCCATGCTGCTGGCGGTGGCCATCGGCAGTGTGTCCATTCCCATCATGGAGGTACTGGCAGTGGTGCAGGGCGAGGGCACCCCACTGCACCAGACACTGATCTTTGAGCTGCGTGCCCCCCGTGCCCTGGCGGCCTTTGCCGTGGGCGGGCTGCTGGCGGTGGCGGGGGCGCTGATGCAGATACTGCTGCGCAACCCACTGGCGGACCCCTATGTACTGGGCGTCTCCGGCGGTGCCGCCGTGGGGGCACTGATGGCCATGCTGGCCGGTCTCGGCGCCGCCGTGATTTCCGGCTCCGCCTTTGCCGGGGCCCTGCTGTCCACCTTCCTGGTGTTCGGCCTGGCCCATGGCAGCGGCAGCTGGACCGCCTCACGGCTGCTGCTGACCGGCGTGGTGGTGGCTTCCGGCTGGGGGGCGCTGATCACACTGATGCTGGCCACCGGCCCCGCCGACAAGCTCCCCGGCATGCTCTACTGGCTGATGGGGGACCTGACCTATGCCCGCAGCCCCTGGCCGGCGGTGGTGGCCCTGGTGCTGGTCTGCCTGCTTGTGGTGCCGCTGGGGCGCAGCCTCAACGTGCTGGCCCGTGGCCCACTGCAGGCCGCTGCACTGGGGGTCTCGGTGAAACCACTGGAGTGGTCCATCTACGTGGTGGCCAGCCTGCTCACCGCCATGGCCGTGACCACCGCCGGCAGCATCGGCTTCGTGGGGCTGGTGGTGCCCCATATGCTGCGACTGCTGCTGGGCAACGACCAGCGGCTGATCCTGCCCGCCTGTGCCCTGGGGGGCGGCATACTGCTCACACTGGCGGACACACTGGCGCGCATACTGATCGCCCCGGAGCAGCTGCCGGTGGGTGTGATTACCGCCCTGCTGGGTGTGCCCACCTTTCTCTACCTGCTGTACCGGAGCCGCTGATGCTGAGCACCCGTGATCTGGTCATTGATATCCCCGACCGGCCCGACGGCGAGCCACTGACCCTGTCCGTGGCGCCGGGGCAGATCTGGGGCGTTCTGGGCCCCAACGGTGCCGGCAAGACCACGCTACTGCACACACTGGCGGGGTTGCGTGCCCCCCGTTCGGGGCAGGTGCTGCTGGGGGAGACGCCACTGCCGCAACTCAGGCGCCGTGAAGTGGCCCGGCAGCTGGGCGTGGTCTTCCAGGAGCGCCAGGACGGCTTCCCCGCCACGGTGCTGGAAACCGCACTGATCGGCCGCCACCCCTATCTGTCCCCCTGGCAGATGGAGCGGGCCGAGGACCTGCTCCAGGCGCGCCAGTCACTGGAACGGCTGGACCTGGGCCACCTGAGCGAGCGCCAGGTGGAGACCCTCTCAGGTGGCGAACGCCAGCGTGTGGCGCTGGCCACGGCACTGACCCAGAACCCGTCGGTGTGGCTGGCGGACGAGCCCACCAACCACCTGGACCTGCACCACCAGGTGGCCGTCATGAAACTGCTGGCGGAACAGGCCGCCGATGGCCGCTCTGTCTTCCTGTGCCTCCACGACCTGAACCTGGCGGCCCGCTGGTGCACGCACCTGTTACTGCTGTATCCCGACGGTCAGGCCTGCTGGGGGCCGGCACAGACGCAACTGGTGCCGGAGGCACTGGAACAACTCTATGACCAGCCGCTGATGTCCGCGGACATGCACGGCACCCGGGTCTTTGTACCCGCCGGATAAGGACACTGTATGAGCACTGACACCATCACCGGCACGACCGCCGCCGCCCTGATCTGCGCCCCCGGCTCCGGCCATGGCAAATCCATGGTCACCGCCGCCATGGCGCGGCTGCACCGCAACGAGGGCCGCACGGTGCGGGTCTTCAAGCACGGCCCGGACTACCTGGACCCCATGGTGCTGGAGGTGGCCAGCGGCGCCCCGGTGTACCAGGTGCACGGCTGGATGACCGGCGACGAGGAGATCCGCTGGCGCCTGGCCGAGGCCGCCCGGGACGTGGACCTGGTGCTGGTGGAGGGCTCCATGGGCCTGTTTGACGGCGACCCCTGCAGCGCCGACCTGGCGGTGAGTTGCGGCATCCCGGCACTGCCGGTGATGGACGCCCGTGCCATGGGCCAGACCTTCGGCGCACTGGCACTGGGGCTGGCCCGTTACCGGGAGGACGTCACCATCCACGAGGTGATCGCCAACCGGGTGGGCAGCGCCTACCACGCTAAGCTGGTGGGTGAGAGCCTGCCGGAAGGCATCCGCCTGCTGGGGACCATTCCCCGCAGCGAGTCCTTCGCCATACCGGACCGCCACCTGGGGCTGGTGCAGGCCAGCGAGCTGCCGGATCTGGACGCCTCACTGGACGCCGCCGCCCAGGTGCTGAAAGACGCCGGACTGGACCGGCTGCCGGCACAGGTCACCTTAAGCGCACCGGCCCCCAAGGCACCGCCCCGTCGGCTGGAAGGACGCCGCATTGCCATTGCCCGTGATAACGCCTTTTCCTTTGTCTACCGGGCCAACCTGGAGCTGCTGGAAGCCATGGGGGCACAGCTGCATTTCTTCTCGCCACTGGCGGACGAGGCCCTGCCGGAGGCGGACGCCCTCTGGCTGCCCGGTGGCTACCCGGAGCTCCACGGCGCCACACTGGCGGCCAACACCACCATGGCCCGGTCCATCCGGGATCACCACAGTGCCGGCAAACCCATTCTGGCCGAGTGCGGCGGACTGATGGCCTGTGTGGACAGCCTGGTGGACAAGGAGGGGGAGGAGCACGCCATGTTCGGCCTGATGCCCGGACAGGCCCGCATGGCCGGCAAGCTCAAGGGTCTGGGCATGCAGGCCATGGCGGGTACCGGCAACAGCGCCCACGAGGAACTGCGTGGTCACGCCTACCACCACTCGGAGCTGGTCACGGATCTGTCACCGGCGACCCGTGCCCGCAAGCTGCGTGGCACCGAAGGGGAGGCCCTCTACCGCCAGGGCAGCCTCACCGCCAGTTACTTTCACGGTTATTTTCCCTCGGCCCCACAGCTGGTGGCTGACCTGTTCAACGGAGGATTGTCCCATGCGTGAGAACGCCAAAAACCCGGAACGCCACGCCAGGCGCATGGCCGCCAAACAGAAAATCATGCAGGAGCGCATCGCCCGGGCCCAGAAAGAGCAGGGGGTGCTGCTGGTGCTCACCGGCCCCGGCAAGGGCAAAAGCAGCTCCGGCTTCGGCATGGTGGCCCGTTCACTGGGCCACGGCATGAAGGTGGGGGTGGTGCAGTTTATCAAGGGCAAGTTCAGCACCGGTGAAGAGGCCTTCTTCCGGGACCAGCCCAACGTGGCCTACCACGTCATGGGCCAGGGCTACACCTGGGACACACAGGACCGGCAGCAGGACGAAGCCGCCGCCCGCAGCGCCTGGGCCATTGTGAAAAAGATGCTGGCGGACGAGAGCATCCAGCTGATCCTGCTGGACGAGCTGAACATCGCGCTGCGCCACGAGTACCTGGATCTGGACGAGGTGCTGGACGACCTGCAGTCCCGCCCGGAGATGCAGCATGTGGTGGTCACCGGGCGCTACGCGCCGCAACAGCTGATTGACCTGGCGGACACGGTGACGGAAATGAAAGTGGTCAAGCACGCCTTCAAGGACCAGGGCATCAAGGCCCAGCCCGGTGTGGAGCTGTGACAGCCGATCGCTCTGTCACCTGGCCGTTGTCCAGAAGTCAAACCATGAACCGCGTTACAGAGCAAGGCTGTCCATCGGTAGAAAAGCGCTTTGAGCCTGTTTTTACCCTCACACCTCTGGAAACGGAAAGAGGTTGAGGCAGAGGCATCCCTGTGACGGTTTAAAGATGGTCGGATGGAGTCCAGAGGTGAGCACCATATCAGGCCGGTGAAGATAGCCAGTCAGTTAAGGGAGGGGGTGCAATAGAATTTTTAACCTGCTTGGTGAAGCATTAAAGCTCAAGAACTGTCTGATGCTTTCGTTTACAGGAGCGTAACGGGCATCGCGTTTCGACGGGTGTCAGCTACGCTTCTTCGAGGGGGCCCCCGAATGGGGGCTTTTCTGGAGAGAGTGGATTAAAGAGGGGCGCCACAGCAGTGCCACCCAGGCGGCGATGATCAGCAGTGTCAGTGCGGTCCAGGCGATGATGACGTTTCTGACGCCGGTGGCCAGTTCGGGCAGCTGCTGGATGCCGTCCACTTCCGGGCCGTAGACGTTTCTGGCCTGGTCGAATCCGGAGATGACGGTGCCGGCCAGTATCAGAAGTGTCACCAGCAGTGCCGCCACGGTACCGGGCCAGTGGTGGCGCCGGTGGCTGCCGGCGCTGCGGGCCAGGCGGTGGGCGTGGAGCCAGGTGCCGCTGAGTATGACGCCGCAGAGAATCAGCCCGAAAACCGCCCAGATGGCCTTGCTCCAGAGTCCGCCGAAGTCACCGAAGTGCAGTGGATCCGCCGTATGGGACCAGCGCCAGTAGAGGGGCAGTTCCACGGCGTCCTTGCGGTACAGAACCTCGCCGCTGTGGCTGTCCAGATAGAGCTGGTTGCCACGGTCACGCACCAGAACGGCGCCCGCCTGTCCCTCCATCCGATGGATGCCGTTGTCGTTGCGTGCGGGGTTGATCTGGCGGACCTGGAACCCGGGCCACAGTGTGCGGGCCCGTTCCACGGCCGCATCCAGTGTGATTGGACGAGCCTCCGGCCCGTGTTCCGGCGGGTCTATGGAATGGACTGCGGTCTGTCCGGTGCCCACGTAGCTGAACTTGCCATCCCCCACATCGAGACGGGCGATTTCGATCAGATACCAGGTGCCGGTCAGTCCCATGATCAGCGCCAGCCACAGGCTCCAGAGCCCGGCCAGCTTGTGCAGCTCACTCCACAGGGTCCGCCCGGTGCCCCCCTTGAAACTGAAAAATCGCCGCCACCAGCGCTTGTAGAAAAACAGCGCCGCCGTCAGCGAGACCAGAAGGGTGATGCCCAGTGCGGTGACCAGGTAGATCCCGAAGCCCCCCAGTCCGAACAGATTCATATGGAAGTTGCGGAAGAACCGCTGCACGTCCATGTAGCTGTAGACACCCTGTATCTCCGCCGTTTCCGGGTGGATATACAGTTGTCTCAATATCTGGTCCGGCTGGTTGACCACGGCGTTGGCGGCAAAGCCGGAGTAGAGGGGCTGTTTCAGCCACAGCACCTCCCCGTCCGGGGCAAACCGTTCCACCGCCTCCGCCCAGTCACCCCAGGGGGCCTGTTCCGCCTGGTACGGCTGGCTCAGTGACACCCGGGCCTCGGGTGTCACCAGCCAGTCGATTTCCTGGGACAGCACCGCGAAGGTGCCGCTCCAGCACACCAGGAACAGCATCAGGCCGGTGATGACACCGGTGAAGCTGTGGATGCGGAACCAGTGACGGGGACGCATCGCGGATCAGAACTGTGAGGTGAGCTTCAGGTAGACCGTGCGTGGCTGACCCCGGAAGCTGATGCCCTCACCGAAACCGCTGACGAAGTATTCCTTGTCAAACACGTTCCTCAGACCGCCCTGGACACTCAGTGACTGGTCGGCCAGGTTCATGGTGTAACGGGCATTCAGGTCCACAGTGGTGTAGCTGGGCAGCGTGACTTCGTTGGAGCTGCTGGTGAAGCGCTCACCTTCGTAAAACACCCCGCCGCCCACAGTGAGTCGGTTGCCGCCCTGGTTGAAGGCCTGATAGTTGAGGTAGGCGCTGGCTTCCTCCTCGGGCACATTGCGCAGACGGTTACCCTGCTCGCCGTCGTTGTTCCTGGTGATTGCATTGTCCAGATTGGCGTAGCTGACCAGCAGGCTCAGCTCGTCGGTCAGTTGCCCGCGAACTTCGGCTTCAATGCCCCGGGTTTCGGCTTCACCAATCTGGCGGCTTTCACCGGTGTTAATGTCTGTGGTGAACAGATTCTTCTGGGTGATTTCATAGGCGGACAGTGTGGCGATGAAACGACCGTCCATCAGCTCCTGCTTGACGCCCAGCTCAAACTGCTCGGCTTCCACCGGCTTGGCCACATCGTCCGGGTCAAAGCTGAATTCCGGCTCAAAGGAGGTGCTGTAACTGCCGTACAGCGAGGTGGCCGGTGTGAGCTTGAACAGTGCACCAAGGCGGGGGTCCACGTTGTCGGTGTTTTCTTCGTAGAGGAAGGGCGAGGTATTCCTGAACTCGTAGTTCACCCGGGTGTAGCGCAATCCACCCAGCAACTTGAACCGGTCGGTCAGCCAGACATCGGCCTGGGTGTAGACACCAAATACATCGATGGTCTGCTCGAAGGGCGTGCGGGGGTTGAAGTTCGGGTCGTCCCTGCCGGGCAGGCCGGTGTCCTGGGGATCCAGTACGTTGACCGTATCGAAATTGAAAATAGTGCCGCCGCCATCGCCATTGTTGAGCTCTTCACGACGCGCGTCGCCGCCCACCAGAACCTCCCAGGCGGTGCTGCCGACACTGAAGCGGTGCGTCAGGTTGGACTCCACTTGCATGTCCGTGGTCTCGAAGTCGTTCAGGCTGAAGCTGCGGCCGACTTCGTTGTTCTCGTCCACTTCCTGAGTACCGGGGCCGAAGGGACGCAGGGCTCTTGAGACATGCTCGTTGCGGTGATAAGTGAGCGCCGCGTCCACATCGGTGCTGGGGCTGAGCTGATAACTGGCCCGCAATTCCGCCGTGTAGTCCTCGGTGAGTTTGTTGTTATCGCTGCTGCCCAGGAAAGTGCTTCTGTCGATGCGCAGGTCCGGCTTCTCGCCACCGGAGGGCACGCCGAACAGGAAGGTCTCGTCATTGCGCAGGTAACTCAGGTCCAGGTCCAACCGTAACCGGTCATTCAGAGCCAGATAGGAGAAGGAGGGCGCCAGTAGGTAACGCTCGTAGTGAGCGTCTTCAATGAAACGGCTGCCCCCTTCGGCGGAACCGACAAAGCGGTACAGCAGGTTGCCGTCTTCGCTGAGCGCGCCGGTGGCATCGATACCAAATTCGCCACTGGTGCCGCGACCTTCGGTCACCTGTGAGCCGCCGATGGAGAGCTCATAGGCCTCCTCCCGTTGCGGGCGCTTGGTCTGTATGTTCACAAAGCCACCCGGAGACAGGTCCCCGTAGAGCACGGACGCCGGTCCTTTCAGGACCTCGACGCTGGCAATATTGGCCACGCTCAGTGGTCCACTGGAACGGCGCTGAACACCATTGATGCGGACCAGTGCGGACCGGAAGCCGCGGATGGTGAACTCTTCCTGAACCGAGGCATTGGAGGCATTGGGTCCCGCGGACACGCCGGCCACATTGCGCAGTGCGTCCTCCACATTGCGGGCGTTCTGGTCGCGAATGACGTCTTCGGTGACCACGGACACGGACAGGGGGGTGTCCACAATAGGGGCTTCTGTCTTGGTGGCGGAGCTGAGAACAGGGGAGCGATAGCCACTGTTCTCGGACTGGCGCCAGCCCACCACCTGCAGCGGGTCCAGGCGGAATGTCTGCTGCTGCTCCTGAGTCATCAGGCTGATCTGACGGTCCTCTTCCAGGCGGTAGGTCAGGCCGGTGCCCGCCAGCAGCTTTCTCAGCGCCTCTTCCGTGGCGAACTCACCCTCAAGGCCCTCGCTCTGCTTGCCCTCGGTCAGTCGGGCATCCGAGGACAGCAGCAGTCCGGATTCCGCCGCGAAGCGGCTCAGTACACGACTCAATGGGCCGGCGGGGATGTCGTATTCCTGGACCGCCCGGCTCTCCTGCTGGTTCTGGGAGGCGGTTGTCTGCTGGGCCAGGACGGGTGATGAAATGGCCAGGCACAGTGGCAGTACCAGGGCGGTGGACAGTGGCGCGAATGAGCGGCCGTTGAAGGTCAGTGAAGGCACGGTTTTCTCCCAATTTCAGTGGGTCAACAAAGCAAATGGAAAGGGTTTGCCTTGTATGCCCCGCGAACTGAAAAAAGGGGAACCGGTCAGGGACATTTTTTTGAAAAAAGTCGGGCGGGTTACTCAGTCCGCCCCTGAACCCGCACCCACCAGGGCGTCAGGCGGGTGATCCGCACCGGCAGCGTGTCTTCAATGGCGGCCAGTATGCGGTCCGTATCCGCCAGTGGGTAGGCGCCCACCAGCCTGAGATCGGCGGCGCTCTGGTCGTAGCGGATCACACCGTGGCGGTAACGGGCCAGCTGGTCCAGGAAATCCCCCAGTGGCAGGTTGTCCGCCACCAGGACGCCCTTTGTCCAGGCCGCTGCCGTGGCGTCAACGGAGCGGTCCGGCCGGACCCGGCCCGCCTGCATTGTGACCGCCTCGCCGGACCGGACCACCTGTGTGCCG
>JAWWAC010000060.1:0-17898 GCA_033721915.1 Oleiphilaceae bacterium
ATGCTTGATGCGCTTCCAGGCCATGTCGGTGATGTGCAGCAGGCCGTCCACGCCGCCCAGATCGACAAAGGCGCCGTAGTCGGTCAGGTTCTTCACGATACCCTTGATTTCCAGACCTTCGGTCAGGCTTTCCAGCAGCTGCTCGCGCTCGGCGCTGTTCTCGGCTTCCAGAACTGCGCGGCGGGAGACCACCACGTTGTTGCGCTTGGCGTCCAGCTTGATGACCTTGAATTCCAGGTCCTTGTTTTCCAGGTGAGCGGTGTCACGCACGGGGCGCACATCCACCAGGGAGCCCGGAAGGAAGGCACGGATGCCGTCCAGGTCGACCGTGAAGCCGCCCTTGACCTTGCCATTGATCACACCCTTGACCACTTCTTCTGCTTCGAAAGCCTTTTCCAGCACTTTCCAGGCTTCGGCACGCTTGGCCTTTTCCCGGGACAGGCGCGTGGCGCCGAAACCGTCTTCCACCGCGTCCAGTGCCACGTCGACTTCGTCGCCGATGGCCACTTCCAGTTCACCTTTGTCGTTGTAGAACTGGGAGGCGGGGATGACACCCTCGGATTTCAGACCGGCATTGACGGTGATCCAGTCACTGTCAATGTCCACCACCGTGCCCTTGACGATGGAGCCTGGCTGCATGTCGATCTGTTTCAGGCTTTCTTCAAAAAGTTCCGCAAAGCTCTCGCTCATTGTGAGTCCTATGTGATCAATACAAGTTCTTTCCGCGCAAACCAGCGACACGCGGTCCGTTTCATCAAGTCCGGCTGACAGCTACGCTGGTTGGATCCAGCTGGGCCGAACGCCTTGGATCTTCTGCCCTGACAGCCACAGTCGCCGCCAGCACAAAAGCAATAGCGAAAGAGGCACTGTCAGGCCTGGCCGCTTGCGGCCAATACCCGATCCAGCACCTCTTCCACTGATAATCCCGTTGTATCAATAACCTGTGCATCGTCTGCAGGTTTCAGAGGGGCCGTGGCCCGGTTTCTGTCCCGCTCATCACGCGCTTCGATTTCTGCTACAAGGGCCGGGAGTTTAACACTCTGCCCCATGTCCAGCAACTGACGATAGCGCCTTTGTGCCCGTTCCTCCGCGCTGGCGGTGAGAAAGATTTTGCGCTCCGCATCGGGAAACACCACCGTGCCCATGTCACGACCGTCCGCCACCAGCCCGGGGGCCTGACAGAAGTCCCGCTGGCGCTGCAACAGCGCCTCCCGCACCCGTGGCAGGGCGGCTACCTGGGAGGCGGCGTCACCGCAGGTTTCCGTGCGGATATCCGCCGTGACATCCACTCCGTCCAGCAGCACAAGGGCCGGCTCGTCGCCGGGGCGGGGCTCAAAGCGCACATCCAGGCCTCGGGCCAGGTCCGCCAGTGCCGGCTCATCCGCCAGGTCCACACCGGCCCTCAGTGCCGCCAGCGCCGTGAGGCGGTACAGGGCACCACTGTCCAGAAGGTGCCAGCCCAGGCGGCTTGCCAGAAGCTGGGTAATGGTGCCCTTGCCCGCGCCACTGGGTCCGTCAATGGTAATCACCGGTGCGCTCATTCCAACTCCTCTTGTACCTGCAGACCCACTTCCCGGGCCAGCTCAATAAACCCGGGGAATGAGGTGGCCACATTGGCGCAGTCCTCAATCACAATCGGCTCCGCCGCCTTGAGTGACGCCACGGCAAAGGCCATGGCGATGCGGTGGTCGCCGTGGCTGTCCACGGTGCCACCGCCATAGGCCCCGCCGGTGATACGGATGCCATCCGGGGTGACGGTGTGGCTCACACCCAGTGTGGCCAGACCATCCGCCATGACCTGTATTCGATCGCTTTCCTTGACCCTGAGTTCCTCGGCGCCGGTAAGCACTGTCTCGCCATGGGCGTTGGCGGCGGCGATAAAGAGCACCGGGAACTCGTCAATGGCCAGGGGCACCTGATCTTCCGGGATGGCGATGCCCTTGAGGGGCGCATGACGCACACGCAGGTCCGCCACCGGCTCGCCACCGGCTTCCCGTTCGTTGTGCAGCTCAATATCCGCCCCCATCAGGCGCAGTATGTTAATGATGCCGGTGCGGGTGGGGTTGATGCCCACATGGCGCAGCCACAGATCCGCCCCGGGAGTAATGGACGCCGCCACCAGGAAGAAGGCCGCCGATGAGATGTCCGCCGGCACGTCGATGGGGCCGGCGGTGAGGCGGCCACCGCCAGTGAGCCGGGCCCTCGGCCCCTCCCGGTGTACCGGGTAGCCGAAGCCGTTCAGCATCCGCTCGGTATGGTCCCGGGTGGGTGCCGGTTCGGTAATCACCGTCTCGCCGCTGGCGTACAGGCCCGCCAGCAGCAGGCAGGACTTGACCTGGGCACTGGCCACGGGCAGCACATAGTCGATGCCCTTCAGGGCCTGTCCGCCGTGGATCACCAGTGGCGGACAGCCCCCCTGCTGTGTGTCTATGGTCGCGCCCATGGCACGCAGTGGCGCCGCCACACGCTCCATGGGGCGCCGTGACAGGCTGGCGTCACCGGTCAGCTCACTGTCAAAGGGCTGTGCCGCCAGCAGACCGGCGAACAGGCGCATGGCGGTGCCGGAGTTGCCCAGGTAGAGCGGGCCCCTGGGGGGCTTGAGGCCGTGGAGTCCGACCCCGTGGATTCGAACATAGCCCCGCTCAGGCCCCTCGATGGTCACGCCCATATCCCGGAAAGCCTGCACCGTGGCCAGGCTGTCTTCCCCTTCCAGGAAGCCCTCCACCTCCGTGGTGCCCTCGGCCAGGGCGCCCAGCATGATGGAACGGTGGGACATGGACTTGTCGCCGGGCACCCGGATATCCCCCTGTACGGTACCGCCGGGGCTGGCCCGGAATCGTGTCTTCTTGCTGCTCATGGTTGTCAGATAGGCCTGTCCGGAGAGAATTTTGGAAAAATGATCCCGCGCCGCCTTGGCCCGGGTAAAGACCTGCTGCAGTGTGGCCCCGTCGCCCCGTTCGATGGCACCGCGCAGCAGGGCCAGGTCGTCGGTGAAATGGTCCAGTGACTGCAGTACCGCCTCCCGGTTGCACAGGAAAATGTCCCGCCACATGACCGGGTCGCTGGCGGCAATGCGGGTAAAGTCCCGGAAGCCGCCGGCGGCATAGCGAAAGATGTCCTGGTTGTCCTTCTCACCGGCCAGAGTGTCCACCAGTGAAAAGGCAATCAGGTGCGGCAGATGGCTGGTGGCCGCCAGCACCTGGTCGTGGTGCTCCACGGCCATGGTCAGCACCTCGGCGCCACAACCCCGCCAGAAATCACCCAGACGGGCCAGCGCCTGGGGGTCGGAGGACGCCTCCGGGGTGAGAATCACCTTGTGGCCGCTGAAAAGCGCGGCATTGGCCGCGGCCACGCCGCTTTTCTCGGAGCCGGCAATGGGATGGCCGGGGATGACCCTCGGCCCCACCCGGCCGAACACACGCTGCACAGCGGCGGTAAAGTGGCCTTTGACGCTGCCGCAGTCCGTCAGAGTGGCCGTCTCCGGCAGGGACTCACGGATGGACAACAGCACCGATTCCGTGGCCTGCACGGGCACGGCAATCACCACCAGATCGGCACCGCGCACGGCCTCGGCGGCACTGTCGGCCGCCTCGTGGATCACCCCCAGTGACAGCCCCTGCTGCAGCTCGCTCTGGCGGCGGTCATAACCCACCACCGTCCCTGCCAGGCCCTGTTCACGGGCGGCCAGGGCCAGTGAACCACCAATCAGGCCCAGGCCGATCACGGCCATGCGCGGGTAAAGGGGGGCGGACCGGGCCACGGCCTACTGCTCCGCCAGAACGGCCGCCATGGCCTCGAGGCACTGGCGGTTTTCCGACTCAAGGCCCACGGACACCCGCAGATGCCGGGGCATGCCGTAACCGGCGATGGGACGCACAATCACACCGTGGCGCAGCAACCCTTCATAGACCGGGCCGGCGTCACGGCCCACATCCACGGCCACAAAATTGGCAGCGGAGGGAATCACCGTCAGCCCCAGGGCGGTGAAGCCTTCCGTGAGCTGGCGCAGTCCGGCGCTGTTGATCCGCCGTGATTCGGCCAGGTACTCCCTGTCGTCCAGCACCGCCGTGGCGGCGGCCTGGGCCAGGCTGTCCACATTGAACGGCTGGCGCACCCGGTTGATGACATTGGTGATCTGGGCGTTGGCAATGCCATACCCCACCCGCAGTGAGGCCAGCCCCCAGGCCTTGGAGAAGGTGCGGCTGACGATCAGGTTGGGGAACTGGCCCAGCAGGGCCAGACCGTCGGCGGCGTCCTCCCCTTCCATGTACTCGCAATAGGCTTCGTCCAGCACCACAATCACCGACTCCGGCACCCGCTCCAGGAAGGCACGGATGGCGGACTGCCCCACCACGGTGCCGGTGGGGTTGTTGGGATTGGCCACGAAGATAATGCGGGTGCGGTCCGTGACCGCGTCGGCCATGGCCGGCAGGTCATGGCCCCAGTCCCGGGCCGGCACCTGCACATGGCGGGCACCGATGGCCTGTGTCACCAGGGGGTAAACGGCAAAGGCGTGCTGTGAGTAGACAATCTCCGAGTCCCGGTCGGCAAAGGCACGGGCGATCAACTCCAGCACGTCGTTGGAGCCGTTGCCCAGGGTGATCTGGTCCGTGCCCACGGAGAAACGCTCTGCCAGCTTGTGCTTGAGATGGAAGCCATTGCCATCCGGGTAGCGGCAAAGCTCCGGCAATGCCGCCTCCATGGCCGCCAGGGCCTTGCGGCTTGGGCCCAGTGGGTTTTCATTGCTGGCCAGCTTGACGATGCCCGACGGATCCAGGCCCAGCTCACGGGCCACCTCCTCGATGGGCTTGCCCGGCTGGTAGGGCTGCAGGCCCTGCACGCCGGGGGCGGCCAGTGTGGTGTAATCGCAGCTCATGGAAACCTCAGCCAGGGATGATTGAATGAACTAGAGAACGCCCATGGGGTAAGCCCCCAGGTGCTTGACCTCCACCGCCTGCTCCTCCACCGACTTGAGCGCCTGGGCCACCAGCTCGTCGCTGGGGTGCCCCTCGAAATCGATATAGAACACGTAGGCCCAGGTCCCGCTGGGGGAAGGCCGTGTCTCGATGCGGGTCAGGCTGATGCCGTGGTCGTGGAACGGGGCCAGAAGCTTGTACAGGGCACCGGGGTGGTTGCGCATGGACACCAGTATGGAGGTCTTGTCCCTGCCGCTGGCGGGCACCGACTCCTGGCCGATGATCAGAAAGCGGGTGGTGTTGTCCGGCCGGTCTTCGATATTGCGGCTCTGTGCCTTAAGGCCGTACAGCTCTTCGGCCATGTCCCCGGCAATGGCGGCGGCGTCCGTCTCCGCGGCCGCACGGCGTGCCGCCTCGGCGTTGCTGCTGACGGTGATGCGCTCAGGGCCCGGCCAGTGACTGTCCAGCCATTGGCGGCACTGGGCAAAAGACTGCTGATGGGAATAGATGCGGCGGATACGGCCCATGTCCCCATCAGGCCGCGTCAGCAGATGGTGGTGGATGCGCAGCTGCACTTCGCCGCAGATACGCAGTGGCGAGTGCATGAACAGATCCAGTGTGTGGTTGACCATGCCCTCGGTGGAGTTCTCCACCGGCACCACGCCGTAATGGGCATTGCCCGACTCCACCTCACGGAACACCTCGTCGATGGCACCCATGGGGGAAGTCAGGACGGAGTGGCCAAAGTGTTTCAGTGCCGCCGCCTGGGTAAAGGTCCCCTCAGGGCCCAGGAAAGCGATCTGCATGGGTTTTTCCAGGGCCAGGCAGGCGGACATGATCTCCCGGAACAGACGGGCCATTTCCTCATCCGCCAGGGGCCCCGGGTTGAGGGACTTGATCTTGCGCAGTATCTGGGCCTCACGCTCCGGGCGGTAGTAGACCACCGACGCCTGGGGGTCCGCCGCCAGCTTGACCTGGGCCACCTGCTGGGCGCAGTGGGCACGGTCGCTGATCAGGCGCATCAGCTCATTGTCGATGCCGTCGATGCGCTGCCGCAATTCATCCAGCGATGAGGACGGGGCCTTGCCGGAATCGCTCATGCCCTCTCCTTCTCGAATTCCCGCATGAAGTCAATCAGGGCATCCACACCGGCCTCCGGCATGGCGTTGTAGAGACTGGCGCGCATACCCCCCACGGAGCGGTGCCCCTTGAGGTTGAGCAGGCGGCGGGCCTCGGCACCGGCCAGGAAGTCGCTGTTGAGGCGCTCGTCCGCCAGTGTGAAAGGCACATTCATCAGCGAGCGGCAGTCCGGACGAATTGGGTTGTTGTAGAAGTCGCTGCGGTCAATGGCGTCATAGAGCTTGCCCGCCTTGTTGCGGTTGCGCTCGCCCATGGCCTCAAGACCGCCCTGCTCTTTCAGCCACTGGAACACCAGCCCCGCCAGATACCAGGCGTAGGTGGGGGGTGTGTTGTACATGGAGTCGTTCTTGTCGGCGATCTCGTAGCTCATCATGGCCGGGGTGCGGTCATTCATGGGCTTGATCAGATCTTCCCGCACAATCACCAGTGTCAGCCCCGCCGGGCCGATGTTCTTCTGGGCACCGGCATAGATCAGGCCGAAACGGCTCACGTCCAGGGGTTCCGAGAGAATGGCGGAGGAAAGATCCGCCACCAGGGGGCTGTCACCCACCTGCGGTATGGCCGGGTATGCCAGTCCGCCGATGGTCTCGTTGGGGGTGATATGGAGGTAGTCCGCCCCGGGGCGCAGCGCCCACTGGTGGGGGTCGGGCACGGCGACGTAGCCGTTGCTCTCGGCAGAAGCCACGGAACGGACATCGCCGAAGCGGCGCCCCTCGGCAATGGCCTTGCGGGACCAGATGCCGGTGTCCACGTAGTCCGCGTGCCCCCCTTCGGACAGCAGATTCAGTGGCACCATGGCAAACTGACTGCTGGCGCCGCCCTGCATAAAGAGCACCCGATAGTTGTCCGGGATGGCCAGCAGCTCCCGCAGGTCCTGTTCCGCCTGATGGGCAATGCCCATGAAGGCCTCACTGCGGTGACTCATTTCCATCACCGACAGACCACGCCCCTGCCAGTCCAGCATCTCATCCCGGGCCCGGGCCAGCACCGGCTCAGGCAGTGCCGCCGGCCCGGCACAGAAGTTATAGGCTCGTGTCATGGTGGCTACCCTGATCAGTCATCGGCATTCTCGTTTCCAGCACTGTCACCGTCTTCGCTGTCTCCGTTCTCATCGTCCTCGTCACCGGTGTCCTCGATGCGCTCCACGGTCACCAGCTTCTCCTCTTCCTGGCTGAGACGGATCAGACGCACACCCTGGGTGTTACGGCCCAGCACGGAGAGGTCATCGGTGCCGGTACGCACCAGTGTGCCCTGGTCGGTGATCAGCATCATCTCGTCCCCTTCAAACACCTGAAGGGCGCAGACCAGGTCGCCGTTACGCTCGGAGGTCTGCATGGCAATCACGCCCTGGCTGCCACGGCTGTAGGCGGGGAATTCATCCACCCGGGTGCGCTTGCCATAGCCGTTCTGGCTGGCGGTGAGGATAAAGCCCTCTTCCTGGGGAATGATCAGCGAGACCACCTCCTGACCGGGCTTGAGTCGGATGCCGCGAACACCACGGGCGGTACGGCCCATGGGGCGGACCTGCTCCTCCGGGAAACGGACCGCCTTGCCGGCGGTGGAGAACAGCATGATCTCGGCGCCGCCATTGGTGATGGCAGCACCAATGAGGTAATCGTCTTCATCCAGGTTCACGGCAATCAGACCCGAGGAGCGGGGGCGTGAGAAGTTCACCAGCGGGGTTTTCTTGATGGTGCCCTTGGAGGTGGCCATCAGCACGTAGTGGTCTTCCGCGTACTCGCTCACGGGCAGGAAGGTGGAAATGCGCTCACCCTGCTCCAGTGGCAGTATGTTCACCATGGGACGGCCACGGGAGGTGCGGCTGCCCTGGGGAATCTCGAACACCCGCAGCCAGTACACCTTGCCCTTGTTGGAGAAGCAGAGAATGGTGTCGTGGGAGTTGGCCACCAGCAGCTTCTCGATAAAATCCTCGTCCTTCATGGCGGTGGCGGACTTGCCGCGGCCGCCACGGCGCTGGGCCTTGTAGTCCTCGATGGGCTGGGTCTTGGCGTAGCCGCTGTGGGAGATGGTCACCACCAGGTCTTCCTCGTCGATCAGGTCCGCCACGGTCAGATCGCGGCGCGAGCCGACGATCTCGGTGCGGCGCTCATCGCCGTATTCCTCGCGGATTTCCTCCAGCTCTTCACGGATCACCTGCATCAGGCGGTCCGGGTTGCTGAGGATCTCGATCAGCTCACCGATGCGGGTGATGATCTCCTGGTATTCGGTCAGCAGCTTTTCCGTTTCCAGGCCGGTCAGGCGGTGCAGACGCAGGTCCAGTATGGCCTGTGCCTGCTCCGGAGACAGGTGATAGAGACCGTTATGGAAACCGTAACCTTCCGGCAGGTCATCGGGGCGGCAGGCGTCGGCGCCGGCCTTGGCCAGCATGTCGCTGACGGTACCCGGCTCCCAGCCCTGGTTGAGCAGCTTGACCTTGGCCTCGGCGGCCCCCGGCGAGGACTTGATCAGTGCGATCACCTCGTCGATGTTGGCCAGTGCCACGGACAGGCCTTCCAGTATATGGCCCCGCTCACGGGCCTTGCGCAGCAGGTAGATGGTACGCCTTGTGACCACCTCACGGCGGTGCAGGATGAAGGCATCCAGCAGCTGTTTGAGATTGAGAATCTGGGGCTGACCGTCCAGCAGTGCCACCATGTTGATACCAAACACGGTTTCCATCTGGGTCTGCTTGAACAGGTTGTTGACGATCACCTCGGGATTCTCGTTGCGGCGCAATTCGATCACCACCCGGATGCCTTCCTTGTTGGACTCGTCACGCAGCTCGCTGATGCCCTCGATGCGCTTTTCCTTGACCAGTTCGGCGATCTTCTCGATCAGACGGGCCTTGTTCACCTGATAAGGCAGCTCCGTGATGATGATGGCTTCACGGCCGGTCTTCTTGTCCTGCTCGATCTCGTAGCGTGAGCGCACATAGATGCGGCCACGGCCGGTGCGATAGGCCTCGATGATGCCGGCACGGCCGCTGATGATACCGGCGGTGGGGAAATCCGGGCCGGGGATGAATGCCATCAGCTCATCCACGGTCAGATCACTGTTGTCGATCAGTGCCAGACAGCTGTCGATGATCTCGCCCATGTTGTGGGGCGGAATATTGGTGGCCATGCCCACGGCGATGCCCGATGAGCCATTGATCAGCAGGTTGGGTACGCGGGTGGGCAGTACCGCCGGGATGAATTCCGTGCCGTCGTAGTTGGGCACGTAATCCACGGTTTCCTTGTCCAGATCCGCCAGCAGCGAATGGGCCAGCTTGCGCATGCGCACTTCGGTGTAACGCATGGCGGCGGCGTTGTCACCGTCGATGGAACCGAAGTTGCCCTGGCCGTCCACCAGCGTGTAACGCAGCGAGAAAGGCTGTGCCATACGGACGATGGTGTCGTAGACCGCCGAGTCACCGTGGGGGTGGTACTTACCAATCACGTCACCCACCACACGGGCGGACTTCTTGTAAGGCTTGTTCCAGTCATTGCCCAGCTCGGACATGGCGAACAGCACCCGGCGGTGCACCGGCTTGAGCCCGTCCCTGGCATCGGGCAGAGCCCGGCCGATGATTACGCTCATGGCGTAATCCAGATAGGACTGCTTTAGCTCATCTTCGATATTGACCGGCAGTATCTCTTTGGCAAACTCACCCATCGAGCTGACTTCCCTTTGTGATCACTGGAATTAAGTTGTTCTGGTTGTTTTTCATCGTGTCAGCCAACCCTGGGGCGAGCGGCTGCAAGCGGCGTATAATACCACAGTTGGCAGGGTAAAGGAGGGGTCCGAAGCCGCTCCTTTGCAGTCAGCAATGTTTCAGCAAACCCTCTTTTCCGCCAGCCACTTACAGTGAGCGAAAAGGCGACGGGTCAGTTAAACACCACGGTCTTGTTGCCGTGCACCAGCACCCGGTCCTCCAGGTGGTAGCGAAGCCCCCGGGCCAGTGCGGCTTTTTCCACATCCTTGCCCAGACGGATCATGTCGCTGATGGCGTCACTGTGGCTGACCCGGATCACGTCCTGCTCAATGATGGGGCCCTCATCCAGGTCTTCCGTGACATAATGGCAGGTGGCGCCGATGAGCTTCACACCCCGTTCATAGGCCTTGTGGTAGGGCTTGGCACCGGCGAAGGACGGCAGGAAACTGTGGTGGATATTGATGGCCCGCCCGGCATAGGCGCGACACACCTCGGGGGGCAGTATCTGCATGTAGCGGGCCAGCACAATCACATCCGTCTGGTAACGGGCAAACAGTGACTGCATGGTGGCGAAGGCGTCCTGTCGGTTCTCACGGTCCACCGGCACATGGTGGTAGGGAATGTCGTGCCACTCCACCATGCGGCGCATGTCCTCGTGGTTGGAGATCACCGCCACAATGTGGGCACTGAGCTCGCCGCTGTGCCAGCGGTGCAGCAGATCCGCCACGCAGTGGCTCTCCTTGCTGCACATCAGCACCACCCGTTTGGGCTGGCGGGAGTCACTGATATGCCACTCCATGCCGTATTCCTCGGCAATGGGTCGGAAGGCGGCCCGGAACTGGTCCAGGCTCAATGGCAGTGAGCTGGCCTTGATCTCATTGCGCATGAAAAACCAGCCGGTCATGCGGTCCGCATGGTGGCTGGCCTCCACAATCCAGCCCTGGTAGCTGGCCACAAAACCGCTCACCTTGGCCACAATGCCCACCTGATCCGGGCAGGAAATCACCAGACGGTATGTGTCTTCGTTCGTTTCTGTCTGCACTGGCGCGGCCTGATTGAGGGAATGACTGTGCAGCGGATTATGAAACAGGCGGTGTATGACAGCAACCGGTGTTGACAGGCCAGTGGTCTTTTTGGCTGTCTAAAAGGCAGGTACCGGCCCGGCAGGCCGGATATGATTCATACCGTCAACCTGGAGGACATCATGAAAGTCACTGCCGATATCTGTGTCATTCCCATGGGCGTGGGACCGTCGATTTCCGATTATATTGCCCGCTGTGAACGCATTCTTGAGAAGGCCGGACTGGAACCGGAGATCAACGCGGAAGGCACCAGCGTGGAGGGGGACTGGGATCAGGTCTTCAATGCCGTGAAGGAGTGCCATGAGGCCATGCACCAGGAGGAGGTGCCCCGGGTCTTTACCGCACTGAAGTTCAGCACCCGCACCGACCGGGAACAAAGCCGTCTGGACAAGACCGGCAGCGTCAAGCGCAAGCTGGGAGAATCCTCCTGAAGTGACTGGCCACACAAAAGCCCCCGTGACCGGGGGCTTTGTGGTTGTGGATTGAAAAGGCGGCCGGGGGGTTTCAGGCAAAGTCCCGGTAAGCCCCATCGGTGCGGGCCGCCATAATATAGTCGTTACGGTGCAGTCCGCCGATCTTGTGGGTCCACCAGCGTACCGTGACCTTGCCGTACTCGGTCAGTATGGCCGGGTGGTGGTTCACCTCCTCGGCCATTTCACCCACCTTCACGGTAAAGCCCAGTGCCTGGGCAAAGTTTTTGAATTGGAACTGGCGCTGTAACTGCTGCTCGCCATCCAGCTCAATCACAGACCAGTCGGGCACTTCACGCCCCAACGCCTCCATTTCCTCCCGGGTCACCCGGGGCGCATCGGCGCTGCAGGCTTCACAGTGTTGGTTTTCCAGCTCACTCATGGCGCGCCTCCTGCAGGTGTTTATTTCAGATATTCCGGTAAGTGTTTACGCAGCGCAGCGGGCTCCAGATGGCTGAGGTCCTTGTCCACGGTGCCCGCCACGCACTGCTTCACACCGTTACTGAGCTGCTTGCGCAGTTCCCCCAGGAAACGGGGTGAGGACACCAGATACAGCTTCTCCAGCTTTCCCTGACGACGGTCCTGCTCTAGACGCTCTGCCAGTTCCCAGGCAAAACGCCGCGCCTCGGACTGCTTGGGGGCGGAGGGCTCCTCCATGGCACTGCTGTTGGCCGACATGGGGGCCCTCTGACGCCCTGCCTGATCCGTGGTCAGATCCCCCGCATGAAGTCGTGCCTCGGGATTGACCTGGGTATGCAGCTCCTTCAGGGGAGCTTTCGGGGAGTCAAGGGTGAAGAAACGACCACGGCTGGCATCCGCCGCCAGGACCTGGACTTTTGGCATCTGGAAATACGGATTATTCATGGCATCCTCTCGTTGGCTTGCTGTGGGTTCTTGATGAGAGTGCTAGGTTCAGACTAAGACATTGTCGGAGGGGGACACAAGGTTTGGGGGGTGGCGGTTGGTCAAGGGCCCGGAAAGGCGTTAAGCAATGGCTGATTGAGCCTTTTTACTTTCATCGTGCCCACAAAAAAGCCCCGGCGGACCGGGGCTGTGTGACGCCAGACACAGTCAGTCTGGTTGAATGACGCCAGGGGCAACCCCACCACCGGTCACGGAACCGGAGCTGATCAGCTGAAGGGTCTGTGAAACCATCTCACCAAAGACGCCCTCGGCCGCCTCTGAGGAAACGATTTCCTCTCCGCCCGCTGCAATAGTGCGATTCTTGAGAACATCCCCTGTCTTAGCAATCGACTCAACGGGCAGTACGGGGGTGCCATGGATACCCTGCAGGTAACGGGTAATGGCGGGTGTCGATTGAGGGGAACCAACTCCCGTATTCTCAGCACCCATCAAGGTTTGCAGTGCCTCAGATCCGGAAAGCGGCGCCACCGGAGACTCCACCCTGAACCCGTTGGGGAAGATCAGATCCAGAGGCTCGGTATCGAAGCCCTGGACATTGTCACTGAATCGCGGGTCGGCGGCATTGGGCGTTGTCCTGTCACCGTTGATCTGGGCCAGAAGCACATCAGACACAGCCAGCTCTTCGGCAAAGTTGATCGGATCCACGGTGTCCAGAGTCGCCTGGTTGACGTTCAGGAACGTTTCCAGATCCGCGTCACCCTGCTGCAAGCCGGCCGCCTGCTGAAGTCCACCAAGAATGGCCGGGGCAAAGGATGGGGAATTCTCCAACAAACGGGTGATGCCCGCTACAGGGGTCAGCAAATGGGCACCCGATATGTGCAGGTCCGCCCGCCCGCTGGCCGTAGCAGCCGCTACAAACGCTGCGCCATTCACCGTACCCAGGGAGTGACCCACAAAGTGCACATCAGAAACACCCGCCAGAGTCTCAATGGTTGCGCGCAGATTCATCAGATCCGAAGCGCCCTGGCGGAGGTTGTCTCGGTTATTGATGAAGTTGGACAGGTTAATGAAGAGCGAACCGGAGTCCCCTTTCCCTTCCGCGAAATCCATGGCCACAGCGCTGTTGTCCGCACCCAGTGTATAACCGAAATGACGCTCAGTCGGCACGCCTCCGGCCACACCCTGAACCGTGGATGTCGGGGCCAGCCCCGGGATGGTGCTGCCGGAATTCCTGACTGTTCTTGCAAGCAAATCCGCAATCATTTCAAGAGTGCCCGCTTTTTGTGACGGATCGCCAAATTCCTGCTTGCCCAGATCAATCAGGTCCTGAACCTTGTTTTCATCCAGTGCAGCCTGTAGCAGTGCACCGATAAACGTGGGATTCACCAGATCGCCTTCCTCAAAAGGAAAACTGTCATTTTCCTCAGCACCGTTAAGCACGATACCGGCCCAGCCCGTTTTGCTGGACGTGGGGTCGGTGCCTTCCTTGCCGGAAATCACAGGAATCGGCGCAACACCGTGGAGTGGCTGATCAATGGCAAACACCACCAAGTCCTCGCCAAAAGTCTCTTTCGCGTTCTTGATTAACGACGAACCAAAGGCCAGCGCGGCACTGCGGTCTGTGGTAATACCGTGCTGATAGATCACTGCCCGGAAGTTTCTGCCCGAGTCTTGCAGGTCGGCAAGTGTGTCACCCGCTGGCGTCATCACCAGAAGGGGTACATCAATGTCCTGCTTATCCTTGGCAAAGGGGAAAATATAGTTCAGAACCTGGCTGTTTCCCGCATCGGCCTGGGGAATCGGAAAGCCTGTGGCATTCTTGATCACCAGGGCCAGGTTATTATCCACATCCCAGGTGCCATTCCGGATGGAAGATCCATCAGAGGAATTGGGCACATCCAGGAAGTAAGGCAGGTTGATAAAGCCTTGATGCACCGATACGTTACCGGGGCCTTCTGCAAAATCGTTGAGAACAGCAGACAGTCCAGCCGCATCGGTTGTGGAAGTTAGGTCAAACGAGCGGGCCTTGGGCTCAGGGAATTCGTTCGGAAAATTGGTCTTGACCAGCGTACCCACACAGGCAAATTGATCATCAAACGTTCCTACCTCTGTCTGAAAGCCATCTGTGTTGGGATCGTCATCCACATCACAGGGTGCAAGCCCATCGTTATTGAGAGCCTCGCTGGGGGTAAAGGTTGCCAGGGCGCCATCAACCACGGGCTTCACTTCGTTGAAGCTGCTCGCACCTCCCTCAACCGCGGCTTTGGCGGCACCGAATGTCACGCTTCTCTTGACGGTGTCGGCAATCCAGCCTGCGGGCTCGGCCATGTACCGCAGTACCTGCTTGTCATTGCTGGTGGTGAAGGAGTAAGCCAGGGCAATATCCGTGTTATCGATATTGATGCCGTTTTCCGCCAGGCCTCCTAAGAAGCCCTGTGCAACGGGCACCCACAGACGGGTCAGCAGTGGGCGGATGGGCTGTAATGGCCCTGCCAGGGGGGCGTTCACGTCCTGAATGTTGTCAAACGTGGGTGATGTACGGACCGGCTTGCCGTCAAAAGCCTTAACGCCACTCGTGACCACCACAATGTAACGCTTCAGGGGGTTCAGTGGTTTCTGGGGAAGAATCCGGATGGCCGAATTGCCGTCCAGCTGAACCACCTCGTGGGTGTACTGGGGCCCCGCGGAAGGGTTGGCCGGCGTGTTCACAACCGTTGGCGGCTCTCCGGCAGACAGGGCCTGCACCGGGGAATCACTGGCGTAATCCAGTTCCAGCAGGAACACGTTCTGTGCTGTGTTGGGCACGGCACTGGACGGGTCTTCCGGATCGGTTAAGACAAACCGGCGTGAATCCACAGTCGCAGCGTTGATTCGGCCGTTGAAGCGAACCACGATCGGAGCCACGGTGGACGCACCACTGAGCTGGTTCAATGCACCGATAACCGGGTTGGAGCTGTCACCGGCCACACCGAAAGAGCCATCACCCGCGGCACTGTCAAAATTCAGATCGGAAGGAATGGGCAACTGGCCCTTGACCGGCTCGAAATTGGGCCATACCCGCCCATCAAACCCGGGACTGGTTATGGAAAGGGTCGTGCCGGCGTTTTTGTCGCTGCGGCTGTCCTCGTAGCACCCCGTCACCAGCAGGGATGATGCCACAGCAAGACTGATCAATGTCTTTTTATACATAGGTAGGACCTTCCTTCCTTTCTTTTTATCGTTTTGGCCAGCGGCCTGATTAACCCAGCCGGTCAGGAAGCGCTCTCTCCCCTTACCGGGTGTGTCCGCGGGTGTTATTTTCTTTTATCGCGCTTTGCTAAAAAGTAGACGCTTGGCCCCCCTTTGTCGAGGCAGCCATGAAATCTTTTACAGGTTTCATGAAAGGGTTGGCATTTCAGGCCGGGCGCCGTGATGACGGGCCTCGAGGCGCCCTGCCCGACCGGGCCAGGGCCAGTCATCGGAAGCAAATTTCCAGGGATTGGGGTAAACTGTGTACTCGATTTTATTCACCCGGCAGAGAGGTTCCGATGACCACGGTTATTCGCCAGGACGACCTGATTGAAAGCGTTGCGGATGCACTGCAGTTTATCTCCTATTACCACCCCAGGGACTTTATCCAGGCGGTGCACGCAGCCTATGAACGGGAAGAGTCCCAGGCGGCGAAAGACGCCATGGCGCAGATCCTGATCAACTCCCGCATGTGCGCCCAGGGTCACCGGCCCATCTGCCAGGACACGGGCATCGTCACGGTCTTTCTGACCATTGGCATGGATGTGCGGTGGGATGTCACGGACAGCCTGGACGATATCGTCAACGAGGGGGTGCGCCGCGCCTATCAGCACGAAGACAATGTGCTGAGGGCTTCGGTGTTGGCGGACCCGGACGGCAGGCGCCAGAACACCGGTGACAATACCCCGGCCATCATTCACCACAAGCTGGTGCCCGGCGACAAGGTGGAGGTGCATGTGGCGGCCAAGGGGGGCGGCTCCGAGGCCAAGTCCAAGTTTGCCATGCTCAACCCCTCCGACTCGGTGGTGGACTGGGTGCTGGAGCAGGTGCCCAAGATGGGCGCCGGCTGGTGCCCGCCGGGGATGCTGGGTATCGGCATCGGCGGCACGGCGGAAAAGGCCATGGAGATCGCCAAGGAGGCGCTGCTGGAGCCCATCGACATCCAGGCACTCAAGGCCCGTGGACCCAGCAACCGGGCCGAGGAGCTGCGCCTGGAGCTGTTCGACAAGGTCAACGCGCTGGGCATCGGGGCACAGGGCCTGGGCGGACTGACCACGGTGCTGGATGTGAAGGTGGCGGACTTCCCCACCCACGCCGCCAACAAGCCCGTGGCCATCATTCCCAACTGCGCCGCCACCCGACACGCCCACTTCACACTGGACGGCTTCGGCCCGGCCCTGCAGACCCCGCCGAGCCTGGAGGACTGGCCGGATATCAGTTGGGAAGTGGGAGACTCAGTGCGCCGGGTGAACATGGACACACTGACCCGTGAGGAAATGAACACCTGGGAGCATGGCGAGACAGTGCTGCTCTCCGGCAAAATGCTCACAGGGCGCGACGCGGCCCACAAGAAGATGGTGGATATGCTGGCCCGTGGCGAGACCCTGCCCGTGGACCTGAAAGACCGCTTCATCTACTACGTGGGCCCGGTGGACCCGGTGCGGGAGGAAGTGGTGGGTCCGGCCGGCCCCACCACCGCCACCCGCATGGACAAATTCACCCGCACCATGCTGGAAGAGACCGGACTGATGGGCATGATCGGCAAGGCGGAGCGGGGCCCGGCGGCCATCGACGCCATCCGGGATCACAAGGCGGTCTACCTGATGGCCGTGGGGGGTGCCGCCTACCTGGTCTCCAAGGCCATCAAGAACGCCGAGGTGGTGGCCTTCCCGGAACTGGGCATGGAGGCCATCTACGAGTTCGAGGTGGAGGATATGCCGGTGACGGTGGCGGTGGACTCCAGGGGCGTGTCCGTGCACCAGACCGGTCCGGCTCTGTGGAAACAGCGCATTATAGACGCTGCTGCCGTTTGAACGACGGCAACAGAACGCAAAAAGGCGACCCCCGGGTCGCCTTTATAATGACCGCAGAAGATCGGTCTTACATTTTGCGGCCCTTCAGGGCGGCGATACGCAGACGCAGTGCGTTGAGCTTGATAAAGCCCCCCGCGTCCTTCTGGTCATAGGCGCCCTGGTCTTCCTCGAAGGTGGCGATTTTTTCGTCAAACAGGGAGTCCGGTGAGCGACGGCCCACCACTTCCACATTGCCCTTGTAAAGACGCAGTCGCACATCGCCGTTGACCGAATCCTGGGTGTCGTCGATCAGCGCCTGCATGGCGCGGCGCTCCGGGGACCACCAGTAGCCGTTGTACACCACCTCCGCGTAACGGGGCATGATGCTGTCCTTCAGGTGAGCCACTTCACGGTCCAGGCAGATGGATTCGATGGCCCTGTGGGCCCGCAGCATGATGGTGCCGCCAGGGGTCTCGTAACAGCCCCGGGACTTCATGCCCACGTAACGGTTTTCCACGATGTCGATGCGGCCGATGCCGTTTTCGCCACCCACCTTGTTCAGGTGCGCCAGGATCTCGTGGGCCTTCATCCGCTGGCCATCAATGGCCACGATGTCCCCTTTCTCATAGGTGATGTCGATGAGTGTGGGGGTGTCCGGTGCATCCTGGGGAGAGACGGTCCAGCGCCACATGTCTTCCTCGGCGGCGGCCC
>JAWWAC010000061.1:0-16662 GCA_033721915.1 Oleiphilaceae bacterium
CATTGCCCCGGAAGACGCCCGCAGCTACCAGGAACTGCTCAAGAACGCCGATATGGCCATGTACCGGGCCAAGAAAGCCGGCCGCAATACCATTGAGTTTTTCAGCTCGGACATGAACATCGACATGCAGCACCAGATGCGCATCGAGAAGGAGCTGCGCCAGGCCATCAAGCAGGGGGACCTGGATCTTCATTACCAGCCGGTGGTGGCCCTTGACCAGGGCAGCGTGGTGGCCATGGAGGCCCTGTTGCGCTGGCGCCATGACCGGGACGGGCTGCTGCGCCCTTCCCGCTTCCTGGACATTGCCGAGCAGACCGGCCAGCTACTGGCCATTGGCGAATGGGCCTGTTACAACGCCTGCCTGCAGGCCCGGGTAATCCAGACACTCAGCGACACCCCAGTGCCTGTCAGCATCAACCTGTCCGCCCGCCAGTACCACCACCCCCAGTTGATCGACACACTGACACGGGTAATTGAAGAAACCCGCATCGACCCGGCACTGCTGTGCATCGAGGTGGATGAACGCATTCTGGCGGATCGCATGGAAGATTCGGCCAAGGTACTGCGGCAGATAAAATCCGTGGGCGTCAACCTGGTGCTGGACCGGTTCGGCAGCGGCCTGTCCTCCATACGGCTGCTGCGGGAACTGCCCTTTGATGAGGTCAAGATCGACCGTTCACTGATCCGCCAGGTGCCGGACGATGAAAGCGCCTGCGCCATAGTCGCCACACTGGTGGACCTGGCCAGGCAGATGAAACTGCGCATCATCGCCAGTGGCGTGGAAAGCCCGGAGCAGGTACAGTTTTTACAGTCAGTACAGTGCCCACTGGCTCAGGGGCATCGCTTCTGTGAGGCCATCCCCAGCGCGGAACTGGGGGAGCTATTCCAGCGGGTGCGACAGGGCGACCCCTTTTCCATTGTGGCCCCGGGCTGACTATGACGCTGTCAACAAACAGTCATCCTGTCCAGAACCCACCACAGGGAATCACCATGGCCAGCAATAATGACAAGAATCCGCGGCTGTTTCTCGCCGCACCGGTGGACCAGGCACTGGCCGAGGCATTGCACCAGAGCCTGATGGCCTCACTGGACGCACTGCCGCCACTGAACCCGGTGGCCATAGAGAACCTGCACCTGACACTGACCTTTATTGGCGCCTGTCCGGCGGAGAAGCTCAGGAGCACACTGCTGCCGGCACTGCAGCCGGTACTGGCAGAGGCACGCCCGGGCCGCGTGCATCTGCGCCAGGTGGCCGGCTTTCCCAGGGCCGATCAGGCCCGCTGCCTGGTGGCGGAAGGCACCCCCTCGGAAACACTCAGGCAATGGCAACAGCAGCTGCAGGAGGCGGTGCAGTCACAACTGGGTAACAGCGAAGGGCAAGACGGCCTTTGGCGGCCTCATATCACACTGGCCCGTTTCCGCCAGACGCCCGAAACACCGGTGGCCGCCACCCCCTGGCTGCAGGATTTACCGGTGTCGGAGGTGATTCTCTATCAGAGTGAAACCACCCCCAAAGGCCCGGTCTACCAGCCCCTGGAACGGTGGTCGCTCAGTTGAGGGAATGGATGGCGGAGCCCAGAGCCCTCAGGGGTTTTCGGTAATCAGCCGGTCCAGCTCCCGCAGGTGGCGCACCAGCGTCACGGCGGGCACCTGCTGCTGACGGAAGCTTTCTTCCGCCATGGGGGCAATATCCGCGGAATGGGGCAATGGCTGCCCCGCCTCCAGAAGAGAGCGCATTTTCGGCAGCAGCACGAACTGCACCCACTGCTGAAACGTCAGTGTGTCCACACAGAATGGCTGATGGCTGGACAGGGCCGACTCCGGTGGTGGTGTTTCCTGCCACAGTGCCAGTTGCCTGAGCTCGCCGGCAATGGCATCAAGCCGGCTGTGAATGGCCTGGTCCACCTGCTGGCTGCGCATGGTGTCTCCCTTCTGTTGCACTTCTCAATGACGCCTGACGCTGCCGCGCCGGCTCAGTCCAGGGGCACCACGTCCACGGTTTCCCCGTGGAGCAGACGGTAAAGATCCCGGAACTGGCTGGTCAGTGCGTGCTTGGGGGCCATGTGAATCAATGGCTGGTGGGCCTGGTGGGACTCCTTCATCTTGACCGAGGAAGACAGCCTCACCGCCAGCACCGGCAGCCCCTCATCCAGCAGCTCCCGTACCAGGCGCTTGGGCAGGCTGGCCCTGGGCTGGAACTGGTTGGCCACAATGCCCTCCACCACCAGATCCGGGTTGTGATCCTCCTGCAGCTCCTGGATCTCGCCGAGGATGTTGTACAGGGCCTGGCGTGAGAAGTCGTCGCAGTCAAAGGGTATCAGGCAGCGCTGGGCCGCGATCAGCGAAGACCGGGTGTAGAAATTCATGGCCGGCGCCGTATCGATGTAGATGGCGTCGTACAGGTCACTGAGCTTTTTGAGAAAGTCCCTCAGCTTGTAGATCTTGTGCTTGGCCTCCAGCTTGCGCTCCAGGAAATCCAGTTCCGGACTGGAAGGCAGCACGTGCAGATTCGGGTAGGCGGTAGGGTGGATAAACTCTTCCGGCTTGCGGTTGTAGATCTTGAAGGCAATGGTCTGCTCCAGCAGATCCGCCACCGTATCCGTCAGTTCCGAGGAAGGGCGGCCCAGCAGGTACTGGGTGGAGTTGCCCTGTGGGTCCAGGTCCACCACCAGTGTGCGTTTGCCCTGTTCGGCGCTGATCGCTGCCAGATTGCAGGTGATGCTGGATTTTCCCACACCGCCTTTCTGATTGAAGACTACCCGTCGCATCGTGCCCTTCCTTATGTTGCTATTGTTCTTTGACAGACCCGGTCGCTCCGCGCCAGGGCCCGGTCTGGATAATCCGGCAAGTCTACCAAGCCATGACCGACTTGACGAACGGAATGGTCAGCCGGCGCTGGTTGCGCAGAGACGCCTCATCCAGGCGATCCAGCAACGTCAGCAGTGAGGCGGTATCCCGGGGAGCGCGGCGCAGTATGTAGCGGGCCACCTCCTCCCCCAGCACCAGACCCCGGCTGCCGGCCCTGGCCTGGAGTAACTGCAGCCGGTCGTCGTCCTGTGGCGATCGCAACCGGATCACCGTGGCCGCATTCAGCCTGGAGGCCAGGTCCGGCAGCTGCCAGGGCAACGCCGCCGGCGGCTCCGGTGAGGCCAGCCAAAGCTGGCCACCGGCATCCAGAACCCGGTTATGAAGATGAAAGAGCGCTTCCTCCCAGAGGGGATCCGCCGGCAGCAGCTGAAGATCGTCCAGGCAGACCCGCTGAAACTGCTCCAGCCCGAGAAGGGCCTCCGCCGGCAGGTGGCGCGCCTCACTGAGACTCAGACACAGGGCACTGTGGCCACGGGCCTCGGAGTCCAGGCAGATGGCATTGAGCAGATGGCTCTTGCCGGCGCCGGCGGCGCCGCAGAGTACCAGAGCACCGGGCTCGCCGGCATGCAGGTACTGCTGCACCCGATCCAGTGCCTGGCGGTTATGCTCACCGTGGAAATTCTCCAGGGTCGCCTCATCCCGCAGCGTCACACGCAGCGGTAACTGTTCCTGCAAAACGCACCCTCCCGGGTCACTCACGGCCTCAGGCGCCGGGGCCTGACTGACGGCACTTCTGGCGGGTGAAACTACAGTACCGGCTCCTGGCCGCCAGCCTCTTCCTCACCGGAGGGGGCCTCTTCCAGGGGCTCCAGTGACTCCAGCGCCTCGCGGTCTTCGTCGCTGTCCGCCACCCAGCGGTAGTGCAGGGTCGGGTAAAGGCCGGAGAAATTGTCCATCTCATCACCGCCCTGCTCGGGAATGGGCTGTTGCCCTTCCTGCAGCCAGCTGTTGAGGCCCCCTTCGCCGGTCTCCTCAGGGGGCGCTTGGACCGGCTCAAGGCGACGGTCAAGGGCCATGTATTCTTCCAGGGTCCTCACCTCGCCGGCAAAACTCAGGCGCATATTCAGCTGACCCGCACGCACCGCCACCGGTTCGGCGCTGTCCACCGGCTCCATGCGCATCAGGGCACTGCGCACAGCGGCATAGCTGGCCAGTGAGCGGACATTGTCGATGCGAAGCTCCAGCCGCTGCTGCTCACCCACGGCCGAAGGATCCACGGCGTAAATCTCGGCAAAGTGTCCTGCCCAGGCCGCGGCCAGCCTGTCCATAAGCTCCCCACGGGACGAGGCGCTCAGATCCCCCTGTTCCATGGCGGCGTCCTGGCGCACCTGTAGCTGCCAGCGGGCCTGCAGGGTATCGCCCCGGGCGGCGATCCGCACCACCGCCAGGCGGTCTGCCTGATAGGGCTCCGAGGCCTTGCTGATGGGGCCCATGAACTGACCCCAGATCTCGGAGAGACTCAGGCGGGAACGCTCGTCACTGTCGTAGCGGGGCAGCATCAGTGGCAGGCCACGGTTGCGGCCCGCCTCAAGCAGCTCGCGCCCCCAGTCCGTTCGGGCCTGCTGCCCGTCCTCCTCATCACGGCGCAGCAGAGAGCGCCCGGAGCGCTCCTCCACCACCACCCAGGCCAGTATGCCGGGACGATTGACACCCCACACCGGCTGGTCCATTGCCGCCAGCCGACCGGGAAGGCTGCCGGCGTCGAAACGGATTTCCAGGGTCAGGCCCCCTTCCCGGTCGTAGCTGTACCCCTCCACCAGTGACTGGGCATTCTCCAGAAGGCTCCCGATCTGCGGGTCGTCCAGCACGGCATCGCTGCCGGTCAGGCGCACCAGCACCTGACTGAGCCCGCTGGCAAAGCCCTTCTCCCGGCTCTCGCCACTGGTGTCATCCACCGCCACACTGGCCTGATAGAGGCCATCCATGATCACGGCCCCGGCCGGGGCGGCAAAAGCCACCGCCAACAACAGCATCAGTGCGGCACTGACACGCACGGAGACGGAGCCAATGGCCCCCGGAATCACTGACTGGCGCATCTGTGTCTTATCCATTCCGTCGCTGAAAAGAGTTCTACAGGATACACCAAGCCCCCCATGGGTGACAGCCATCAGGCCGACGCCGTAATAGGCCGGCGCAAGCGGTTGGTCTTGTGCCGGCTTACTGGTAAAATCCGCGCCTCACTGAAACCAAGGTACGCCGCCATGACAGATCAGCGCCCATCACTCAGCTACCGCGACGCGGGGGTCAATATTGATGCCGGCAACGCCCTGGTGGACCGTATCAAGGACACCGCCAGACGCACCCACCGGCCTGAAGTACTGGGCGGCCTGGGGGGCTTCGGTGGCGCCTTTGCCCTGCCCGAGGGTTACCGCCAGCCGGTGCTGATCTCCGGCACCGACGGGGTGGGCACCAAGCTCAAGCTGGCCCTGCAGCTGGAACAGCACGACAGCATTGGCATTGACCTGGTGGCCATGTGCGTCAACGATCTGGTGGTGGCCGGTGCCGAGCCGCTGTTCTTCCTGGACTACTACGCCACCGGCAAGCTGGACCTGGACACCGCCAGCGCCGTTATCAAGGGCATTGGTGCCGGCTGCGAACAGGCCGGGTGCGCCCTGGTGGGTGGCGAAACCGCAGAGATGCCGGGCATGTACCAGGGCGGCGAGTACGACCTGGCCGGATTCTGCGTGGGCATTGTCGAGCGCAGCGAGATCATCGATGGCAGCCGGGTCCGCCCCGGTGATGCCCTGATCGCACTGGGCGCCTCGGGCCCCCACTCCAACGGTTACTCCCTGATCCGGCGCATACTGGAGGTCAGTCAGGCGGACCTGCAGCAGGACATGGATGGCCGCACACTGGCACAGGCCCTCATGACCCCCACCCGCATCTATGTGAAATCCCTGCTGGCGCTGATCGGCCAGTGCGATGTGCGGGCACTGTCCCATATCACCGGTGGCGGCCTGCCGGAGAACCTGCCAAGGGTGCTGCCCGAGGACACACGGGCTGTCATCGACCGCGACAGCTGGCAATGGCCGGCGGTGTTCCGCTGGCTGCAGCAGGCCGGCAATGTGGCCACCCCGGAGATGTACCGCACCTTCAACTGCGGTGTGGGCATGGTGGTCTGTGTCCCGGCGGAGCAGAAAGACGCCGCCATCGAGTGCCTGCAGGCACAGGGCGAGAGCGCCTGGCTGTTGGGACGGATTGAGGCCGCTGAAGGGGCCGCCTCTGTGCGCTTCGAGCCAGAGGCGTAACCGAAATCCCTATGCCCCATAAGAACACCGGAACGCCCGGCAGCCACTCCCGGGAAAGCCGCGCCAGTCGCATTGTGGTGCTGATTTCCGGCAGTGGCAGCAACCTGCAGGCACTGATGGAGGCGGCCGCCGGGCAACGCCTGGGGGGCGGCGAGATTGTCGCGGTGATCAGCAACCGCCCCGACGCCGGCGGCCTGAAACGGGCCGCCGGCGTCGGCATCCCGGGGCACAGCCTCAACCACAGGGACTACCCGGACCGCCCCGGATTTGACCGGGCCCTGTCCACCCTGATTGACGGCTATCGCCCGGACCTGGTGGTGCTGGCGGGCTTTATGCGCATTCTCACGGACGACTTTGTGAACCACTACCAGGGCCGCCTGATCAATATTCACCCCTCACTGCTGCCCGCCTACCCGGGCCTGCACACCCACCGCAGGGCCCTGGAGGCCGGTGACCGGGAGCATGGCGCCACGGTGCATTTTGTCACGGCGCAGCTGGATGGCGGCCCGGCCATTGTGCAGGGCCGCGTCCCGGTACTCAGGGACGACACACCGGAGCGCCTGGCGGCACGGGTGCTGACCCAGGAGCACCGCATCTACCCCGCCGCCGTTCGCTGGTTCTGCCAGGGCCGGCTGCAGCTGGGTGACAACGGCGTCCTGCTGGATGGCGCGCCACTGGCCCATCCGGTGGATGCGGGCGACGATAACGGGCCACTGCCCTGACAGTGACTGCGGCCTGACGCCGGTGACAACGACCGCCCAGCGGAACTCACGGCCACCGGGCCTGTCCCAGGGTCGCGTTGCCACCGCCCACCTGTTATGGAGACCCATGTCTGCAACACCATTACCGCCGCAAAAGCCACTGAACCATGGGGACCTCGACAACGAAACATCCATCAGTGCCCTGGTGGAGGCCTTCTACGGTCGTGTTCTGGAAGACCCGCTGCTGCGTCCGGTGTTCCTGGACATCGCCGGCATTGACCTGGACAGCCACCTGCCCCGCATCAAGGCCTACTGGCGCAAGATGCTGCTGGGCCACAAGGACTACCAGCGCAACATGGTGGCCCACCATCAGGCGCTGAATCAGCACTTCACCCTGCAGCCCCGGCATTTCCAGCGCTGGCTGTCGCTGTTCGAGGGGACACTGGACCGGCACTTCGCCGGGCCCGGCGCCGACAGGGCCAGACAGCTGGCGCGCACCATCATCGGCAACCTCCAGCAACGACTCAGCGAGCAGAACCCCGCCGACTGCCCCATGGCCCAGCTTCACTGAACCCGCTCCCTGACGGGATAAACAGGACCAATGACCCTGTCGCGGGCGATTACGTTTTGCCCACACAGCGACAACAGGCTTGAGCGCTGCCGCCCACTTCCCCTATTGTTAGAGGGTTGTGCCCAGCACAGCGCTCACGCACCTGGAGGTACTGAATGCACGATTTACGGCTCCGTCTGACAGCACTCTTGCTGCTGTCATTGCTGCTGGCGCCACTGGCACAGGCCAATGGCGACCCTGACACCCACCCCCATTATCAGCAGGATCAGCAGGCAAGCTCACGAGAGAATGCCACCGACAGTGATGGAGACGGCGGCGGCACAAGCGCCTCGCAAACACCCAGTCAGGAGCGGGCCGACGACCAGACCGGGGAGAAAAGCCGCTACAACGGCCTGAAACCGGTAAAGCTGGAACCCATGGAGGCCACCTACCGGGCGCAGCTGACCCGGGGCATCTCACTCAGCGGCGAAGCCACACGCTCACTGAAAAAACGCGATGACGGCCGCTGGGACTACCGCTTCGATGTGGACTCCTTTATTGCCAAAATCCGCGAATCCGCCGTCCTCAGCTACGAGGACAACCGGGTCATACCCCACCGCTACCGCTACAGCCTGAAAGGCACCTTTATCAAAAACCGTTCGAACCGTTACAACTTTGACTGGGACAACATGACCGTCCTGGACCTGGACAAAAACCGCCGGCAGGACATCTCCGACTACCCGCAGATCCAGGATCAGCTCACGGCCCAGCTGCAGCTCTGGGTGGACCTCAAGGCCGGCAAGAAAACCATGGAATACGTGATTGTGGACAATGGCGGCACCAAGGATTACCAGTTCGAGGTGCTCGGCGAGGAAACCATTGAAACGGAGAATTTCGGCAAGGTGGACACCATCAGGGTCTGGCGCATCCGCGACGAGGACTCACCACGAAGCACCCATATGTGGTTCGCCCCGGAGTGGAACTACCTGCTGGTGAAGCTGGAGCAGAGGGAGGAAGGGGGTGAGGACTTTGATATCCACCTGCAGAAGGCGGATATCCAGGGGCAGAGCATCCGCCCCTGACAACGGCAACCAGAGTGGCTCCGGAACAGCGGCTGAGCCTGGACCCTCCCCATCCGGCCTAGGGCTGCCAGCGCTCCGGCACCGCCAGCCCCAGATTGCTCACACCCTCGTTTTCCGCCAGGCGTCGCAGGTGCGTGACAAAGCGCTCACCGGGCTTTCGCGTCACCTGCAATTCGCTCACCAGGGCCTTCTGGAAGGCCTGTTCCATTTTCACCAGCTCATGGCCATCCAGCAGACGGATCAGGGCCTCATCCCCCAGCCCTTCCCCCTCGGTGAGCTCCACAAAGCTCACCACAGTACCGGTGGCGATGTCTGCCCCTTCCTCGCAGCGTGATCGCTCACTGTTGACATGGCACAGCAGTGCCTGCTCCAGCAACTGGTAGGCGTCCAGTGCCGGTGTGGTGCCGTAGAAATCGTGCTCCTCCGGGTCCGGCCGCACCTTCTCCAGGCGGGTCAGAAGGCGGAAGACATCGGACTGGCGCTCCGGGTACAGCAGCATGTCCCAGCCCGCATCCAGGATTTCCCGGAACCGCTCACCGTCCGCAGGACGGGTCAGCTCGGCAAACAGGGCGAAATTGGCAAAACCCCGCTCCGCCAGCGCCAGCAGAAAGGCAAACTGACGCCAGCTGCCCAGTTGCGAGAGGGCTTTACGCAGCTGTTTATGGTTCATGGCCTCTCTCATTCAATGGTGGCGACGCAATGGGAACCCTGAACGGTGCCCCCGGGGCCAGGCTTATCAGGTGCGCGGCAGTGTCACGCCACGTTGGCCCATGTACTTGCCCTTGCGGTCCTTGTAGCTGGTCTCGCACACCTCGTCGGACTCGAAGAACAGCATCTGGGCCACACCCTCGTTGGCGTAGATACGGGCCGGCAGATTGGTGGTGTTGGAAAACTCCAGTGTCACCTGCCCTTCCCACTCCGGTTCCAGTGGCGTGACATTGACGATAATGCCACAGCGGGCGTAGGTGGACTTGCCCAGGCAGATGGTCAGCACATTGCGGGGAATGCGGAAGTACTCCACAGTCTGGGCCAGTGCGAAGGAGTTGGGGGGGATAATGCAGCTGTCACCCTGGAAATCCACAAAGCTCTTCTCATCAAAATGCTTGGGGTCCACCGTGGCGGAGTGCACATTGGTGAAGATCTTGAAGTCGGGGCTACAGCGCACGTCGTAACCGTAGCTGGAAGTGCCGTAGGAGATAATGCGCTCACCATGGGCTTCCTTGACCTGCCCCGGCTCAAAGGGCTCGATCATACCGGCCTCGGCGGCCATCTGACGGATCCAGCGATCGGACTTGATACTCATAATCGGACTTCCAGGCTGACTGAACGAGGCCGCATGATACCCCAGTCCCCGGCCTCAGTCATCGACCGTTATCGAGCCCCGCCCAGGGCTCTTTTATCCACCCGCTCAGGGCTGTTTCATTAACCCGCTCAGGGCTGTTTCTCCCCGTTCGGCTCATTGACGGAAACACTGGCAATGGGGCCGCTGAGCTGGCGCGGACGCTGTGACAGAATGGCGCCGGCATGGCGGGCCAGGTCACGGTAGGTCATGGCCACCTCCGAGTCCGGTTCCGCCACCACCGTGGGGTTGCCCGAGTCGGTCTGCTCGCGGATGGTCCTGTGCAAAGGCAGCTGTGCCAGCAGTTCCGTCTCGTACTCGTCGGCGATGCGGGCACCGCCGTCGCTGCCGAACAGCGGCTCCTGGTGGCCACAGTGGCTGCAGATATGGGTGCTCATGTTCTCCACCACACCTAGCACCGTGATATCCAGCTTGCGGAACATCTCGATGCCCTTACGCCCGTCCTGCAGGGCAATATCCTGTGGCGTGGTGACAATCACCGAGCCGCTCACCGGCACCTTCTGGGCCATGGTCAGCTGGATATCCCCGGTGCCCGGGGGCATATCCAGTATCAGGTAGTCCAGGTCGTCCCACAGGGTCTGTGTCAGCAACTGCATCAGGGCACCACTGACCATGGGACCGCGCCACACCATGGGGGTCTTGTCCGTGACCACAAAGGCCATGGACATGGCCTGCAGACCATGAGCCTCAATGGGCACAAAGTACTTGTTCTCCCGCGTCTCGGGGCGGGTGCGGTCATCAATGCCCAGCATCAGACCGACACTGGGGCCGTAGATGTCCGCATCCAGAATCCCCACACGGGCCCCCTCACTGGCCAGCCCCAGTGCCAGGTTCACGGCGGTGGTGGACTTGCCCACACCGCCCTTGCCAGAGGCCACGGCAATGATATTGCGCACATTGGGCAGTGGCTTGAGGTCCCTCTGGGGACGGTGGGCGCGGATCTTCTGCTGTGTATCGATGCGCACCGCCTCCACACCGGGGAGATCCTCCAGGGCATGGGTGATAATGCTCATTGCGGCACCCATCAGCCCCTGCCAGGGATAACCCAGCACCAGCTCCATGGACACAGTCCCACCGCTGATCTGGAGATTCTTCACCGCGTCCAGTGCCAGCAGATCCCGGCCCAGATAGGGGTCCGTGTAACCGCGGATGGCCTCTTCCACGGCGCTCTGATCAATGCTTGTCATGGGTCTCTCCTGAGGGGTTGCTGCCAGTTCACGGGCCCTGTGGCCGGCTTGCCTGGCCGGGGCATGGTACTATGCCGGGCCGCCGGCCCCCAAGCCTGGCGCCCAAACCCGCCTCCAGAGTGCCGTTCAGGGCAAAACAGCTGTGCCTGACCGCCAGACGATGCCGCCATGCCGACATCCATGGCAAAGCCCCTGACTGGCGGATGAAAAAAACCGGTCAAACCGGTATCATTGCCCTCCCCAAAGCACTCTGCAAGAGCCGGACAAACGATGACAGCGACTAACAGCGAACGCCCCCGGGCTATTCTGGTGACCAGCGCCCTGCCCTACGCCAATGGCCCCATTCACCTGGGCCATCTGCTGGAGTATATCCAGACCGATATCTGGGTGCGCTACCAGAAGCTGCGGGGCGAGAACTGCGTTTACGTCTGCGCCGATGACGCCCACGGCACCGCCATCATGCTCCGTGCCGAAAGAGAGGGCATTACCCCCGAGGCCCTGATCGAGCGCATTCACCAGGAGCACTCGGAAGACTTCCACGGCTTCCATATTGCCTTTGACAATTATTACTCCACCCATTCCCCGGAGAACGAGGCCCTGTCCGGCCAGATCTATCAGAAGCTGCGGGACAACGGCCATATCGCCACCCGCACCATCACCCAGGCCTTCGATCCGGAAAAGGGGCTGTTTCTGGCGGACCGTTTCGTCAAGGGCAGCTGCCCCAAGTGCAAGGCCGAGGATCAGTACGGAGACAACTGCGAGGCCTGTGGCGCCACCTACACCCCCATGGAGCTGATCAACCCCCGCTCCGCCCTGTCCGGCGCCGTGCCGGTGGAGAAGGAGTCGGAGCACTACTTCTTCACACTGCCGAAGTTCGCCGGTTTCCTGGCGGAATGGACCCGCAGCGGCACTCTACAGCCCACCGTGGCCAACAAGCTGGCGGAGTGGCTGGACGCGGGGCTGCACGAGTGGGACATCAGTCGTGATGCGCCCTATTTCGGCTTTGAGATTCCGGACGCGCCGGGCAAGTACTTTTACGTCTGGCTGGACGCCCCCATCGGCTACCTGGCCAGCTTCAGGAACCTCTGCGACCGCCGCGGTGATCTGGACTTCGACCACTTCTGGAAGGCGGACTCACAGGCCGAGGTGTACCATTTTATCGGCAAGGACATCATCAACTTCCACGCCCTGTTCTGGCCCTCCATGCTGCACAGCGCCGGATACCGCACCCCCACCGCCGTGCATGCCCATGGGTTTGTCACCGTCAACAGCAAGAAGATGTCCAAGTCCCGTGGCACCTTTATCATGGCCCGCACCTACCTGGACCATTTAAAGCCCGAGTACCTGCGCTACTACTTCGCCGCCAAGCTCACCAGCCAGGTGGATGACCTGGACCTGAACCTGGAGGACTTCACCCAGCGGGTGAACTCGGACCTGGTGGGCAAGCTGGTGAACATCGCCAGCCGCAGCGCCGGCTTTATCAGCAAGAAGTTCGGTGGCCGCCTGGCCGGCTCCATCACCGAGCCGGAAAAGCTGGCGGAATTTGTGGACGCCGGCGAGGAGATTGCCCGGTATTACGAGCAACGGGAATTCGGCCGCGCCATGCGACTGGTAATGGATCTGGCGGACAAGGCCAACCAGTATGTGGACGAGCAGAAGCCCTGGGTGCTGATCAAGGACGAGGCCACCATGGGCCAGGTGCAGTCCATCAGCACCAACGCACTGAACATGTTCCGCCTGCTGATGCTCTACATCGCACCGGTGCTGCCGGAAACCGCCGAAAAGTCCGCGGCTTTCCTCAACTGCCAGTGGGACTGGAACAGGCGCGGCGAGCATCTGCTGGATCACGGCATCGAGAAGTTCAAGCCACTGATGCAGCGCATCGAGACGCCCCAGATCGACGCCATGCTGGAAGCCTCCAGGGAAGCCATGCCGGCGGCCAAGGGGGATCAGCCCGCTGACAACAGCCCCGGCGAGCCCTCCCCGGCGGAGCCCATTGCCGAAGAAATCGCCTTTGAGGATTTCGCCAAAGTGGACCTGCGGGTGGCGAAAATCCTCAGGGCAGAACAGGTAAAGGGGGCCGACAGGCTGCTGCGACTGACACTGGATATCGGCGCCGGGGAACGCAATGTCTTTGCCGGCATCAAATCCGCCTACAGCCCGGAGCAGCTGGAAGGGCGCCTGACGGTCATGGTGGCCAACCTCAAGCCACGCAAGATGAAGTTCGGCCTCTCCGAGGGCATGGTGCTGGCGGCGGGACCCGGTGGCCGGGATATCTGGCTGCTGTCACCGGATCAGGGCGCCACGCCGGGTCTGCGCATTATGTAGGAGACTCCGATGACGGAGTATCTGCTGATTCTGGTCAGCACCGTTCTGGTGAACAACTTTGTGCTGGTGCAGTTTCTCGGCCTGTGCCCCTTCATGGGAGTCTCTGGCAAGCTGGAAACCGCCATGGGCATGTCACTGGCCACCACCTTTGTGCTCACACTGGCCTCGGTGTGCAGCTACCTGGTCTATCAGTACCTGCTGCTGCCACTGGACCTGGCCTACCTGCGCACCATCAGCTTCATACTGGTGATTGCCGTGGTGGTGCAGTTCACGGAAATGGTGGTGCGCAAGACCAGCCCGCTGCTGCACCGGGTGCTGGGCATTTTCCTGCCACTGATCACCACCAACTGCGCGGTGCTGGGGGTGGCGCTGCTGAATATCCAGCGCCAGAACAGCTTTATTGAATCCATTCTCTACGGCTTTGGCGCCGCCATGGGCTTCTCCCTGGTGCTGGTGCTCTTTGCCGCAATGCGTGAACGCATTGCTGTGGCGGATGTCCCAGTGCCATTCCGTGGCGCGGCCGTGGGTCTGATTACCGCAGGGCTGATGTCACTGGCGTTCATGGGCTTTACCGGCATGGTGACTCTGTGATGGATCTTTCCTTTCTGACCGACCCATCCGTCTTACTGGCAGTAGGCGCCCTCACCCTGCTGGCGCTGACCTTCGGCGCCCTTCTGGGTTACGCCTCACTGCGCTTCCGGGTGGAGGGCAACCCCCTGGTGGAGCAGGTGGACGCCCTGCTGCCACAGACCCAGTGCGGTCAGTGCGGCCATCCCGGATGCCGCCCCTACGCCGAGGCCATTGTCAACGGCGAGGCCATCAACAAGTGCCCCCCCGGTGGCGAGCGCACCATTGCCGCACTGGCGGATCTGCTGGAGGTGGAGCCCCAGCCTCTGGACGGCGAGCACAGCCAGGAGCAGATCCCCAGGGTGGCGGTGATCCGCGAGGACGAGTGCATCGGCTGCACCAAGTGCATACAGGCCTGCCCGGTGGACGCCATTCTCGGCGCCGCACGGCAGATGCACACGGTGATTGAAAGCGAGTGCACCGGCTGTGACCTGTGTGTGGACCCCTGCCCGGTGGACTGCATCGATATGAAGCCCATCGAGATCGGCATCAGCCAGTGGCACTGGGACAAGCCCGAGCGGGCCGGCATCATCGCCAGCGACCGCCTGCCAGCCACCGGTGGAGACCAGCCATGAGCGGGATACCGGATCTGGTCACGGAGCTGATACAGGACTTCCACGGCGGCATTCACCCGCCGGACAACAAGGCCCAATCCCTGACCCGTCCCATTCGCCATGCCGGTCTGCCAGAGGCGCTGACACTGCCACTGCAGCAGCACCTGGGGCAGCCTGCCGTCACGGATGTCGCCGTGGGGGAGCGGGTGCTCAAGGGCCAGTTACTGGCGGCAGCCCGTGACCGTGACAGCGTGCCCGTGCATGCCCCCACCTCGGGGCATATCGCCGCCATCGCACAGCAGGCCGTGCCTCACCCCTCCGGCATGAACGACTGGTGCCTCACACTGATCCCGGATGGCCTTGAGCAATGGCGTGAGCGCCGGCCACTGGCAGACTACCGCCAGCACAGCCCGGAGGCGCTGCTGGAGCGGATCCGGGAGGCGGGCATTGCCGGCCTGGGCGGGGCGGGTTTCGCCACCGAGCGCAAACTGCGCAGCACGGCGGGGCATTCCATTGCCACACTGATTCTCAACGGCGCCGAGTGCGAACCCTATATCAGCGCCGACCAGGCACTGATGCAGGAGCGGGCCGGTGAGATTCTGGCCGGGCTGGCCATACTGGCCTTTATCGTCCGCCCCGGTGAATGCCTGATCGCCATCGAGGACAACAAACCGCAAGGCATCAAGGCGATGAAGCAGGCTTTGCAGGAAATCCTCGAATCCGGTGCATGGCCCCTGGAATGCCCGGTGCGGGTACAGGTGATCCCCACCCGCTACCCCTCCGGCGGCGAGAAACAGCTGATCCAGATTCTCACCGGCCAGCAGGTGCCACAGGGCGCCTTGCCGGCGGATATCGGCGTACTGTGCCAGAACGTGGCCACCGCGGCGGCCATTTACCGGGCACTGGTCCGTGATGAGCCCATGATCTCACGGATTGTCACCCTCACCGGAGCGGCACTGGGCGACCCGGGCAACCGGGAGGTGCTGCTGGGGACACCGGTGGCCTGGTTGCTGGAACAGGCCGGGCAGGATGTGGGACGCACACTGCGCCTGATCCAGGGCGGGCCGCTCATGGGCTTTCCGCTGCCGTCCACTCAGGTGCCGGTGATCAAGACCAGCAACTGCCTGATCGCCGCCACCGCCGAGGAAATGCCGCCACCGCCACCGGCACAGGCCTGTATCCGCTGCGGCCACTGCGAGCAGGTCTGCCCCATGGAGCTGCTGCCTCAGCAGCTGCTGTGGTTTTCCCAGGCGGACGAGCATGAGAAAGCCCAGAGCCACAACCTGTTTGACTGCATCGAATGCGGTGCCTGCGCCTACGTCTGCCCCAGCCATATCCCCCTGGTGCAGCACTACCGCCACAGCAAGGGGGCCATACGCCGCCAGCACGCCGAGCAGCTCAGCGCCGACCGGGCCCGGCAGCGCTTTGAGCAGCGCCAGGCCCGTCTGGAGCGTGAAAAGGCGGAAAAAGCCGCCCGCCGGGAAGCCCGTGCCCGGGCCCGTCAGCAGCGCCAGCAGCAGGCGGCGGAAAAGCCCGTCGCCGCCAGCACCACCACAGCCCCGCCGGAAGAGACGGGCGCAACGGCCGCCACCGGTGTGGATACCGCCGCACTGACCCAGCGCCGCGACCAGGCCAGTGCCAAGCTGGAACAGCTCCAGCAGCGACTGGACAAGGCCCGTGAAGAGGCGCCCGAGAGCGCCCCACAGCTTGAACGGGCACTGGCCAAACACCGTCAGCGTCTGGAGGCCGCCGAGCGAAAGCTGGCCGGGGCAGGCGGGGCCGGTGATCACACAACCGTTCAGACATCCCAGCGGGAGCCCACACAATGAGTGTTATCCACGGCTCCTCACCCCATATCCACGGCGCCCCCGACACCGGTCGCATCATGCAGTGGGTCATCCTGGCCAGCCTGCCGGGGCTGCTGGCACAGACGGTGTTTTTCGGCTGGGGCAACCTGGTCAATGTGCTCTGGTGCATGGCACTGGCGGCGGCGGTGGAGGCGTCGGTACTGCGCCTTCGCGGCCGCCCGGTGCGCTGGCATCTGCGTGACTGCACGGCACTGGTCACCGGGCTCCTGCTGGGGCTGTCACTGCCGCCGCTGCTGCCCTGGTGGATCTCCGCCATGGCGGTGGTGGCCGCCATTGTCATGGCCAAGCA
>JAWWAC010000062.1:0-16616 GCA_033721915.1 Oleiphilaceae bacterium
AAGACCAAATAGGAGTCCAATGGTGTGGCCCGCACTGGACTCGGGTAGGTTGCTTGAGGTTTGCGGTGACGCAAACCCTAGACGAATGACTGTCCTTGACAGAACCCGGCTTACAGGCGAACTCTGACTTCTTTATTCCTTCCTCGTTTCCATATCTTCCCTTTTTATCGCAAAACAATCTTAAACTTAATGTCATTTCTAGCTTTGGGGCTCAGTGATCTGTTCTCCATTGGCTTTCTGTGTCCCACTCCATGACCTGCTTCTGCCTGTCCCGCTAACTCCTTGTCGTGCAATAAGAAATCACTTACCTGAGGGGGGTGGTGGCCGCTTGCATTACCACAGGTCTCTTCTTATAGTGTCTGCAAGTGGTAAAAAGTGGTGTTAAGTGGTTTTTAGTGGTTTATGCGGTCCGGTGGTGGGAGAATGTGCCATTCCCGTCCACTCACTGCCACCACCTGGGGTAGCAAGCAGCGAATGAGCAATTTTCTCGGCAGTCACGCAATCAACATGGACGCCAAGGGTCGCCTGGCGATTCCTGCCCGTGTGCGTGAGGGGCTGTCGGATGTCTGCCAGGGCCGCATTGTGATCACCGCCCATACCGAAGAGCGTTGTCTCCTGGTTTACCCGGAGCCCCAGTGGGAAGAGGTCCTGCCCCAGGTGGAGGCGCTGGGCACTTTCAACAAGCGGGCGCGTCGTGCGCAGCGCCTTCTGATCGGTTTTGCCACGCCACTTGAGCTGGATGGTGCCGGCCGGGTCCTGATTCCACCCACCCTGCGTGAATACGCGGGGCTGGAGAAAAAACTGCTTCTGATTGGTCAGGGCCGCAAGCTGGAGCTGTGGAGCGAAGACCGCTGGACAGCCTGGCTGGAAGAAGGCGATGACGACGATGAAATGCCTGAAGAAATGAAGAATCTGTCGCTATGAGTGCCGCCGCCGATCAAAGCCACAACCACGACGCCGTCCTGCTGGAGCAGGCCGTCGACCAGCTGTCGGTGCGCCCCGATGGCCGTTATGTGGACGGCACCTTCGGCCGTGGCGGTCACAGCCGCGCCATCCTCTCCCGCCTGGGGGGCAAGGGCGCACTGATGGCCATCGACAAGGACCCCAGGGCCATGGCCGAAGGCCGCAAGCTGGCCGCCGAGGATCCCCGCTTCATCATGGTGCGCGGCTCATTTTCCGGCCTTGGCGAGTATCTCTCACGCCAGCAGTGGCCCGAGGTGGACGGCATTCTGCTGGATCTGGGGGTGTCCTCCCCCCAGCTGGATGACGCCAGCCGCGGCTTCAGTTTCATGCGTTCGGGGCCACTGGATATGCGCATGGACCCGGACAGCGGCGAAAGTGCCGCCCAGTGGCTTGCGCACGCGGACGAGAAAACCATTGCCGACGTGATTTACCAGTACGGCGAAGAACGCTTTTCAAGGCGCATCGCCAGGGCCATTGTGGCCCGCCGCGAAGAACAGATGCCACTGGTCACCACCGATGAGCTGGCCAACCTGGTGGCCGCGGCCGTGCCCAAGCGGGAGAAGGGCAAGCACCCGGCCACGCGCACCTTTCAGGCCATCCGCATCCATATCAACGGCGAGCTGGCGGATCTGGAAGCGGTGCTGGAAGCGGCGCTGCCGGCACTGGCGGTCAACGGGCGCCTGGTGGTGATCAGCTTTCACTCACTGGAAGACCGTCTGGTCAAGCGCTTTATGCGCGATGCCAGCCAGGGAACGCCGCTGCCCAAAGGGGTGCCGGTCACCGCCAGTGAGGCGCGCACCCCCTTTGAGGTGGTGGGCAAACCGGTGAAGGCCGGCCGTGATGAAATCGAGCGCAATGTCAGGGCACGCAGTGCCGTGATGCGCACCTTGCAGCGCATAGCCTGAGGCACCGGGAGAGCACCATGGGAGCCGTTCAGATCCACAGGTCAGCACCGGCCGCAGACCGCCTCAGGGGGGCTCTGGGTCAGGCCATGCGTGTTTCCAGGCGGGTTTTCTACGGGCTCTGGCAGCGGGATCTGCTGATCACGCTGGTGCTGGTTGTCATGCTGCTGGGCTCGGCCATGGCTGTCAGCCATGCGGCCTACCGCAACCGGGTCCTGTTCAGCGAGCTGAGCGAGCTGCACCAGCAGCGGGATGCCTACCAGCGCCAATGGAGTCAGTTGCTGCTGGAGCAAAGTGCCTTCAGCGCCCACAGCCACGTGGAGCGGGAGGCGGTCCAGAACCTGCAGATGCGGGTGCCGGACCGGGAGGACATTGTGGTGGTCAGAACCCATGACCGGCACTGACGGCAACAGGCCCCCTGATGGGGGGCGGGTAACAGGCAACACAGCAAGACCCGGTTCGCCGGGGACAAGCTAGGGGCGGCAACAGGCCGCCTTACTGTTAATGGCACCGTGACGGTTGATCGGAAATGGCACAGACACCGCAGCAAGCAACACCGCACTGGCGGCGACGGATCGGCGAGGCCCTGGCGGCCTGGCGCTTCGCCGTTGTGCTGGGTGGTGTGTCGCTGGTGGTCATGGCCCTGACCGTCCGGCTGTTTGAGCTGCATGTGTTCGAACAGGAGTTTCTCCGCTCACAGGGTGAGCAGCGCACCGTTCGCACTGAAACCATCGATGCCCACCGCGGCATGATCTCCGACCGTAACGGTGAGCCCCTGGCCGTCTCCACGCCGGTGGAAACCCTCTGGGTCAACCCCCTTGAGCTGCCTCCCTACCATGTGGGCCTGGTGAATCTGGCCCGTATCCTTGAGATGGACGAGGCGGAATTGCGCGAGAAGCTCAAGAGCAACGCCGGACGCCAGTTCATGTACCTCAAGCGCAAGGTGCAGCCTTCACTGGCCGACCAGGTGCTGTCACTGGACCTGCCCGGTGTGTACAGCCGCCGTGAATACCGCCGCTATTACCCGGCCGGTGAAGTGGCGGCCCATGTGGTGGGCTTCAGCAACATTGATGAAAAAGGGCAGGAGGGGCTGGAGCTGTCCTTTGACCACTGGCTCAGTGGTCTTCCCGGCAGCAAGCGGGTCTTGCGGGACAACCGTGGCCGCTCGGTGAAGGACATCAGCCTGGTGGCGGATGCCCAGCCGGGTAACGACCTGAACCTGAGCCTGGATATGCGGCTGCAGTACCTGGCTTACCGTGAGCTCAAGGCGGTGGTGCAGGCCCACAATGCCAGCGGCGGCACCCTGGTGATGCTGGATGTGCACACCGGGGAGGTGCTGGCCATGGTCAACCAGCCCGCCTTCAACCCCAACGACCGCAGCCAGCTGGATCCGGCGGCACTGCGCAACCGGGCCATCACGGATCTGTTCGAGCCGGGCTCCACCATCAAGCCTCTTACCGCGGCAGTGGCACTGGAAAGCGGTGAATACCAGGCCGACACCATTATTGACACCCACCCCGGCCACAAGCGCATGGGGCGTTTCACCATCCGCGACAGCCGCAACTTCGGCAAGCTGAGCCTGACGGACATCATCGCCAAGTCCAGCAACGTGGGCATCAGCAAGGTGGCTCTGGGTCTTCCGGATCAGCAGCTGCAGTCGTTCTTCTATCGCCTGGGTCTGGGCCAGTCCACCGGTATCGGCTTCCCCGGTGAGGCGGTCGGCGTCATGCCGGCCCGCAGCAACTGGCGGCCCGTTGAAACCGCGGCATTGTCCTACGGCTACGGCCTTTCAGTGAACGCACTGCAACTGGCCCAGTCCTACATGGTGCTGGCCAATGGCGGGCTGCGTTATCCGGTGACCCTGCTGAAAAGCAGCGAAACGCCACGGGGCGAAAGAGTGATGTCCGAATCCGTGGCCGCCCAGGTGCGTGAGATGCTGCGCTCCGTGGTGGAAGAAGGCACCGGTGGCCGTGCCGCCATCAACCTGTATGGCGCCGCCGGCAAGACCGGCACCGTGCACCTGATGGGCAAGAACGGTTATGACCGCAGCCGCTACAAGGCCCTGTTTGCCGGCATGGCGCCTGCGGATTCGCCACGGATCGTGGCGGTGATTGCCGTGGATGGCCCCACAGGCAGCGAATATTACGGCGGCGAAGTGGCCGCCCCGGTGTTCTCCCGGGTCATGGGTGGCGCACTGAGGCTGCTGAATGTGCAGCCGGACAGCGACAGCCCGCCGGTGATGGCCGATGAGCTGAAACAACGTTTTGGAGGCCAGGGCTGATGGAACGGGTTCAGACACTCAGCAGCCTGATGCAGGGCACCGTCACCATCCCTTCGGTGCTGGACGTGCGTCTTCACGGCCTGTCCTCGGACAGCCGAGAGCTGCGCCATGGGGATGGGTTCATTGCCCTGTCCGGCAGCGGCGGCGATGCCTGGAACCATGTGCCGGAAGCGGTGGCACGGGGTGCCAGCGCGGTGCTGCTGGAGTCGCCCACCTCAGGGCCCTGCTATGAATGGCAGGGTGTACTGATCGTTCCGGTAGCGGACCTGAGCCAGTGCCATGGGGAACTGGCGGAGCGTTTCTATGGCAGCCCCTCCCAGTCACTGTCCGTGGTGGGGGTGACGGGCACCAATGGCAAAACCTCGGTTACACGCTTTCTCACCCAGGTGCTCAACGGTGCCGGCATCCGCTGCGCGAGCCTGGGCACTCTGGGCTATGGCTTCCCCGGGGAGGAGAGCCACGCCAGCCACACCACACCGGATGCGGTGCGTCTGCAGCGGCTTCTTGCTGGTTACCACAGGGCCGGCGCCCGTGCCGTAGTGATGGAGGTGTCCTCCCATGCACTGGTGCAGGGGCGTGTGGACTGGGTGCATTTCACCGGCGCCATACTCACCAACCTCAGTCAGGATCACCTGGATTACCACGGCACCATGGAGGCCTACGGAGAGGCCAAGGCCGGGCTCTTCACCCGGCTCAAGCCGGCCTTTGCTGTCGTGAACCGTGACGACCACTTTGGCCTCGGCCTGATAAACCGGATCGACAGCCACTGCGACGTCTGGAGTTACAGCCTGGAAGGACGGCAGGGGAATCTGCAGCTGCGGGAGCTGAGCCTCGACAAAGAGGGCTTCACGGCCCGTATTGACGGTGCCGCCGGTCCCATGACACTGCATTGCCCGCTTCTGGGGCGTTTCAATGTGGCCAATGTGATGGCGGCTGTAGGTGCGGCACTGGCACTGGATATCGACCCCCGCGTTATTGAGACACAAGCGGCGCAGCTGAGCGCGCCGGCCGGGCGCCTGGAGAGCCTCGGCGCCGCCGGTTGTGCCCGTATGGTGATTGACTATGCCCACACACCGGATGCCCTGTCCTGTGCACTGGAGGCACTGCGTCCCCATTGCCGCGGGCAGTTGTGGTGCGTCTTCGGCTGTGGCGGCGACCGGGATAAAAGTAAGCGCCCACTGATGGGTGAAATAGCGGAAAGACTGGCGGACCACCTGATCATTACCGACGACAATCCCCGCAGCGAGGCACCGGAAGCCATTGCACGGGAAATCCGATCCGGCATGAAAGCCCCCCACAGGGTTCGGGTGATTCACGACCGTCGCCAGGCCATCGAGCAGGCATTGCGACAGTCCGGCGAGGAAGACCTGGTGCTGGTGGCCGGCAAGGGCCATGAAGACACCCAGGAGCATCGGGGGGTGCGCCGCCCCTTCAGCGACCGCCTGGTAGTGCAGTCGCTGCTGGAGCGTCACTGTAACAATGGGGAGGTGAGAGCATGATTGGCAATTTCCGTCTGGGTGAGCTTCGCGAGCCCCTGCAGGGCAGTCTCAGCGGTGAAAACGTGACCTTTACCGGTGTCTCCATTGACAGCCGCACCACCCGCCCCGGTGATCTTTACATTGCCATCCCCGGGGCACGCTATGACGGCCATGATTTTGCCGCCGAGGCCGCTGCCGCCGGTGCCGTCGCCGTGATGGGTGAGCGTGCCATGGCCGTGTCACTGCCACAGATGCAGGTGGCCGACAGCCGCGTTGCCCTGGGTCAGCTGGGGGCCATGAACCGCCAGCGTTACCAGGGCCCGCTGGTGGCCATCACCGGCAGCTGCGGCAAGACCACCAGCAAGGAAATGCTGGCCGCCATACTGGGCCACTGTGGCAACACCCTGTACACCAAAGGCAACCTGAACAACGAAATCGGCGCGCCACTGACACTGTTGCGCCTGAGCGAAGAGACCGAGTATGCGGTGATCGAGCTGGGTGCCAGCGGTGTGGGCGAAATCGCCTGGACCGTGTCACTGGCGGCGCCGCACCTGTCCATACTGACCAACGCCAGCGAAGCGCACCTGGAGGGCTTTGGCAGTCTTGAGAACATTGTCATTGCCAAGGGTGAGATCATAGAGGGGCTGGGCGAGAGTGGTCGCGCCATTCTCAATGCCGATGATCCGGCTTTCCCACGCTGGCAGCAGCGGGCAGGGGACCGCACCGTGATCAGTGTCTCCGCCCAGGGTCGTGACGGGGCGGATTACCGGGCCGAATCACTGCGCCCGGTGGCCACAGGACTGGAGTTTGTGTGCTGTCGCCCTGACGGCAGCCGCACCGAGGTCAGCCTGCCATTGAGCGGCCCCCACAATGTGTCCAATGCCCTTCAGGTGATTGCGGCAGCGGAGGCACTGGGTATTGAAGCGGCCCGGTGGGCGCCGGCCCTTGAAACCATGAGCGCCACCCCGGGGCGGCTCCAGCGCCAGTCACTGACACCGCAGCTGACCCTGCTGGATGACAGTTACAACGCCAATCCCGCCTCCATGAACGCCGCCCTCGCCGCACTGGCCCTGGAACCGGGCCGGCGCATCGCGGTGCTGGGGGATATGGCCGAACTGGGCCAGCAGGCACCGGCCAGGCACCAGTCCGTGGCGGCCACAGCCATGGCACTGGGCATTGATCACCTGCTGGTGTGTGGCGGTTACGCCGAAGACTATCGCCAGGGCAGTCAGGGCCAGGCCCTGATTGCCCGGGACCACGAAGAACTCATTCAACTGTTAATGCCGCTGTTGGACCAGCCCGGCACCGTGCTGATCAAGGGATCACGCAGTGCCGCCATGGATCAGCTGGTGGCCATGCTGAAAAAAAGGATTAAAAGCTGATGCTGCTTTGGCTGACTGAATGGCTGTCACAGTTTATAGGCGCCTTTACTGTGTTTCAGTACCTGACATTGCGGGGCATCCTGGGGGTGCTGACAGCGTTGCTGATCTCACTCTTTGTGGGGCCGGTGATGATCCGCCGTCTGGCCCAGTACCAGATCGGCCAGTCGGTGCGTGACGATGGCCCGCAAAGTCACCTGAGCAAGGCCGGCACCCCCACCATGGGCGGTGCGCTGATTCTGGTGTCGGTAGCGATTTCCACACTGCTGTGGTCGGACCTGGGCAACCGCTATGTGTGGATCACACTGGCGGTGACGCTGCTGTTCGGTGCCATCGGCTGGGTGGACGATTACCGCAAGGTGGTGGAGCGCAACCCCCGGGGACTGCCCGGGCGCTGGAAATACTTCTGGCAGTCCGTGGTGGGCTTCGCTGCGGCCGCACTGCTGTACAGCACCGCCACACTGCCCCAGGAAACCACGCTGATCGTGCCCTTCTTCAAGGATGTGGCCCTGTTGATGGGTCCTTTCCTGTTTATCCTGCTCACCTATTTTGTGGTAGTGGGCAGCAGCAACGCCGTCAACCTCACGGACGGACTGGATGGTCTGGCCATCATGCCCACGGTCATGGTGGCCGCCGCGCTGGGGATTTTCGCCTACGCCTCCGGCAACGCCATTGTGGCCGAGTACCTGCAGATCCCGAACCTGCCCGGCACCGGTGAGCTGATCATCTTCTGCGGTGCCCTGGTGGGAGCCGGCCTGGGGTTTCTCTGGTTCAACACCTACCCGGCTCAGGTGTTCATGGGCGACGTGGGGGCACTGGCCCTGGGGGCGGCACTGGGCATCGTGGCAGTGATCGTTCGTCAGGAAATCGTGCTGTTCATCATGGGGGGCATCTTCGTCATGGAAACCCTCTCGGTGATTCTTCAGGTGGCCTCATTCAAGCTCACGGGACGGCGGATTTTCCGCATGGCACCGCTGCATCACCACTTTGAACTCAAGGGCTGGCCGGAACCGCGGGTCATCGTCCGATTCTGGGTAATTACCGTCATTCTGGTCCTGGTGGGACTGGCAACACTGAAACTGCGTTAAGGCAACGGCATGGCACTGATCACAACCGATCGCAGAACACTGGTGGTGGGACTCGGGCAGACCGGGCTCTCCTGCGTGCGCTATTGTCACGCCCAGGGCCGCGACCTGGCGGTGGTGGACAGCCGTGCCAATCCACCGGGCCTGGCGGCCCTCAAGGCCGAGTTCCCGGATCTGCACTGTCACACCGGGCCCTTTGATGCGGATTTCTTCCGTGGCTTCAACGAGCTGCTGGTCAGCCCGGGAATCAGCCTGCAGGAGCCGGCCCTACAGGCCGCACAGCGTGCCGGTGCCCGCATCTCCGGGGATATCGACCTGTTTGCCCAGGTGGCTAAGGCTCCCATCGTGGCCATTACCGGGTCCAACGGCAAAAGCACCGTCACCACGCTGGTGGCGCAGATGGCCGAGGAGGCCGGCGTGCGGGTGGCGGCCGGTGGCAACCTGGGGCCACCCGCACTGGAGCTGCTGGACGACGACGTGGAGCTGTATGTGCTGGAACTGTCCAGCTTCCAGCTGGAGACCACCGAGAACCTCTCCGCCAAGGCTGCCACGGTGCTCAATATCAGCGATGACCATATGGACCGCTATCCGGACCGCATGGCCTATTTCCAGGCCAAGCACCGCATCTTCCAGAACTGCGAGATCGCCGTGGTCAACCAGGACGAGCCACTCAGCCAGCCACTGCTGCGTGACGGCATGAAGCCACTGCTGTTTGCACTGGACCGGGTCAATCCGGGCACCTTCAGCACCCGTGAAGACGAGGATGGCCAGTGGATCACCTGGGGCATGGACAATGTGCTGCATACCCGTGAGCTCAGCCTCCGTGGCCGCCACAACCTGAGCAATATCCTTGCCGCCCTGTCACTGGGCAAGGCCGCGGGCCTGCCACTGGAGCCCATGCTCAGGGCCGCCTGCCGCTTCCCGGGGCTGCCACACCGTTGCCAGACCGTGCGAGTGCATCAGGGGGTGACCTGGGTCAATGATTCCAAGGGCACCAATGTGGGTGCCACCGCCGCGGCACTGGAAAGCCTGGCCAGTGGCGATGGACGCATCATTCTGATCGCCGGTGGCGATGGCAAGGGGGCGGACTTTGCCCCACTGCGTGCCGGCGTACGGGCCCATTGCCGCTGTGTCATCGTGCTGGGCCGTGATGGGCCGCGATTGCAGGAAACACTCCGGCAGGAGGCTCCGGTTCTGCCGGTCCGGACTCTGGATGAGGCGGTCAGGACCGCCGCCGGGGAGGCCCGTGAAGGGGACCTGGTGCTGCTGTCACCGGCCTGCTCAAGCCTGGACATGTTTATCAACTACGAAGCCCGGGGCGACGCCTTTGCCCTGGCGGTGGAGGGGCTATGAGTCAGATGGTCCTGAACCGTCCCTCCGCCACAGTCAGTGTGGGTCACCTGCAGGTGTTGCTGTTCACCAGTGCCATGCTGCTGGTGCTGGGAGCCTTGCTGATCACCTCCGCCTCCATGGATCTGGCGGGGGCCCATTACGGCAACCCCTTCCACTTTGGCCTGCGCCAGTGCATCTACATTGTGATCGGCATTGTGGCCGGGCTGGCGGTGGTCAACGTGCCGCTGTCCTGGTGGCTGCGCAGTGGCTGGCTGTGCCTGTTCATGGCCCTGGGGATACTGGTGCTGGTACTGACACCGTTGGGGCTGACCGTCAACGGCAGCACCCGCTGGATCCCACTGGGCATTATCAATGTGCAGGTCTCGGAAGTGGCCAAGATACTGCTGATTGCCTACATGGCCGGCTACGTGGTGCGTCGCCGCGAAGAACTGATCAATACCTGGGTGGGTTTCTTCAAGCCACTGGCGGTTCTGGTGGTGGCGGCCTTTCTGCTGGTGATACAGCCGGACTTCGGTGCCACCGTAGTGATCATGACCGCGGCCATGGGCATGATCTTTCTCAGTGGCGTGCGTCTGAGCCGCTTTATGCCACTGATCGGACTCTTTACCGCCGCTGCCGTGTTGCTGGTCGTTACCCAGCCTTACCGGCTCAAGCGGGTGGTGTCCTACCTCGACCCCTGGCAGGACCAGTTCAATACCGGCTATCAGCTGACCCAGTCACTGATCGCCTTTGGCCGTGGTGAGTGGACCGGTGTGGGGCTGGGCAACTCAGTGCAGAAGCTCTTCTATCTGCCGGAAGCCCATACCGATTTCGTGTTTGCCATTGCTGCCGAGGAATTCGGTCTGATCGGCTCACTGGCCATACTGGCCACCTTCACGGTGCTGATCTGGGTGTCACTGCGCATTGCCCGCAACGCCGAGAAAGCGGGCATGGCCTTTGGCGCCTGCTTCGCCTATGGCCTGGCCCTGCTGCTGGCACTGCAGGCCTTTATCAACATGGGTGTGAACACCGGCCTTCTGCCCACCAAGGGGCTGACACTGCCACTGGTGAGTTACGGCGGCAGCAGCATGATCGCCAGCTGCGTGAGCATTGCCATCCTGGCCCGGGTGGAAATGGAACGCCTGGATCTGCTGGAGCACAAGGGAGGGGATCAGTGATGGCCAGGACCTTTCTCATCATGGCAGGCGGTACCGGCGGACACGTTTTTCCGGCACTGGCCACGGCACAGCGTCTGCAGTCACTGGGCCATCAGGTGCACTGGCTGGGCAGCCGTGGCGGCATGGAAGAGCAGCTGATCAGTGACAGTGGTATCCCGCTGTCACTGATCAGCGTGACCGGACTGCGTGGCAAGGGGCGCCTGGCGTTGCTGGCCGCGCCGCTGCGCCTGAGCCGGGCATTGCTGCAGGCTCTGTTGGTGCTGCGCCACGTGGCACCGGACGCGGTAATCGGCATGGGTGGTTTTGCCTCAGGTCCCGGCGGTATTGCCGCCTGGTTGCTGCGCAAGCCGCTGGTGATCCATGAGCAGAACGCCATCGCCGGAATGACCAATCGCTGGCTGTCGCGCTTTGCCACCACCACCCTGGAGGCTTTCCCCGGGGCTTTTGGCAGCCAAGTGGTCACCCGCTGCACCGGCAACCCGGTGCGCCCGTCGCTCAGTGAGCTGCCGGCACCTTCTGAGCGGCTGGCCGGGCGTGAGGGCCCGCTGCGGTTGCTGGTTCTGGGAGGCAGCCGTGGCGCCAGGGCCATCAACCAGGTGCTGCCGGTCACACTGGCCAGCATGCCCGCCGCCGAACGCCCCCAGGTGCGACACCAGAGCGGTAGCCCCGACCTGGTGGAGACCCGGGCCGCCTATGCGGATCTGGGCGTGGAAGCGGAGGTCAGCGCCTTTATTGAGGATATGGCAGAGGCGTATGGCTGGGCCGATCTGGTGCTGTGCCGGGCCGGTGCCCTGACACTGGCGGAGCTGTGCGCCGCCGGCGTGGCTTCGGTGCTGGTGCCTTTCCCCCACGCCGTGGATGACCACCAGACAGAAAACGCCCGCTTCCTGGCCAGTGGCGAGGCGGCACTGGTGGTGCCACAGAACGAACTGACCCAGAGCAACCTGCAGGCGCTCCTGCAGGACCTGCTGACGGACCGCAAACGGTTGCTGGCCATGGCCGTTGCCGCCCGTGAGCTGTCCCGCTCCGATGCCACCGAGCGAGTGGTCAATTATTGCCTGGAGGCCGCCGATGCCTGAACAACAGAACAAGCCACTGGTGTACGAAGTGCCGGAAATGCGCCGCATTCGCCGCATCCATTTTGTCGGCATCGGCGGTGCCGGCATGTCCGGTATTGCCGAGGTGCTCTACAACCAGGGCTATGAAGTCGCGGGTTCCGATCTGCGTGAAAGCCCGGTGACACAGCGACTGCAGGCCATGGGCGTGGAGATCTTTATCGGCCACAGGACGGAGAACGCCAATGGCGCCGATGTGGTGGTGGTCTCCAGTGCCGTGGACGAGTCCAACCCGGAGGTGGCCGCCGCCCGTGAGCAGCGTGTGCCGGTGGTGCCCCGTGCGGAAATGCTGGCTGAAATCATGCGTTACCGCCATGGCATTGCCGTGGCGGGCACCCACGGCAAAACCACCACCACCAGCCTGATCGCCTCCATCCTCGGCGAGGCCGGCATGGACCCGACCTTTGTCATCGGCGGCAAGCTCAACAGTGCCGGCACCAACGCCAAGCTCGGTGGCTCCCGTTACCTGGTGGCGGAAGCGGACGAGAGCGATGCCTCCTTTCTCCATCTCACGCCGGTGGTGGGCATTGTCACCAACATTGACGCCGACCATATGCACACCTATGGCGGTGATTTCGGACGGCTCAAGCAGACCTTTGTGGAGTTTCTCCACAACCTGCCTTTCTACGGCGTGGCAGTGATGTGCAGCGACGACGAGCGGGTGAGAGAGATCATGCCGAGGGTCTCCAGGGCCGTGATCACCTATGGCTTTAACGAGCAGGCGGACTTTCGTGCCGACCAGATTCGCCACGATGGCATGATGACCCGGTTCCGTGCACTGCGCCCCGATGGCCATGCCCCTCTGGAAGTGGCGCTGAGCATGCCCGGGCGGCACAACGTGCTGAATGCGCTGGCGGCCATTGCCGTGGCCACGGACGAGAAGGTGGCGGACCAGGACATCATCAATGGCCTGAAGGCCTTTGCCGGTGTGGGCCGTCGCTTCCAGGTGTACGGCGATTACCACTTCGGCAAGGGCGTGGTCACCCTGGTGGACGACTACGGCCACCATCCAAGGGAAGTGGAAGCGGTGATCCGCGGCATTCACGATGCCTGGCCCGGGCGGCGACTGGTGATGATCTACCAGCCGCACCGCTACAGCCGCACCAGTGACCTGTACGACGACTTTATTCCGGTGCTCTCCGAGACCGATGTGCTGCTGATGCTGGAAGTCTACAGCGCCGGCGAGCAGCCCATTCCGGGGGCCGACAGCCGAAGCCTGTGCCGCAGCATCCGCCAGCGGGGCAAGCTGGACCCGGTGTATGTGGAGGACCCCGACCAGATCGAATCACTGCTGAGCAACCTGCTGCAGGACGGCGATCTTCTGATCACCCAGGGGGCCGGTGATATTGGCGCACTGGCGGCGCGTCTCTCGGCCGGTTCACTGTCACCACAGGAGGACCCGTCATGAGCGATGCCTCTGTCAACGAGAATGCATTCACTGTGGATGACGCCACGCGCCAGCGGCTCGGACGGGTGGTGGTCCTCATGGGGGGCGACTCCGCCGAGCGGCCCATCTCACTGAAAAGCGGCCGTGCCGTTTGCGATGCACTGGTCAGCGCCGGCGTGCAGGCCGAGGCGGTGGATGTGCGTGGCAAGGATCTGCTGAAGCTGGCCGGCAGCGGCCGCTATGACAGGGCCTTTATCGCCCTGCACGGCCGTGGCGGCGAAGACGGCACCGCCCAGGCCATATTGCAGCAGGCCGGAATGCCCTACACCGGCAGCGGCGTCATGGCCTCGGCACTGGCCATGGACAAGCTGCGCACCAAGTACGTGTTTGCCGGTGCCGGGCTGCCCACACCGGCATTCCGCCTGATGAGCGGCGCCGACCAGGCCGGCACCATCTTTGAGGCACTGGGTGCCCCTCTGGGGGTCAAGCCGGCACGGGAAGGCTCCAGCATCGGTGTCTTCAAGGTGCACAGTGCCAAGGAACTGGCGGAGGCCTTTGCCAAGGCCGCCGAGCACGACCCCATGGTGCTGGTGGAGCGCTGGATTGATGGCCCCGAGTTTACCGTCAGCATACTCGGCAACCGGGCGCTGCCGGCCATCGGCCTGGCCACGGACCATGTGTTCTACGACTTTGAAGCCAAGTACGAATCCGACGACACCCTGTACCGCATTCCCTGCGGACTGGATGACAACGGTGAGGAGGCACTGCAGCAGCTGTCACTGGCCGCCTTCCGGGAACTCGATTGCCACGGCTGGGGCCGTGTGGACCTGATGCAGGACGCGGATGGCGCTTTGTGGCTGCTGGAGATCAATACCGTGCCCGGCATGACCGACCACAGCCTGGTGCCCATGGCCGCCAGGGCGGAAGGCATCGGCTTTGCCGAGCTGGTGGTGCGCATACTGCAGGACGCTCCGGAGGTGAGGGCATGAGTTTCTATCCGCAAAGCCGCCATCCGGCGGCCCGTGAGACACGCCAGCGCAAGGTCCCCGGCCGGGGAGCCACCCAGGCCAGTCCCAGGGGGCCATCCGCCCTGTCCGTGTTTGGCGGGCTGGTTGGCGGCGGTCTGCGACGGGTGCCATGGCGTCGTGTGGCCCTGGGCGGCGTGGTGGCGCTGCTGGCCGGGCTGACCCCCTGGGGGGTCAGCGCCGGGCTGTCGCTGCTGGACCGGGATATCCAGCAGGTCACCGTCCAGGGCGACCTGCAGCGGCTGGATGCCGGGAAACTGGCCACACTCATGGCCCCCTGGGAGGGGCGCAGTTACTTCGCCACGGACCTTTCCCAGGTGAAAGACTGGCTGGAACGCCAGCCCTGGGTCCAGAGCGCGGCGGTCAGCCGCCAGTGGCCGGACACGCTAAGCGTGGAGGTGATCGAGCAGCACCCGGTGGCCTACTGGAATGAGCGCTCTCTGCTCAACCGGGAAGGGGAGGTGTTTGCACCGCTGGATTCCCGCACTGCAGGAGCCATCCCCGCTCTCAGCGGACCCCGCTCCAAAGCCCGGGAAGTGCTCGGTCGGGCACGGCAGTTTGCCGATCAGCTGGCACCACTGGATCTGCGGCTGGCGTCCATGTCACTGGAAAACCGGGGCGCCTGGACACTGCAACTGGATAACGGCATCACACTGGCACTGGGACGTGACCGGGTGGACGAACGGTTCGAACGCTTTCTCGCGGTTTACGACAGCCATCTGTCTGCAGTGGCGGCGTCCGTGGAGAGAGTCGATGCGCGATACGACAATGGCTTGTCGGTGAAGTGGCGCGAAACGGAGACCGTCGCAAGTCGCGGCGATCACACATGGTAAATGGCAGGAAATCACTCATGTCAGCGGTAGACGCAGAAAACATGATAGTCGGACTCGATATTGGCACCTCCAAGGTGGTGGCCATCGTGGGGAAACGCAGTCTGGATGGCGGCATTGAGGTGGTGGGCATCGGTTCCCACCCCTCCAAGGGCCTCAAGCGGGGTGTGGTGGTGAATATCGAAACCACGGTCCAGGCCATCCAGAGGGCGGTGGAGGAGGCGGAGCTGATGGCCGGCTGCCGCATCCACTCCGTCTACGCGGGCATCGCGGGCAGCCATGTGGCCAGCATGAACTCCCACGGCATCGTGGCCATCCGCGACCGTGAGGTGACCCAGGCGGATATCGACCGGGTGATCGATGCGGCCCAGGCGGTGGCCATTCCGGCGGATCAGAAGATCCTGCATATCCTGCCCCAGGAATTCGTGATCGATAACCAGGAAGGCATCAAGGAGCCACTGGGCATGTCCGGTGTGCGACTGGAGGCGAAGGTGCACCTGGTGACCTGTGCCGTGAACGCCGGCCAGAACATCGACAAGTGTGTGCGTCGCTGCGGACTGGATGTGGACGACATCATCCTGGAGCAGCTGGCCTCCAGTTACGCGGTGCTCACGGAAGATGAAAAAGAGCTGGGTGTGTGCGTGGTGGACATCGGTGGCGGCACCACCGACATCGCCATTTTCACCGGCGGTGCCATTCGCCACACAGCGGTGATTCCCATCGCCGGGGACCAGGTGACCAATGACATCGCCATGGCGCTGCGCACACCCACCCAGAACGCCGAAGAGATCAAGACCAAGTACGCCTGCGCACTGACCCAGCTGGCCGGCGCCGAGGAGACCATCAAGGTGCCCAGTGTCGGTGATCGTCCGCCACGGGATCTCTCCCGGCAGTCACTGGCGGAGGTGGTGGAGCCCCGCTACGAGGAGCTGTTCAGCCTGGTGCAGTCGGAGCTGCGACGCTCTGGCTTCGAGGAGATGATTCCGGCGGGCGTGGTCCTCACCGGGGGCTCCTCCATGATGGAAGGGGTGGTGGAGCTGGCGGAGGAAATCTTTCATATGCCGGTGCGGCTGGCGTCGCCGCAGCGGGTCAAGGGCATGACCGAGGTGGTCAATAGCCCGATTTATTCCACCGGTGTCGGTTTGCTGATCTACGGCTTCCGGCAGATGGATCTGGGGCAGGGACCCGTGTCCCGGGCCGAACCCACAAGTTCACTGTTGGAGCGGATCAAGCACTGGTTTACCGGAAATTTCTAGATACCAAGCAGTCTCCGGTGTCGGCAGGTCCGTCACCGTTGAAACAAACACGCAGTCCATTCTGGATTAAAAAAAGCGGTTATCAAGCCGCAACAGCACGGCAAAGGAGAAGGGAAAATGTTTGAACTCGTCGATAATGTTCAGCAAAGCGCAGTCATAAAAGTAGTGGGTGTTGGTGGCGGCGGCGGTAACGCCGTCCGTCATATGCTCTGCAGCGACATCGAAGGGGTGGAGTTTATCTGCGCCAACACCGATGCACAGGCCCTCAAGGATCTTGAGGCCAAGTCAGTGATCCAGCTCGGTGGCAACATCACCAAGGGCCTGGGTGCCGGCGCCAACCCGGAAATCGGCCGTCAGTCGGCCATGGAAGACCGTGACCGCATCGCCGAGGCCCTCAAGGGCGCG
>JAWWAC010000063.1:0-16486 GCA_033721915.1 Oleiphilaceae bacterium
CCCCACCACGGTCAGCCCCTGGCGATGGCCCACCAGCTGCCGCACCAGTTCGTACTGGCTGAGGTTGGTGTCCTGGTATTCATCCACCAGCAGGTAGCGGATACGGGCCTGCCACTTGGTGAGCACGTCCGGGTTCTGCCGGAAGAGCATCACCGGCAGCATGATCAGGTCGTCGAAATCCACCGCGTTGTAGGCTTTCAGGTACTCCCCGTAGCGCTGGTAGACCAGCGCCAGTCGCTGTTCGCGCGCGTCCCTGGCCTGGCTGAGTGCCTGTGAGGGCAGCAGGCAGGCGTTTTTCCAGTCCGAGATCTGCATCTGGGCATCTCCCGCCTCGTCGCCGCTGTCCTGGGCGTCCTGCAGCAGCAGGTCCCGCAGCAGCGCCCGGGCGTCTTCCGCGTCGAAGATGGAAAAGCCCGGGTGGTAGCCCACGTGGTCGTGCTCTTCCTTGAGTATGGTCAGGCCCAGGTTGTGGAAGGTGGCCACGGTCAGCCCCCGGGAGGCGGGCTTGCTGACCAGCTTGCCGACCCGCTCTTTCATCTCCCGTGAGGCCTTGTTGGTGAAGGTCACGGCCGCGATATGCCGCGCCGGTATGCCACAGTGCTCGATCAGGTAGGCGATCTTGCGGGTGATCACGCTGGTCTTGCCGCTGCCGGCACCGGCCAGCACCAGTGAAGGGCCATCGATATAGCGCACGGCTTGCTGTTGGCGTGGGTTGAGCTGGGACACGGCGCGACCTGACTGGGGTGAGGAACTGGGGGAGGATTGTACCACCGGCGGCGGCGGGAAAAACCTGTGGTGTTGTGGATGTAACAATCCGCTCCGGCCCCCTGTCCCCGGTAGAGGCCATGGGCGGGTGTCGACCAAAGAGGGGTATGAACGGGCCGGGCAGGACAGGCTATAATGCGCCATCGGCTGCCGGTTGTGATCCGCTTTGACCTGCTTTGGCTCGTTTTGGCAGCGCAACAGGCAGGCGCCACTTTTCAGCCCCACTTTGCAAACCCGAGGAAGTCCAGCCCCCATGAGCACCCTTTACCAGCGCATCGCCCAGGAACTGAACATCCGTGAAGAGCAGGTCAAAGCCACCGTGGCCATGCTGGATGAGGGCGCCACGGTGCCCTTTATTGCCCGCTACCGCAAAGAGGTGACCGGTTCACTGGACGACATCCAGCTGCGTGCCCTTGAAGAGCGGCTGCATTACCGCCGTGATATGGAAGACCGCCGGGCCACGATCCTTGCCAGCATTGAAGAGCAGGGCAAGCTCACCGACGCCCTGGCCAAAGAGATCCGCGAGGCGGACAGCAAGAGCCGCCTGGAGGACCTGTACCTGCCCTACAAGCCCAAGCGGCGCACCAAGGGCCAGATCGCCATCGAGGCGGGGCTGGAACCACTGGCGGATGCCCTTTACGGCAACCCCGGTCTGGACCCGGAGCAGGAGGCGATGGCCTATGTGAGTGACGACAAGGGCGTGGCGGACACCAGGGCGGCCCTGGAAGGGGCCCGCTCCATACTGATGGAGCGTTTCGCCGAGCAGGCGGACCTGCTCAGTGAGCTGCGGGATTACCTCTGGAATGAGGGGGTGCTGCAGGTGCGAGTGAGCAAGGGCAAGGAAACCGAGGGGGCCAAGTTCAGCGATTATTTCGAGCACGACGAGCCCCTCAAGAAGGTGCCCTCCCACCGGGCCCTGGCCATTTTCCGGGGCCGCAACGAGGGCATACTCACCTTCAGCATCCAGGTGGGGGACCCGGAGGCGGACCGGCGCACCCCCCATCCGGCGGAGCTGAAGGTGGCCGCCCACGCCGGCATCCGGGACCAGGGGCGACCGGCGGACAAATGGCTGGCCGAGGTGTGCCGCTGGACCTGGCGGGTGAAGCTCTCCACCACTCTGGAGACGGAGCTGATGGGGCGTATCCGTGAGCGGGCCGAGAAAGAGGCCATCCAGGTCTTCGCCGACAACATCAAGGATCTGCTGCTGGCCGCCCCCGCCGGGCAGCGGGCCACACTGGGGCTGGACCCGGGTCTGCGCACCGGTGTGAAGGTGGCGGTGGTGGATGCCACGGGCAAGTTCTGCGACCAGGGGGCCATCTACCCCCATGCCCCGAAAAACCAGTGGCAGCCCTCCATCGACCAGCTGGCCCAGTGGTGTCGCAAGCACCGGGTGGAGCTGGTGGCCATCGGCAACGGTACCGCCTCCAGGGAGACCCAGAAGCTGGTGGCGGATCTGATCAAGCAGCACCCGGAGCTGAAGCTCACCAGCGTGCTGGTGAACGAGGCCGGGGCGTCCATTTACTCCGCCTCGGAGTTCGCCTCACGGGAGCTGCCGGACCTGGATGTGACCATCCGCGGTGCCGTGTCCATTGCCCGCCGACTGCAGGACCCACTGGCGGAGCTGGTGAAGATCGAGCCCAAGTCCATCGGCGTGGGCCAGTACCAGCACGATGTCTCACAGGTGCAGCTGGCCCGCACACTGGACGCGGTGGTGGAGGACTGTGTGAACGCCGTGGGGGTGGATCTCAACACCGCCTCGGCACCCCTGCTGAGCCGTGTCTCCGGCCTCAACCCGGTCACCGCCGCCAATATCATTGCCCACCGTGACAAAAACGGCGCCTTCCGGGACCGCAAGCAGCTGCTCAAGGTGGCCCGCCTGGGGGAAAAGACCTTTGAGCAGTCCGCCGGTTTCCTGCGGGTGACCCAGGGGGACAATCCACTGGATGCCTCATCGGTGCACCCCGAGGCTTACACGCTGGTGGAGGCCATCGCCCAGAAGGCCGGCCGCCCACTGGGCTCGCTGATCGGCGACAGCGACAGCCTGCGCCGGCTGGACCCGGCCAGCCTGGCGGACGAGCGCTTCGGCCTGCCCACGGTCCGGGATATTCTGGCGGAACTGGAGAAGCCGGGCCGTGACCCGCGCCCGGAGTTCAAGGCGGCCCGTTTCGAGGAGGGGGTGGAAAAACTCACGGACCTCAGGCCGGGCATGACCCTGGAGGGCAGTGTCACCAATGTCACCAACTTCGGTGCCTTCGTGGATGTGGGGGTTCACCAGGACGGGCTGGTGCACATCTCCGCCCTGTCCCATCAGTTCGTCAAGGACCCCAGGGAGGTGGTCAAGGCCGGTGATGTGGTCAAGGTGAAAGTGATGTCCGTGGATATCCCCCGCAAGCGGATTGGTCTGAGTATGCGCCTGGACGATGAGCCGGACCCGGAAAATGCCGATGGCAGTCATCGCAGCGCCGGCGCCGGTCGTAAGGGTACTGGACAATCCCGAGGCGCTCGCGGCGGCCAGCCCCGCAAGGAAGCCCCGCAGCAGCCGGTGACGGCCATGGGCGGTGCTCTGGCCAGCGCCCTGGCCGGTGCCCGTAAAAAATAAACCGCCTCCGGTGCGCCGGCGGCCGTGGATTCAACCACAGAACACATTGGGAGCAGGGCATGGAGCAAGAGCGCCAGGCAGCGTTTGACCGGGTACTGGCACAGGGCTGGGACGGCTTTCTCAAGGGCGTTGAGAAAGAGGGCCTGCGGGTGGACCGTCAGGGCAATATTGCCCAGACCCCCCACCCCAGGGCACTGGGCTCGGCGCTGACCCATCCGGCCATTACCACGGACTACTCCGAGGCGCTGCTGGAGCTGATCACCCCGGTGTGCAGCTCCACCAGCGAGGTGCTTCAGTCACTGACGGACATCCACAGCTTTGTGCAGATGAAACTGGGGGACGAGCTGTTCTGGCCCACCAGCATGCCCTGTCGCATTAACGGTGAAGAGAGCATCCCGCTGGCCCGCTACGGCAGCTCCAATGTGGGCCAGCTCAAGTACGTTTACCGCCAGGGGCTGGCGGTGCGTTACGGACGGGTGATGCAGAGCATCGCCGGTGTGCACTACAACTTCTCCCTGCCGGAGAGCTTCTGGCAGCGCTGGCAGGGGGAGCTGGGTGACAGCCAGCCGCTGCAGGATTTCAAGACCGCGCAGTATTTCTGGCTGATCCGCAACTTCCGCCGCCGCAGCTGGCTGCTGATGCTGCTCTTCGGCAGCTCGCCGGCCCTGGATGCCAGTTTCCTGGCCGGTCGCCAGCACAGCCTGCGGGAGGCCGGTCGGGACAGCTTCCACAGCCCCAACGCCACCTCCCTGCGCATGAGCGACATGGGCTACAACAACCAGGCCCAATCCTCGCTGGATATCTGCTTCAACCACCTCGAGACCTACACCCGCACACTGGACAGGGCCATCCACACCCCCTGGCCCCCCTATGAGCAGATCGGCCTGTTCCGGGACGACGAGCGTATCCAGATCAACTGCAATGTGCTGCAGATCGAGAACGAGTATTACAGCGCCATGCGCCCCAAGCGCACCACCTACCCGGGTGAGAAACCCCTGCATGCCCTGCAGAAGCGCGGCGTGGAGTATGTGGAAGTGCGCTGCCTGGATCTGGACCCGTTCTCGCCGGTGGGGCTCAATGCCCAGCAGCTGGATTTTCTCGACCTCTTCCTGCTGGACTGTCTCATCAACGATGCCCCACCGATCAGCGACGAGGAGTGCGACAAGCTGGACAACGCCTTCCGGGACGTGGTGGCCTCGGGCCGTGACCCCTCACTGCGGCTGTGCGACCGGGATGACAGGACGGTGACCCAGATGGCCCTTGAGACACTGGACCGGCTGTCGGCACTGGCCAGCCGGCTGCCCCACGACGACGACTATCAGACGGCGCTGGCGGCGCTGCGACAGCGCCTGGAAGATCCACGGCAGCTGCCCTCGGCCCGTGTGCTGAAGGCCATGAAAGAGCAGGGCGAGGGTTTTGTGGGCTGGGGGCTGGCCCAGGCCAGGGCCCACCAGGACAGCCTGCGCCAGCGGGGCCTCTCCCCGGTTCTGCAGCGCACCATGGAGCAGCAGGCGGAAGCGTCGCTGCAACAGCAGGTGGCACTGGAAGCCTCGGAAAGCGAGCCCTTCGAAGCCTTCCTCGCCCGCTACCTGGATGATTGAGACCACGTTTTCGGCAATGATTGCGGACCGGGTTCAAGCTTTACCAAAGCCCTTGCCCTGAGCGCTTGTGGGGCTTTCTCCGTGAGTGCTAATTTCCCTCTGAAGCCATAAGGCGCCGGGAGGGAGTGGATCCGATGGCAAAGAAGGGACAGAACCGCCAGACCGTGACGCTCACGCCACTCCCGTTGGCCCCGCCGCTGCCGGCCAGGACGCCTGGGGCGAAAAAGCCGGCCAGAAAACCCCTCAGCTGGGATCTCCAGTCCCTGAGCAAGGCCTATGAGCAGGGCTATCTGGCGGGCACCATGGGCATGGTGCGTGACAGCTGTCCCTACCTCGGTGCAGTGGTGGCTGCCGCCTGGGAGGGGGGCTGGGAAGATGGCCTGATTGAGCGCAGCCGGGGGGCTGTGGTGCACGGCTCAGTAGTGTAAAAGCAGGCGCCGGATGAGTCAGTCCTGCCCGCCCCGGAGGGCCTCCGGAACGACACGGTGCGGCACATCGCCTGATCGTCGCTCAGGTCCTGGAGGGGCTCGCAAGGGCTCCGGGGTTCACCTAGCGGCGCTGAAGCACAAAGGTGGTAAACAGAAGATCCTTCAGCATCGCCTCGCCGGCTTCCTGTTCCAGGCGCTGGTTAAGCCGTTCCAGCCCCTCCTGGCGCAGCTTTTCCTGCCCACTGGCGCTTTGCACCTCGTTCAGTTTCTGGCGGCTGAACAGGGTGACCAGTTCATGGCGCAGCCAGGGCAGGTGTTTCTCCACGGTCTCCTCCTGTGTGGCGTCCTCAAGGCGCAGTGTCACCTCGGCCTTGAGGAAGCTGATATGCTCCCTCTGCTCCGGCTGGACATTCACCACAAAGGCCGGGGTCATGTCCATGTAGGAAGAGCCGTCAGCGAGGCCCGCTTCTTCTTTTTCTTCTGCGGCCTGGCTGGTTACACTAAGCGCCAAAAGCAGCAACACCAGGCTGGTCAGCCGGCCGATCTTTTGCGTGACAATGGGTTTCATGAGTGGGACCGTCCTGTAATAACTGTTGGCAGTAATGACTTGCTGCCAGTTTAGCGTCTTCCCGCCTCAGGGGGTAATACAATGGCGATGAGCCGGTGGCTGTTTCTGTGTGTGGCACTGTTGTGCGGCCTGTTGATGGGTGTGGCGTTGTTTATGGAGCATGTCATGGGCCTGGAACCCTGTCCTCTGTGCATGCTGCAGAGGGCGGCGGTGATCGCCACGGGCCTGGCGGCACTGGTGCCGGCGCTGCTTCATCCCCGTGGCTGGGGCGTTCGGGCCTGGGGTGCTCTGGTGTCGCTGTTTTCCCTCACCGGAGTGGGCCTGGCCTGGCGCCAGCTGTGGCTGCAGAGTCTGCCGGAGGAGGAGGTGCCCCCCTGTGGCCCTGGTTACGAGTACCTGCGTGAGACCTTCCCGCTGATGGATCTGGTGCAGATGGCGGTTGAGGGCACTGGCGATTGTGCCGAGGTGCAATGGACCTTTCTGGGGCTGTCCATTCCCGGCTGGACCTGGGTGTTTTTTGCGGTCACCGCCATTGCCGGGGGCTACCTCCTGGTGCGCGGTGGCAGTGCTGCCAGAGCCTGATGCTTTGGCTTGCTGCCACGTCGGCTTTGGGGTAAGTTGATCCTTGCGAATCCGAACCAATAACAAACCAATACTGCCGAAGGGGGCCGTATGCTGGGTGACTGCGAAGACGCCAAACAACGCTGGGGTGGTGTCAGCGAGCTGATTGACCGCTGGCTGAAAGAGCGCCAGCAGCTGATTGTCTGCTACTGCGGCCTCAGTGGCGCCGACAGTGCCCAGCCACAGGCGCTTTTCGAGCAGCTCTCCGAGCTCTGCCAGCTGATGCTGGACTATGTCTCGGCAGGGCACTTCGAGGTTTACGAGCACCTGATTCAGGAAGCCCGTGATTTCAACGACGGTGGCCTGGAGATGGCCAAGAAGGTCTACCCCCGCATCAGCAAGACCACCCAGGAAATGCTGGCCTTCAACGACCTGCTGGACGTGAGCGAGCCCAACGAGGAGGACATGAGGGCCATGATAGGCCGTGTCTCTTACCTGGGGGAATTGATGGAAGAGCGGTTCGAGCTGGAAGATCTGCTGATCGAGACGCTGCACAACGCCCACGCCAATCAGGTGGCCTGAGAGCCTTCCCGGTTACCCGGGCCGCAAAGCGGGCAAAAGCGCAAAACGGACAAAAAAAAGACCGGCCATTGGCCGGTCTTTTACGTTCAGTCGGGCTTACTCATCCACGCTGATCAGTTCCACATCAAAAATCAGGGCTTCATTGGGTCCAATGCTGCCCTGTCCGCCCGGCCCGTAAGCCAGCTCAGGCGGCAGGTAGATCTTGTATCGGGCGCCTTCTTCCATCAGCTGAAGTGCCTCGGTCCAGCCGGCAATAACGTTCTGCAGCGGGAAGCTGACCGGCTCGCCGCGTTCACGGGAGCTGTCGAAGGTGGTGCCGTCGATCAGTGTGCCGGTGTAGTGCACGGTCACCGTATCGGTGGCATCCGGTGAAGCGCCGTCGCCTTCTTCCAGCACTTCGTACTGCAGGCCGCTGTCGGTGACGGTCACTTCATCGCGTTTGGCGTTTTCCGCCAGGAATTCTTCCGCACGGGCCTTGTTTTCCTCGGCCTGCTTGCTCTGCTGGTTCTGCTGCTCCTGCTGGGCCTGCTGCTGCTGTTCCATCATCTTCTGCTGGAAGGCCTGCAGGGTCTCCCGGATTTCCTCTTCGCTCATCAGGGCTTCATTGTTTTCCAGGCCATCTTCCACGCCCTGCAGAAAGGCCTCCACCTCGATGTCCGGCAGGTCGTTCTTCATGCGGTTGGCGAAGGTCATGCCCATGCTATAACCCGTGCGCTTTTCTTCCGTGTCCAGTGTGACGGATTTTTCCTGATTATCGGCGCTGTCGGCGCAACCCGCCAGCATCAGGCCTGCCACTGCCGTGGCAATCAGTGTTTTTTTCATAATGAAACCTTCCTGCTGCGATTGATTGGAGAAACGGAACCATAACCTGTTTGGGGACCCCGGCCAACCGGGGTTACGCACTATTCATTCTACTGACGCACCGAGGGCAGGGAATTGACCCGATCGTCCAAAGGAATCGCCCTGGAGGGGTAGTCATCCGGCGCACGGTCACTGAAGTGCAGGGTGCCGCTGGAGTCCCGCCAGCGGAAGATCATCTCGGGAGCCTGCTGGTCGCTGGTCAGCCGTGGCAGTGGGATGATTTCCTCAAAGGCGGGCAGCGGTTTCGGGCCGTCGGACTTGTGGTGGCTGGCAAAGGCGATGACGGCCAGTATCAGTGCCAGGGCAAGGGCCAGCGCAGTGAGGATGCCGGGACGAATCATGAGTGTGTGGCTCCGTGGCTGATGGCGGTGGCAATGCGCCGGGCGTGCAGGGCGCCGGCGTCCTGGAACAGCTGCTGGAGATTGTCACTGACGCGCCCGGCAAAGGCCAGTGTCTGTGCCGCCCGCCAGTGGGGGTTGCCATCACGCATCAGGCTGTACCACCAGGCCAGCTCCACCCGTTCTGACTCCAGCTCGGCCTGTTTGCAACCCTGTCGCAGTGGCGCCACGGCGGTGGCCTCCCGGTGCAGCGACTGTCGCAGTGCCCGCAGCCTCTCGGTGACATCCTCGCGCCAGTGGCGGATGGGTTCCGGCTCCCGGGCGTCCCACCACAGCCCCTCGGCGGCACTGAACAGGGCCACCAGTATATGACTGACGGACCAGCCATCGGACTGGGCCGCCAGGCAGGCGGATTCAAAGGCCGGCCGCTGCCAGTAGCGCCCGGCCATCTGCCACAGCGGGTTGTCCAGTTCCAGCCCGTGGGGGGGATGCTGGCGTATCATGAATAACCGATTCCCTGTAAAATGCGGCCATGCTAAAAATCGAAGATCTCAGTTTACAGCGCGGTGGCCAGTGGTTGCTAGAACACAGCACGGCCACCATCCAGCCCGGCCAGAAAGTGGCTCTGGTGGGGGCCAACGGCGTGGGAAAATCCAGCCTGTTTTCGCTGATCCTGGGGGATCTGACGCCGGACAGTGGCAGCATCTCACTGCCCGGTGGCTGCCGCCTGGCCCACATGGCCCAGGAGGTGGCGGGCAGTGACCGCACCGCCCTGGACTTTGTGCTGGACGGGCACCGTGAGCTGCGGGAACTGGAACGGCAACTGGCCCGGGCGGAAGCGGCGGACGACCACCAGGCACTGGCCCGCATCCATGGCGACCTGGACACACTGGAGGCCTGGGCGGCCCCCAGGCTGGCCCAACAGCTGCTGCGGGGTCTGGGTTTTGTGGATGCGGACGCACAAAGGCCCGTGAGTGATTTCTCCGGTGGCTGGCGTATCCGCCTGAACCTGGCCCAGACACTGATGATGCCCTCGGATGTCATGCTGCTGGATGAGCCCACCAACCACCTGGACATCGAGGCCTGCTACTGGCTGGAAAACCGCCTGCAGCAGTACCCGGGCACACTGCTGTTTATCTCCCATGACCGGGATTTCATGGACCGGGTGGCCACCCATGTGATGCACTTCGAGCAGCATCAGCTGTTTGCCTATACGGGCAACTATTTCAGCTTCGAGAAGCAGCGCTCGGAGAGGCTCGCACTGCAGCAGGCCCAGCACGAGAAGCAGCAGAAGCGGGTGGCTGAGATACAGGGGTTTGTGGACCGTTTCCGTTACCAGGCCAACAAGGCCAAGCAGGCCCAGAGCCGTATCAAGGCGCTGGAGCGCATGCAGGAGGTGGCGCCGGTGCACGCCGCCTCCCGGTTCGAGTTCCGCTTCCCATCGGCGGACAAGGTCTCCACACCGCTGCTGAGCATCCGTGACGGAGCCGTGGGCTATAACGGCAAGCCGCTGCTGTCGGGCATCAACCTGAACCTGATGCCCGGCAGCCGTATCGGACTGCTGGGGGCCAATGGCGCCGGCAAGTCCACGCTGATCGGCGCACTGCGCGGATCACGGGAGCTGATCAAAGGCGACCGCACCCCCGGCGAGCACTTTCTGCCGGGCTATTTCGCACAGCACCAGCTGGATGAGCTGGATCTGGGCGCCAGCGGCTTTACCCACCTGCAGCGTCTCTCCCCCAAGGCCTCCGAGCAGTCCATCCGCAACTTCCTGGGAGGCTTCGGCTTCCGGGGGGATGACGCCATGGCCAACATACGCCACTTCTCCGGCGGCGAGAAAGCCCGGCTGGCACTGGCCATTATCGCCTGGCAGAAGCCCAATGTGCTGTTCCTGGACGAGCCCACCAACCACCTGGACCTGGAGATGCGACAGGCACTGGCCTATGCCCTGCAGGACTTTGCCGGGGCCATGGTGCTGGTCTCCCACGACCGGCACTTGCTGCGCAATACCGTGGACACCTTCTGGCGGGTTTCCGGCGGAACGGTCAGTGAGTTCGACGGAGACCTGGAGGAGTACGAGCGGTGGCTCTCTGAGGGCTCCCCAGAGACGAGTGACTCCGCACCGGTTGAAGGGGGCCGGCCGGACAGAGCCGGCACCGCTGCCGGTGGCGCCGGTGAAGACGGTCTCAGCCCTGACGATCGCAAGGCCCGCAAGCGCGCCGAGGCGGAGCATCGCAAGAAGATCAGCCCCTACCGGCGCAAGGCCGCCGAGCATGAAAAGACCCTGGAGGCACTGCAGAAAGAGCTGTCGGAGCTGGAGCAGCAACTCTCGGACCCGGTCCTGTACGAGTCGGACCAGAAGGCGCAGTTGCAGACACTGCTCAGCCACCAGGGGCAGCTCCAGGCCCGCCTTGAGGAGACGGAAGAGGCCTGGCTGGCGGTGACCGAGGAAATCGAGAACCTGGAGGCGGAGCTGGGGTAAATGGCCTGGGCTCCGTCACTCCTGGCCGTTGTTCTGATCTCTCTCAGGCCGTATCAGCAGCCTGAACCCCGCCTTCTCCAGGTAGCGCCGTTCGGACTCCATATCCGCCCTTGTCAGTGGGTGGTCTTCCAGCCACTGGGGGTCAAACTCAATGGTCAGCCGGTTGTTGCCGGCGCTGAGGGTAAAGGGGGGCGGGTCATCGTGGTTGCGCCCGTGCTGGAGCAGCACCGCCAGGCGAAGAATCACCGCCAGACGCTTGAGAGGCAGAATGTCCTCCTCGGCGTGGGTGTCGAAGACGGCGTTGTTGAACTTGCGGCGGTGGCTGCGCACCAGTGTGGCCAGTGCCTCCTGGTCGTCCTGTGAGAAACCCGGCAGATCCGAGTACTGCAACAGGTAGCCGCCATGCTTGTGGTACTGGGTGTGGCTGATGGCCAGTCCCACCTCATGCACCCGGCTGGCCCAGCGCAGCAGGTTGGAGAAGTAGGGCGAGCTCAGTGACCAGTCCGAGGCCACCTGGCTGCGGGCAATCTGGGCGGTGCGCTCCACCGCTTCCGCCTGTGCGGTATCCACCCGGTAACGCTCCTGCAGCGCCGAAATGGAGCGTTCACGCACATCCTCATGCTCGATGCGCCCCACCATGTCGTACAGCAGGCCTTCACGCAGGGCACCGTCGGCGTAGTGCATCTGCTCAATGCCCAGTGACTCGAAGGCGGCATAGAGGATGGCGAAACCGGCCGGGAAGATGCTCTGTCGCTCACTGCGCACCCCCAGCTCCTCAAGGCGCCCCACATGACCCATATCGATCAGACGCCGGCGCAGATCCCTGAGGCTGGCCAGGGTGATGCCATTGGGGCTGAGGTTGAGGCTCTGCAGCACGCTCTCGATGGACTTGATGGAGCCGGAAGAGCCGATGCAGCTCTGCCAGCCCAGGCGGCGGTAGCGGCGCTGGATATTCAGCAGCTCCTGGCGGGCGTGGGTGATGGCCTGCTGCATGCGCTTGCGGCTGATGCGGCCGTCGTGGAAATAGCGGTTGCGGAAGGAGACGCAGCCCATGTGCAGGCTCTCCGTCTCCTGGGGCTCAAAGCGTTCGCCGATGATAAACTCGGTGCTGCCGCCGCCAATGTCCACCACCAGTCGCCGGCCCAGGTCGTCCGCCAGGGTATGGGCCACCCCCAGGTAGATGATGCGTGCCTCCTCGCGGCCGGCGATAATCTCCACCGGACAGCCCAGCACCGCCTCCGCCCGCAGCACAAAGCGCTGGGCGTTGCGAGCCACCCGCAGGGCATTGGTGCCCACCACCCGCACGGAACCCGGCGCCATGCCCTGTATGCGCTGTGAAAAGCGACGCAGGCACTCCAGGGCCCGCTGCTGTGACTCTTCCGTGAGGTAGTTGCGGGCATCCAGGCCGGCGCCGAGCTGGACCTTTTCCCCCATTTTTTCCAGGGTGCGGATCTCTCCCTGAACCCGCTGGGCCACCACCATGTGGAAGCTGTTGGAACCCAGGTCTATGGCTGCCAGCAGATCCGGGTTATCATGGCCGTCCGGTGGGGTAACGGTAGAGGGGCTGACGGTTCGGGGTATGGACACGAGTCTTGAAATCCTCTTGGCAGGCCTTATATTCTACTGTGCGTCACAGCGGCTGGTTCGGGGACGGAGCCGATTGTAACGGCAGGCTCCGCCTCCTGTCACAGTGTACGGGGTGTTACGGAACCCCCGGTCAGTGCGTTCACTGTGGCCTCGCCCGGCACAATGCCCGGCCAATCATTCATGTCAGTCAGGATAGTACCATGAGCGACAACATAGTATACGTAACAGACAGCTCCTTCGAAGACGAAGTGCTGAAGTCCGACACACCGGTTCTGGTGGACTATTGGGCCGAGTGGTGTGGTCCCTGCAAGATGATCGCCCCGGTACTGGAAGAGATTGCCGACAGCTACGAAGGCAAGCTGAAAATTGCCAAGCTGAATATCGATGAGAATCCTCAGACACCGCCCAAGTTCAACATCCGTGGTATTCCCACGCTGATGCTGTTCAAAAACGGCAATGTGGACGCCACCAAGGTGGGTGCCCTGTCCAAGTCCCAGCTGACGGCGTTTCTCGACAGCAACCTCTGAAACCTTTCCCGGTTCCCCGGCTAACGGCCGGGTTTGCTAGGCCACCTTCGGGTGGCTTTGTTGTTTGTAGAGAGGACTGAAAACCGGGACACCAGGGCCGCGCCCTGCTGGCAGAGACGGAGACAGGGAATGACAGCACAACAGACTCCGCCGGAACTGGCCGGGCTGATTCTTGCCGGTGGCCATGGAAAGCGTCTTGGCGGCTGCGACAAGGGGTTGTTGGCGGTGGCGGGTGAGCCCTTTGTGGCACCGCTGTCGCGAATGTTGCGACCGGTTGTGGGGCCATTGGCCATCAGTGCCAACCGCAGGGAGTCCCAGTACCGGCCATGGTGCGATGAGGTTCTGGCGGACCGGCGCTTCAGTGACTGTGGCCCTCTGGCAGGTCTCTATGAAGGACTGCTCTGGGCCCGTGAGCGGGGTTGCCAGGGTGTGCTGGTGGCGCCCTGTGATGCGCCTCTGGTCTCTGCGGCCTGGGCCCGGCGCATGGCCGGCGCGGCTGCTACGGCGCCGGACGTGGCCCATCTGAGTCAACTGGCCACTGGCTACCAGCCACTGCACGGCTACTTCCCGCTGACCTGTCTCGATGCCATTGACCAGGCGCTGTCCAGGGGCGAGTTCCAGGTGCGGGCACTGGTGGCGCAACTGCCCGTGCAGTGGTGGGACTGCGATGAGTTCGCCGATGAATTCCTCAATATCAATCGACCGGAAGATCTTGAAAGACTGGGCTGATGAACCGTCCGGTTCATTCGCTGATCTTCTCCCCGCCGGCCTGCTGTAAAGGGCAGGCCCTCACTCAATCCATACTCTCTTCCTCTCTTCACCTTGCTCTGTTACTCACCTTGATGACCGTCTTTATCCCTGGTCGGTGCTGTCTCAATGGGATTGCAAGATACTGGTCATTTGCAAGAGACCTCGGGGGAGGATTATGCTTTCGTGAACTTTTTCACATTCTGTAACAGTCTTCCCAGGGCGGATGACCGGATCCGGGGCCTGTCTCTGATCCATAACAGCCAACAAGGAGCTTGAAATGAAGCGGTTACTGATGTCTCTGTGTCTGTTGATCGGGGCGGGCGCGGCCTCCGCCTCGCTGTTGTCTGTATCCAGCGATGAGGCCCTGGCGGAGCGTTACATTGTGGTGCTTCAGGACGAGGCGGCGGACAACAGCAGTGTCCGGGAGCTGGCAAAGGCGCTGACCGGCGCCTATGGGGGAGATTTTGACCTGCTCTACCAGCACGCACTGGAGGGGTTTGCGGTGGAAATGACCGGCAGCCAGGCGGTCACCATGGCCGCCGACCCCCGGGTGCGCTTTATCGAGCCGGATCAGTACATGCACCTGTCCGAAACGGTGCAGGAAGACGCCATCTGGGGGCTGGACCGCATCGACCAGAGGGAGCTGCCCCTGGACGGGCGCTATGTGTATGACAGGGCCGGCGAAAACGTGAATATCTACGTAATTGACACCGGACTGAATGCCTCCCACAACGAGTTCGAAGGCCGCGTCGGCCAGGGCTTCAACAGCGTGCCGGACAGCGGATTGCTGCTGGGCACCGAGGACTGCAATGGCCACGGTACCCATGTGTCCGGCACCGCCATGGGGACGGACTTCGGTGTGGCCAAACAGGCCACCATTTATCCGGTGCGGGTCTTCTCCTGCGGTCCCACCACGCTGAACTCCTTTGTGCTGGCGGGCATCGACTGGGTGACTGAGAACCACAAGAGCCCGGCGGTGGCCAATATGAGCCTCGGTGGTGGCGCCAGTGAAGCCACCGACGAGGCCGTGCGCAACTCCATTGAAGCGGGAGTTTTCTACGCCGTGGCGGCGGGCAACGAGGATGAAGACGCCTGCCAGAGCTCACCGGCCAGGGTCAGCGAAGCCATGACCGTGGGCTCCAGCGACAGAAACGACGCCCGCTCTTCGTTCTCCAACTTTGGCGACTGCGTGGACATTTTCGCACCGGGTTCCGGCATCGTTTCAGCGGACTACATCACCAACAGTGGTACTCAGACCCTCTCCGGCACCTCCATGGCCTCACCGCATGTGGCCGGCGCCGCCGCCCTGGTGCTGAATGCGGATCCGCAGGCTGCCGTCGTTGAAGTGTTCGAAGCGCTGATCAGCAAAGCCACCCAGGACCGCCTCAGCAATGCAGGCACCGGCTCCCCTAACCTGCTGCTGTTCTCCCGCGACTCACAGTAAGTATATCCCCCTTGTCCTGGCAAATACTGGCCGGACAGGGGGCTGTATGCGTGCGCTCAGTGCCGCCCGGGGAGTTCGCTCTGAAGCTGAGCCACCTCAGCCGGTGAAAGCCCTGTCACTCTTGCCACCATAGAGGCGGTTCTGGCGGGTCGGACCAGGTCAGGGATCTGTTTTTAAAGGGAAAATTATTTTTCTGGCGGGTTATTGGGCGTTAGAGGGGCTATTTTGGCGGAAAAAAACGGCCTCTGAGCGTTACGGCCGGTTTTTGTCCTGCCAGCGCTGGCTGGCCTGGCGGTCGCTTTCCTTCTGGGCGACCCAGTGTTCGCCTTCGGTGCTGACTTCTTTTTTCCAGAAGGGGGCCCGTGTCTTCAGGTAGTCCATGATGAACTGGCAGGCGGCGAAGGCGTCGCTGCGGTGGCTGGCGGCGACGCCCACAAAGACGATGCGCTCGCCGGGGGTCAGGGTGCCCACCCGGTGCAGAACGCGCACCTGGTGCAGTGTCCAGCGCTGGCGCGCCTCGTTGAGGATTTCCCCGATGGCCGCCTCGGTCATGCCCGGGTAATGCTCCAGAAACAGGGCCGAGACGCCTTCCCGGTCGCCGTGTTCACGGGCCAGGCCGGTGAAGGCGCACACCGCGCCGGTGCCGGTGCCGCTGCTTTCCAGTCGGGCCAGTTCGGCGCCGCTGTCGAAGTCCTCCTGCTGTATGCGGATCACATCAGCCTCCGGTCACGGGTGGGAAAAAGGCCACTTCGTCGCCGTCCTTCAATGGCGTCTCGTCGCGCCCCATGGACTGGTTGACGGCCACCATCAGCTTTGGCTGAGTGAGACTGTCTTTCCACTCCGGGTGGTCCGCCAGCATGGCCTCCCTCAGCTCGGCCACGGTGGTGGCACGGTGACTGTCCAGCCGCAGCTGATCCTGTCCGAGCGCTTCCCTGAGGCTGGCGAAAAACAGAACCTTGAGCATGGTGTGACTCCCGGGCATTGTCAGCCGTACAGCAGTTCATTGAAGGGGAAATAGGGGGCGACATCCCCTTGTTGCAAAGTTTGGTTTTCCGGTATCAGCACCAGTCCGTCCCCCCAGCAGGCGGAGCTGAGCATGCCGGAGCTCTGGTTGGGGGCCTGCTCCAGCCAGAGCTGATGACCCTCCCGGTGGCAACGGACTCGGCGGAAATCGCGCCGGTGGCTGGCCTGCTCCACGGCAAACCCCAGTGGCACCGGGTAGCTGCGGGCCTCCGTGGGGCCGGACTGGCCCTGGCAGCGGCGCAGATAAGGGCCCACCAGTCCCAGCAAGGTCACCTGACCCGCCGGCGGGTTTCCCGTCAGTCCCACAAAGGTAGTGGCACCAACCTGTCCTAAGGCGAAGGGATTGCCCGGATTGATGGCCAGTCGCCAC
>JAWWAC010000064.1:0-16178 GCA_033721915.1 Oleiphilaceae bacterium
CCCTCATAGTGGTCCACAAGACCGGCCAGCTTGGCCAGCAGGGGGATCTGCTCGCCATTCACCCCCTGGGGGAATCCACGCCCGTTATGACGCTCCCGGTGGTATTGCACAATATTGATTACCACCTTCGGCATCCGGGCCTGCTCCAGCATTTTGGCTCCCATGGTCACGTACCGCTGGTATCGGGGCAGGTCCTCTCCGGACAGGGCAGACTCTTCCACCAGCAATGCCCTGGGCAGCCTGGATTTACCGATATGGCACAGCAGTGTGCCCATACCCAGGTGTTCCAGCACGTCCGGCTCCAGCCCCATTTGCCGGCCCAGCACCAGAGCCCAGATGGTGGCATTGAGTGAGTGCTGATAACTGTACTGGTCGCGATGCTGAACCCGGCTTAGCCACAGCAGTGCATCGGGGTTGCGGATAATGCTCTCGCACATCTGCTGCACCCCCTGCGCCACCCTGGCAAAGGAAGGCAGCTTTCCGGCTTTGAGGCTGTCCATGATATGGGTCAGGGAGCCAGAGAGATCCTCCAGGAGATGGTCTGCGTGGCGGATACCCTCACTGAGGGATTCGCTGTGGGTGTAATTCCTGGGGTTGCGAATCTGAATGGCCGGCAGCTTCAGGACATTGCCGACTGAAGTGCCCGGCTTGCGTGGCTCGACTTTACTCTGGGGGCGCAATTCCGCCACATCCACGTAAACGGTGCGGCAGTAGCGATTGAGCTGATCCAGCTGCTCCTGCTTGCGGATCACAAACCCCTGGATCGGAAAGGGTGTCTCATGCCACGGACGGTCCAGGTCAGAGACAAACATCCCCAACTGCAACTCCTGAACTGACAGTTTCTTTCCACGAACGCCCATGATGACACCTCTGATAACAACCGCTGAGAGCCATTCCCGCATCCCCGAACTGGGTAACAGCCTTTGTATTACAGTATTTCACGAATCATCCCCGCCACAAGCGCTGTGACGTTCGCCTTGGTTACCGGCAGGATGAAAATTGTAACGGCCCATTAAGAGATGTTGCCGGTTTACTGGCGCGAATTCTTCTTTTCTGCGCCAAAACAATGACAAAAATCCCGAATTGTTGCTTCCCTTACGTCGGTCGAGAGAGCCTGGTTCACCGTCAGTCGCAGGCGCCCCGGTTGAGTTCGGGGACGGTCCATTCATGACTACCGGCGGGAGCACGGCGAATACGCACCGGGTAAGGCACCACGGAGGCTCTCGGGTACTCGCCTTTCATGCCATCCATGCCCTCCCCGGTCGCCTCACCGGAGCCGGGACCGGCGGGATAACAACTGACGGTCAGAAGGGCCTTGTGCTCCAGGTCGATAATGCGCCGGGCGCCGGCCTCATCCGTGAGTGTCATGCAGACGGTATCCGGCTGTACCGGTGCATCCGTACCAGAAGCCCGGTCCCTCTGCGGATCGCCGCAGGCAACAATGCCCTGGCCAACGCAGCCCCTGTGCCACGCCGCCTGCCCTTGGGTGGACGCCGCCACGGAAGGGTCCAGCAGCAGCCAGACCCGGTCACTGCACTGGCTTTCCAGGCGGACGGCCGTGGCACGGTCACTGCGCCAGTCCCAGGACGGGTAGCGCACTGTCTGCCACTGAAGGCGATGCCAGCGCACCTCTCCGTTGGCGTTACTGGCTTCAAAGGCGGTGTAATGCTGATAGTGGCTGGCGCAGGCGGGAATACCGAGCATGGTGGCCAGGGCGATAAACCATGGCAACCCTTGCCACATTGGCCAGCGCGGCACCGGGACAGGGAAAGAAAGGTGTGTCAGAGGGCGAAAACAGGGCACCGGAATCGCAACTCCCATTGAACATGGCAACGGGAAGTCTACTGGAGTTCAGGCATGCCTGGATGGACAGGGTTCACACAAAGCACAGCCCGTAGCCATCTTCTCCACGGCGCACCACTTTCATGGTCAGCACGGGGGCCTCTTCAGGCAGACCCTGAACCTGTACCTCCACCAGACTGCCAACGGGGGGAAACTCACCGCTTTCCACAATGACATAAATACCACCGTCGGAAATGTCCCCTGTCTGGTAGATTTCCCGGCCGATGAGGTCATGGCGCACCATGACCCTGGCATTCAGTGCTGTCCTGATAAATTCTCTGCGCTCACTCATAGTGTTCGACGTGTCTCTTGTTTTTACAGAACGGATAGTAGCAGCCCAGGACGTTTTCTACGATAATCAATGCCCTGCTTTCTCCTCCGGGTTCCCCGCAAGCACATCGCGATTTTACCACCCCGTGATAGCCCGATGGCCCATGCCAGGCCCCAGTCTTTGGGTGCAAACGGCAAGATTCTTTTTGCAAATTATTCTCATTTACATAATAATCGTCGCGTTTTCAAGACTCCAATTATCGAGGTGCATTATGCAACAAACACGACGCTTGCCCCTTTTCTCACTGCTGATGTCACTGCTGATGCTGATCACCGCCTGCGACAGTGGTGAAACCCTCACCCTTTACTCCGGCCGCGGCGAGTCCATGGTCAAGCCCATGGTGGAACAGTTCGAGCAGCAAAGCGGTATCCAGGTGGATGTCCGTTATGGCGGCACCTCACAGCTGGCGGTCCTGCTGCAGGAAGAAGGCGAGAACAGCCCGGCGGATGTCTTCTGGGGCCAGGACGCCGGCGCCATGGGCTCACTGTCCAAGGCAGGGCTCCTGGAGACGCTGCCTGAGGGAATCTATCAGGACCTTCCTTCTATCTATACCAGCACCACCGGCCAGTGGGTGGCGGCCAGCGGTCGCGCACGTGTCTTCGTCTATTCACCAGATCGCACCCGGGAAGAGTCCCTGCCGGAGACGGTCTTCGAGCTGACCGGTGAGCCGTATCGCGGCCGTGTCGGCTGGGCGCCCACTAACGGCTCTTTTCAGTCCTTTGTCACCGCCATGCGCTTGCGTCACGGTGATGAAAAGACGCTGGAATGGCTCAAGGCCATGAAAGACAACGACACCCAGGTGTTCAGCAACAACAGCACCCAGGTACAGGGGGTTGCGGACGGGCAGATTGACTTCGGACTGGTGAATAACTACTATCTCCCGCGAGCCAGTGAGAACGATTCCGATTTCCCGGCTGCACAGGCGTTTTTCCAGCCGGGGGACATCGGCAATATGGTGAACGTCGCCGGCGTCGGTATCATTGCCGGCTCTGACAGGCAGCCCGAAGCGGAAGCCTTTATCCGTTTCCTGCTCTCACCCGAAGCCCAGCAATACTTCACCAGCAACGTCTACGAGTACCCGGTTATTGACGATGTCGAGCCGAACGCAAAGCTCGAGAGCTTTGACCGTCTGCTTGAAGTGGCGCCCAGCATCAACCTGGACGACCTGGACGATCTTGAGGGCACACTGGGCCTGCTGCGGGAGGCCGGCCTGATTTAAAGTCCAGACACGAGCATTCATGACCAGACGGGTACCCCTCTACATACTGCTTCCCTCGCTGGTGGCGGCCCTGTGCATGGTGCTGCCACTGGTGTACCTGGCTCTGAGGGCCCTGCAGGCGGACCCGGCCACCGTGCAGTCACTGGTACTGCGCCCGCGCAACCTGACCCTGCTGGGTAACACGCTGTCCCTGGTGCTGGGGGTGCTGGTAATCAGTACCGCCCTGTCACTGCCGCTGGCCTGGATCGTCACCCGCACCCGAATCCGCTACAAACGCCTGCTGACGGTGCTGGGTGTGGTGCCACTGGCGGTGCCCGGCTATGTCATGGCCTACGCACTGATGGGGCTGGGCGGCCACTACGGTGTACTGGCCCAGCTCTTTGGCTGGAAGCTGCCCAATATCGAAGGCTACTGGGGCGCCACACTGGCACTGAGCCTGTACACCTTTCCCTACCTGTTCCTCAACCTGCGAGCCACCCTGCTGGGGCTGGATGCCAGCCTTGAGGAGAGCGCCCGCAGCCTGGGCTACGGCCCCGGGCAGATCTTCCGCCGTGTGATTCTGGTTCAGCTGGCCCCCTCACTGATGGCCGGCTGGCTGGTTATTGGCCTGTATGTGCTGGGGGATTTCGGCGCCGTCTCACTGATGCGTTACGAGGCCTTCAGCTACGCCATTTTCAACCAGTACGCCGGCGCCTTCGACCGCATCTACGCCGCCTGGCTGTCACTGATGCTGCTGGCGGTGGCGGCCGCCTTTGTCATGACCGAGAGCCTGGTTCTGCGCCGTCGCCGTCTGGCCAGTGTCGGCCGCGGCGTGGCCAGGCCCCCACCGCCCAGTGAGCTGGGGCTCTGGCGCTGGCCGGCCTACCTGTACATGGGCTGCGTCTTTACCGCCGCCATTGGCCTGCCCGTGATGATTCTGGGCTACTGGCTGCTGATGGCACCACCGGATCTGAGCTTTTTCCTGGACGTGCCGGCCACCTTTGCCCGTTCCGCCGCCGCCGCCGCCCCCGCGGCCATGCTGGCGGTGGCCGCTGCACTGCCCATGGCCTATTACTCGGTGCGCTACCGCTCCGGCCTGTCCTCGATGGTGGAGCGCTCCGCCTATGTGGGTTACGCCATCCCACCGCTGACACTGGCGCTGGCGCTGGTGTTTTTTGCCCTGCAGGCCGCCCCATTCCTCTATCAGACTCTGACACTGCTGATTTTTGGCTGGACACTGGCCACACTGGCCCTGGCACTGGGCCCGGTACGCAGCGCACTGATGCAGGCCAGACCCAACATGGAGGAGGCGGCCCACTCACTGGGCCATGGCCCCGTCAGCACCTTTTTCCATGTGATCTTTCCCGGGCTCAGGCGCAGCCTTTTTGCGTCCTTTGCCCTGGTCTTCCTGTTTTGCATGAAAGAGCTGCCCATTACCTTTCTGCTGGCCCCCACCGGTTACACCACCCTGGCGGTCACGGTGTTCAGTCGCACTTCGGAGGGTATGATGGCGGAGGCGGCCCCCTTTGCCGCCGCCATCGTGATTTTCTCAGGGCTCTCGGTGGGTATGGTGCTGCAGCGTGAAGGAAACCGTTAACCATGTTCGATGAATCACAAAGACCCGACAGCAGGGCCATGGCATCCCCAGCCAGCCATCACCGTCCTGGGCCGGCAAAGACACCACTGCTGGTGGCCTCCGGCCTCGGCAAGCGCTACCGCAAGGGGGATTTCCAGGCGGTGTCGGATCTGTCGTTCTCACTGAACCACGGCGAAATACTGGCGCTGCTTGGCCCCAGCGGCTGTGGCAAGACCACCACACTGCGCATGCTGGCGGGTTTCGAGGAGCCGGACACCGGCTCTCTGCTGCTGCACGGCCGTGACATCACCCTCCTGCCGCCACAGCACCGCAACATCGGCATCGTGTTCCAGGATTACGCCCTCTTCCCCCATATGTCACTGCTGCGCAACGTGGCCTTTGCCATGCGCCATGTGCCCCGTGGCGAGCGACCCGCCAAGGCCCTTGAATGGCTGGGTATGGTGGGGCTGGCGGATTTTGCCGGACGCCTTCCCCACGAGCTCTCGGGGGGCCAGCAGCAACGGGTGGCGCTGGCACGGACATTGGCGGCGGAGCCGGAACTGGTGCTTCTTGACGAGCCTTTCTCCAACCTGGACGCGGCCCTGCGGGAGGCCACCCGCAAGGAGGTGCGGGATCTGTTCCGCCGCACCGGCACCTCGGTGGTGCTGGTCACCCACGACCAAGCCGAGGCACTGACCTTTGCCGACCGTGTGGGAGTCATGGCCGCAGGCCGACTGATCCAGATGGACACCCCCCAGAGGGTGTACCAGGAGCCCAGCAACGCCTTTGTGGCGGAGTTCCTGGGCCACACCAACCTGCTCCAGGGCACCGCCAGCGGCCACCAGGCACAGACACCCATCGGCCCTGTGCACCTCAATGTGCCCATGACCGGCGAGGTGACGCTGTCGGTGCGCCCTGAGGACCTCAGGCTGAACGCCGTCACGGAAAGCCAGTTGGCCAGCGGCACACCCAGCGCACGGGTCATCGACCGGGAGTTTCGCGGCCACGATTATTTCTACATCGTCCAGGACGAGCACCGGCGTTACTGTGCCATTGCCCCCAGCCATGACCCACTGGAAGTGGGCAGCCGGGTCACCATCAGCGCCCGCACCAGGGCCTCGGTACTGCCGCCGGAACACAACAGCTGATTGCGCCACCAGAGCCCGGCGCCGGCACCCCGGACGCGGAAACCGGACCCATTACCCAGACCGCACAGAAGACACTTGGTGGTGCCCCGATCCGGGGCTACACTGTGACACACCCAAGTTTCGGAACCGTCTCATGCTGGTTTGTATCAAATGTCGCCAGGGGCTTATGGACCCGGTGAAAAGTGAAAATGAACCGGAGTACACGGACCGTTACCAGTGCGGTCACTGTGGCCACACCGCCACCATTCCCTCCATGCTGATCATCATGAGCCAGGTGGTTTCCGTGCTGCTGGGCAGCGCCATCACCCTCTACCTTCTGGTGGAGCATCTGGGTGCCGCCCTGTCCGCCTGGCAGTTTCACCAGTCCCGGGGGCTCTGGCCGGAGCTGTTTTTCACGCTGCTGGCACTGCTGTTGATGCTGGGCTTTGCCTTCACCTTTTTCCGGGCCCTGTCCAACCTCAGTCTCAGACACCGCTATCTCAACGCCGAGCGGCACTAGACCATCACCGTTTCCTGCTCCGTGGCCAGAATATCCTCCTTGCGGTGTGCCCCCCAGCGATACTGACCCACACCACCGGAGGCCGGCAGCACCCGGTGGCAGGGAATCAGCAGGGCAATGGGGTTGGCCGCCACCGCCTGACCCACAGCACGGGCGCCACCATGGCAGCCCAGCCGTTGCGCCATGGCGCCGTAGCCCAGTTTCTGCCCCGGGGCGGACTGCAGCAGAAGACGCCAGACGCTGTGCTGGAATCCGGTACCGATCACCTCCAGCACCGGCACGCCGCTGTCCGGACGCTGTGGCCAGTTCTGCACCTGGGATTCCAGCCGCCGGAACCGGTTGTCATGGCCGTCCATGGTGCTGATTGGACGTTGCCAATAGGCACCGGCATCGCTGAGGAGCTGTTCACGCTTTTCGCCGGAGTCCACAAAGGCCAGTCGGCAGAGCCCTTCCCCGTGCCAGATCCCCAGCATTTCCCCCCAGGGACCGGCAAAGGACCGGTACTCCAGCGGCTCCTGGACACTGGCCCGGTTCAGCCAGATGATGTTCATGGATTCTTGACCTCGCTTCACACCGTCACGGTGCTTATTGTGATTGGGAATCGGTAAAAATCAGCGCCTCGCTGCCATCCACATCCTCAGCGCCCCATTCCACCCGGCCCTCCTCATGGCGGTAACTGAGGCGGCGCAGCACAGCCCGTCCGGAGTGATGCTCCAGGTGCGCCACCAGCACCTGATCCTCGGTGGGGGTATTGACCAGATAACCGGAACCCGTGGCATACACCACAAAGGCCACGATATCGTCCCCACGGGTCATCACCTCAAGGCTGTTGAACAGCAAATTCAGCCGGGCCTCATCGTCCCGTGCCGTGGCACCGAGTATGCTCACCGGGCGAACACCCCCCTGCCGTGACAGGGCAAAGGCCATGGGCCTGAAGTCCTTTTCCAGGTCCAGTGCCTGCTCCAGGCTGTGGCGTACCATGGGCAGGGACTCCGCCATCAGGCGGTTGAAAGAAGCCAGTGGCCGGTCGTCGCTCACCTCACCGCTTTGCTGGGGTTTCTCAAAGTCTTTGTAGGTGCTGGTGCAACCCGCCACCGCGGCCAGCAGACTGAGCACCAGAAGCGGCCGGATCAGGGCGCCCAGGGCGCTCTTGCGGCCTGTGGAGGCTATCAGGGCAACACTAGATATTGTGGTCACTGAATCGTCCTTATCAGTCGACGGAATGTTTTTTTCACCCGTGGGCGCCGCTCTGGCGCGGCCCGCGCACCGCTGCGCCCCAGAGCCTGTAAAAAGAGCCCTAAAAAACCCCGGCCCGGGGTGTTTTTCAGTTGACAGCCACGCACCGGAAACCACAATATAGGGGCACGCTAACAACAAAAACCACTCTATATTGGGGTTCGCCAGAAAATGAGCCGGGTGTCAACCAGACTTGCAGCCTGTACCGGACCGATTCCGCGGAATGCTGCCACGCCCCTGATTCCCGGCCTTCACAGCTTGCGTTCACTCCCCTTTTTCGCTGTTAGTGACCCCCTGTGCCTGCCCGTGCAGGGGTACACAGAGACGACACACCGGAACACTACATGTAGTGCCAGAAACGACGCCCGGCATGGACTGCCGATTCACAGGCACTGACGCCGGTCAGGGCTGTCACAACGGCCCGGGAATAACGGCATTGTGCCACATTTAGTATGAGTTGAGGCCTGACAATGAACGCCAAAGTACAAGACATGACCAACGACATTCCCTTCCAGGAAACCTCCGTGGACATCTGGACCGGAAAGTACCAGCTCAAGACCAAGTCCGGCGAGCCGGTGGACCGGGAAATCGAGGACACCTATGCCCGGGTGGCCAAAGAGCTCTCCTCGGTGGAGAAAAAGAACAAGCGTGCCGAGGTGTTCAAGGACTTTACCTGGGCACTGCGCAATGGCGCCATTCCTGCAGGCCGCATTGTCTCCAATGCCGGTGCACAGGCCCACAAGCCGGCCACCTCCACCATCAACTGCACCGTCTCCGGCACCGTGCACGACTCCATGGACGACATCCTGTTCAAGAACCACCAGGCAGGCCTGACCCTCAAGGCCGGCTGCGGCATCGGCTACGAGTTCTCCACATTGCGTCCGAAAGGGGCCTATGTGGCCGGCGCCGGCGCCACCACCTCCGGCCCTTTGTCCTTTATGGACATCTTCGACCGCATGTGTTTCACCGTCTCCTCCGCCGGCGGACGCCGTGGCGCCCAGATGGCCACCTTCGATGTGCACCACCCGGATGTGCTGGACTTTATCAGCGCCAAGCGCGAGGACGCCCGTCTGCGCCAGTTCAACCTCTCACTGCTGATCACCGAGGACTTCATTGAAGCGGTGCGCAAAGACAGTGACTGGCAGCTCTCCTTCCCTGTGACACAGAAGGAAGTGGAAGCGGAGAACATGGAGCTCAATGACCCCAGCCAGTTTGTCTACCGGGACTTCCCGGTGCGGGACAAGTACGTCTGCGACGCCCAGGGCCGCGTGGCCTGCCGCATCTACCGCACACTGCCGGCCCGTGAGATCTGGGACAAGATCATGGCCGCCACCTACGACTACGCCGAGCCCGGGTTCATCCTGATCGACAAGGTCAACGAGATGAACAACAACTGGTTCTGCGAGAAAATCCGCGCCACCAACCCCTGTGGCGAGCAGCCACTGCCCCCTTACGGCAGCTGCCTGCTGGGCTCCGTGAACCTGACCCGATTCGTGGAATTCCCCTTCACGGACAAGGCCCGCTTCAACTACGAGAAGTACCGCAAGGTGGTGGGCATCTTCACCCGCATGCTGGACAACGTGGTGGAAGTGAACGGACTGCCACTGCCAGAGCAGCAGAAGGAAATCACCAGCAAGCGCCGCCACGGCATGGGCATACTGGGCCTGGGCTCCACGCTGGCCATGCTGCGCATGCCCTATGGCTCCACCGAGTCCGTGGCATTCACCGAGGAAGTGGTGCGGGAAATGGCACTGGAAGGCTGGCGCCAGGCACTGGAGCTGACCGAAGAGAAAGGCGCCGCCCCCATCATGGACGAGGAGTTCGAGGTCACTGAAGAGATGCTGTCACTGCGCCCGGAAATGCGCACCGACGGCTACAAGGTGGGCGACAAGGTCAAGGGCCGGGTACTGCACGCCCGCTACAGCCGCTACATGCAGCGCATTGCCGACCTGGAGCCGGAACTGGTGGCGAAGCTGGCGGAGAAAGGGGCGCGTTTCACCCACCACACCTCCATCGCCCCCACCGGCACCATTTCACTGTCACTGGCCAACAACGCCAGCAACGGCATCGAGCCGAGCTTCTCGCACCACTATGCCCGTAACGTGATCCGGGAAGGGCGCAAGTCCAAAGAGAAGGTAGACGTGTTCTCCTTCGAGCTGCTGGCCTACCGTCACCTGATCAACCCCGGTGCCATGCCCTTCTCCGACGAGCCGGAGAAGCGGCTGCCGCCCTATTTCACCACCTCCGACGATGTGTCACCGACACAGCACGTGGACATCCAGGCGGCGGCCCAGAAGTGGGTGGACTCCTCCATCTCCAAGACGGCCAATGTGCCCACGGAATTCCCCTTCGAGGATTTCAAGGACATCTACATGTACGCCTACGAGAAGGGGCTGAAGGGCTGCACCACCTTCCGCTTCAACCCGGAAGCCTTCCAGGGCGTGCTGGTCAAGCAGAAGGACCTGGAAGCCACGGAATACGAATTCACACTGGAAGACGGCACCACCGTCAAGGCCAAGGGCCACGAGGAAGTGGAGTACGACGGCGAGATGCACACCGCCGCCAACCTCTTCGACGCCCTGAAAGAAGGCACCTACGGCAAGTACTGATTCCAGCAAGCGAGCACAGGACAATGACCATGGCTATCAAGATCGACCAGAAAATCACGGCACAGCGGGTCCTCAAGGACGACGCGGCCAACGAAGCGGCGGCGGAGACCACAGGCCCCAAGCCGGTGTACATGAACGAGACCATCGAGCGGCCGGAGTTCCTGCTGGGGACCACCTACAAGATCAAGCCCCCGGTGGATGAGCATGCGATGTACATCACCATCAATGACATCATCCTCAACGAGGGCACGGACCACGAAGTGCGCCGCCCCTACGAGGTATTCATTAACTCCAAGTCCATGGAGCACTTCCAGTGGGTCATCGCCCTGACACGGGTGCTCTCGGCGGTGTTCCGCAAAGGTGGGGATGTGACCTTCCTGGTGGAGGAGCTGCGCTCGGTGTACGACCCCAACGGCGGCTACTTCAAGAAAGGGGGTGTCTTCATGCCCTCACTGGTGGCGGAAATCGGCTCCGTAATCGAGAAGCACCTCAAGGCCATCGGCATGATCGAAACCGAGGAAATGAGCGAGCTGACCAAGCGCATCCTGGCGGAGAAGAAGGCCGCCTTCGAGAACCAGGAAAGCCAGGCCCCGGGCGGGGACACCGGCTACCCGAAAAACGCCACGGTGTGCGGCAAGTGCCACACCAAGGCCGTGGTCATGATGGACGGCTGCCACACCTGCCTGTCCTGCGGCGACTCCAAGTGTGGCTGAATGCCTGAATGGCCATTGAGGCACCCTGTAAAGCCGCTGTTACCAGCGGCTTTTTCATGACAGGCCACCCACTGAAACATCATGGGCAGCGCGCACCGGTTAAAGAAGACTTTTGTCGCTTCTTTGCTATGCTTAAAACTGATTTTTGCAGGTTTCCTAAGGAAAGGACGACATGACTGCTTCCAGCAACGCCCCAGCCAACCACGACGCCTATACCTACCACCTGTCACAGGTCAACCAGAGCAAGACGGTCCTGGCCAGCCAGGACATTGTCAACGCCAGGGGCCTGTTGCTGGTGAAAAAAGGCGCACCCATTAACAGCGTCACGGCCCAGAAAATCCTCCAGCACCGACTGCTGACCCCCATGGAAAAACAGGTGGACCTGGAGGGGCAACTGGAGCCAAGGCAACTGTACGAGGACATCATGGGACTGGTGGAAGGCCACAGGGATTTCTCCCAGCTCCATGCCGGTGCGGATCACTGCCGCCTGGACCTGCGTGCCGGCACCATTTACGCCCTGTCATTCCCCCTGCTGCGCCAGAAGCTCACGGTAATGGCCATGCAACTGCCGGAGGAGTACCACAAGGGGCTCTTCTGCGCCTGGCTGTCCATGGTGCTGTGCCGTGACCTGGGTCTGAACGGCGAGCAGCGCAACCTGCTGTTTGTGGCGGCACTGATGCACGATGTGGGGATGCTGCATATCGACCCGGCCATTCTGGCCAAAAAGGACAGACTCAGCCCCGCCGACTGGCGCGCCATACAGAGCCACACCGTGATTGGCCAGCGGATCATGGACGCCACGGAGAATCTCCCCGGGGATGCGGGCCAGGCCATACTGGACCACCACGAGCGTTGTGATGGCACCGGCTACCCGCGGGGCCTGTTCCGGGAACAGCTGGGCCTGAAGGGTCAGATCATTGCCATCGCCGACACACTCTACCCCCTCCGCAGCAAGCAGTCAGACGGCCTCAGGCGCCATCTCAAAAACCTGATCCCCGTGCTGCAGATGAATGAAAAACTCTTCCTTCCCAAGGTCATGAATGCCCTTCTGGTGCGCCTGAGGGCCCTGGACCTGGCGCCTTCCAGCCAGGCACAGGGCTCGCTGGCGGACCACGCCAGGGTGCTGCTCAGGGACTACGACGTGCTGGCCCAGTGGCTGATCTGCACCGTGCAGCTGGCTCCCTACCTGGGTGAACACGCGAAAAACCACAAGACCCGGGTACTGCGCTACGCCATCGAACAGCTCTGGTGGCTGATCCGCACTTCGGGGCTGCTCACCGCCGGACTGCGACGCTGGGTGCTTCACGTCTCGGAGAACAACCTGCAAAGCGCACTGCCGGAGCTGGAGGAGTTTCTGCTGATGCAGCAGGAACTGAACTGGCAAAGCCAGCATTTCGCCAGGCAGCTTCAGCTGATGTCCGAAGACGACCGCTGTGGGGAAGAAACCCGCGTGCAGGTGCTCAAGGCACTGGAGCAGATCCACAAGGCCAGGGAAAAGGCCCTGGCGGGAGATTCACAGCCCCAGAGCCGTGATTTCGATGCCTACGAATACCTGCTGGAACACAAGGTCGCCCTGTAACACAGCCGCTGCAAAAAAACGCCCATTTCAACCTTCTGTTCAGTTCCCGGCCGTGCTGTTGTAAGTTGTGACGCTGTTCACCAACAAACAACAATAAGGAATCCCCATGCAAGCCAGCCCGCTGATATCCATCGGCCTGCCCATCGCCCTGTTTATCATCATGATCGGCATCGGCATGACCCTCAGCCTGAGGGACTTCAAGCTGGTGGCCCTCTACCCCAAGGGCATCGTGGTGGGCACCGTGGCCCAGATCGTTCTGATGCCACTGATCGCCATGGCGCTGATTGCCCTGTTCAGTGTGGAGCCGGCCATCGCCGTGGGTCTGATCATTATCGCCGGCTGCCCCGGCGGCACCACCTCCAACCTCTTTGTGCTGCTCGCCAGGGGCAATGTGGCCCTGTCCATTGTGCTGACCGTGCTGGCCACACTGATCACCATCTTCACGCTGCCGCTGCTGACCAATTTTGCATTGGCCTACTACATGGGGGACCAGGAAAGCATCACACTGCCTCTGGACCAGACCATCGGCATGCTGGCGGTGCTGGTGCTGTTCCCGGTCCTCAGCGGCATGGTTATCCGCAGCCGCGCCCCCAGGCTGGCCCAGAAAGCGGAAGGCTATGTCAGCATCTTCGGCGGGCTGGTTCTGGCGGCGCTGATTGTGGGGCTGGTCTACGGCGTGCGTGACCAGCTGCTGGAGCTGACCCGCCAGGCCGGCCCTGCCACCGCCATGCTCAATATCAGCGGCATGGCACTGGGGCTGCTCTCCAGCCGCATCGCCGGGCTCAGCCAGAAGGAATCACTGGCCGTGGCCATGGAGCTTGGCATCAAGAACAGCACCATCGCCCTGCTGATCACACTGAGCCTGCTGGAATCCAGCACCATGTCCATCCCCGCCGCCGTCTACGGGGTACTGATGTTCACCTTCGGCTTCCTGCTCACCGCTTACGGGCGGCGTATCATTCCGGCACCGCTGGGTAACACCACCCCCACGGGGCTGTCTCAATAACGAAGCCGGTTAATGAGCCACCCGACCAGGAGCCAGGACCATGACAGCAATCCAGTTTCCATCACGCCAGGGCCACACACTGAACGGCACCGTGGAGCTGCCCGCCGGCGGTGTCTGGAAGGCCACGGCCATCTTCGCCCACTGCTTTACCTGCTCCAGCAATTTCCGGGCGGCCCGCAGCATCACCCGATCACTGGCCAATGCCGGCTACGCGGTGCTGCGTTTCGACTTCACCGGACTGGGGGACAGCGAAGGGGACTTCGCCGACAGCCACTTCACCAGCAATCTGGACGACCTGGAGGACGCCGCCCGGTGGCTGGAAGAGCACTACGCGGCACCCCAGCTGCTGGTGGGCCATTCACTGGGTGGCGCGGCGGTTCTGGCCGTGGCGGAGCGGCTCGACTCGGTGCGCGCCCTGGCCACACTGGGGGCCCCGTCCAGCCCGGACCATGTGCTCAGGCAGTTCGGCAAACATCTGGAGACCATCGAGGAGAAAGGCAGCGCCGAAGTGGACCTGGCCGGCCGCCCCTTCCACATCCGCAAGGACTTTATCGACGACCTGCGCCACCAGGACCTGGCGGGACGGCTGCGCAAGCTGCGCCGCGCACTGCTGGTGATGCACGCCCCGGGCGACAAGATCGTTTCCGTGGACAATGCCCAGGAGATCTTTACCGCCGCACTGCACCCCAAAAGCTTCGTCAGCCTGGACGACGCCGACCACCTGCTCTCACGCAGCGCCGATGCCCACTACGCCGGACAGGTGATTGCCGCCTGGGCCGGGCGTTTTCTCACCCCGGAGAAACCCCGTCCGGCGGACGGCGCCCGTGTCTCGGGGCGTACGGCGGACGGTTTCCTGTGCCGTGTCCAGGCCGGCCCCCATGAACTGCTGGCGGATGAGCCCCGCAGCGCCGGCGGCAGTGACCAGGGCCCCGACCCCTATGGCCTTCTGGCCTCGTCACTGGCCAGCTGCACCGTCATGACTCTGAACATTTACGCCCGTCACAAGGGCCTGGCCGTGGACCGGGTCGTCTGCGAAGTCCGCCACAGCAAGATCCACGCCGAAGACTGTGAAGACTGCGAGAGCCGCGACGGCAAGGCGGACGAGCTGCGACGCCACATCCACATCGAGGGGGACCTGACAGAGTCCGAGCGCGAGCGCATGATGGCCATGGCAGAGCGCTGCCCTGTGCACCGCACCCTCAGCGGTGAGATCCTGTTGCCGGCACCGGAATAAGGGACACTGGCAATAGCGGATGCAGTCCGGCCCCGGTTAAGGCTATGCTTGGGGTGACAGCAGACAGGGAGAGAAACCGCCATGGAATGGTTAACATCACCACAGAACACCGCGGAACAGTGCGGTGAGCTCCTGCTTTACCAGCAACAGGCCCCCACCGCCGATGGCGTCAGGCTCGCCGTCTGGCGATGCGGCCTGCCGGTGACCCGGAGCACCACCCGCCCACCGGTGGTGCTGTTGCACGGCAACTACACCAACCGCCGCTTCTGGATTGCCCGCAATGGCAAGGGCCTGGCCGCCTACCTCTACCACGCCGGCTACGATGTGTGGATCGCCGAAACCCGGGGCCACGGCGACTCCGACGGTGGCCCGGGACAGCCCCATGACGGCTACCGCCACTGGACCATCGAGGATCTGGTACGCCACGACATACCGGCCATCGCCGAGGCGGTGGCCGCCGGCAATGGCGCCCCTCAGCACTGGCTTGGCCATTCCTTCGGCGGGGTTTACACGGTGGCGGCGCTGTCGCTGCAGTTTCTGGACCCGGTACGGGTGGGCAGCCTGATCATCGCCGGCAGCCAGGTGAGCGAGGGCCAGCCCTGGCTCACACGGCCACTGCTCAATGCCGCACTGCGGGGCCTGACACGGCTTCTGGGGCGCTTCCCGGCAAGGGCACTGAACCTGGGCAACGAGGACGAGCCCCCGGGCATTGCCAACGAAACACTGTACTGGAAGCGCCACCGGCGCTGGGTCTCACGCCGAGGCACCGACTACAGCCGGGGCCTCGGCAAGCTGGACCTGCCACTGCTGGCCCTGGCGGGTAGCGGCGACACCATGGACCCGGCTTCCGGCTGCGAGGCCTTTATAAGACCTATCGGCTCGCGCCAGAAGAAACTCTGGGAGCTGGGCCGTGCCTATGGCTACGAGCGGGACTATGGCCATGTGGACATGATCATCAGTCCGGACTCGGAGCGGGAAATCTGGCCCAGACTGGAGGCCTGGCTGAGAATCGTCACCGCCTCGGAAGCCTTCACCCACTACTGGCACCACTGCACCGACCCGGGACGCTAGTGTGCCGGATCGCCCCCCCCCCCCGTGGGGGCGGGGTGGGTGGGTTTTTGGGTGGTAAAGGTTATGGGGGGTGAAGGGGGCGGACGTGGGCATCAGCCCCGCTGAGGGGGCGAGGCCCAACGGCCATGGCGACGGC
>JAWWAC010000065.1:0-15947 GCA_033721915.1 Oleiphilaceae bacterium
CCAGTTCATGGACGTCGTTGACCTGCTCGGCCACCCCCAGTGCGATGCGGCTGATGCTGTTGATGGTGGGCTCCAGCACCTTGTCGCGAAAGCTCAGGTTGCCCCCCAGTGAGCCACCGGTGATGTCCTGTGAGATCAGCTTCTCGCTGCTGCCACGGACCAGCAGGATTTCCCGCCGGCCGGACTGGTCACTGGCACCGGACAGGCGCAGTTCCCCCTGGTTGGTGCCGCTGATCAGCAGTTGGCCTCGGCCGATCTGCACGTCCACGGTACCGTCGCTGTTGTTGGTGGTGCTGACCTGGACCAGCTCGGACAGCTCACGGAGTTTCTCGTCACGCTGATCCAGCAGCGTACTGGCCTCACTGCCCTGAGCCCGGCCCGGGGCGGCGGCAATGGCCCGGTTGAGCTCGACGATGCCCTTGCCCAGTGCATTGATCTGGGCAATGTCGGCAGAGAGTTTCTGGTCCACGGTGCCTTCACGGTCCCGCAGCTGCCCGTCTATGGACTTGAAGCGGCTGTTCAGCGCCTGTGCCTGGCTGATGACCTGCTCACGCAGTGCCAGTGAGCCGGGGTCCTCGGCGGAGCTTTTCAGTGCGCCGAAAAAGTCGTCAATGGCACGGCTCAGGCCGGTGTTCTCGGTACCCAGCAGGTTGTCCAGCTCCCGCAGGTTGGCCACCAGTGCGTCTTTTTCACCGTGCAGCGTGGTGTCGGAGCGCAGCTGGGTATTGACGAATTCATCATTGAGCCGGCGGATGTCCGCCACGGACACGCCCTGCCCCTGGAAACCCACGGCGCTGGGCTGGCCGGCATTGGCCTCGAAGTCCACCTTCTGGCGGCTGTAGCCATCGGTGTTGGCATTACTGACGTTGTTGCCCGTGGTGCTCAGGGCGGTCTGGTTGGCCTTGAGGCCGGACAGTCCGATATTGATCAGGCTCATGGGTTCTCTCCGGTGCTGTCCTCATCCAGCGCGGAGCGCAGGATGGGCCCGTCCATAATGCCCCGGATCTTGCGGTCGTACTCCGGGTCCGTGGCGTAGCCGGCTTCACGCAGGCCACGGGCAAAGGCATCCGGGTCGTGGGCCTGGCTCAGCACCTGCTGGTAACGGGGGTTCTCGTTCAGGAACTGCACATAGTCGCTGAAGCTCTGGCGGTAATCGCCGTAGGCGCGGAAGCTGGCCTTCTCGCTCATGGGCACGCCGTCGCGGAATTCCGTGGTGCTGATCACCACACTGTCACCGCCCCAGCGGCTGTCGGCCTTGATGCCAAACAGGTTGTGGCTGGGGCTGCCGCCCTCCCCTTCGATCATGTGCCGGCCCCAGCCTGTCTCCAGTGCGGCCTGAGCCACCATCAGACGGGGGGAAATGCCACTGTCGCCCGACGCCTCCTTGGCCAGTGGCAGCAGCTTGCGGACAAAATCCCGGGGGCTGTCGAAACGGGCCGGCAGTTCCGGCACCGGCTCGGCCGCTTTCTCAGCGGGGCTGTCCGCCAGGCGCTCCACTTCCTCCAGACGCTTCGGCAGGGCCTGTGAGAGTGGCGGCATGGAACGGTCGTAATTCTGTATGGAGCGGCCCAGCGCCTGCTCATTGCCGGGTCTGGCCTGACGCGGTTCGCCGCCAAGCTGTCGCACCAGGGCGTCGGCAATGCCGATGCTGCGGCTCTGGGTCATGGACTGGGTGAGCTGCTCGTCGAACATCTCCTGGTAGAATTCCGTCTCATTGCTGTGCAGGTAGTTGTCCTCGGCAAAGACCGCGTTGGCCTGTCGCATGGTCTTGAGCATCTCATGCAGGAACAGGCTCTCGAACTGGCGCGCCACCTCTTTCAGGGCCCCTTCCGGGTCACTGTCCACACGGCCGCGGAGCTTGTTCAGACTACTGAAGTCGTTGTAGTCGGAGCTCTGGGCCTGGTGCGGATTGCTGGAGCTGATCATCGCCCTGTCCCCCTAGATCACAATCAGATCGGCGCGCAGGGCACCGGCGGTTTTCAGCGCTTCCAGCACCGCCATGACATCCCCCGGCGCCGCGCCCACCTGATTCACCGACTGCACGATCTCGTTGAGTGTCACGGCCGGGCCGAACTGGAACATGCGGGCGTCTTCCTGCTCCACGTTGATGTCCGTATTGGGCACCACCACCGGGTCGCCCTCGGCAAAGAGCCCCTGTTCCGCCGCCTCCGGGTTTTCCGTGATGGTGACGCTGAGATTGCCGTGGGTCACCGCGGCGGCGCTGACACGGACATTCTTGCCCACCACGATGGTGCCGGTGCGGGAGTTGATGACCACACGGGCACGGGCCTCCGCCGGCTCCACCTCTAGGTTCTCCAGCACCGACAGGAAGCTGACCCGCTGCGAGGCGTCACGGGGTGCGCGCACATCAATGCGGGTGGCGTCCTGGGCGTAGGCGGTGTCCGGGCCCAGCAGGTCATTGATGGACTCCACCACCCGCTTGGCGGTGGTGAAATCCGGGGTGTTGAGCTGATAGGTAATGGTGTCGCCCTGGGCGAAGGCATTGGGCACCTCCCGTTCCACGGTGGCGCCACCGGGTATGCGGCCCACACTGGGGACATTGACGGTAATGGAGGAGCCATCGGCGCCGTCGGCACCAAAGCCCCCCACCACCAGGCTGCCCTGTGCCAGTGCGTAGGTCTGGCCGTCGGCCCCCTGCAGTGAGGTCATCAGCAGTGTGCCGCCACGGAGGCTGTCGGCGTTGCCGATGGAGGAGACGGTGACATCGATGTTCTGTCCGGGACGTGAAAAGGCCGGCAGCTCGGCGTGCACGGTCACCGCGGCCACGTTATCCAGTCGCGGGTCCACCCCTTCCGGCACGGCGATGCCGAACTGGCTCATGAGGTTGCGGAAGGTCTGGTTGGTGAAGGGGGCCCGGTCGCCGCTGCCGTCCAGACCCACCACCAGGCCGTAGCCGATCAGCTGGTTGGAGCGCACCCCTTCCACGGTGGCCATATCCTTGAGCCGGTCTGCCTGTACGGGCAGGGCCAGCGCACAAAACATCAGAACAAGAACGGGTAATCGCAACATGACAGTACTCCGGGTGTGGGCCATCAGAAGGGCCACCATTCACTGTTGAAGAAACGTGACAGCCAGCCCATCTGGTTGGCCTGGTCAAAGTCACCGGTGCCGCCATAGGCCATGCGGGCGTCGGCCACGCGGTTGGAGGGCACACGGTTGTCGGAGCCGATGTCCTCCTGGCGCACCAGCCCGGTAAGGCGGATGTATTCCTCGCCGTTGGTCAGGCTGAGCCATTTCTCGCCGCGCACGCGCAGAACACCGTTGGGCAGCACTTCCACCACCGAGACGGTGATGCTGCCGGACAGGCGGTTGCTCTGGCTGGCGTCCGCCGCCCCTTCAAATTCCCGCTCCTGGGTCAGGTTCGTGGCCAGTGGCAGGTTGTCGTTACCAAACAGCGTGCCTCCCTGTGTCGAGATTTCGTTGTCCTTGGTAATGGAGGAGTTGGCGTTCTTGGAGCCGCTGGTGCGCTCATTCAGGTCCACCGTCAGCACATCCCCCACGTTCAGCGCCTTGCTGTCGCCGAAGAGGTTGTAGTTGCGGGTGGTCTGGTAAATGCCGCCGTTGACCGGGGCATTGGCACTCATGTTCTCCGGCGCCACCGGGGCGTAGGTGGGGTCATCAGGCATGGCCCTGTCACGGGTCATGGCCTGACAGCCACTGAGCAGCAACAGCCACAGACACAGCATCAAGAGAGGCAGGAGCCTGCCTCTCGATCCGGTGGCTATCTGGTGGTTATCCATGAAAGGTTGCATGACCCGACTCTCCCGTGGCTTACAGATTCTGGGTGATGAACTGCAGCATCTGGTCGGAGGTGGACACGACCTTGGAGTTCATCTCGTAGGCTCGCTGGGTGGTGATCATATCCACCATTTCCCGCACCACCTCCACGTTGGAGGATTCCAGCATGCCCTGCTCAATGGTGCCCAGACCGCCGATGCCCGCTTCCCCGTTGATGGGGTCGCCGCTGGCATTGGTTTGCCGGTAGAGGTTACCGCCAATGGCCTCCAGCCCCTGGGGGTTGATGAAATCCGCCAGCTGGATCTGGCCCAGCTGCTGTGGCTGGGCGTCGTTTTCGATGATGGCACTGACCGTGCCATCGCGGCCGATGGTCAGCGAGGTGGCGTTTTCCGGCACATTGATATTGGGCTCCAGCAGATTGCCGCTGGAGTTGACAATGTCCCCGTCGGAGTTGAGCTGGAATTTGCCGTCACGGCTGTAGGCAATGTCGCCGCCGTTGGGCAGCTGGATCTGGAAGAAGCCACGGCCGTCAATGGCCAGGTCCAGTGACTGTTCGGTGACATCCAGTGAGCCCTGTGTGAACTCCTTGGAAGTACCCACCACACGCACACCGGTACCCAGTTGCAGGCCCGAGGGCAGCTCCGAGTTCTGGGTGGTCAGGCCGCCTGGCTGGCGTTCGGTCTGGTAGAGCAGGTCCTGGAAATTGGCCCTGTCCCGCTTGAAGCCGGTGGTATTGACGTTGGCCAGGTTGTTGGAAATGGTACTCAGAGCCTTGTCCTGAGCGCTTAAGCCGGTTTTGCTGACCCATAATGCTGGATGCATGGCGCTACCTCCTGATCACTGACAGCACGGTTAACCGGTGTGGCCGATGGGCCCCTGGGGGCCCTGGCCGGGCGGCAGGGATCTGCCACCGGTTGCCGTGATTTTGTCCCCCTGAGGGGCGTTATCAGAGATCTTGCAATATGCGTGCCACGGCTTGGCTGTTCTCGTCGGCGTTTTGCATGGCCTTGACGGACATTTCGTACTGGCGGGAGAGTTCGAGGGTCTGGATCATGGCGGATACGGCGTTGACGTTGGAGCCTTCCAGGTAGCCGGAAGCCAGACGCACACCGGCGTCGGCCTGCAACACGCCCTGCTCCGGGTCCTTGGGCCGGATCAGGCCGTCGCTGCCTTTCTCAATGGTGTCCCGGTCGGCATTGACCAGCTTGAGACGGTCAATCTCCAGCAACTGGTCGGGCGGGCCTCCGGCAGGCACCACCGAGACGGTGCCATCCGTGCCGATACTCACCCGATCCGCCGGCGGAATGGCCACGGGGCCGCCGTTGCCCAGCACCGGCAGCCCGGCGGAGTTGCGCAGTATGCCATTCACATCAATCTGCAGCTCCCCGTTGCGGGTATAGGCTTCTTCTCCGTCGGCGGACTGCACCGCCAGAAAACCGTCGCCCTGAATGGCCACGTCCAGATCCCGGCCCGTCTGATTCATGGGGCCGGCACTGAAGTCGGTGCCGGGGCGCTCTGTCATGGCATAGACCCGCGACGGGTAATGCTCACCGTAAACCGGCATGCTGCGGGCCTGGGTGAAATCTTGCTTGAAACCGTGGGTGTTGACGTTGGCCAGATTGTTGGCGTTGGCCTGCTGGGCCTTCATGTTCTGGCTGGCGCCGGTCATGGCGATGTAAAGGGACTTATCCATGGTGCTCTCCCGTGGTCAGGGCTCCCTGCGGAGCCCCGGTGGGACCCTTAACGCAGGTTGATAATGGTCTGTGTGATCTGGTCGGAGCTTTCAATGGTCTTGGCGTTGGCCTGGAAGTTGCGCTGGGCAACGATCAGCCCCACCAGTTCCTCCGACAGATCCACGTTGGATTCCTCCACGGAGCTGGCGGCAATGCCACCCAGAGGGCCGGTATTGGGCCGACCCACCACCGCGTTACCGGACTCGAAGGTCTCGGTGAAGGTGGTGCCACTGGCGGAGGCGAGGCCCTCCCGGTTGCGGAAGTTGGCCAGAGCCACCTGACCCAGCGCCTTGGATTCTCCGTTGGTATATCTAGCAAATATAATGCCATCGTCAGATACGTCCAGCCCGCTCAGCCGTCCTGTGGCAAAGCCGTTCTGCTGCAGGTCATTCACCGCGAACTCGGAACCCACCTGGGTGCTGTTGCCCAGCTCGACGGAAAAGTTGGAGCTGGTCGGGGGCTCCGGAATCGGCAGCTCACCGTCGGGATTCGGGCCAGCGGCGCCATTGGGCTCGCCATTGGCGTCAAGGGGCGTCCAGTTGCTCACCAGCACCTCATCGGAGAGGGTCTCGTCCAGAGTGCCGTCGTTGTTGAAACGCAGCGAATACTGGGCCTGTGTCGGCTCGCCGGTAATCGGATCCGCCGGCCCCACATCCTCTCCGTCGATCTGCACATACATGCTCCAGAGGTTGGAGGGATTGGGGGCGGACGACGGTTCCTTGACGAAGAACTTGCTCAGCTCGTGGGAGTTGCCCAGGCTGTCAAAAATGGTGGTGGAGGTGGAGTGGTTGAACGTGCGCGGATCCGAGGGGTTGAACGCGTTGTTCACCTGGAACTCTTCATCCGGGTTAATCAGGAAACTGGTGTTGTTGGCCAGGATTTCGTAACCGTCGTCCACGGTGAAATCCAGCACACCGCGTACCGAGGCATCGGCATTGGTATCACTGAGAGTGGCGTCCGTGGCGCCGCCGTCGTCACCAATCACCCGCAGGCTGCCACCACCGACGGTGCTGTAGCTGAAGTCAATGCTCTCGCCGCTGTCGGAGAACAGGCGCAGGTTGTTGTTCTCATCGATATTGGCCTGGATTCCGGGTGGGGGCGCGGCATTGATCTGGTCCGCCAGCGAGGCTAGGCCGGCTTCCCCCTGCAGACCGTCGTCCAGATCGTAAGAGACGTTATTGATGGTCAGCTGGTCTCCGGACTGGGGCTGGTACTGCGCCGCTGTCAGGCGTGCTGTGGTGTTGGCGTCCACCACGATCCCGGCCTGCTCAGAGAGCGTGGCGGCCACGGCCCCTGCCGAGCCTTCCTGGGTGTCCACATTGAAGGTCTGCCCGTCTGGCGTGGTCACCTCCCAGGTATTGGCGTCAAAGTTCTTGTCGGCCGGATTATCCACCACAGCGCCGATCTGGCTGCCATCGGCGGCGAAAGTGGTGAATCGGCTGGCCAAAACCTCTTCCCTGGAGTCCAGGTTGAGGTTGGCGTCAATCTGGGTGGTGCGCTTGGGCAGCAGGTTGGCGCTGTCCACGTTCAGGTCGCCACTCACGTCACCGATGTTGCCGTTGTCATCCGCCACGAAGCCCTGCAGCTTCATGCCCTGGTTGTTGGTGATATCCCCGTTCTGGTCCACACCGAACTGGCCGGCGCGGGAATAGCGGCTCTCGCCGTTGTTGTCCAGCACGAAGAAACCGTCACCGTCCACCGCCAGGTCCAGGCCGTTGTCCGTCAGGGTGACATTGCCCTGCTGGAACTGCTGGCGCACATTCTGCACCCGCACACCGTCCCCGGTCTGCGCCCCGCCCAGATTCAGCAGGCCCGAGGAGTAGAGATCACCGAACTCCGCCCGCGACTTCTTGAAGCCCACGGTACTGGCGTTGGCGATGTTGTTGCCGGTGGTATCCAGGTCGATGGACGACGCCTTGAGACCACTGAGTGCGATATTAAAAGCCATGGAACACCTCGACTTGTGTGATTAGTTGATCTGGCGGACTTCGCCCAGCGGGACAGAGCCCCGTCCGGCAAGGTTGAGGGTAATGGCGCCGCCCTTCTCCAGGGAGACGCTGTCCACGTTGGCGCTGAGGCTGGTCTTGAGCTGCTCTGCGCCACCGGAGAACTGACCTTCTGCCACCACCTGGTAATCACCGGGTGGCATCAGTTCCCCCTTGCCGTTTTCTCCGTTCCAGGCAAAGGCCACCTTGCCGCCACTCTGGGGGCCCATTTCCATACGCTGCACCAGGTCTCCGGAGGGATTCAGGATCGACACCGTCATGTTGGAGGTGCTGCCCGGCAGCTCCACCTGGCCGCGTACCGGGCTGCCATCGGGGCCCAGTGAGGCAATGTTGCTGTCCACCAGCACCGAACGGCCGACCATGGCCGATGCCTGCAGTGCCTGTGTGGAGCGGAACTGACTGCCCACGTTCTCCACCGCACCGGTGACCTTCTGCATCTCTTCCAGTGAGCTGAACTGGGCCAGCTGTGAAACAAACTGACCGTTGTCCTGGGGGTCCAGGGGGCTCTGGTTGTTGAGCTGAGCCAGCATCAGCTGCATAAAGTCGTTCTTGCCCAGGTTCTCTGCCCGGTTGTCACCGCCGCCGGGCTTGTCTTTTTCCAGACGGAAGTCCTTGAGGACGTCACCGGTGGAGACACTGTCGAAAATATTCATGGCGTTACTCCCCGGAGCCTTACTGACCCAGTGTCATGATGCGCTGCATCATGGTCTTGGCGGTGTTCATCACTTCCACATTGGTCTGGAAGTTGCGCGAGGCGGACATCATGTCGGCCATTTCCTCCACCACATTCACGTTGGGGTAGAAGACATAGCCCTCCTGGTCCGCCATGGGGTGCTCCGGCTGGTAGCGGCGGGTCAGTTCCGCCTGGCTCTCCACAATGCCGTCCACCCGCACCCCCCTGGACTCCAGCCGGTCGCTGAACAGCGAGCCCGGCTCACGGCCGCCGTCCATCAGGCCGGCCTGTACCGCCGCGAAAATCGGCTTGCGGGCACGGTAGGTTTCCCCGGTGCTGGAGCTGGCGGTCTCGGCATTGGCCATGTTGCTCGAGGTGGTATTGAGCCGGATGGACTGGGCGGACATGGCGGAACCGGCAATATCAAAAATCTGATTCAATGACATGATTATTCTCCCTTGATGGCTTTCACCAGGCCTTTGAAGCGACTGTTAAGAAACTGGAAACTGCTCTGGAAATCCATGGCATTGCGGGTGTAGGCGGCCATTTCCCGCTGACTGTCCACGGTATTGCCATCAATGGAGGGCTGGTCCGGATTGCGGTAGAGAAGCTCCGGGGCATTGGCTCCCCCCTGCCCCATGGACAGGTGGCGGGCATGAGAGCGGCTGGCCTGCAGAGTCCCGCCCTGGTTCTGCCCCTGGGCTTCATTGAGAACTGCCCTGAAATCGATATCCCGGGCCTTGAAGCCGGGGGTGTCGGCGTTGGCCAGGTTATTGGCCAGCACTTCGGCCCTCTGCACCCGTGTCTGCAGTGCCTGCTCATGAATGCCAAGGGCGTTGTTGAAGTTGATGGTCATGCTTGCCTCTCCACAGGGGATTTTCCGTCTGTGTAGAACTAAGCAAGACTGGTGCCAGAAATGAAAGCTGCGCTATTGAAGGGGGTTGGGGACGGGTTCCATGGCCGGCAAAGGGTCAGGCGGCAAAACCGTGGCGGCAAAAACGGCAAGACCCTGCCAGCGGAAGCGGCCGGTGCTCAGGGGGCGGGCCATTCGCTGACATGGTCACTCAGGGAGGGCTTCGGCAACGGGCTCTTGCGGGCACTGGGGGTGCCCACGTAGAGAATCCCGGTGATGGACTCGTGCTCCTCCAGCCCCAGCGCCGCCCGGATCACCGGGTGGTAGGCCATGGCGCCGGTTCGCCACATGGCACCGTAGCCGTGGGACTCCAGCGCCAGCAGCAGATAGCCCAGCCCGACGCCGGTGGAAACCTGCTGCTCAATCTCGGGTACCTTGGGATGGGCCCTTGGGCTGGTGATGGCCACAATCAGCAGTGGCGCCCTCAGGGGCAGTTTGCGGGCCTTCTCCAGCAGTGCTTCGGGGGCCTGGGGATCCTCATTCAGCACCGCCTGCTGCCAGGCACGGCCGAGCTTCTCACGGCCCTCGCCCTGGATCAACAGATAGCGCCATGGACGCAACTGGGCATGGTCCGGCGCCCTCAGGGCACAGGCGAGAATCGGCTCCAGCTCGTCCCTGGAGGGAGCCGGCCCGGTCAGTGCCGGCTCCGAACTGCGGGAAAGGATCTGTTCTACGATGTCCGCCACTGTGCCTCCCGGTGCCGCTTGCTGTCATTAAGAGTCAATCCGTAAGACGGCATGGTACGGGGTTGGCCCGGAAAAATCTCCATGGCAGGCTATGCAGACCATGCAGAACTGGCCCACAGACAAATTGTGACCGTCAGCAAATGCTGATAGTCTGTAGTGGCGTTGTTAATGCCTCCTAAGGCCCTGACCATGGCCTTTACTGGCGGCATCCGACGGCCACCGACTATTGAAATGGGGAACTTTGGTAATGAGTGCTGCACAGCCTCTGCCCGGCAAGGAATGCCTGCAAAGCGCCCACCCTGATACGCCGTTCAGCCACTGCATCATCAGGGTCTACCCATGAATGTACCGCTGATGCCGGCTGGTGTCACAGCCAGCGTCAATGCCCGGCAAACGGTCACCGCCATTCCACCCATGCCCGACTACCATGCCCGGGTACTGGGTTACATGGCCGGTGCCGCCATACTGCTCACCGGAGTGATGACCGGCGAGTTTCACCCCCTGGTGATCTGGCTGGTGCCCATGGCGCTGCTGTGGCCCCATTTGCTGTATTTCGCCTGCCAGACCTGGCTGCCACAGCGCTCTGCCAGAATGCGCCAGCGCCTGATGCTGGTGGACGGCGTGCTCATTGGCAGCCTGATCACCACACTCCAGTTCAGCCTGGTGCCAACGTTCTTCCTGCTGCTGATGATCAACCTCAGCTGCATCATTGTGGGTGGCATCCGGGCCTGGAGCATGAACTGGCTGGCGCTGTTCACAGGGGTGGCCCTGACCGCGCCCTTTATACCCATCGCCCCCTGGGTGCCTGCGGTCTCACTGCCACTGTTCCTGGTGTCCGCACTGGCCACTGGCATTTTCACCTGCACCATGGCTTTCTACACCTATCTCCAGGCCAGGGCACTGATGATGGCCAAATCCCAGATCCAGTACCAGCGTGAGCAGTCCATTGCCCTCTCCCACAAGCTGGCCAAATACCTCTCGCCACAGGTCTGGCAGTCCATCTTCACCGGTGAGCGGGATGTGCGGCTGGAAACCCAGCGCAAGAAGCTGGCGGTGTTCTTCTCCGACATCCGCGGCTTTACCGAGCTGTCCGAGGAGATGGAGCCGGAAGCGCTGACGGAGCTGCTCAACACCTATTTCACGGAAATGTCCCAGATCGCGCTGCGATTCGGCGGCACCATCGACAAATTTGTGGGTGACAGCATCATGATCTTCTTCGGCGACCCCACCAGCCGGGGCGCCCGTGAGGACACACTGGCCTGCGTGGCCATGGCCATCGAGATGCGCAAGCACATGACGGTACTGCGCCAGAAATGGCGCAGTCAGGGCATCCGTACACCACTGGAGATCCGCACCGGCATCAGCACCGGTTTCTGCACCGTGGGCAACTTCGGCGCCGACAACCGCATGGATTACACCATTATCGGCAAGGAGGTGAACCTGGCCAGCCGCCTGGAAGCACTGGCCGAGTCCAGCGAGATACTGGTCTCCTATGAGACCTTCTCGCTGATCAAGGACAAGATCATGTGCCGCGACAAGGGGGAGATCACGGTCAAGGGCTTTACCCGACCGGTGCCGATCTATGAGGTGGTGGACTTCCGCCGGGATCTGGGCAGTCAGAGCAGCTTCATGGAGCACGAGGGGGAAGGCTTTGCCATGTACCTGGATTCCCAGAAGGTCAATCCCGGGGAGCGCGACCGCATCATCATGGCACTGGATCAGGCCTCCCGGCGTCTTAGGGAAGAAAACTGAGCCGTCGGGCTTTCCCGCAATCCGCCCCCACGGCCCTCTTGCTATCGCACCGGCGGTGTTACTGCCTTTTTAACCGCACCGGTGGCGGCGGCTGATCGTCCGTGGACCGCCATGGGTTGATATCCACACCGCCACGACGGCTGTAATAGGCCCTGACACGCAGCCATTGCGGCCGGCAGGACGCCATCAGCGCCATGAAGATGCGCTCCACGCAGTGTTCGTGGAAATCCTGCTGACTGCGGAACCCCACCAGGTAGCGCAGCAATCCGGCGTGATCCAGGGGCTGGCCGTGGTACTCCACCACCAGCGACCCCCAGTCCGGCTGGCCGGTGACCGGGCAGAGACTCCTGAGCAGATGGGAGCAGAGCCGCTCCGTGACCGGCTCCGCCGCCGTGTCGCAGCGCAGCGCGGTGATGTCCGTCGGCCCCCCGGCCACCTCCAGATCCTGGTTGTCGATCAGCTTCACCTCAGGGGGCCTCGCCAGAAGGCTCTCACCGGCGTCCACACTCATCAGGGTCACTCCCACGGAGGCTCCGGTCACCGCCGACAGGTCCCGGATCAGGCACTGGCGCAGTGATTCCTCATCGGCAAACTCGGTGCCCGAGAGTGAGTTGAGATAAAGCTTGAGGGACTTGGACTCCACCAGAAAAGGGGAATCCGCCGGCACCGTAAAACGGGCCATGGCCACCCTGGGTAGCCCTCCGGGGCGCAGCCAGGAAAGCTCATAGGCCTGCCACACATCCGCGCCAAACCAGGGCCAGAGCCCCTTCTCAAGAGCCAAGCTGCTGCGGTTGCCGCCACGGCTCAGTGGGTACAGCAGCTGTGGCGCATACTGGTCGGTATAAGCCGTGGTCTTGCCCAGTGGCATGCCACCCTGGCCGGCACCCGTATCATGACTCAATGGCGTATCCCCTTACCCTTGTGCAACAGATTCAGACTCACCACAAACAGCACCGTGCCGAACAGCACCAGCATGGCCAGTGCGGACACCGGCGCCACGTCGGACACCCCCAGTATCCCGTAACGGAAGGCGTTCACCATATAGAGAATGGGGTTGACCATGGACACCCCCTGCCAGAACTCGGGCAGCATGCTGATGGAATAGAACACACCACCCAGGTAGGTCAGCGGCGTCAGCACGAAGGTGGGCACAATGGAGATGTCATCGAACTTGGTGGCGTACATGGCGTTGATAAAGCCCCCCAGTGAAAACACAAAGGAGGTCAGCAACGCCGTGGCCAGCACCATCAGCAGGCTGTGCACCTGAAGGGTGGTGAAAATCAGCGACAGCAGCGTCACCAGAAGCCCCACCAGCAGGCCGCGGCTCATGCCGCCTCCCACATAACCCAGCAGTATCACCCAGTTGGGCACCGGCGAAACCAGCAATTCCTCGATGCTGCGCTGGAACTTCATGCCAAAAAAGGACGACACCACATTGGCGTAGGAGCTGGTGATCACCGACATCATGATCAGCCCCGGCACAATGAACTCCATGTAGTCAAAGCCTTCCATGGGGCCGATGCGGCGCCCGATGAGATTGCCGAAGATAATGAAATACAGGGTCATGGTCACCGCCGGTGGCAGCAGTGTCTGCGGCCAGATGCGGGTAAAGCGGCGCACTTCACGGACGATGATGGTGACAAAAGCCACCCAGATCTCACGGGGACTCATTGCAGTCCACTCCCCTGGCCGTTGTTGTCCTCCACCAGGCGCAGGAACAGCTCCTCAAGCCGGTTGGCCTGGGTGCGCATGCTGGTGATATTCAGCCCGGCCCGATCCAGCTGGCGAAAAGCCCCGTTCAGACCCTGGCCTTTCTGAACCTCCAGCAGCAGGGCCCCCTCCTCATCAAGGCGACAATGATAGCCCTCAAGCTCCGGTGCCTGTGTCAGATCCCGGTCCAGGTCCAGCACAAAGGTTTCCAGCGAGAGCTGGCGCAGCAGCGACTTCTTGCTGGTGTTCTTCAGAATCCGGCCCTGGTCGATAATGGCGATATTGCGGCACAGTGCTTCCGCTTCTTCCAGGTAATGGGTGGTGAGAATGATGGTGATGCCCTCCCGGTTGAGCTGCTCCAGGAATGTCCACATGGAGCGGCGCAGCTCAATGTCCACCCCGGCAGTGGGCTCGTCCAGTATGAGCACCCTGGGCTCATGCACCAGGGCCCTGGCGATCATCAGCCGTCGTTTCATGCCCCCTGAGAGCATGCGCGAGGGTGAGTCGCGCTTCTCCCACAGGCCCAGCTGTTTGAGATAACGGGTGGCATTCTCACGGGCCCGGGCCAGTGGTATGCCGTAATAACCCGCCTGGGTGGTGACAATATCAAACACCTTCTCGAACTGGTTGAAATTGAACTCCTGGGGCACAAAGCCCAGGTAGGTCTTGGCCCTGGCCGGGTCCCTGTCCATATCCACGCCGTGCACCGCCACATAGCCGGAGCTCTTGTTGATCAGTGAGGTGAGCACACCCAGCGTGGTGGACTTGCCGGCGCCATTGGGACCGAGCAGCGCAAAGAAATCCCCGCTCTGCACATTCAGGTCAATCCCCTTGAGGGCTTCAAAGCCCCCATCATAGGTCTTGCGCAGATTCTTGATGGTAAGCGCTTCGGTCATCAGACCACCTTATACAGCGAATGAGAATCGGCCGGGGTCGTTACCCGTGCGGCCCATATTGGGCCCACCGGGGGCTTTTCAACCCACAGCCACGGCGTGCTTCAACACAACAGGGAAAACCCCTGCAGTGGGGGCCACATCGGGGCAGCCTACTGAAACTGCGACAAAGGCCCGGAAATGCCAGCCCACGTGCCCTTACAATAAACCCGCACAGCTGCCGCTACAGAACACCAGCACAGGGAAGGACTTGTCGTGATCACTCATGCCCGCCAGCCACGAGGGCGTCTCAGCGCCATACCGCAAGACAGCCCAGCCACCCACCAGGGGCCTCATCGCCCCGGGCCGGCTCAGCGTGGTCTGGTGACGGCCCTGATACTGTCCAGCGCCCTTGTCAGTGCCTGCCTGGACGACGACGGATCCGGCAGCAACAGGGACGGAAGCCGCACCGGCCGGATCACGATGGTGGGCGTCGAGGGGCTAAGTTACCAGACCGCCTCCCTGTCGGGAACCACGGACAGGGATGGCCGCTTTCGTTTCCAGCCAGGGGAGACACTGCAACTGCACCTGGGGGACCTGCCACTGGCTCGGGATGTGCCGGCCCGTGAGTTTCTCACGCCCATGGAATTCACCGAAGACCAGCGCACAGCACTGGAGAGCGGTGGCGTGGACGATACCGGACTGAGCTCACACCGGGTGATGGAGCGTTTCATTGCCACAAGCAGCCCTGACGCGGTGAACCTGATGCGCTTTCTGATGGTGCTGGATCAGGATCAGAACGCTTCCCGGGATAACCCGGTGACCATTACGCAGCGCACCATCAACCAGATTAACGGTTTTCTGTCCCGGGAAGAGGGTTTTGAACTGGATTTCTCGGTGCCCATCAACCGCTTCTCCAGCGCACCGGGGGAGGAGACACCGCTGGAGGAACTCAGTGCGGCCAACCGGCTGATCCGCAGCATCTGCTTCCACCCCCCCGGGGACCCGCTCTGTGAGCCCCCTCCCACCCGGGAGGAAATTGACCGGGCACCCACCAGGCCGGATAACCCGGTTGAAGAGGACGGCCCCTTCCGGGAGGATCTGATAGAAAAAAAAGAGGCCATTGAGGCGTCCAGGCGGGCGGTGCGGGATCTGGACCGTACCGATGTCCGGGACTTTCTTCTCGACCAGGCCGATCAGTACAAACTGCAACAGGAAGAGCCCTTTTACCTGTCCCCCGAGGCCGTGGACATCCGTCCGGATGACACAGGCCTGCACAGCGTGGCCCTGAAAAAGGTCGAAGAGGCCTCACAGCTGGCCAATATGGAAGCGGAAAGCCGGAATCCGGATGCGGTTCTGATCCACAATCACAGCGCACAGGAGGCCGTTGTGCGGTATTTTCTCAACAGCCACGCCGGGGACAGTGACGAATCCACACTGCTGGTGAACTTCAGACTGCCCGGAGACTATCGCTGGTACCGGAAAACACTCCGGGTACAGGTCAGCGACGAGGCATCTGCCCGTTAACCGGCTTTGGCACTGAACAGCTTCTTCAGGCTCCAGCGCCCTGATTGAACCTCGGGTTCACGCACCGAATAGCCTGAGGGGTCCACGCCATCCACACCGAAAGGCAGGCAGCCACTGATGGCAATGGTGTCATTGTTGGTCTGGCTCTCATTGTACTGGGCCAGGTCAATGATCTCGCCCTCTTTCAGAGGCCTGCGGTTGGCATCCGCCACCACCATCACCTTGGGCCAGAGCCGGCGGTCCGGGCGGTGTGACAACACGACACCAATACGGTCATTATTGAGCTGGACGATGGTGCCAGTGGGGTAGACACCCA
>JAWWAC010000066.1:0-14694 GCA_033721915.1 Oleiphilaceae bacterium
ATCTGGCATCGCCTCCATATGCAGTGGCTGAGAGGTCAGCGCGGTGACGCGCCTGAACTGACCGTCCACCTGCAGAATATCTCCAGGCGCCATCTCAGTCGCCCGGGAAAGCACTGGCTGATCCCCAACCTGGAATGGCTGCGCAACGAGCTGGAGTTCCTGCTGCCGTCCATGGACCGTATCCTGTGCAAGACTCAGGATGCGGTGGAGCAGTTGCGGCACAGGCACGCCGGCGTGCTCTACACCGGGTTTTCCTCCACCCGGTTGCCGGAACGGATCAGCGGCGATCTGCGTTATGATCAGGTGCTGCATGTGGCGGGCAACAACCGGAAAAAGGGGACTGAGGTCCTGCTGGATTTGTGGCGCCGCCATCCCGAGTGGCCCATGCTGCACCTGGTGATTGACTGGCACAGGCGGCCGGCACAGTGTCCGGCCAATATCACCGTCCATACACAGCTCAATGACGGGGAGTTATTGCGTCTGCGCAGTGAGTCCGGTTTCGTTCTGGCGCCCTCGGAGGCGGAAGGGTTCGGCCATGTGCTGATTGAAGGCATGGCCTGGGGCGGTATTGTGGTCACCGTGGATGCGCCGCCCATGAATGAGCTGGTGGGCAGTGACAGGGGGGTCTGTGTCCCCTGGAACCGGTCAACGCCATGTCGCCTTGGTTGCCAGTATTTTGTGGATGCCTTTTTGCTGGAGTCCGCACTGGATCAACTCTTTGCCCGTGACCAGGACTGGCTGGAGGAGCGGGCAGCCAGGGCCCATCAATGGGTTCGGGAAAACCATCAGCGTTTCCGCCAGGACTTTCAACAGCTTCTGAAGAAGGACTTGTCCCTCTCATGACAGACAGACCCGCCATTACCATCCTGCTGGCCACCGCCAACCGGGCCGACGTGCTGGGTGAGGCCATCGAATCGGTTCTCGGACAGAGTCACAAGGACTTTGAGTTACTGGTACTGGATTGTCGCTCCGAGGATGACACCGAGTCAGTGGTCCGCTCCGTCAGTGACCCCCGTGTGCGTTACCTGTACTCGGACCGGGCCGACAGGGCCGGTGTCTGTGCCGAAGGCCTGAGTCACAGCCGGGGTGACTTCGTGGCCTTTATGGATGTGCAGGCCCGCTGGCACCGGGATTTTCTGGCCGAACTTCACCAGGCCCTGTCCGGTGCACCGGAGTCGATGGGTGTGGCCTATGCGCCGGCTGAATTGCATACGGATGAGAAGGACGGGGCAGAGCGTATCCCGGCCGGTGAAGCCCCTGAAGGGGACCTCCGCAGAACCCTTTTTTCAGGGCCACTGGTGGCACCGGCCAGCATGCTGATCCGGGCGAAACCGCTCAAGACCCTGTCACAGAACCGGCACCGGTTCTGGTTGACGGATGATTACACACTGAGTCTGTGGCTGGCCTGCCAGACCCGCTTCAAGGCCCTGGCTGAGAGCCGTGTGACGGTAAGGACCTCAGCCGGGCAGGGGGTCCGTGGGCTGGACCCGGTCTCTGAGGCCCGGGGAAAAGCGTTGCTGCGCTGCCTGCATGACATGCCCGGCAAGGTGCCGGGACGCTTCGGTCGCCAGTGCCTGGCGGGTTATTACGGGGACTGTGCGGACCAGGCACTGGCACAGGGCCGCAGTAGCGAGGCCTTTGGCAATGCTTTGCAGGGGTTGCTGTATACCCCCTTTTCCATCAGGGCCTGGCGCCGCCTGGTGCGAATCAGTGTTTCCGGTTGAACCCGCAAGGAGAGCCCTGGCTGTCTTGCAGGCGCTCACTCGATTGTCGTAACAGGGAATGTGATACATGGATGGAGAGAAACTTTTCCCGAAAACCCTGAGCCGGATGGCCCCGGTTCTTCTTGTCATCGTCTATGGACTGGCCACGTTCCCGGCCTGGATGCCGGTTTTCAGCCGCTGGACCAAGCTGGATGAATCATATTCCCACGGGTTTCTGCTGCTGCTGGTGGCGCTGTTTCTGTGTCTGCATACCGCCCGCAAGCGGACTCCCGTAACGGGTTTCTATCCCCGCTGGCTGGTGCCCCTGTTGCCGGCCATGGCGCTCTATGCACTGGGGGATATTCTGCGGATCGAGGCGGTTGAGCAACTGATGCTGTTGCCCTTGCTGCTGGGCAGTCTGGCGGTGTTATGGGGCTGGGATCAGGTCAAGCGGTTTATTGTCCCTGTGGGCATTCTGTTTTTCGGCCTGCCGGTCTGGGACTACCTCTCATGGCCCCTGCAGAAAATCACGGTCTGGGTGAATGAGCTCTGGCTGTCCCTGCCCGGCATTGAATTCGAGGTGGAAGGGGTCTTTGTCTATCTCATTGATGTGGGCGCCTTTGAGATCGCCCACGGCTGCTCGGGACTGCGCTATCTGCTGGTGGGGCTGACCCTGGCCGTGCTGTATGGGGAGCTGAGCTACCGGCGCTGGCAGAGCAAGCTCCTGCTGGTGGGTACAGGGGTGCTGCTGGCGCTGCTGGCCAACTGGATCCGTGTCTTTGTCATCATCTACATGGGTTACATCACCCATATGGAAACGGGGCTGATCGAGGACCATGACAGCTTCGGATGGTGGGTGTTTGCGGCCACACTGGTGCCCCTGTTTGTGCTCGGGCGCTGGCTGGAAGGGCGCCCCGGGGAACAAAGCCGGGCCGGGCTGGCCACTGACTCGGGGGCCCCCTCCGGTCAGCGACCAGTGGCGGGCCTTCTGTGCACAACCGGCCTGATGCTGCTGCTGGCAGTGGCCCTTGACGCGCCATCAGAGCCGGCAGACGGTGGTGCCCGGTCCATGGCTCTCTCGCCAATGACCAGCGGGGATTGGTCGCCACTGTATCAGCGTCAGCTGAGGGGCTGGGAGCCGCAGATCAAGAAGCCGGACTGGCAGTATCGTGGTACCTTCTTCAACAGGAGTGCCCTGGAGGAGGGCAAAGCCCCGGATATGACGGCACTGGTGGCCCTCTACAGCTACGAGCACCAGCGGGTCGGCCATGAGGTGATTCAGTACGGTAATCGCATTTACGACAGCCGCACCTGGCAGCTTCAGTCCCGGTTCCCGGTCGCCACCGGCGATGATGTCGTTCTGCAGGGGCTGAAACTGCGCCCGCGTGGCCATGGCCAAAGGGAAAGCCAGGATCTGCACATTGCCTACGGCTATTATGTGCAGGGGCGCTGGGAGACAGAGCCCGTTCTGACCAAACTCGCCCAGTTGCAGGGGGTTTTCAACCGGCGTACGGATGCGTCACTGTTTGCCGTGGGGCTTTACTGTGAGGACTGCAACGGGCAGGAGAGGCTGGAAGCATTGAGCCGGGAGATCCGTCCGAGGGTCCAGCGCACCCTGGACGAGAAGTTCGACGGCGCGGGGGCAAAGGCCCGGTAACCGGCCTTTGCCCGGCCCTATCACCGGGTCACCCGGCTGGGGAACAGTCCCGGTTTAAAGCGCACTGGCCCGCTCTGCCTGATCCGTCTTGCGGTAGGCCTCCGCCAGGTGTCCCCTGATCTCCTGGGAGTCCGGCGCCATTTCATGGGCCTTCTCCAGCATGCGGATGCCTTCCTCCAGATGGCCCTGGCGAAACAGGATCCAGCCATAGGTGTCCGCCACCTCGGCGGCGGCCGGGTTGAGCCGGTAGGCTTTCTCCGCCAGTGGCAGGGCCTGTTCATGGTTGTTTTCATGGTACAGCCAGGCCAGGTTGTTCAGCGCCACCGTGTTGTCCGGGTCCACATCCAGTGTGCGCTGATAGCTGCGGATGGCGTCGTCCTGCCGTTCCTGTGCCTGCTGGGTCATGGCCAGGTGCAGCCACACCTGGGGGCTTTCCGGGAAGCGCTGTGTGCCTCGATCCAGCAGCGACAGCGCCTGGTCAGGCTCTCCGGCCTGTCTCTGCGCATTGGACAGCAGGATCAGTGTCTCAGGGGTGTCGGCTTTGCGCCGGGCAAGGTCGAGTTGCTTCACCGCCTGTCTGAACTGGCCGTTTTCCATGAAATACCGGGCTTCGGTGATATAGGGGCCTGGTGAGTCGGGGTGCTCGGCCTTGACGGTACGGAGAATCTCTCGGGCCTCCCGCAGGCGATCCCTCTGGAACTGAAGCCGGGCATCCACCAGGGCCAGTCCCTCATGCTGCCGGTAGCGCTCGCGGCCATGGCGCAGCAGCTGCTGGGCTTTCCCAAGCTGCCCCTGGCCGAGTGAGGCTGTCGCCTGTCTCTGGTAGACAGACCCGACCCGTTGAATGGCACGCTCCCGGTCGTCGATGATTCGTTCCAGTGTGTCCGCCACCTCTGAGGCCTGTTCGTACTGACCCTCACGCAGGTGGTGCTCCAGCAGGACACGACGGGGCTCCCTGGCACTGTCCTGTTCTTTGATCAGTGTCTGCAAAAAACCGATGGTCTCCCCGAAGGTCTCTTTGTCCATGCGACTGAGGCTGATCAGTGCATTCAGTGGCCGGCTCTCTTCCGGGGCCAGGCTGACCGCACGGCGGAAATGCTCAATGGCCTGCTGCCGGTTGCCATCCCGGAATTCCAGGCCACCCAGGGCAAAGTGGCTTTCGTAGCCGGCCTTGCCCGTGGCAATGGCCTGGCGGTAAAGGTCTTTGGCCCTCTGCATCTCCCCCAGTGCCTGTGCGACATCCCCTGAGGCGCTGATGGCACGGTCATTGTCCGGCTGTTCCTCACGCCATTGCGCCATCAGCTCACTGGCCTGTTGCTTCTGGCCCCGTTGCAGGTACAGCTGGGCCAGAAGAATGCGCAGTGAGTCTGCCCCTGGAGCCTGTTTGATGCCCTCCCTGAGCTGTTCCGCGGCCTTGGCGGTTTCACCCTGGCTGAGCAGATAACGGCTGTAACGGGCTCTCAGGTCCGCATTGTCCGGGCGCATCTCAAGGGATTTCTCGATCAGCGTCCGACCGGTCTCATGATCCTCTCCCGTCAGTGTGGCAATGCCCACCAGGGCCACCACAGCGGGGTCGGACTGCTCCGGGTCCAGTTCCTCGAGCATGGCAATGGCTTCATCGGAGCGCTGCAGCCGGATGCGGGTGGCGGCGAGGATCTTGGTCAGTTCATCCGAGTCGTGCGCACCGGCATAGGGCGCCAGCCTTTCTTCCGCCGCTTCCATGTCCCCCTGTTGAAAGCGGATGACACCCAGCAGTATGGCGGCACTCTGGTGCTGCGGGGCCTGGTCGAGCACTTCCTGGAGATGCTGTGCGGCCTTGTCCAGGTTGCCCCTCTGGTATTGCTCACGGGCCGCTTCCATGCTCGAGCGGATGGTGCCGGGTGCGGAGTTGGCCAGGATTTCCTCATAGACAAAGGCCTCCGAGGTATTGCCCTGGCGCTGCAGTACATCAATCAGCGCGGAAATGGTGCGGTATTTGCGCTGTGTCATGACATCGTAGCGGCCAATTTCCTCCAGGGCCCTGGTGTAGGCCTCCCTGGCCTGCTCAAGGTCGCCGTTGCTGTGGGCCATGCGGGCCTGCCAAAGGGCCACCTCACCGTCATTCTCATCGATTTCACGGGCCTTCTGCAGCCAGTCAAGGGCCCCCTCCGGATCATTCTGGGCAAAGCGTGTCCGGGACAGGCCCAGCAGCGGCATGATGGCCTCCCCGTCAAGCTGGTGGGCCTGCTGGTAGAGGTCTTCCGCCTTGTCGTAGCGGGCCTGCTGGCGGTAGGCGTCACCGGTCAGCACCAGTGACTGCAAACGCTGCTCCCCATCGGGCTGCTGGAGTTTCTCCAGCACCTCCAGTGCCGACTCATGACGTTCCTGTGCCAGTAGCACCTCGCCATGGAGCAGGTGCAACCGGTTGCGAAGGGCACGGTCGACTTCATCCAGTGTCTCGAGATGCTCCCTCAGTGCGCTGATTTTCCGTTCGGCCGTTTCGCTGTCACCGGCAATCAGCAGGTTCTCGATCAGCAGGAAATGGGGCTCGATCTGATCCGGGTGCACCGTCATGGCGCTGCGCAGCTCCTGGGTGCTGGCCTTCAGTTCTCCCTGTCGTTTGAAGAACTGGGCCTGGTCCATATGGCTGAGGTACTCCACTTCACGCTGGCTCATGTCGTCGGAGTTGCCACAGCCGGTCAGCAGCAGCCCCATGGCCGCAATGCCCACAATGTGGCGCAGCCAGGGTGGCAGAATGATGGACTGGAGTGGTGACAGGGGGTAGGTCGGCGTGCCCGAGTTCATAACAGGTCCTTTTGCGTGCACCGGTATTTCCTTGGTGATTTCCCGGAGAGTTCTTTCCATTCCTCGCACATCCGTCACCGGGGTGGCCTCAGACCACCGAGGTGCCGATGTGGTACTTGTCCGTCAGGTTATACAGGGTGGGGCGGGTGATACCGAGCAGCCGGGCGGCCTTGGCCATATTGTACCCGGCGGTTTCCAGTGCCTGGTGAATGGCCCGCTTTTCCGCCTCTTCCCGTATGTGACGTAGATTAAGGACATGGCCCGGGTGTCTGGGTTCCCGGCAGGTCAGTTCCAGATCACTGGCGGTGATGCGTTTGCCTTCGCACATGATGGTGGCGCGCTTGATCTTGTTGATCATCTCACGCACATTGCCCGGCCAGGAATACTGCTGTATGGCGTTGGCCGCCTCCTCACTGAAGGACAGGGGGCCCCGCTGCATCTGGCGGGAAAAGTCCTTCAGCAGGGATTGCGCCAGCACAATGGCGTCTCCCTCCCGCTCACGCAGTGGCGGCACCTGCAGTGTGATCTCACTGATGCGGTAATACAGGTCTTCACGGAAGCACTGGCCGGAGATCAGTGTTTTCACATCCCGGTGGGTGGCACAGATCACCCGCACATCCACGGGTATGGTTTTCATGCCGCCCACCCGCTCGATCACCCGTTCCTGGAGGAATCGCAGCAGCTTGGCCTGAAGGGCCATGGGCATGTCGCCGATTTCATCCAGAAACAGGGTGCCCCCGTGGGCCATTTCCACTTTGCCGCGCTTGGACTGTGTGGCTCCGGTGAAGGCGCCTTTCTCGTAGCCGAAGAGTTCACTCTCCAGCAGGTTTTCCGGTATGGCGGCGCAGTTGATGGCGGCAAAGGGGTGATCACGGCGCAGGCTCAGGTCGTGCAGCGCATGGGCCAGCACTTCCTTGCCGGTGCCGGTTTCCCCCTGGATCAGTGTGGTGACATCCGCCGGGGCGATTTTCTCGATGGTACGGCAGATGTCGAGCATCTGGGGACTGGCGGCAACAATGCCCTTGATACGGGTGCCGTTGCCACGGGCATTGAGCTCGGCGTTTTCCCGCTCCAGGGCGGTCAGCCGAAAGCATCGCTCCACGACAAAGTTGAGGATGTCCGCCTCAAGGGGTTTCTGGTAAAAATCGGCGGCTCCCATGCCCACCGCCCTGACAGCGTTTTCCCGGTCTTCACGGCCTGTCACCACAATGATTTTGGTCTGGGGGGCCAGCTGCAGTATGTCTTCCAGCAGCAGGAAACCTTCACTGGCGCCACCGGGGTCCGGAGGCAGACCCAGGTCCAGTGTGACCACCTGGGGCTCATGGCGGCGCAACTGAGTCAGTGCGCTGTCACGGTCTTCGGCGAGAAAGATCTGTACGCTGTCATCAAAGCACCACCGCATCTGGCTCTGCAGGCCAGGGTCGTCTTCGATGATGAGCAATCGTTTTTCCATCAGGAAATCCTTTTTCTGCCCGTTTGTTGCTTCAGCCTCTCCCGGCTGACGGGTAAGCCCTGAGGGGCGCTGACGCTTGCAATATCATGTGCTTTTCACCGCCGAAGAGAACGGCACCAGTTCACACTTCAGACGCCATTGGATCCATTTAACAAGATATTACCTTTGGTTAAAAGGACCTTATGGGTAATTACTGATCCTGGATGGCCGGGGTCTCGGTGACGGGACTGACGCTGGGCAGTCGCAGTGTGAAACACGAGCCCAGGCCCTGCTCACTGGTCACCTCCAGTGTGCCGTTGAGTTTCCTGACGTACTCCAGCGCCTGATAGGCGCCAATGCCCATGCCGCTCAGCCCCTTGGTGCTTTCGAAAGGCTTGAACAGCCGTTGCTGGATAAACGCCTCACTCATGCCGGCACCGCTGTCCTGTATAAACAGCGCGGCAAACTGGCGGCTGGTCTTGAGGGTGACGGACACCTCCCCTTCCTTGTCGGTGGCCTCCTGGGCATTGCGGATCAGGTGGCTGAGCACGTTGCGCAGCTGCTCTTCATTGCCACGGACCCAGGCACCCCGATCAGGGCCTTTGTAGCGGGGGCAGGGGGGCTGTCGTGAGTGTTCCTGCACCACGGAACCCACCAGTACCGCCAGGTCCAGTGTCTGGTTGTGGGGCTCGGTGTCAGGGCGGCGTATGTGTTCCACCAGGCTGGCCATCTTGCGGGTGGCGTGATCGGTGGTGCGGATCATGTCGTCAATAAAGGCCGGGTTGTCACGGTGCTTGGGGGCGTTGCGCACCAGCAGTGAGAGCTGGGCGATCACGGTTTTCAGGTCATGCACCATAAAGGCAGAGGCCTTGCTGACCGCCTCAAACTGCATGGCCCTGGAGAGTCGCTCCTGGGTGTTGGCCTGGGCCAGGAAATTGCACAGCTGCCTGGCCACCACCTTGATCAGGTCGTAGTTCTCCCAGTTGAGGTTGAGCTGGGCATAGGGGTGGCTGATCAGGGCAATGCCATAGAGCTTACGGCTCAGGTAAAGGGGGATCACCAGCCAGCCACCGGAACATTGCAGCAGGCTGTCCGGCAATTCCACCAGGTGGTAGCGGACCGGGTCCTGGTGGTATTCACGCAGGTCCAGTATCCACTCCTGATCCTGCAGAAAACGCACCAGCTCGGCATTGCGATCAATGCGGGACTGTTTCGGCACACGGGTCTGCAGTGTTGCCTGCAGTTCAAAGTGGCCTTCCTCGCTGCGCAGCCACAGGGCGCCGGAGCGGCTTTCCACCAGGTCCGCCAGTACCTTTATGGCCCGCTCCGGCAGCGGCGGGTCCTGTTCCAGGTTACTGAAGGCCTCGGTCATTTTCAGCCATTCTTCCCGGTAGTCGTATTTGTAATCGAAGAAGTTCTTGCTGATGAACACCATCAGCCGGGCCCGGAACCGGTTGGAGCTCATGACCAGCACAAACAGCAGCACAAAGGTGGCCAGGAACAGCACCTGAAGTCCTTCCCCCCAGGTGCCTCCCACCAGTCGCACGTAGTAGCCCCCGGCGGCGACAATCAGCAGGTAGCAGCCGGCCAGTATCAGTGTGCCGGCATGGAAGACCATGGTGCGTGAGAGCTGAAGCTGCAGCGGCTGTTTGCGGGCATTGATCAGGTTCACCGCCAGCAGTGGTGCAATCAGTGCGTTCACTCCCCCCCTGGCGTCCCACAGGGCCTGTGACAGCTGGTTGAAGAGCAGGGCGTCGGCGTAGAGGAAAAAGTCGTACAGGAAGAGCCCGCCGATGCCGAAACTCAGGTAACGGATACTGGATCGGCCATAGGCGGCGCTGTTGCGCCAGATCTGCTCAATCAGGCTGATGGCCAGCAGTGCCACTGACAGCTGCCCGAACAGCACCAGGCGGCTGTGCAGCAGTAACACGCCGGTGCCGTAATACCACAGCGCCGCGCCCACCAGTGCCAGCAGGATCAGTGCAATGGCACTGCCCATCATCCAGCGCAGCCGCCGTGCGTCAATATCGCCATAACGGGCATCCCGGATCAGTGCGAAGAGCACCAGGATCCAGGCGCCGTCACGGGCCATTTCCGAGAGGAAGCGCAGGGTAAAGGGGGGCCAGTCGGTGGCCTGTTGCAGTACCAGAAGCAGTGACCAGAGAGCGGACAGCAGGGCGGCCAGAAACAGGGCCCGGTCGGTACTGCGGCGCAGGTAATGGCGGGCCGTGAAACCGGCCAGCATGAGAAACACCAGCGTCGAGGTAAGATGGCTGACAAAACCAAAATCCAGCATTCTGCACTCCCTGGCAGCCTTTCCTGTTTCAGCCTTCCCTGTGGCAGCCGATCTAGAGCGGCTGCTTGTTATCCCGATAATAACGGAAAATGTCCGCCAGTGTCCGCTGTGGACTGAAATCAAATTCACGGACGAAATGGCGACCGTCAATGATGACCGGATACTTGAAGAAATCCATCAGATAGGGCGGGAAGCTGCGCAGGCGCAACAGCCGCAGCAGTGTCCTTGGCAGCTGTGGCGGTATGGAGGGCAGTGGCACGGGCTGGCAGCCGCACAGCTTCAGTGCGTGCTGGTAGGCGATCCAGTCCTGTGGCGCCACATTGAACACACCCCTGACGGTTTTTTTGAAACTCACCACAATGGCGTCGGCCATATCGTCCATATGGATAAACTGCATCATGGGAGAGAAGCCGGCCAGTACCGGAGCCCGTTTGCCGGAAAGCAGGGTGCTGATGCTGTTACGCACACCGGGGCCGACGATGTTGCAGGGCCTGAGAAGGGTGATGTTGAGATCCGGGAAGCGCCAAAGATAGATGGTGGCCAGGTTCTCCAGCTCCACGGAATCCACCAGGTCCATGGTCAGTCCGGCGCTTTTCATGGGGGCGCTTTCATCAATCAGTGCCGGATTGTAGGGGTTGGCGCCGTAGACATGGTAGGTGGAGAGCACAATCACCCGCTGGATGCCGTACTTGTGGCTCAGGTCCAGCAGTTTCTGTGTGCCCAGTACATTGGCGTTGTAGCGGCGCAGGCGGGTTTCCTGGCTGGACATCAGGCGGCCCAGGTGGATGACGCCGCTGAATCCGTATTGCCGGAAGAGATCCTCGAAGCCACGCTTGTTGTAATCGATGCGGTAGCTGGGCACATCCAGGCCGAGATAGACCTGTTGCCGGAAATCCACCGCCACCACCCGGTAATGGGGCTTGAGGCGACGGATCACCTGCTGCGCCAGTGCGCCGCCGGCACCGGTGACCAGGATGGTGGGTTTCTGGGTATCAGTCATCAAAACAGCCTTTTGCGCTCGCTCAGTCCTTCGTCGATCAGGTCACTGATCGCCCCCTTGACCCGGTCCACCCTTTCGGCAATGCCGGCTTCACTCAGCTCTTCGTGGCTGAAGTGCATGGGGGCGCCGAATTTGAGAATGACCCTGGCAGGCAGGACCACCGGCGCCGCCAGTGGCGCGTAGGGGATGCCCAGCATTCTCGCCAGGGGGGTGATATTGGCAAAGGCCGGTATGGTTTCCTCGCACCCCACCACCCCCACCGGGATCACCGTGGCCTGGTATTCCATGGCCAGGTGCATGAAGCCGCTGCCAAAGCGCTTGAGCTGGTAGCGGTCCCGGTACAGCTTGCCGGAACCACGGACTCCTTCGGGAAAGACAATAATGGCTTCTCCGTTGGCCAGCATCTTGGCGCAGTTGGTGGGGTCCCCCAGTGTCGCACCCAGCTGGTTGAGCAGGTTGCCCAGATAGGGCACCGTGGGGAAGAAGCGCTCGATCATGGCTCTTGGCATGCGCGGTGCGTGCTCACGGGTGGCCAGTGCGAAACCGACCAGAACGCCGTCCAGTGGCAGCTGGCCGCTGTGGTTGGCCACCAGCAGCACCGGGCCCTGTGCCGGCACCTGGTCCACGCCGTCCGCCTGCACCCGGAAATAGCGGTGGTAGAGATGGTGCACCAGCGACAGACCCACTGAGGCGCTCTCGGCGTTGAAGCCCCAGGGGTCATAGCCCAGTGAGCCCACCGGTTTGGCGATGTTGTCCACCTGACGGTCCATGTCCCTCGACAGCAGGGTGCGCTTGATCAGGCCGCGCAGACTCATAGGGAGGTCCTTGTAAGAGGGTGAAAAAGACACAGACCGTTATTCTCCCTGATTGGCGACCGGGAAGTACAGTCAGACTGTCATGAAAGGACCGGTTTGTGAAAAAGGGGCGCGTAAAAAAGCCCGGCGCAGGGTAGTGCCGGGCCAAGGGATGACAGCGGTTGTGGCAGCCGCTGCTCACTGACAGTATTGCCCATTCAGGCCAGATCGCCACTGATCCTGTGCACGTTATAAGACTGTTTGGTAATAAGCGCCTTACTCTTCTTCGGCTCGGGGAATGTCCTGTGCCGCGCCGGCGTTGCTGGTATGGGGCACCAGTGTGCTTTCCCGGTCCCAGGGCAGGTTGCGGTAACTGGACAGATAGGAGAAGTCCACAAAGGGGTACTTGATGATGTCGAAGTAGGGGGAGTAGTCAAAGTCGCTGGGTACACACAGCTTGGGGTTGCGCCGGTAGAGACGGAAGTTCTCCCCGTCGAGCTTTTTCACCAGTGGCAGTATGGGGTAGTCAATGGCGGCAAAGGCCTCGGCAATCATGGTGGAGCAGACAGTGCGGGTCGGGCGGCCGGGGCGGTGGCGAAAGAGGCTGGAGCCCCAGCGCCTGGGCAGGAACTTCCAGGGAAAGAGCAGCCGGAAGAGGTCGAAGATCTGCCGCACATCGTAATCCATGCCCAGTTGCGAGACGGCGTAATTGGTGATGTTCTGCACATCCGGGTAGTTGATGTCCCGTGGCCGGCATATCCGCAGGTGCTCTTCCTCGTACACCTGCAACGGGCGCACCACGGTGCCCAGCCCCAGCTCGCTTTCGATGATCAGCTGCACATTGGGTGGCCCGTCGTAAAAGCCGCGGATGCGGGCCCTGACCCGCCGGTCGGCCACGTCGTGCAGTCGGCCAATGTAGAGTGCGGCGTGGGAGAATCGGCTTTGTGTGATCAGCTTGATCACATCACTCACCCGGCTGCGCCCCTCCACCAGCAGCACATCCCCGGGCTTGATCTCGTAGCGGATGCGCTGGAAATCGCTCATGGGCAGGTCCGAGAGCTTGCGCTCCTTTTTCAGCCACCGAATCAGCCGGCGGACCAGGGCTTGGTAAAGGAACGACATCCCCATGGGCAGGATCTCCGGGTTTGACTGCTGTCTTGCCACTTAAGCCTAGCAGACTCCGTGTAACCCGCTGCAATCTGTAATAGAATCCCTCTCATAAGGCCGCCACGACAGGGGGGCACTTTCAAGCCAGCAGGATTATCAGGGTCGGAGTGACGCCCATGAGCAAGAAGACAGACACAGACCAGAGCGACAACCTCCACAGCGGGGACACCGGTGCCGAAGAGCCCAGCCAGGAGCAACAGGAGCGGGACCACGTGCTGGCTGGTCGCATCAAGGATTCGGCCCGTCAGATCTGGCTGGCCGGGCTGGGTGCCTATACCAAGGCGGAAGAGGACACCGGCCGGTTTTTCGAGCGTCTGGTCAAGGAAGGGGAAGACCTGGAAGACAAGACCCGTGGTGCCGTCGGTCGTCAGGTGAAAGCCGTGGAGGACCGTGTGGGCGAGGTCAAGGAGCGGGCCACCGGCACCTGGGACAGGCTGGAGTCGGTCTTTGACCAGCGCGTGTCAAGGGCCCTTGAGCGCCTGCGCATCCCCTCCTACAGCAAGATGCGCGATCTGGAAGAGCGGGTGGATGCCCTGGAGAAAGAGCTGAAGGCGCTGAAAAAGCGTCAGAAGTAATCCGCCCGCATCTGTTCCAGCATACGGCGCTCATCCTCCCTGAGGAAGGGCGCCAGAAGGCTCATCACCTGATAGACACCCCGCCCGAGATCCACCGCATCCTTGTTCTGCAGATGGGTCAGCATCTCGTAACTGAGCCAGTAGGTGAGGGTCAGCACCACCTGCTCGCTCAGACTGTCCAGCTCCGCATCCGTGGCCTGCAGCATGGACTGCTCGCGCAGACTGGTGTTGATGCGGTGGCAGGCCATGTGCTTGCGCCGCAGTATGCGCTGGAACCGGCTCTGCAGGTGGTTGTAGCGTGACAGCACATTGACCAGGTCCTGATACAGGAAGCGGAACCGGGCGATGGTCTCAAACAGCAGATGCAGGAAGAGCCAGTGGTCTTCCATGGAGATGGCCACTTCCGGCACATCCAGCAGCTCGTTGATCTGGTCTTCGTACCAGCCGTACAGCTCGTTGACAATGTCGCCCTTGCTGCGGAAGTGGTAATACAGGTTGCCAGGGCTGATATCCAGCTCATCGGCGATCTGCAGCGTGGTCACATTGGACTCACCGAAATCGTTGAACAGGGCCAGGCTGCTGTGGAGTATTCGCTCCCGCGTCTTCATCTTCATGGCTGGCAATCCCTGAATCAGCCAGGCAGTGTAAAGTCCGCCCAGACAGGACAATGGTCGGAAGGTTTTTCCATGGCACGGATATCGTACGCGATGCCCGCCTCTTTTACCCGCTCAAGCAGTGGGGACGTGGCCAGTATCAGGTCAATGCGAAGGCCCCGCCTGGGGTCCCGCTCGAAACCACGGCTGCGGTAGTCAAACCAGCTGTAACGGTCCTCCCCGGGGTACAGTGCCCGGTAGGTATCCTCAAGCCCCCAGTCCCTGAGCTTCTGCAGCCATTCCCGCTCCTCAGGCAGAAAGCTGCACTTGCCCTCACGCAGCCAGCGACGGGCATTGTCCGCTCCGATGCCCACATCCCTGTCCGTTCCGGAAATGTTCATGTCCCCCATGACAATGATCGGCTGGTCCGCACTGGCCTCGTTCTCCAGCCAGGACTGCAGATTGCGGTAAAAGGCCTCTTTGGCGGGGAATTTGGTGGGGTGGTCGCGGTTTTCCCCCTGGGGGAAGTAACCGTTGACCAGGGTCAGTGTCTGGCCGGAAAACGGCAGTGTGACCGTGATCAGCCGCTTCTGGGCGCCTTCACCGTCCTGTGGGAAACCCTTGACCAGGCACTGCGGCGCCTCTCTGGTCAGGACCGCCACGCCGTAGTGGCCTTTCTGGCCGTGGTAGGCC
>JAWWAC010000067.1:0-14322 GCA_033721915.1 Oleiphilaceae bacterium
AGAAAGGCATACTGGGCATGAACCGGCGCAATGTGGGTTACATCGCCCGCTACAATGAGCGCCGCCTCTATCCACTGGTGGACGACAAGCTGCGCACCAAGCTCACCGCCGAGCTGCACCAGGTGGCCACGCCGGAGTTGCGTTTCACGGTGCGCACACAGCACCAGATCCGTGAGTTTGAATCCAGCATCCGGCACTTCAACGGGTTTGCCATCAAGCCCTCCAAGGGGTCCGGTGGCAAGGGCATACTGATTATCGAGCGCCGCGAAGAGGGGCGCTTTATCAAAACCTCCGGTGCCTCACTGTCACTGGAGGACGTCAGCCGCCACCTGTCCAACATACTGGCCGGGCTGCACTCTCTGGGCGGGCGCCCGGATGTGGCACTGGTGGAGGACCTGATCACCCCCAACGCCTTTTTCAGCAAGCTCTCCTACGAAGGGGTGCCGGATATCCGCGTCATCATTTTCCAGGGCATCCCCGTCATGGCCATGCTGCGGCTGGCCACCAAGGCCTCCGATGGCAAGGCCAACCTGCACCAGGGGGCCATCGGCGTGGGACTGGACCTGGAGACCGGTCGCTGCGTGCACGCCGTGCAGTACGGGCGCCGTGTCACCCACCATCCGGACACCAGGGTGGACCTGCGCACCATTGAGGTCCCCAACTGGCACAAGATGCTGGTGCTGGCGGCCCAGTGCCATGAACTGACCGGTCTGGGCTACCTGGGGGCGGACCTGGTGGTGGACGAACAGCGCGGGCCGCTGATGCTGGAACTGAACGCCCGTCCCGGACTGTCCATACAGGTGGCCAACGGCGCCGGGCTGCTGCCCCGCCTGCGCAAGGTGGAGAGCCTGAAACTCATCCCCAGGGAGCCGGAAGATCGCGTGGCCTTTGCCCAGAAGCACTTCTCGCGCACACCCATGGCGGAAAAAGACGCCGAACAATCCTGAAATCTTCTCACCCCGGATCAATCTGTGCGCCAGCGCCTGGCGTTCGCGCCTTCTCCCTGATAAAAACAGACCCATCACGGGGAAATCCCGTCAAGACGGCCTGGTTCAATTCCACCAGGCCCTTGAGAGACTTCAGACAGGCACAGGCGCACTGACACTGGCCCGTCAGGCAAGGGACATGCCGCCACAGGCAGCCACAGAGAGAGCCATCATGAATCCACGCCATCAGCAGCACGCCTTCACGGATGACGCCATGGGGACACTGGACGCCACCGGTCTGGCCGAGGCCCTGGGGCAGGGCCATGTCAGCGCGCCGGAAGTCATGGCCGCCAGCATCGCCCGTGCCGAGCGGATCAACCCCGAGATCAACGGCATCGTCACCAGCGACTATGTCCGGGCCCATGAACGGGCACTGCGGCCGCCCTCCGGCCCTTTCTCCGGCATTCCGTTCCTGATCAAGGACAACATCCCACTGGCGGGGCTGCCCACCGGCTTTGGCTCGGAAGCCATCGACGGCAAACCCGCCAGGGCCAACAACGCCGTCAGCCGGCAATTGCTCGCCCAGGGGCTGATCCCCCTGGGGAAGAGCACACTGCCGGAGTTTGGCTTCAACGCCTCCACGGAATTCGCCCAGCGCCGCCCCACGGTCAACCCATGGCACCGGGAGTACTCCGCCGGTGCCTCATCGGGGGGTTCCGCCGCCATGGTGGCGGCGGGTGTGGTGCCCATGGCCCACGCCAATGACGGCGGTGGCTCCATCCGCATCCCCGCCGCCTGCTGTGGCCTGGTGGGCCTCAAGCCCAGCCGTGGGCGTCTGTGTGACAGCGAGGCGGCCCGCTCGCTGCCCATCAACATCATCGGCGAGGGGGTGCTGACCCGAACCGTGCGGGATACCGCCGCCTTCTATGCCCATGCGGAACGGTTGCACCCGGCCCGGGGGCTGCCCCCCATCGGACCTGTCCAGGGCCCGGGACGCAAACGACTGCGTATCGCACTGGTGACGGACTCCATCAATGGTTCCGTCACCGACCGGGACACCCGCGAGGTCACCGAGAACACGGCCCACCAACTGGCCCAGTGCGGCCATGGGGTGGAGACCTTCTCACCGGATGTGGACCCCCGTTTCCCGGAGGATTTTACCCGCTACTGGGCCATGCTCGGCTTTATCGTCAGTCACACCGGCAAGATCACCATGGCCCCCAGCTTCCAGAAACGCCATGTGGACAACCTAACCCGCGGACTGGAGCGCAAGTTCCGCCAGGAGATGCACAAGCTCCCGGGCACACTGTGGCGGCTGCGCCGCTCCGCCCAACTTTACCGCCAGGCACTGAAAGGCTTTGACGCGGTATTGTGCCCGGTTGTGGCCCACACCACCCCAAAGCTGGGCTACCTCAGTCCCCGGCTGCCCTTTTCCGTGCTGTTTCCCAGGCTGGAGCAATACGCCAGCTTTACTCCCATGGCCAACGCCACCGGTGCCCCGGCCATTGCGCTGCCCGCCGGGCAGACCCAGGAGGGGCTGCCCATCGGTGTGCAACTGATGGCCCACCACGGCCAGGAGCGCCTGCTGCTGGAACTGGCCTATGAGCTGGAAGCCGCGGCCCCCTGGCCCTTTCTGTGGCATTCACGCCAGAAGGCAGGCGACTCGGCCCAGGCCCGCTCTGCCAGCGCCTCCCAGTGCGCAAACCGCCGGGCCATGGGGCAAGCAAATGCCCTGGACCCGTTCCGGTTTACCCGGGATTCGGCAAGGGCCAGACAAATTAAATGGGAAAACGGTTGACGCAGGGCGGGCAGAAGCATAGTTTAGACCGCAGCAAGAGTTTCAAGTTAGAGCAGCAAGAGTTTACTGAGTACCCTCAACGGTCCATCAGCCAGACAGCTTCCCTCTTTTGATTTTCATTGCGTAACCTGAGCACTGCTCATCAATTATTGATAAAGGTAAGACTATCATGGCAACTGGTACTGTTAAGTGGTTCAACGAAACTAAAGGCTTTGGCTTCATTACTCCTGACGACGGCGGCAAGGATCTGTTCGCACATTTCTCCGGCATCGTTGGTGATGGCTTCAAGACCCTGAACGAAGGTCAGGCTGTGTCCTACACAGCAACCCAGGGCGAGAAAGGCCCACAGGCTTCCGAAATTACGCCTATCTGAATCTGTCTTAAGTCGGATTCCGGAAAGCCCCGCTCTGCGGGGCTTTTTTTTGTCCACAATGTTACCCCACGGCACGGGGAGTCCGCTGTAAGCATCCGCCAATCAGGCTGGACGTTCCGGCCCCTCATTAACCTCCCTCTATATGAGAAAATGCCATAATCGGATACTTTAGCGTGCTCTGCCCTATGGCCCTAATTGACCGAAATAACCAACAGCGAGTCGCTGCTGCCACTACCATTGCCCCTAAAATAGTGAATAATCTTTCACAACCTCATTCAGGATACGGCGGTAACTGTATGTATCCATTATGGTCCTTCCATAAAATCGCGTTCATCACCCTGACACTGGCCCTGTCCGGCTGCATAGAAACGGGCAGCACGGCCTCACCCACCAGCAACGCCACACTGGCACCGGCTCAGGATGCCGCCGGAGCGGGAGCGGTGCCGGTGCGGGTGGATTTCGACCCGGAAAACGGTGTTATCCCCTTCCCCAACAACCTGCTGTTTGCCGCTTCGGCAGACGGGCCACTGGATGGCACCCTGAACATTCCCCTGGAGGACCCGGAGGCTGACAGGGCTGCACTGATAAACGGGCTGAATGACCTGGACGGATTTTCCACCATCGCCGCCTGGCGTGTGGGCTTTACCGGCGATGTGGATGAGAGCTCACTGGTGGCCGGCCAGTCTGTGCGGGTGTTCCGTCTGAGCACCGAGGGCGACGGCTACCCCGCCCGCATCCGCCCCACGGCGGTGGAGCGGGAGCTGGTGGGGGGCGAGGACTATCAGCTGCATTACGACAGTGAGAACCGGTCACTGACCATCACCCCCACACAACCACTGGGCTACGATCGCATCTACACCGCCGTACTCACCGGCGACATCCGTGACCGGAACGGTATTTCCGTGGGCAGCCCGCTGCAATGGAGCCTGGCCAGGGGCACCTCACGGCTGGATCGCTGCGATACCGACCTGACACCGGGGCTGACACTGCTGCAATGCAGCACCAACAGCGCCATCGCCCCCATTGAAGCGGACCCCCGCTTTGACCTGGGCCGTGATGACATGATCATGGCCTGGGGCGTGACCACACAGCGCCGTGATGCCACCTTCCCGGCAGCGGCACAGGCACTGCGTGAACAACAGACGCAACAGGCGCAGCAGCAGGAGCGGCCGCCACTGGAGTTTCTGGAGGTGGCCTCCGCCCCCGGGGAAGACGCACCGCGCACCCCCGAGGGACGGGCCATTGTCTGGCCAGGCACCATCACACTGCCCAGCCTGGTCAGCCAGCCGGCGGACCTGGACCTGGAGGGCAGCCCGGCCACGGACCCCTCCATACTCACCAGCCGCTGGCTGTGTGAAGACAGCAGCTGCAACAGTGACCAGGCCCGGGGCCTGGACGGCAGCGATGTGATCATACCCCAGCAGCGCCACACCCAGGTGGTGCCGGCCCTGCTGGCACTGCCGGATGAGGAAGGCGGTGGTGCGCCGCGCCCGGCGGACGGCTACCCGGTGGTGATCTTCCAGCACGCACTGCAGCAGGACCGCAGCAACGCATTGGCACTGGCGGACCGGCTGGCGGAACAGGGTTACGCCGTGGTGGCCATCGACCTGCCACTGCACGGTCTGGTGCTCAACCAGCTGGACAGTAACAACGAAACCGACGCCGCCCGCAGCCGGCTCCATGCTCTGAACATCAACGACGCCATGGACGAGACGGAGAACAACAGCTTCACCGGTGACGACCGCCTGCTGCCCATGCACGAGCGCACCTATTACCTGGACCTGGACGGTGACGGCGAGGTGGACCCCTCGGGCAGCCACTTTATCAACCCGGCCCAACCGCTGATGCAGCGCGACATACTGCGCCAGGGGGCACTGGACCTGGCCATGCTCACCCATTACCTGCGTGAGAACCTCTACGAGCAGGTCTGCATCCGCACCGTGGTGGGTGGCGGTGGCTGCTCGGAAAACTCACTGCAGCCCCAGCTGAACACCCATGAGATCCACTTTGTCAGCCACTCCGTGGGCAACCTGTCGGCGGCCCCCTATCTGGCCGGGGACAGCCAACTGCGCAGCGTCTCACTGCTGACGCCACTGGCCGGGGTCATGCGGGCACTGGAAGGCTCCCGTGTCATAGGCCCGCTGCTGCGGGAGGGTCTGGCGGAGAACGGGGTCCTGCCCGGCACGGAAGCGTATTTCCAGTTCTTTGCCACGGTACAGGCCGCACTGGACGCCGTTGAACCGCTCAACCACGCCCGTGACATCAGTCAGCCACGCTCTGATGACAGCGACACCCGGACGCTGCGCCCGGTGTACCTCTCGCGCATCACCGGCAACAGTAACGATCCGTTCAGCCCCTCGGACCCCATACTGCCCCCCGATGTGGGGGATCAGACACCCCTGGCCGGCAGCACTGCACTGGCCCGGCAGATGGGGCTGGCCCAGCGACCCACTGTCGGGGAGGCCACCGGCAGCACCACCGTGACACTGGAGCCGATGATGCAGACCGACGGTACCACACCGGCGTTTTTGCAGGCCACACTGGCCTTCCGCTTTGGCGGACACGCCTCACCACTGATTCCCGTCACCGAGGAAGAGGGACAGACACTGCCCAATGGCGAAGCCGCCCACCGGGAGATGCAGCGCCAGCTGGCCAACTTCCTGGCCAACCAGGGCCGGCGCCTTGAGGACGTGGACCTGGAACTGGTGCACACAGGAAGCCCGACGGATGACAACTGAAACAAAAGCCCTGGGGCGCGGGGCCCTGATGCTGGCAATGGCCGCATTACCCGGACTGGCTTCGGCGGCCGGCCTTGAGCTGACACAGCACGGCGTCAAGGAGATGGCCCATGGCTACGCCGGCACCGCCACACTGCTGGAGGACAGCTCCGCCATCGCCCACAACCCGGCGGGCCTGATGCGCCTGCCAGGGCGACAGGCCAGCGGCGGACTGAACCTGGTGTTTGCGGACATCCGGGTGGACGCGGAATTCCGCCGTGAGAAAATCGAGAACCGCTACGGACTGACGCCCACACCCATAGAGGGCCCCGGCGCCGGGCGCAGCCGCCAGATCAACGCCGTACCCAATCTCTATTACAGCCAGGCACTCAACGAGCAGAGCGCCATCGGCATCGGCCTTTACGCCCCCTTCGGTGGCAGCAGCGAGTACCCCAGCAACTGGGCCGGGCGCTACCACGGCGTGAACACCGAGCAGCGGGCCGTCAACATCAACCCCAGCTTTGCCTTCCAGGCCTCTGAGAAGCTCTCTGTGGGCATGGGCATCGTCATCCAGAGCTACCAGGCGGAGATCAGCAACCAGGTGGACCTGGGCTACCTGGTGGCAGAAGGGGTGGTGCGCGAGGTGGAGCGACGGGAAGGCGAGCAGGCCGCCCGTGATGTGGCGGCGGATGCGGTGCAGACCTTCGGCTCACAGTTTGATTTCGGCAACACCATCGAGCTCGACAGCATCGCCTACGGCTTCAGCTTCGGACTGCTCTGGCAGTACGACGACAGGACCCGCTTCGGCCTAAACTACCGCAGCCGCACACGCCATGTGGCCACGGGACGCTCCAGCCGCCCCAGGATACTGGACGAGGCCTTCCAGCAGCGGCTGGTGGACACGGTTCAGGGTTACTCCAACCTCAGCGAGGAAGAGGCCCGTGAAGCCATCTCGGCGGCCTTTGACAAGCGCGGCGCCAAGGACGGCCCCATCGACTCCACCATCACCTTCCCGGAGGTGGCCACACTCAGCGTCCACCATGACCTCAACCCCCGTCTCGGGCTCATGGGCAGCCTCACCTACGTCAACTGGAGCCGCTTCGACGAGATCCGCCTGGAGCAGACCGACAACAGCCTGCGTGGCGGCAGCGACTTTACCGGCACCGGGGACGATGTGCGCCGACGGGACCTGGTGCAGCCACTCCAGTTCAGCGACACCGTGCGCCTGGGGGCTGGTGCCCGCTACCAGTGGGACGAGAAGCTGACACTGCGCGGCGGACTGAGCTTTGATGAATCCCCCATCAACAACGCCAAATTCCGCACGCCACGGGGGCCTGACAGCGACCGGATCATTCTCGGATTCGGGGCCAGTTACGACTGGAAGGAAAACCTGGATATGGATGTGGCCTATGCCCGCATCCGCTTTCGCCAGGCCCGGGTGAACTCCCGGGACAATGCCAGTGGGACTGAGCACCGGGCTGTGGGGACCGGGGAGATCAGTGTGGATAATCTGGGGGTTCAGGTGAACTATCGGTTTTAATCAGGCCCCCTTTCCCCCTTCTTCCATCGTTGAAAAACGGTACCATGAGGCTCTGGACACACAGTACTCAGCCCGACTCAGACGACAACACCCGGCTCGGGGCTGGCCAGTCAGGTCCTCTGCCCTCTGAGTGGTGGCGGCGGTTATGACCCTGTCACGGTCAAACGGTCTCCTGAATCTTTGACCGGTGGGGACAGCCAGGTCCGTCAGGTGGCGATGTCACTTTCGAAAACCTCTTTAACCGTTTTCCTTACACTGATCCGACACTCAAGATGGAGGTATTCCAGTGGCTTCAGACAACCCTCAGATAGCCTTGCTGGACGGTGGTATGGGCCAGGAACTCCGCCGGCGCAGCACACAGCCCGCATCGCCGCTGTGGTCCACCCAGGTCATGATCGATGAGCCGGATCTCGTGGTCGATGCTCACCGGGACTTCATCCACTCTGGTGCCCGCATCATCACGCTCAACACCTACAGTGCCACACCAACCCGGCTCGCCCGTGACGGTGACCCCGGCCTTCTTGAACCCATCCACAACGCCGCGCTCAAAGCCGCCCACAATGCCCGTGAGGAATGCGCTAAGGAGGTGCGGATTGCCGGCTGCCTGCCGCCACTGGTGGCCAGCTACCGGCCGGACATCGCACACGACGAGACCCGATGCCTCAACGAATACCGGCGAATTGTGGCGATACAGAAAGCCGGAGGCGTTGATCTGTTTGTCTGCGAAACCCTGTCCATTGCCCACGAGGCGCGGGCTGCAACAGTAGCGGCCAAGGAAAGCGGTCTACCGGTATGGACGGCATTCACCGTGGATGATGGGGACGGTACCCGGCTGCGATCCGGAGAATCGTTGCCTGAGGCGGCCCGGAAGGTTGTGGCCGCCGGTGCCGATGCGGTTCTGGTCAACTGCTCCACACCGGAAGCACTGACCACCGCGATGACGGCGCTGAGCGGTCTGGGCGTCCCGTTTGGGGGCTACGCCAATGCATTCACTTCCGTAGCGGCACTGAAGCCCGGTGGCACTGTCGATGCATTGGAGGCCCGTCAGGATCTGGGCCCAGTCGCCTACTCCGACCATGTCCTGCAATGGGTCGCGAAGGGTGCGACCATTGTCGGTGGCTGCTGCGAGGTAGGCCCGGGCCACATTAAAGTCCTTGCAGAACGCCTGACCGAGGCAGGCCACACGCTCGGGGATGGCTCAGTCTGAAGACTGTGCGCGACGGATCAGGCGCTGAACCGTCCAGCCGACAGACACTGTGGCTGACAGCCAGGCGCACATTCGCAGCGCCTGATGCAGCGCCAGGTCCTGCCCCACGAACAGCTGCGGGGCGAACATCTCTGAGGCCAGTGAGGCACTCAGCAATGAAAATGTCACCACCAGTGCCAGATAATAGTATTGACGGCGCTTCATCCCGAGGGCGGCAAACGCGGCCAGATGAATCAGGAAAATCCCGAGTAATACGGACGCAATCATAATCAGCAGGGCCATGGGGTGACGATGGGGTGGCGGTTTTGTTGTGCAACTGACGGCTGAGAGGAGCAGGAACGAGCCGTCGTTACATAGGTGGCTCGATCATCGCGGTCTCGAGTCAATGCCTTCAGACAGCATGATGTAAGGTTATTTTAACCGATACACCATGCGGCTGAAAGAAGTGCACTTTTTACCGGCGCCGTACCGGGATCGGAGAAGTCAGGTTCATCACGGCTTGGCCACCTGGCTGAAATACTCTTTGAGGCGATCCTTGTTGGTGGCAGCACCGTTGCTTAATGCCTCCACCGCTTTCTTCGCCGCTTCATAGTTGGTCGGCTCCCCGACACTGATCACCCCGGCCATGTTCAGAGGGGCATGTGGCGTGCATTGATAGACGTAAACGCCCTCTTCCGACAGAGTGATCGTGATTTCTTCATTCATTTTCCCGGACCAGCTGTCGGCTCCTTCCGGCACCGCGACAGACACGGAGTTGTGCGCAGGGTCCGTCGCCTCAAACTTTACCGTATCCCCGGGAGACGCCTCCAAATATCCCGGCTCAAAGACCATGGAGCCATCCTTGCCCATGTTCTTCATCTTGATGATGTGTTGTTCCGCAGAAGCCTGACCTGAGAGCAGAGCCAGCAGTACACTAACGGTTCCGACAAGCTTGAGAGACATTGTGATACCTCACTGGAAAAATGGATGGTTCTTGCCGGGTGCAGACGATGGCAACGGTTGAATCGACCGCACTGAACGGTTTGTTTCTTTACGAGAAATTTGCTGGGATGGTTTGGCAATCGCGCAGATGCTTCGCACAACTGGTCGTCAGCCGGGCTCTGTGCTCTGGGGGGGCATTGGGGGTTAATGAATGATTTTTCCGGATTCTGAACGCAAAAAGGGCTGACTTTCGGTTTCAGTCAGCCCTTTTGGGGTGTTGGCGGAGAGGGAGGGATTCGAACCCTCGATACGCTATTAACGTATACACGCTTTCCAGGCGTGCGCCTTAAGCCACTCGGCCACCTCTCCTAAAACTCTCAGAAATGAACGGAAACGGTCTTTGGGGACGGCGTTGTTTGCGCTGCATTTCGGGTGCGGACTTTACTGAAGTTGGCGGAGAAACGCAACTGTCAGCGGCCGCGGTAGATGATTCCGGGGCGGCACTGGACCATTTCGTAGAGCTCATTGAAGCCGCTGAGGGACTCGGAAGCCCCCAGAATCAGGTAGCCGCCGGGGTTAAGTGACTGGTGCAGGCGGCGCAGTATGTCTTTTTTCAGGTCCGCGGAAAAATAGATCAGCACATTGCGGCAGAAGATCAGATCAAAACGGCCCTGGCTGTAGCGCTCCAGCAGGTTCAGTTCCCGGAAGGTCACCATGTTGTGGATGGCGGGCTTGAGCTGCCAGCTGCCGGAGGGCTGCTGGGTGAAGTACTTTTTCTGACGCTCCGGGTCCAGCCCACGGCCCAGTGCCAGCATCTCGTACTCGCCGCGGCGGGCCTTCTCCAGCACCGGGCGTGAGATGTCCGTGGCCACGATCTCCACATTGCCCCTCAGTTGCCCGGGATTGGCCTGGCGGTACTCGTCAATCACCATGGCAATGGAATAAGGCTCCTGCCCGGTGGAGCAGGCCGCCGACCAGATGCGCAGTGACGGCTTTTTCTGGGCCGCCATCTCCGGCAACAGCTGCTCCCGGAGAATGCGAAACGGATGCATGTCACGAAACCACAGGGTCTCGTTGGTGGTCATGGCATCGATCACCGTCTCACGCAGGGGCCCACGGGGCTGGCGTTTGAGGCGCTCCACCAGATCCCCCAGAGTCACCAGATTGTGCTCGGCCAGGATACGGCGCAGACGGCTTTTGACCAGATACTGCTTGTTCTCCCCCAGCAGGATCCCGCAGGCGTCCTGCAGGAACTGCTTGAAGGCTTCGTAGTCGGCCGGGCTGATCTCGGAATGCATGCTCGGCTCTGTTCCTCTGGCAGCGGCCGTCAGTGAGGTCACTGGTTACGGCTGTCTATGACTTCCATGACACGCTCCGCCAGCTCATCGGGGCTGAACTTGGCGATAAAGTCGTCGGCACCGACTTTTTTCACCATGGCGTGGTTGAACACCCCGCTCAGGGAGCTGTGCAGCATGATATAAAGCCCGGACAGGCGCTCACTCTCCTTGCAACGGGCCACCAGAGTGTAACCGTCCATCACCGGCATCTCCACATCGGAGATCATCATGGCCAGGTGGTCATTGATGTCCGAGCCGTCCTCGGTCAGTGACTCCAGGTAATCCAGCGCCTGTTGGCCATCGTCTCGGATCACCACCTCAAAGCCAATGGCTTCCATACAGCGCCGGATCTGGCGCCGGGCCACGGAAGAATCGTCCACCACCAGCACCCGCATGGCGCTGGCCTTCTCACGGAAGGACTCGGTTTTCTCGGTGGCCGAGAGATCCTCTTTGAGGGGGGCCACCTCCGCCAGCACCTTTTCTACATCGATAATACCCACCATCTGGCCGTCGATCTCCGTCACCGCCGTCAGGTAGACATTGCTGCCGCTCTGCTTGGGGGGTGGCTTGACGCTGTCCCAGTTGATATTAACGATGCGGTCCACCCCCGCCACCAGAAACCCCTGAATCTTGCGGTTGTACTCGGAGATGATCACCAGGCCCTCCTTCAGGGCCTCGTCCGTCAGGGGCTGCTTGCCGATGGCCAGGCCCAGGTCCATGATGGAGACCGTCTCGCCGCGCACATGGGCCACCCCCCGCAGCACCGGATGACGGTGGGGAATCCCGGTCAGGCGCGGACAGGGCAGCACCTCACGCACCTTGAATACATTGATGCCATAAATCTGACGCCCCTGAAGGCGGAACAGCAACAGCTCCAGACGGTTCTGCCCCACCAGCTGGGTTCGCTGGTTGACGTTGTCCAGTACACCGGCCATGGGTGTCATCCTCTCTGCAATCGTTGGATAAACCGCCCGCCACCATTGACGGCACGGCCTTTGCATCAATCATCGATGCGTTCACTGAAAATCCCGGCAAACAGGGCGGTCCGAGACCCTGGCCCTTAATGATTTCATCATAGGACATATTGCCAGAAATGCCTGTACAACAACTGTTAACAAGGCCCGCCACGCTCCTGCTGATGGCGCTGCTGACAATACTGCCGCTGCAAACCGCCCAGGCCAGCGGAACCGTCCAGCGCATCCTCCAGGCCGCCGACAATTTCATGGCGGATTTCGTGGCCGGGCAGCAGACCCAGGGCCGCCAGGTGGAGTACCAGCTCGGCTCACTGGACGACCGCCTGTCCATGGACCCCTGCCCCAGCCCACTGGCCGTGAGCTTTGCGGGGGACCCACAGAAGTCCGTCCGCAACACGCTCCTTGTGGCCTGTGAAGGTGATCGGCCGTGGCGGCTGTTTCTGAATGCCGATATCAAAATTCAGTCCGAGGGCTGGGTCACACGCCACCCCATCCGCCGTGGCACCCGCATCGACGAGAGTATGCTGGAGTCCCGCAGCGTCACCATCAACCAGGTCCGCCAGGGCAGCTACCAGGAGCCGGAGCACATACTGGGCATGGAGGCCCGCCGCAACATCAATGCGGGCGTGCCACTCACACCGCATCTGCTGGTGGCGCCCGATGCCGTCTCCCGGGGCGACCGTGTTATCATCAGCGCCGGCAACAGCACCTTCGCCATAGAAACCCGCGGCGAAGCCGTACAGGGCGGCAAGGTGGGGGACCAGATCAGCGTCATCAACGAGTCCTCGGGGCGTCGGGTGCGGGGCCGCATCGTCGCCCCGGGGCGGGTTGCCATCAATTAGGCAAACCCGGCAGGCGCGGCCATGACCCCTATCGAGGCTTAGCCGCAACTGCCGGGGCAAAAAAAATTCCGCCAGGCGGCAAGAATTTGCCGTTTGCCGTTAAAGTTCGGCCCTGGCCTGCCGATAACAAGGTCAGAGACTCTTACAGCGACAGGTAATGCAGCCATGGCTATCGACTTCAACAGCGTCAACAACAACCCGGCCAACGCCCCCAAACCGGTCAACAAGGACCGCACCGGCGGCGCACCGTCACAGCCTGCCCAGGACGCGCCCAAGGCCGCGCCCCAGCAGGGCACCAACGTCAGCCTGAGCGAGAGCGCACGCACGCTCACAGAAGCCCAGAACGCACTGGCCCAGCAGCCCGAGATCGACGACAGCAAGGTGGAATCCATCCGCCAGGCGCTGGCGGACGGCTCGTTCAAGATGGATGCCGAAGAAGTGGCCCGGAAAATGCTAGATATGGATGACAGCATTTTCCGATGAGGTAGGCCATGAACAATCCGGTTCTGGAAGAGTTAGAAACACTGCTTGGCAGTGACCTGCAATCACTGCAACAACTCAACCGGGCCCTCGCCCGGGAACACCAGGCGCTGGAGCACAACAGCGCCGACGACCTCAGCGCCCTCAGCGAAGAGAAAAACCGGCTTCTGGAAACCCTTCGCCAGAGCGCCCGGCGCAAGGTGCACCTGCTGGTGGAGATGGGATTCCGCCCCAATCAGGGCGTGCCCTCCCAGTTCCTGCGGGAAAACGGCGCCAGCGACGCCCTGCTGGGCCTCTGGCAGAAAGCCCAGACCGGCCTGGAACTCTGCCAGCGCAAAAACGCCGTCAACGGCCGCATCATCAACCACATGCAACGCCGCCTCTCACGCATGGCCGACATCCTCCGTGGCAACGACCGCTCACAGCGCCTCTATGGCAGTGCGGGAGAAACCCAAAACCTTAACCACAACAGTGTGCTGGCCAGCGTTTGAGACGCAGGAAACCTGTAGATCGCGGCCATGGCCGCGATCAGACCAACTAGTTCCCAATCCGAATCAGCCCAGTCGGGCAAGGTAGTCCAGCATCTTTCCTGGCACCCGCTTTAAAAATCCTCTTTTAAGAGCGTCTAAAGCACTGTAAAGTGGATTTCATTAAAGAGCGCAATGTCAGCCTCTAATTGAAATCGTCAATTGATGCCATGGAAGCGGAAAGAACGCAAAACCTGAAAAAAGTACTGGCGACTGTCCCAGCTGGATATCTCGTCGATGCCCCATGGCTTACCTCCCAGGGAATCGCCTACGAGACCTTCCGCGACTACGTCAAACGAGGCTGGCTGGAGCGTGTCAGCCGTGGTGTCTTCCGTCGCCCAACGACAACCACGAAGCACTCCCACTCCATCGACTGGAAAATCGGCCTTCTCTCCGTGCAGCAGATCATGGGCTACAACGTCCATGTGGGGGGCACTACGGCTCTGGCCCAACACGGCTACGAACACTATCTGCACCTTGGCAGCGATGCCACCGTCTGGGTCTATGGCAATGACATACCCAATTGGCTCCCCCGGTTGACTCTGAACGCCCCAATCCAGACCAGAAGCACTTCGTTGTTCACTGACAGCATACTGGGGCTTGTCGAGAATCCCCCCAATACAGAAACAACCCTACCGTGGGACTGGAAGCTCAGAATGTCGACTCCGGAACGGGCCATA
>JAWWAC010000068.1:0-14237 GCA_033721915.1 Oleiphilaceae bacterium
AGAGCCATCAGCGGAGTCACGAGAGCCATCAGCGGAGGCACGAGAGCCACCAGCGGAGTCACGAGAGCGATCAGCTCCCCCCACCTCACTGGGGCGTCGGTCATCCCGGAAATCCTCCCGGGCCTGTGGCTGGTCTGTTTTCTGCTCAGACAGCATCGGGCTTGTCATGCAAAGCACTCCAGCGTTGAAATCGCTCCTGCAGCAGCGCCTGGAGCGCCGGCAGATGGGGGCCGAAAGGCCAGTGCGCCAGGCCCGGCAGCGGTTGCCACTGCTGCGGGTCCAGCCCCAGTGCCACAGGGGTTGCCGGGGCGACCAGCGAGTCCCGCTCACCGAACAGGTGCAGCCTGGGCTGCGCCATTGGCCGTCGCCAGAGTCGGCGCTGGTCGTTGCGGCGCAGCCACTGCAGGGTCTCGCCCAGTACCTGGCCGTCAATGGGGTCATGGCGCTGGGCCTCTTTCACCGCCGCCGGCCCCTCACGGCGGGCCCTGGCCTCATGGGCATCGCCACGGCTCTGCAGCAGGGCGAAACGGCGCAGCGTGCCGGCCGGGTCCTTTTCACAACGCCCGGCAAAGGCATCGAATTCCTCTCCGGGGCGGCCATGGGGCCAGTCCTCACCAGCCACAAAACAGGGCGTGGAACACAGCGTCACCACAGCGGCCACCCGCTCAGGGGCCCTGTCGGCGGCGGCCATGGCCAGCTGCCCGCCCAGTGACCAGCCCACCCAGATCGCCTTCGGCGGCGCCTGCTCCAGCGCCTGCTCCAGCCAGGCCCCGGGGGAGCGGCTGGTGAAATCCGACAGGGACCAGGCCCGGTCCTGTGCCGCCACGGAGCCACCCCGCTGTGGCAGCACGGGGCTGATCCAGGACACAGGCAGCCCCCAACCACTGATCAGCACCACCGGCAGCGGCTGGCTGTCACTTCCCACCCTGAGACTCCCGGGCCGAGGCCAGCGCCTCCAGCAGCCGGTCCAGATGGGCCTCGCTGTGGGCGGCGCTGAAGGTCACACGCAGGCGGGCACCCCCTTCGGGCACCGTGGGCGGCCTGATGGCAGTGACCAGCACGCCATGGGACTCCAGCGCCGAACTCAGTCGCAGTGCCTCGTGGGCGCTGCCCACCAGAATCGGTTGTATGGGGGTGTCTGAGGGCATCAGCTCATAACCCAGGGCCAGCGTTTCACGGCGGAACCGGCGGATCAGACCCTGCAGATGCTCACGGCGCCAGTGTTCGCTGCGACACAGCCCCAGGCTGGCACGGGTGGCCTCTGCCAGTGCCGGCGGCAGCGCCGTGGTGTAGATGTAGGGGCGCGCCTTCTGCACCAGGTAATCGATCAGCTCCCGGGAGCCGGCCACAAAGGCCCCATAGACCCCCAACGCCTTGCCCAGTGTGCCCATCAGCACCGGCACCTGTGACGGCGACAGGCCGTAATGGGCCAGCACTCCCTCGCCCTGAGGGCCCAGCACACCCAGACCATGGGCGTCATCCACCATCAGTGGCACCTGATGAGACTGGCAGAGACGGGCCATCTCCGACAGCCGGGCCAGGTCCCCGTCCATGCTGAAGACCCCGTCGGTGACCACCAGCGCGGGCTTGTCGGCGCTTTCCAGGCGTCTGGAAAGGGCATCCATGTCATTGTGCGGGTAGCGCAACAGACGTGACTGGCTGAGGCGGGCGGCGTCCAGCAGTGAGGCGTGATTGAGCTTGTCCTGCAGAAGGCTTTCACCACGGCCCGCCAGCGCGGCGATGATCCCCAGGTTGGCCATATAGCCACTGGAAAACAGCAGCGCCGCCTCGCGACCGGTGTGCTCCGCCAGTGCCTGCTCCAGATCCGCGTGGGCCTGGTGGTGGCCACAGACCAGATGGGAGGCACCACTGCCCACACCGTGGCGATCCGCGCCGGCCTTGAAGGCCTCGGTCACCGCCGGGTGGGCGGCCAGGCCCAGGTAATCGTTGCTGCAGAACGCCAGCAGTTCGCGCCCGTCCAGACGGATTTCCGGCCCCTGTGCCGACTGCATGACGCGGCGGCGGCGCAGCAGGCCCTCCCGTTCCAGTCCGGCCAGCTGCGCCGCCCTGTCAGCCATTGGCGGCATCGTAGAACAGGTGACGTGTCTTCTCCTGCTCCAGCTGGGCGGCCAGTGCCGCTTCCTCGTCTTCCACACTGTGGCCGGTGGAGAGGGCTTCGGGCTGGATGCCGAGGCGGCGGAACAGGGCCCGGTCCGCGTCCGCCTGCGGGTTGTCCGTGGTCAGCAGTTTCTCGCCGTAGAAGATGGAGTTGGCGCCAGCCAGGAAGCACAGGGCCTGCATCTGCTCGTTCATGGCCTCGCGGCCGGCGGAGAGGCGCACATGGGATTTTGGCATCAGGATCCGCGCCACGGCGATGGTGCGCACAAATTCAAAGGGGTCCAGGTCTTCCACATCTTCCATGGGGGTGCCCGCCACCTTCACCAGCATGTTGATGGGCACACTCTCCGGGTGATCCGGCAGGTTGGCCAGTTGCATCAGCAGGCCGGCACGGTCGCTTTCATCCTCACCCATGCCCATGATGCCGCCGCAGCAGACTTTCATGCCGGCCTTGCGCACATTGGCCAATGTGTCCAGTCGGTCCTGGTAGGTGCGGGTGGTGATGATGTGGCTGTAGTATTTCTCGGAGGTGTCCAGATTGTGGTTGTAGTAATCCAGCCCCGCCTCGGAGAGCTCGCCGGCCTGCTCCGGTGTCAGCATGCCCAGTGTCATGCAGGTCTCAAGACCCAGTGACTTCACCTCCCGCACCATGTCCAGCACGTAGGGCAGATCCTTGGCGGAGGGGCTGCGCCAGGCGGCGCCCATGCAGAAGCGGGTGGCACCCTTTTCACGGGCAGCCCTGGCCTCGGCCAGCACCTTTTCTACCTCAAGCAGTTTTTCCTTGCCCAGGCCGGTGTTGTAATGGCCGCTTTGTGGGCAGTACTTGCAGTCCTCGGGGCAGGCACCGGTCTTGATGGACAGCAGCGTGCTGACCTGCACTTCGTTGGGATCAAAGTGCTCGCGGTGCACCTGCTGGGCACGGAACACCAGGTCGTTGAAAGGCAGGTTGATCAGGTCACGGATTTCGGCAAGTGTCCAGTCATGACGGGTGGCGGCGTTGGCGGACATGGTAGGATCCTGTTATTGATTTTCAGTGGACACCGGGTACACATTTTGGGCCCGGGACGGTTAAGGAATGATCACATGATAAGTCTCAGGGCGGGACTGTCAACCTTGCGCCGCTTTCAGGTTAACAGCCCCCTGAAAAGTCTCACCCTTTGCAGCCTCTGCCTCAGGGCGGCCGGTGGCCACAGAATCTGCCGCGACTGTCTGGCCGGACTGCCCCGCAACCGTAATCCCTGCCAGCGCTGTGCACTGCCGCTGCCCCTGCGGCGCACCGGTCTCTGCGGTCGTTGCCTGCACCAGAGCCCGGCCCACGACACCGCCTACGCCCCTTTTCTGTACCGTTTTCCGGTGGACGGCCTCATTACCCACTACAAATACGGTGGCGACAGAGCGCTGGGATTTGTCCTGAGCGAGGCCTGGCTGGACGCCTTCCGGGGGTCCCGCCAGTGCGCTGGCCCGCTGCCACAGCAGCTGATCCCCTGCCCCATCAGCCGCAGGCAGCTTCTGATCCGCGGCTTCAACCAGTCCGCCGAGCTGGCCTGGCGCCTGGGAAAGGCACTGCCCATTCCCGTAACCCCGTTACTGACCCGCACCGGCCACCACCCCAACCAGGCCGGCCTGAACCGCCGCCAAAGACTGCGCAACCTGCAGAAGGCCTTCCACTGCACCCAGCCCCCGCCACTCCATGTGGCCCTGATCGACGATGTCATCACCACCGGCGCCACCGCCCAGGCCATGAGCCGGGCCCTGAAACAGGCCGGCGCCCGGCAGGTGGAAATCTGGGCCATGGCGCGGACTCCCTGAACCGTCTGGAAGTTTGGGCGGCGCGGGGTCGGACCAGACCATCTCCTTGAATTAAAACAGGTTTCCAGGGATTTATGCCCGGAAAATGCCCTTAAAGGCGTTATTTTACCTTCAAAAATAGCGCTTTAAGGATTTTACTGACTTCTGTGTTTGCCTCCAGAGGCCTTGAAGAAGGCGAGTTGGTGCCCTGCGTGCCCATCATCAGTCTTCAGCTTTGGGAGGCAAGCGGAAAATCTCTGCAAGCACCAGAGCCAGAAGTCTCCCAAGCAGGAAAGAACAGGCTGCTGAAACCGGCAGCAATTCTTAAAAGGGTGTTTTTAAGGGGAAAATACCCCCTTTAAGGGCATTTTCCAGGCAAAAATCCCGGAATAACTTATCGGATTCAGTTATTTAGCTTGGTCCGACCCCACACTCTGGTTCAACAGGTTCAGGACGTGGTGGGCGAGGGGGAGGCAGGCGGTGAGGCCGGGGGATTCTATGCCGAAGAGTTGTACCAGGCCCGGGAGGCGGTGTTGTTGGGGGCCCTGGATCATGAAGTCGGCGGGGGCTTCGCCAGGGCCGTGGAGTTTGGGGCGTACGCCGGCGTAGGAGGGGACCAGGCGCTGTGGGTCCAGGCCTGGCCACCAGCGTTGTATGGCGCTGGCGAAGTGGGCTCTGAGGGACTCCGGTACCTGGTAGTCCGGGGTGTCCAGCCATTGCAGGTCCGGGCCGAAGCGGGCCTGGCCGGCCAGGTCCAGCGTCAGGTGGATGCCCAGGCCTGCCCCGTCCGGCAGCGGGTAGATCAGCCTTGAGAAGGGATGGCGGCCGTTGTAGGCGAAGTAGTGGCCCTTGGCGTAGTGGCCGCGGGGCAGGTCTTGCGGGTTCTGGCCCTGCCAGCGCCGGGCCAGTGGCAGTGCCGAGAGGCCGGCGGCGTTGACCACCTCGCGGGCGCGTATTTCGCAGGGGCTGGCGCCACCCACACGCAAACGGTGCCCCTGCTCATCCGTCCGTGCTTCCAGCACCGGGACACGGCACACCAGCCAACCGCCGGCGGCGGTGAAATCCGCCAGCAGGGACTGCATCAGTGCGTGGCTGTCGATAATGCCCGTCAGGGGGGACTCCAGGGCTGCCACTGCCCTCAGCTCCGGCTGGGCCTTCAGGGCTGAATCCGGCACCGGCGTCAGTGTGACTCCGTTGTTTTCTGCATTGGCCTGCAGCCGCTCCAGTGCCGTCAACTGCTCCGCCTCAGTGGCCACCAGCCACTTGCCGCACTGGTGCACACCGATGGGGCGGTTTTCACAGTAACGGTACAGGGCATCCCGGCCCTCACGGCACAGACGGGCCTTTAGGGAACCGGGCGAATAGTACAGGCCGGCGTGGATGACCTCGCTGTTGCGGGAGGAGGTTTCCTCGCCGATGTGATCGTTGGCCTCCAGCAGCATCACCTCACGCCCGGAGCAGGCCAGTGCCCTGGCCACGGCCAGACCCACCACGCCGGCGCCGATCACCAGTGTCTGAGCGTGAACCAGTTCCATATTCCCGTGTCTCTTTGTCACTGACAGATGCAAACGTCCAGCGTACCAGTATACTGTCACTGTGGCTCTTGCAGCAGGTCCGCACCGGCCCTGGAAACCGCCACCAGTCCCCGGAACGGGGCTGTCAGGATGCGACAAGGAGTTCCGCCATGTCCGATAGCCGGCAGTTTCTGATTGTCATGATTGTGGCCACCCTGTTTGCCACCTGGCTGGGCTGGCGCGGTGTCACCGTCATCAACCTGAACAACGCCATTCAGTCCAACGAGCAGCTCGCGGCCTACCCTTACCCGTTCCGGGTGCTGCGTGTGGAGGGGCAGACGGCGGTCATGAGCACACTGCGTTCCCCCAGTGTGGCCACCGGCGAGGCCATGAAAACCCTGTTTCCCTCCCTGGCCAACCACCAGCCCCACAGCCGTGAACTGCAACGGGTGGAGCGGGAGTTTGCCAGGCTCCAGGCACTGGCCAGTGAGGTGGTTCTGGAAAGGGCCGCCGTGAGGCGGGTGCGCTGGGAGCTGGACGAGAACTGGTATTACCTCAATGGCATGGCCCTCAAACGGCGCCACGCCGTCACCGTGCACAACTCCGCCGTCACCGGTGAGAACCCGCCCTGGTTTGCCGCCGGGCACTAGTGCCCCTCCGATCCCTGCTGAATCCCAGCCAATGACCCGGACAGGACACGGCTCCGCCCTCAGCCGTGGTATCATCCGCTCTGGCATTTCTCAACGCACGACCAACTGAGCAGACCATGGCGGAAGAATCAGGACACCCTTATCAGTTTCTCACTCCAGACCTGGTGCTGGATGCCGTGGAGTCCGCCGGTTTTGTGGTCAACGGCCGGCTGTTTCCACTGAACAGCTACGAGAACCGCGTCTACCAGGTGGGCATTGAAGGCAGCGAGCCGCTGATCGCCAAGTTTTACCGCCCCAACCGCTGGAGCCACCAGCAGCTGGAGGAAGAGCACAGCTTTGTGGCGGAACTGGCCGAGGGGGAGATCCCGGTGGTGGCGGCACTGGCGCTGCCCGGTGGTGGTTACCTGGGGCAATGGAAAGGCTTTACCTTCGCCCTCTACCCACAGCGGGGCGGACAGGCACCGGATATCAGTATGCCGGATACCCTCTACCGCCTGGGCCAGTGGCTGGGCCGGCTGCACCGTATCGGCAGCCTCACTCCGTTCCGGCACAGGCCCACCATGGACATTCCCGGTACCCTGAGGGAGAACCAGCAGCTGCTGCTGGATTCGGGCTTTATCCCGGAGGATCTGCGACTGCCCTACAGCACCCTGATGGAGGATCTGATCCCACGGGTGGAGCGTCGCCTGGCGGATGCCGGTGACTGGCAGAGCCTGCGGCTGCACGGGGACTTCCACCTGGGCAATATACTGATGCGGGACGAGCGCATCATGCTGGTGGATTTTGACGACACCCGTCAGGGGCCGGCCATGCAGGATATCTGGCTGCTGCTCAGTGGCGAGCTGCAGGAGCAGCAGATGCAGTTTGCCGAGATCATCGAGGGCTATGAGCAGTTCAACGAGTTCAACCCCAGGGAGCGCTTTCTGGTGGAACCACTGCGCACCTACCGGGTGGTCAGCCAGGCCGCCTGGCTGGCCAGACGCTGGGACGACCCCACTTTCCCGCAGCACTTCCCCTGGTTTGCCCATGCCCGTTACTGGTCGGACCACATTCTGATGCTGCGTGAGCAGCTCTCCGGCCTGGACAGCCCGCCGCTGCAACTGCCCGGCCAGTAACCCGATGCAGGATCCCCATCACCATGGCTGACAAGACGCCTCCGCAACAGGGCCCGGACCGGCTTTACCGGGACCGGGATCAGACCGCCGGTGCCTTCCGTTTCGATGAGGCGGTGGCGCGGGTCTTCCCGGACATGATCCACCGCTCCGTACCCGGCTACAGCAGCATTATTGCCATGATCGGCATCCTCACCGGACGCTATATGCAACCCGGCAGCAACGCCTACGATCTGGGCTGCTCACTGGGGGCCGCGACCCTGGCCATGCGCCATGGTATCCGTGTGCCGGACTGCCGGCTGACCGGTGTGGACAACTCACCGGCCATGATCGAGCGCTGCCGCCACCATCTCGCCCTGGACGACCACCCGGTGCCGGTGGCCCTGCACTGCGGCGATATCCGCGAGACGCCTCTGGAGAACGCCTCCGTGGTGACGCTGAATTTCACACTGCAGTTTGTGCCACCGGCCGAGCGGCTGGCGCTGCTGCAGCGCATACGCCGGAGCCTGCGCCCGGGGGGCGTTCTGATCCTGTCGGAAAAGATCGCCTTTGAGGACCCGGCAGAGCAGCAGCTCCAGACAGAGCTGCATCACGACTTCAAACGGGCCAACGGTTATTCAGACCTGGAAATCAGCCGCAAGCGCTCGGCACTGGAGGAAGTGCTGATCCCGGAGACACTGCCGGTCCACAGGGCGCGTCTGGCACAGGCGGGGTTCGCCCATGTCAGCTGCTGGCAGCAGTGCTTCAATTTTGTCTCACTGATCGCACTGACGGAGTCGCCATGAGCCAACGCCCTCTGGACTGGTCGTCGGTATACCGGGACTGTTTCCGCTGGCTTGAGCAGCAGGGTCACCCCCAGTGGGTGGCGGCTCTGCAGGCGGATTTCCGGCAGCGCTTTGAACAGGCGCCCCACGGGGACATGCCCCGCTGGCTGGAGGCGCTGCGCTCCCTGCCGCCGATTCAGCCAGTCCGTGCCCGGCTGGATCAGCCACTGGTGCGCCTGGAGGCGGACGACCCCCTGCCGGAGTCCACGAGGCAGCAGGTGCGCCGGGGGCTTGAAGGACTCAGGCCCTGGCGCAAGGGGCCTTTTGAGATCTTCGGCACCCATATCGATACGGAATGGCGCTCCGACTGGAAGTGGCAGCGCATCGCCCCCCACCTCAGGCCCCTGTCCGGGCGCACGGTGCTGGATGTGGGCTGCGGCTCCGGCTACCACTGCTGGCGCATGCTCGGTTCCGGTGCACGGCGGGTGCTGGGGGTGGATCCGAGCCCGCTGTTTCTGATGCAGTTTCTGGCCATACGCCAGTACCTGGAGCCGGTGCCGGTGGATCTGCTGCCATTACGCATGGAGGATCTGCCGGAGGGGCTGGGGCTGTTCGATACGGTGTTCTCCATGGGGGTGCTCTACCACCGGCGCTCACCGCTGGATCATCTGCTGGAACTGAAGGGCGCTCTGCGCCCGGGTGGCGAGCTGGTGCTGGAAACACTGGTGATCGAGGGGGATGAGGGTCAGACACTGATGCCGGAGGGGCGTTATGGACGCATGCGCAATGTCTGGTTTATCCCCAGTGTGGCGACTCTGGCCCGCTGGCTGCAGCGCACGGGTTTCACGGACATCCGCTGCGTGGACCGGGACCGCACCTCACTGGAAGAACAGCGCAGCACCGACTGGATGCCCTTCCAGTCACTGGCGGACTTTCTTGACCCCCGGGATCACAGCCGCACCATCGAAGGCTACCCGGCTCCACTGAGAGCCACACTGATCGCCCGCAAGCCCGCCTGAAGGCCGTCCTGCTCCCCGGCAGCCCCCGCAGACAGACAGCCGGAAGAAATCCCCCACAAAAAAACGCCCGCGCACCTTGCGGTGGCGGGCGTTGTCGGCCGACTCAGATTCTAGCGGCGACCGGAGCGGCGCAGTGCCGCCGGGGTGTAGTCATTGAAGCTGCGCTGGATGCCGAAGGTATAGGGGTTTCTGACCTCATTGGTCAGGCCCAGTACCAGATAGCGCCCGGAGAGCAGGTCGTACAGCGCCTCAACAGCCAGCCAGGGAACCTCCTGGTCATACATCTGCATGTTATGGCCTTCCGCCACACGCCACAGCTCGCCCCGTCCGTCGTAATGGTCGATCAGTGAGGCCGCCCAGGTGTCCTCGTCAAAGTACATGTCCCGTTTGGCGTAGATATGACGCTCACCCTCTTTCAGTGTGGCAGTCACGTGCCAGACGCGGTGCAGCTCGTAACGGGCGTGGTCCTGGTTGATGTGGCCCGCCTTGATAAGGTCGTCATAGGACAGCTCCGGGTTATCCAGGCGATAGGAGTTGTAGGGAATGTACATCTCCTTCTTGCCCTTGAGCTCCCAGTTGTAGCGGTCCGGTGAGCCGTTGAACATGTCGAAGTTGTCCGTGGTCCGCATGCCATCCGCGGCGGTACCCGGCCCGTCATAGGCCACCTGGGGGGCACGGCGCACCCGGCGCTGGCCGGCGTTGTAGACCCAGGCGCGACGTTGCTCTTTCACCTGGTCGATGGTCTCGTGGACCAGCAGCACGTTACCGGCCAGCCGCGAGGGTGCGGTGATTTCCTGGCGGAAATAGAACAGGACGTTGGAGTCTTCGCCGGGCTGGTAGTCCTGGAGCGAAGTGCGCCAGGTGATTTCATCCTCGAACTGCACCAGGCTGTAGTCGCCGTCGGTCTGGGGGGTGACCTGGCCCACATTACGCTGCACGGCGCCGCCGCGATAACGGGTGATGTGGTTCCAGACCACCTCTACGCCGTTTTCAGGAATGGCAAAGGGCACCGAAGTATCGAAGTCATTCAGGCCGTTGCCCCCCGCCACCAGTGTGGTGTTGGTGGCGTTCTTGCGGGCCACATCGTAGATGCGCTCCGGATAACCGGCAGTACGGCGGGTCTTGTACACCGGGATCTTGTAGTCCTCGTAACGCTCGATCATGGCCACCTGGCCGGGGGAAAGACGCGCCTTGTGCTCCTCCACGTTGCTCCGGTCAATAATGAATAGGGGCTCGTCCTCGGGGAAGGGGTCCAGGTAATGGCCCCCTTCACTGAAACCCTCCGGTGGCGTGCTGTAGCCACCGGTCCATTCCGGGATCTCATCGCCGTTACCGGCCCGCTCGGCCCCCACGGGAGTGAGCTCATTGCCCAGGCGCGCAGCCTCTTCCTCGGACACCTTGGCCAGGGCAGTGGGACCAACCGAGGCCAGCGACAGTGCCATGATGCTGCAGGCCAGGGTCTTTCTGTTGAATCTCATCATGCTACACCTCTCTGAACAGCGTTCTTATAATTATTGGACTCACCCAGCGCGCACTGGTTAAAAGGCATAGGAAACACTGGCAGTGAGGTGGTCACGGTCTTCTGTGTCATGGTATTCGCCATCAAAGAAGTTGGTATAGCCGATGCCTGCCTCGTATTTGTTCTGGTAATTGGCAGTGAGTCTCAGGCCAATCGCCTTACGCCCTTCCTGGAAAGAGGCACCGGGCTCAGGCGCATAACCTTTCACATCGTGAGAGAAAGAGACAGCCGGCTTGAGGTTGATCCCCATAAAGGCACTGGGGTAGTCAAACACAAAGGCGCCACGGTAGCCCCAGGAGAAATCGGTCACGAAACCGTCATTGGTACAATTGCTGTCGTTGATATTGGAGTCTTCACAGGTGGTAACGTTGCCATTGCCGTCCTCAAAGGTGAAATCACCAATGCCGTAGACGCCGGAGCGGCCAAAGCGGGCCACAGCCAGGCTGGGCAGGTCGTGCACATAATTGGCACCCACTTCACCGATAAAGGTGACGCGGCTGGCCCCCATAATGCGGTCAAAGAAGCGGATGAAGGTAGCCTGTGCCTGTGACACCTTGAAACGGTCGTAACCGTCCACGGCCTGGCCCTGAAGTGCCGCCACGCGGGCCGGATCACCGCCGTCTGTGCGCACCTGAAACAGTTTGGAGAACGGCGCCTGCACACCACCATTGATCAGTTCAAAGGCGTTCCACTGCATGGGGAAGTTCTCACGGAAGCTGTATTCCGCCCCCATGGACCAGCCACCCGGCAGGTTGGTGTTCATGCTGACACCGTACAGCTTGATGTCTTCCGGGTATTCGATGAAGTAGCTGGGCAGGTTAACGCCGTTGGACGGATCGTTGACGCGGCCGCTGACGTAAGGCAATCGGCTGTGATAGCGAATGTGGTAGAGGCCGAACTCGGACTCACCCAGGTGCGGTGCGTACCAGGTCAGACCCAGACCAAACTGGTCTTCCCCCTCCGGGGTACGGTCCGCTTCACGCTCAATCACCAGTCCCTGCTGAATGGCCTGGGATTCGGGGATTTCACCAGCCGCCAGTACCGGGCCACAACCGTCAGCCACAAAGTCGCTGTTGGAGAAGAAGGTACCACAGTCGTCGAGACGGAAAGGAGACCAGTCAAACTGCAGGTAACCCATGACCGTCAGGTTCTGTGTAATACCGGCGGACATATAAAGGGCCTCGATGGGCAGCAGCGCTTCACGCAGCTCGGAACCCGGCGAGCGGATGGCGCCCACGTCAATGGGGTTGGAGGCGTTGATGCCGCCCTGGATAAAGGTGCTTTCACCCCAGTTAAAGACCTGTCGGCCGTAACGCACACTCACCGGGGTCTCGCCAAAGGTCCAGTCGGTCCAGACGTAGGCGTCCAGCAGCTCGCCACCGGCGGCATTGTCACGGGCTTCGGGATTCAGCCTGCGTTTCTGACCCACGGGATCCGTGGCCATATCGCCGTGTTTCAGCTCGAAGTCGTAAAAATAGCGGACACGGGCAAAGCCCCCCACCCGGTTGAGGTTGCCACCGTAGTAGTCCTTGTTCAGGTACAGCTCGCTGCTGCCACGGATGATCTTCGAGTAGGTGTCACCCTTCTCGAAGTTCAGGTTGCCATCGTCGTAGTTGGTGGTGGAGGCACCTACGTTGGTGTTGGCAAATTCCGGCCCCAGGTTGCCCTGGCCGATCAGCTCGCTGTTCTGGCTCTGGGTACGGACACCGACTGCGGCGGTGAGACGGGTGTCAAAGGAGCCGTCCACCTCGCCCACACGAAAATTGAAGGCACTGGCCGGCGAAGCCAGTCCCACGGCAATGGCGGCTGCCAGTGGCACCTGAACCCATTTCTGCCACTGCTGTTCTCTTTTTATCATTGAACGCTACTCCATCTTTTATTATTTGAGTCGCTGCTCTGTTTTTGTTTGGGGGCCGTGTTAACCGGTATTCACCGGCATCGCACCACTCCTGGACGACCAGCCCCCGGAGACAACGCAACCGAACATGTCGGGTCCGTAATTGCAGTTCACTATAGACGCTAAACTCTGAATCAACCAATTTTCTCTGTACGATAATGCATCTTTTAATCCGGGTTCCTGCACTCCTGAAGCCCTTGCCAGGGTAAGCATGGTCAGGATTATGAACCCCGTCACATTTTCGATAAAATGAGGTCTGTTTTTTTACGAGTAACCCCTTACCCACACTGACCCTCACTTAACCCAAAAGAGCGGAAATCATGCCACAGGATCATGTCGTTATCGTCAGCGGTGTCAGAACCCCCATGGGAGGCTTTCAGGGCAGCCTTGCTTCCGTCAGCGCCACACAGCTGGGCGCACTGAGTATCGCCGAAGCCGTCAAGCGTGCCGGGATCTCAACGGAGCAGGTGCAGGAAGTGATCATGGGAAATGTGCTGCCCGCGGGACTCAAGCAGGGCCCTGCCCGCCAGGCGGCCCGTGGCGCCGGGCTGCCGGATGGCACCGGTGCCACCACCATCAACAAGCTGTGCGGCTCCGGCATGAAGGCCAGCATGTTTGCCCACGACCTGATTGTCGCGGGCAGCGCCGACACGGTGGTGGCCGGTGGCATGGAGAGCATGAGCAACGCCCCTTACCTGCTCAATGGCGCCCGTGGCGGTTACCGCATGGGCCATGGCGACCAGCCACGGGATCACATGTTCACGGATGGCCTGGAAGACGCCGAGACAGGACGGCTGATGGGCTCTTTCGCCCAGGAAGTGGCGGACCGCCGTGGCTACAGCCGTGAAGCCATGGACGCCTTTGCCATCCGCTCACTGGAACGTGCGCGCACGGCCATGGAGAAAGGCTGGCTGACGGAGGAGATCCTGCCGGTGACGGTGAAGACCCGCAAGGGGGAGGCCCTGGTGAGCGATGACGAGCAGCCCCACAACGCCAGCATTGAGAAGATCCCCACACTGCGCCCGGCCTTCAGCAAGGACGGCACCGTCACTGCCGCCAACGCCTCCTCCATCTCGGACGGCGCCTCGGCACTGGTGATGATGCGCGAGTCCCGCGCCCGTGAGCTGGGGCTGCGGCCCATGGCCCGTATCCATGCCCACGCCACCCAGTCACTGCACCCTTCGGAGTTCACGCTGGCACCGGTGGGCGCCATCAGCCGGGTACTGGAAAAGGCGGCCTGGAAGAAGGATCAGGTGGATCTGTTCGAGATCAATGAGGCCTTCGCCATGGTGGCCATGATGCCCATCGACGATCTGGGACTGGACCCGGAAAAGGTCAACATCCACGGCGGCGCCTGCGCACAGGGCCATCCCATCGGCTCCACCGGCTCACGGCTGCTGGTGACACTGATTCACGCTCTGCGCCGCCAGGGCAAGCAGTGGGGCGTGGCTTCACTGTGCATCGGCGGCGGCGAGGCCACCGCCATGGCCATAGAAATGCTCGATCACTGAATCCCCTGGGGGCAAATACTGCCCCCAACAAAGCGCGCCCACTTCAAAGCCGGCGCGCTTTTCCCTTCCCTGCTGTTGCTAGGCCTTGTGTGCCTGCTCCAGATACTCGTGGGACTGCATCTCCAGCAGCCGCGATTCCGTGCGCTCAAACTCAAAGCTCAGGCGCCCGCCCTGGTACAGCTCGTGGATGGGCGCCTCGGCGGAGAGGATCACCTTGACGCAGCGGTCGTAGAATTCGTCGATCATGTTCACGAAACGCCGTGCTCGGTCATCGCTGTCCGCATTCATGACCGGGACATTGCTGATGATAATGGCGTGGTATTCACGGGCCAGTTCGATGTAGTC
>JAWWAC010000069.1:0-14096 GCA_033721915.1 Oleiphilaceae bacterium
CACCAGAACCGCCGCCGGGTTGCCCGGCAGTCCCACAAAGGGAGTGGCACCCACCTGGCCGAAGGCGAAGGGCTTGCCCGGCTTGATGGCCAGTCGCCACAGGTCCAGACGGCCCAGTGACTGCACGGCACTGCGCACATGATCCTCGTCCCCCACGGAGACGCCCCCCGTGGAGATGATCAGGTCGGCATCGGCGGCGCCATTTGCCAGGGCGTCGCAGGTGGCCTGGAAACTGTCTGCCACATCCCCCAGATCCAGTATGTCGCACCGGGCGCTTTCCAGCAGGCCTTTCAGGAGAAACCGGTTGCTGTTGTAGATCTTGCCCGGCGCCAGCGGTTCTCCGGGGCTGACCAGTTCATCGCCGGTGCTGAGTATGGCCACACGCAGCCGCCGGTGTACGTTGACCTCGGCCAGCCCCACCGAGGCCAGAAGGCCCAGGTGCTGGGGCAGCAGCCGTGTGCCGGCCTCCAGCAGGGGCTCCCCGGCGCGGATGTCCTGCCCCGCCGGGCGGATGTTCTGGCCCTGTTGGGGTGGTTTGTTGAGGGTGACGTGCTGGCCCTGGCTGTCTTCCTGACAGTGTTCCTGCATCAGTACCGTGTCCGCGCCGGGCGGGATGGCGGCGCCGGTGAAGATCCGGGCCGCCGTGCCGGGCCGCAGGGGCTGTGGGTCGTCACCCGCTGGGATGCGTTGCGACAGTGGCAGCGGGTTGTCCTGCCGTGCGTCCTGCCAGCGGATGGCATAGCCGTCCACGGCACTGTTGTCTGCCGGCGGCACCGTGACCCGGGCGGTCACAGGCTGCGCCAATACACGTCCCAGTGCGTCGGCCGTGGCCAGTGTCTCGCTGTCACGGACTGGCACGGCCTGCTCCAGAAGCCGGCCCAGTGCCAGGTCCGGGTTCATCAGATCGCTCATGGCTGTGGTTTCGCTCACGGCTGTTGTCCCGCTCATGGCTGTTTTCCCGCTCATGGCTGTGCCGCCGGCGCTGCGGCGTCCAGTGGGATCTGGCGGTGCAGCAGTGCGGTGTTCTTGTGGGGCTTGCGTCCCAGCAGTGCGGCAAAGTTGCAGGGGCGGTGGCGGCTGTCCAGCTGATCCCGAACCAGCCCTTCCCAGCCGGTGCGGCAGGCGCCGGTGGAGCCGGGCAGGCAGAAGATGATGGTGTGGTTGGCCATGCCGGCGATGGCCCGGGACTGGATGGTGGCACTGCCGATTTCCCGGTAGGAGAGGGCGCGGAACTGCTCGCCAAAACCGTCAACGACCTTGTCGAACAGCGGCGTGAGCGCCTCCGGGGTGCTGTCACGCTCATGGAAGCCGGTGCCGCCGGTGATGATCACCGCCTGCACCTCCGGCTCGGCGATCCAGCCCGACACCAGGGCCCGCACCAGATAGGGGTCGTCCGGCAGCAGGCGGCGCTGAACCACCTGGTGGCCGCTCTCCAGTGCCTGGTCCACCAGGTACTGCCCAGAGCTGTCCTGCTCCGGACCCCGTGAATCGGAGATGGTGAGTATGGCCAGTTTCAGTGGCTGGAAAGAGGGTGCTGAGGACATGGTGTTCTCCGCCTGGAGGGAAGTTTTTGACAGGGGCCCGGGAGCTTGTATGATGAGATTGTGCCGTAGGCTGGTATTATCCAGCAAGGTTGCTATAATCACGCTATTGCATGAATTCCTGTATGCGATGCCGTTCGGCGCCCGCCGTTCGATTTGAGTCCTGAAGACTTCCGTCCGTTTTTACCGTGACTCCTTGCAAGTGGCTTTTCGAACGCGTTTCTGTGGTAACTGAACCAGAAAGACCCTAACCCCGATCCTTTTCAATCACGTTAACAGCCCTGTTGTTAACCCTTTCCAGGCTACATTCAGACAATCTATGAATCTGACCGAACTCAAACAAAAGACCGTCCCTGACCTGTTGGACATTGCCAACGAGATGGGGCTTGAAAATCTGGCCCGCTCCCGCAAGCAGGATGTGATCTTCAGTATTCTGAAGAAACACGCCAAGGGTGGCGAAGACATTCACGGCGACGGTGTTCTGGAGATTCTGCAGGATGGCTTCGGTTTTCTGCGCTCGGCAGACGCCTCTTACCTGGCGGGCCCGGATGACATTTATGTCTCTCCGAGTCAGATTCGTCGGTTTAACCTGCGCACGGGCGACAGCATCGCCGGCAAGATCCGCCCGCCCAAAGACGGCGAGCGCTATTTTGCCCTGCTGAAGGTCAACGACATCAACTTCGGTCGCCCTGACAATGCCCGCCACAAGATCCTGTTCGAAAACCTCACCCCCCTGTTCCCCGAAGAGCGCTTCCGTCTGGAAGCGGGTAACGGCAGTACAGAGGACCTGGGGGCCCGGATCCTGGATATGGTGGCGCCCATTGGCAAGGGTCAGCGTGGTCTGATTGTCTCCCCACCCAAGGCGGGCAAGACGCTGCTGATGCAGACCATCGCCCAGTCCATCGCCCGTAATGATCCGGACACCCATCTGATGGTGCTTCTGATCGACGAGCGCCCTGAGGAGGTGACGGAGATGCAGCGCACGGTGCGCGGCGAAGTGGTGGCCTCCACCTTTGACGAGCCACCGGCCCGTCACGTGCAGGTGGCGGAGATGGTGATCGAGAAGGCCAAGCGTCTGGTGGAGCACAAGAAAGACGTGGTCATCCTGCTCGACTCCATTACCCGTCTGGCCCGCGCCTATAACACCGTGATCCCTTCCTCCGGCAAGGTGCTCACCGGTGGTGTGGATGCCCACGCACTGGAGAAGCCCAAGCGCTTTTTTGGCGCCGCGCGTAATGTGGAAGAGGGCGGCAGCCTGACCATTATCGCCACGGCACTGGTGGACACCGGCTCCAAGATGGACGAGGTGATCTACGAGGAGTTCAAGGGCACCGGCAACATGGAAGTGCACCTGGACCGTCGCATCGCCGAGAGGCGCACCTACCCGGCCATCAATATCCGCCGTTCAGGCACCCGTCGCGAGGACCTGCTGGTCTCCGAGGACGAGCTGCAGCGCATCTGGATTCTGCGCAAGCTGCTTCACTCCATGGACGACGACATCGGCGCCATCGAGTTTCTGCTGGACAAGCTCAAGGACACCAAGACCAACGACGAGTTCTTCCAGTCCATGAAGAAACGCTAGTGTCCCGAACGGCACACTAGACAGTGACCGGCAGAGAGAGCGGGGAGTGGGGAGCCGACAGAGATTGTGCGTTCTCCGCCTCCCCGTTTTTTTGTTTCGGCCACCCGCCAAGGCCACGGGTTTTGACGGGCCAGGGCAATCCCAGCACCCTCTCCTGTCGTAGATAGCATCTCGAGCCAACAGGAGCGCCCATGAAATACAAGGACCTGAGAGACTTCATCGCCCAGCTGGAAGCCCAGGGTGAGCTCAAGCGCATCACTGTGGAAGTGGACCCCCACCTGGAAATGACCGAGATCTGTGACCGCACACTGCGCATGGGTGGGCCGGCGCTGCTGTTCGAGCGGCCCAAGGGCTACGACATGCCGGTGCTGGGCAATCTTTTTGGCACTCCAAAGCGGGTGGCCATGGGCATGGGGCGCGAGGATGTCAGTGCTCTGCGGGAAATCGGCGAGTTGCTGGCCTTTCTCAAGGAGCCGGAACCCCCCAAGGGCTTTCGCGACGCCTTTGACAAGCTGCCCATTTTCCGCCAGGTCATGAAAATGGGCCCCAAGGTGGTGCGCTCGGCCCCCTGCCAGGCCATCGTCCAGGAAAAGGACCAGGTGGACCTCTACCAGCTGCCGATCCAGACCTGCTGGCCGGGGGACGCCGGCCCTCTGGTGACCTGGCCACTGGTGATGACCAAGGGCCCCGAGAAAGAGCGACAGAACACCGGTATCTACCGGCAGCAGCTGATCGGCAAGAACCGCCTGATCATGCGCTGGTTGTCCCACCGGGGCGGTGCCCTGGATTTCCGCGACTGGCAGAAGGCCCACCCCGGTGAGCCCTTCCCGGTGGCGGTGGCACTGGGGGCCGATCCGGCCACCATTCTGGCGGCGGTGACACCGGTGCCGGATACCCTCTCTGAGATTGCCTTTGCCGGACTGCTCCGTGGCTCTCGCACTGAGCTGGTGAAGGCACAGCTCAGTGACATGCTGATTCCCGCCAGTGCCGAGATCATACTGGAGGGCTACATCTACCCGGACGACATGGCACCGGAAGGGCCTTTCGGTGATCACACCGGCTACTACAACGAGGTGGACCACTTCCCGGTGTTTACCGTGGAGCGCATCACCCGCCGCCGGGACGCCATCTACCACAGCACCTACACCGGGCGACCGCCGGATGAGCCGGCCATACTGGGTCTGGCACTGAATGAGGTGTTTGTGCCCATACTGCGCAAGCAGTTTCCGGAAATCACCGATTTTTACCTGCCACCGGAGGGTTGCTCCTACCGCATGGCGGTGGTGACCATGAAGAAGCAGTACCCGGGCCATGCCAAGCGGGTGATGATGGGGGTATGGTCTTTCCTGCGCCAGTTCATGTACACCAAGTTCGTAATTGTACTGGACGACGACGTGAATGCCCGTGACTGGCAGGATGTGATCTGGGCCATGACCACCCGCATGGACCCGGCCCGGGATACGGTGCTGGTGGAGAACACCCCCATCGATTACCTGGATTTTGCCTCACCCGTGAGCGGTCTGGGGTCGAAGATGGGCATGGACGCCACGGACAAATGGCCCGGCGAGACCAACCGGGAATGGGGGCGTCCCATCACCATGAGCGACGATGTGCGACAGCGTGTGGATGAACTCTGGTCCTCACTGGGCATTGAACACTGATTTGACTGGCAAGGACTGACAAGACTATGGCAACGGCCCCACAGCCACCCGCGGCACTGGACTGCCGGGTAAACGAAGTGACCCTGATGGGGGAGGATGTGTACCGGGTGCGCCTTGATCCCGTCGAGGGGGAGTTGCCGGCGTTTGCCGCCGGCCAGTACCTGGCCCTGGAGCTACCCGGCGAAGAACCGGCCTGGTTTTCCATCGCCAGCGCCCCTGGCGAAGCTCATCTGACACTGCATATCCAGGTGGCGGGTGCCAGCGACACCGCCGCACAGATTATCGACCACCTGCGCCAGGAAAGGCAGGTGCGGGTCAATATGCCCTTTGGCGAGGCTTGCCTGACGGCCCCGCCTTCACAGCCACTGCTTCTGGTGGTGGCCGGTACCGGCTTCGCTCAGGCCAAGTCCGTGGTGGAGTTTCTCATGGCGCAACCCGCTTCGCCGCCGGTGTTTCTCTATTGGGGGGTACGCCGCCATGAAGACATGTATCTGCGCACCCTGGCGGATCAGTGGCAGCAGCGCTGGCCGGATTTCCACTTCCGCCCGGTGGTGGGGGACGATGCGGACCACGGCTGGACCGGCCACCATGATCATCTGGTGCGGGCGCTGAAGGCGGATGGTCACCGTCTGGGTGAGGTGCAGGTGCTGGCCAGCGGTTCACCGGCCATGGTCTACAGCGTGATGGATACACTGGTGGACGCCGGACTGCCCCAGTCGCATTTTCTTTCGGACGTTCTGCAATACGCCCCCAGGGGCTGAGGGCTCTCTATCCGCTGAGGGTTCTCTATCCACTGAGGGCTCTCTATCCGCTGAGGGCTCTCTATCCGCTGAGGGCTCTCTATCCGCTGAGGGCTCTCTATCCGCTGAGGGCTCCTCAGGAACTGTCCGTTCGGGGTCTGGGCATGGGCAGTTCCGGCAGTGCATTGCCCTCCAGCGCGCCCTGTCTGAGCAGTGCGGCACTCTTTTCCAGATCCCCCTGGTGCGCACAGAGCCGGCACAGCTCCGCCAGGGTTTCCTGTTTGCGCTGCAGGCTCAGGCTGGCTTCAAAATATTCACGGGCCTTGCCCCAGAGGCAGTTGCGCAGGCTCAGCCGGCCCAGTGTCAGCAGCAACTCGGCACTGTTGGGGCGCTCCTTGAGCCAGTTTTCCGCCGTGATCAGCTGCTCTTCCGGGTTGGGCCCCGAGATACGGCCATAGAGATTCACCAGGCGGTCGCTCCAGCTGTGGCGCAGTGTCTTGCGCAGCAGTACCTCCGCCCGGGCCTGTTCGCCCATGGCGGCCAGGTAGTTGGCGTAGGAGAAGACCACCGCCTCATCACGACGCCTGGCGGTGGGCAGCTCGTCCCAGATTCGGTCCAGGTGGTCGAGGTTGCGCCGCTCCGGTGGCTGTCGCTGCACCTGTTCGGCGGCCTTGTCCAGCATCTTCAGCCAGACCTGCTGCTCCAGCATCGACAGCTCATGGTCCGGCAGAACGCCCTCGGCGTGGAGTTCCGGCAGCAGCTGGCTGAGCTCGCGCCAGTCCTCAACGGCAATGTAGGCATTCATCAGTTGCCTGAGCACATGGGGGTGCTTGGGGGACTTGCGGCGAAGACGCAGCAGTGTGGCCAGCGCCTGCTCAGGCCGCCCCGATGAGAGCTGCAGCCGGACCTGGGTCAGCCCCACCGCCAGGCTGCCATCGTCACTGCTCTCGTGGGCCTTGCGCAGCAGCTCCTCCGCCTCCTGGTCATCCCCCAGCTCGTGGGCGGCTTCGGCCGCCGAGAGGTAATTGATCAGTGGTGTTTCAGAGTGCGCGGCGGCGCCCACCAGCAGCTTGCGGGCCCGCCCCCAGTTGCCCTCCGCCAGGTGCAGCAGCCCCCGGTTGGTTCGCCTCTGTGAGCGCTTGCGGGCCGAGTCGCTGGCCCAGCGGCGCAGTGAGCCGGGGGTCAGGCGCAGCCCCATGACAAGGCGCAGCAGCCAGTGCACGGCCAGTGTCAGAATCAGCAGCAGTGCCAGCCCCACCCAGACGTTGGTTTCCAGCAGATAATGGCCGAAGCTGACCCGGACATAGCCGGTGTCATAGGCAATGCCCAGGCTGAGCATCACGCCCAGTGCCAGTGCCAGCAGCAGTAACAGGAAGAGGCGTCTCATGAGCCGGACTCCCCGTCGTCATTCACGGTGGTTTCACCGGAATCGGTCTGGGGGGGCTGTGAGTCCTGCTCTTCTTGCGGTTCTTCTTTCTCTCTCTGCTCCAGCCGTCCGGCAATGCGCTGCTTGAGCAGGTTCAGTGATTCATCGATACGTGGCAGCGGCGGGTCGATGCGCTTTTCAGACAGTTCCCGCAGTGTCTGCTGCAGTGCCTTAACGCCGGGGCTGTCCTGCTGGTACCACTGTTGCAGCCACTCCTGTGCCCGGGCCAGTGCCCGCTGGTAGACCGTCTGGTCACGGCGCAGCACGGCAATGCCGGCCTCTTCCAGCATCAGGCGCAGATGCAGTCGTGCCTGTGTGCTTTGCATCGGCGAGGGCAGTGCCGGCAGCGGTTCGTCCATGCGCTGGATCACCACGATCTCGCTGAGGGTGTCCAGTATGCGCCGCCAGGGGTTGTCCCCCTCGCTGCGGGTCTGCCCGTCTCCCTCTGTGTCGGCGGGGCTGGCCGTGCCTTCATAACCGGTCAGCGCCTGGTTGTTGAGGGACTCCAGCTGGCTGATGGCCGCATCCAGTTTGAGGTAAAGACCGGCCCTGTCCACGGGCTCGATGCCCTTGAGGGCCAGTATTTCCCGCGACAGGGCCTTGCGCACCGGGTAACTGCCCACGTCGTCGGTTTCCGACAGCACCTGGTCGGCGCTTTCCAGCATGGCCAGAGCGCCTCGGTAATCCCCCTCAAAGAACAGCCGCTGGTTGGCCAGTCGCATCAGGTATTCCGCCTCCGCCAGCAGCCAGTCGGTGCGGGTGCGCTGGCCCAGCCCCAGCAGTGAGCGGGCGTTGTGTTCGATCTGGCGCTGCATGCGCTGCTGCTGGTCGGCTTTCTCGTCCAGGCGGGTTTCCAGCCGGTTCAGTCGCTGTTCACGGCTCTCCAGCGACGAGCGCAGATCCTGGCGGAGGTCCCGGGTCTGGGTTTCCACCCGGTCCAGCTCTTCCTGCAGCCGTGACTGGCTCTGTTGCTGTTGTTGGGTGATCTGCCACTGATGCCAGCCCAGCAGCGTGGCGGCGACCAGTAACAGCAGCATCAGCAGCCACAGAGGCCATACCGCGCGCTGTTTCAGTGGTGGGGTGTGCCCAGGACTGTGGACGGGGAGCTGCTTGTTCTCATTGTCACTCACTGGGATCGCTATCCTTGTTTTGAGGGATCTGTCCCGGACCCGCTATGCAGCCGGCAATGGCCTGTGCCGTGAGCCCGGACGGAACTCGAACATCGGTAAAGCCCGCCTGTCGGGCCTGTGCGGCGACCCGTTCCACGGGAACAATCAACTGGCGCTGGTGAAGCCGGAATGGGGTATTCTGGACCAGGCGCATGAGATTGTTCAATGTTTCTCCGGACAGGGTGATCAGCGCCTGTGGGTCAAAGGCGCCGAAATGCGCCTGCAGCACCTGTGGGCAGTAATCCGGGCAGCGGCGCCGGTAGAGAATCAGGCTGTCCTGGCGCTCGGCCCGACGGCCCAGTGTCTCCGCCAGCAGCCCCCGGCCGCCTTCGCCACCCACGATCAGCACCCGGCTGTGGCGCAGTGATTCCCCGCTGAGTGCCGGCTGGGCCAGCAGGGCCTCGCTGTTGTGGCCGCTCTGGGGGCTGCGGCAGTCCAGCCCCGCCTGGCGCAGTATGCGGGCGGTGCCGGAGCCAACGCCCCACCACTGGATGCCCAGTGGCCACTGGGGCCACCACTGATCCATTTCCTCAATCAGGCGCTCTGCGGCGGTGGGGCTGACGCAGATCACGTGCTGGTAGTGGTCCAGGTCCAACAGCACGGAGCGCCTCTCGCCGGTCAGTGGCAGTGGTTCAATTTCCATCATGGGCAGAGCCCGGGTCCGGGCGCCGAAATCCGCCAGTTCGCGACACAGCTCGTCCGCCCTGGGCTGGGGTCGGCACACCAGCACCCGGATGCCGTTGAGGTCCGGATCAGACCGGTGTGTGACCATAGACTTCCGCCAGTATGGCGCCGGCGCCCTGATCCAGCAGATCCTCCGCCAGGCGGATGCCCAGCTCGCGGGCTTCGCTTCGGTGGGCGCGGCCCTCGGTGTGTATGATGCGGCTGCCATCGGGTGAGCCCACCAGGCCACGCAGGTACAGCTGGTCCCCCTCCAGAACGGCATAGGCGCCGATGGGCACCTGGCAGCCCCCTTCCAGTCGGGTGTTCAGAGCCCGTTCCGCCGTGACCCGGTCCTGTGAGTCGGCGTGGATCAGCGGGCTGAGCATGTCAATGAGGGTCTGGTCGTCCAGGCGGCATTCAATGCCCAGGGCCCCCTGGCCCACGGCGGGCAGGCAGATGCTGTCGGGCAGCTCGTAGCGGATGCGCTCGTCAAAGCCCAGACGGCGCAATCCGGAGGTGGCCAGTACGATGGCGTCGAACTCACCGGCGTCCAGTTTGGACAGTCGGGTGTTGACATTGCCACGCAGTGTGCGGATGCGCAGATCCGGCCGGTAAGCCTGCAGCTGCGCCTGACGGCGCAGGCTGGAGGTGCCCACCACGGCGCTCTCGGGCAGCTCGTCCACGTTGTTGTAGTGGTTGCTGACAAAAGCGTCCGTGGGATCGCCCCGCTCGCAGATGGCCACCAGCCCGAGGTTTTCCGGGAAGGTCATGGGCACGTCTTTCATGGAGTGCACCGCCAGGTCGGCACGGCCGTCCAGCATGGCCTCTTCCAGCTCCTTGACGAACAGGGCCTTGCCGCCGATTTTCGCCAGTGGCACATCCAGAATCTTGTCCCCCCGGGTCTTGATGCCCACCAGCTCCACCGCAAGCCCCGGGTGCAGGCGCTGCAGTTCCGACTTGATGTGTTCCGCCTGCCACAGGGCCAGTGCGCTGCGGCGGGTGGCGATTCGGATAAGCTCTCGTGTCATGGGGGATAACCTGCGTTCAACGGTGGTGGGCGTCTGTGTTCCGGAGGGCCCAAGCATACCCTGTTCAGTCGCCCTGTTCGAGCCACTGTCGCACTGGCGCGAGATGGCGCCGGCTCACCGCCAGACAGCTGCCCGCCGGATCCGCCATGCGGATCTGATGCTGGCCATCGGGGCCGCGGATCAGCCCCCGCACATGGCGACGGTTGACCAGTGTCTGGCGGTGAATGCGCATCAGCCGTACGCCGTGCTCCGCCTCCAGTTCCTTGAGGGTGTGGTCGCACAGGGTGCTGCCCTGTCGGTGTACCAGTGTGACGTATTTGCTGTCGGCCATGCAGTAGTACAGGTCCGCCAGGTCAATCAGTTCCAGCCCCCGGTGGCTGCGCACCACGATCTGCGTCTGGGGGGCCTGCCTCTGTGTCAGCACCTCCTGCTGCTGCAGCCGGTTGGTGCGCTGTGCCGCCAGCAGGGCCTCCTCGAGGGCTTCGCGGCGAACCGGCTTGACCAGGTAGGCGGCGGCCTGCTGGCGTATGGCCTGCATGGCGTAACTGTCATAGGCGCTGCAGAAGATCAGCGCCGGTGGCATGGGCAGGGCATTGAAGCGGGCGGCGGCGTCCATGCCGTCCAGCCCCGGCATGCGGATATCCAGCAGCACAATGTCCGGCTGGGTCCGGGTGGCCTGCTCCAGTGCGCTCTCGCCGCTGTCTGCCTCGCCACAGACCCGGTAGCCGGGCAGTGCCTGCAGCAGTCGCCGCAGGCGGTCCCGCGCCAGGACCTCGTCGTCCACAATCAGTACCCGCCGTTCGTTCATCCCGTTGTCTCCTGAGTGCCATGACGGGGCAGCATGAGGGTGACCTCAAACACCCCGGCCTCATGGCGTGTCAGCAGCTGCGCCGGTGGGTCAAAGGCGCTGGCCAGTCTGGCGCGGATATTCTCCAGTGCCATGCGGTGGCCCTGGTGCTGTCGCGAGACATCCTCCGGCAGCGGATTGCTGACACGCACATGGGTATGGCGTCGGTCGCGCCAGACGCTGACCTGAATGGTGCCTCCCTGTGGCCGTGGCTGTATACCGTGGTAAATGGCGTTCTCAAGCAGTGGCTGCAGTGTCAGTGGCGGCAGTGGCTGTTCCTGGCAGCGCTCATCCAGTTGCCAGTCCAGCTGCAGACGCTCACCCAGGCGCAGCCCTTCCAGTGCCAGGTAATGACGGCACAGGGTGATCTCATCCCGCAGACGGATCATCTGGCCATCGCTGCCCCGCAGGCCGGCCCGGAACAGCTCCGAGAGGTCCAGTACGGCCTCCTCGGCCCGCTCCGGGTCCGAGGCGATCAGGCTGGCGATGCTGTTCAGGCTGTTGAACAGGAAGTGGGGCTGTATGCGGGCCTGCAGTGCCGCCAGACTGGCTTCCATCTGGGCCTGTTTCTGCAGCTGCCAGCGGCACTGCAGGTAGAAGTAGCGCAGGCTCATCAGGGTGATCACCGCCGCAATCACCAGGTTGCGCATCAGCGACAGCCAGTCCGGTCGCAGTACCGGGCTGGCGGCCTGCAGCAGTGCCTGTCCCAGCAGGGTGGCGCCGGCCACCCCCGTCAGCACCAGCAGCAACACGCACAGGCTGCTGACAGGCACCGGCAGGCGGTTGAGCCTGCGGCGCAGCAGGCAGATCAGTGCGGCACTGGGGAGCACGCACCACTGGGCGAACAGTGAGACCAGGCCGAGGTAGTCCCAGTCAATCCACTGCTGGCTGCCACGGATCAGGGCAAACAGGGTGACCATCAGCTGGGTGCTGATCACCAGTATCAGCAGTGACTGCACTCGGCACAGGTCCGGCACAAAGGCCCGCTGGCGCCCAACGGGAGAGCCCCGGCCGCTGTCAGTGTCTGATGGGGGAGAAGTGGCAGGGGTGTCGCTCATGACAGAGGCGTTATCCGGTGGCGGAGCTTGGGTGTTATACTGCGGCGCATTATTGAGCCCCTAATGTTTATTTTCACCAATGCAGGAAAGCATAGACCATGAGTGATGACCCCCGCGCCGCCGAGAAACTCTGGGGTGGCCGCTTCAGCGAGCCCACCGACGCTTTTGTGGAACGTTTCACCGCCTCGGTGGGTTTCGACCAGCGCCTGTATCACCATGATATTCGGGGCTCCATGGCCCACGCCACCATGCTGGCGAAGGTGGGAGTGCTCACGGAACAGGAGCGGGACCAGATCATCACCGGCCTTGAGGCCATTGAGAAGGACATCGCCGAAGGGCGTTTCCAGTGGTCCGTTGGCCTGGAAGATGTGCACATGAACATCGAGGCGGCACTGACCGAGCGCATCGGCATCACCGGCAAGAAGCTGCATACGGGCCGCTCCCGCAACGACCAGGTGGCCACGGACATCCGCCTTTTCCTGCGGGATGAAATCGATGGGGTGTCCGCCGAGCTGCGTCGCCTTCAGCAGGGGCTGCTGGATCTGGCAGAGCGCGAGCACGCCACCATCATGCCCGGCTTTACCCACCTGCAGAGCGCACAGCCGGTGACCTTCGGCCACCATATGCTGGCCTGGTTCGAGATGCTGGAGCGGGACCACGGGCGGCTGATGGACTGCCGCAAGCGGGTCAATGTGATGCCCCTGGGCGCGGCGGCACTGGCCGGCACCAGCTACCCCATCGACCGGGCCTATACCGCCCGGCTGCTGGGCTTTGATGCCCCCACTGAAAACTCACTGGACTCGGTCAGTGACCGGGACTTTGCCATCGAGTTTGTCAGCTTTGCCTCGCTGCTGATGACCCACCTCTCCCGCTGCAGCGAGGAGCTGGTGCTGTGGACCTCTGCCCAGTTCGATTTCATCGACCTGCCGGACCGTTTCTGTACCGGCTCCTCCATCATGCCCCAGAAGAAAAACCCGGATGTGCCGGAGCTGGTGCGTGGCAAGACCGGGCGGGTCAACGGCCACCTGGTGTCGCTGCTGACACTGATGAAGTCACAGCCTCTGGCCTACAACAAGGACAACCAGGAGGACAAGGAGCCCCTGTTCGACACACTGGATACCGTCAAGGGCTGCCTGCGCGCCTATGCCGACATGATGCCGGCGGTGACGGTGAAGGCGGACAACACCCGGGCAGCGGCCAAGCGGGGCTTCTCCACCGCTACGGACCTGGCGGATTACCTGGTCAAGCAGGGTCTGGCCTTCCGGGACGCCCACGAAGTGGTGGGCAAGGCGGTGGCCTTTGGCGTGGCCGAAGGGCGCGACCTGTCGGACATGACACTGCAGGAGCTGCAGGGCTTCTCCGATGCCATCCGTGAGGATGTGTTCGCGGTGCTGACCCTGGAGGGCTCGGTGGCGGCACGGGACCACATCGGTGGCACGGCGCCGGCCCAGGTGCTCAAGGCCGTGGCCCGGGGGCGTGAGCGTATCGGCGCTGAGTAAACCGCCGGAGACGTCCGGGGCCTACTGATGGCGCCCTGTCAACGCCGGACCGCCATGGCTGGCCAGGGCCTCCAGCGCCTCCGGCCTGGCCAGCCAGTAACCCTGGCCGAAATGCACCCCCACCTGACGCACCGCCTTGAGGGTGTCATTGTCCTCGATGAAGGGGGCGATGGTCTCAATGCCCGCCACCACCGCGACCCGGTGCAGGGCGTCCAGCATCACATGCTGAATCGGGTCGCTGGTCAGGTGGTGCATCAGACGGCGGTCGAATTTGACAAAATCCACCGGCATGCGGGCGATCATGTGATAGCTCTGGCCGGAGCTGCCGGCATTGTCCAGTGCCACGCGGCAGCCGATACCATGCAGTGCCTCGCAGCAGCGGTCCACGCTCTCGGGCTGGCGCACCGCGTCGCTCTCCCGGATCTCGAAACAGAAACACCGTGGCGCAAAGGCCGAGCCCTCGATCTCTTTTTCCAGAAAGGGCACAAAGCTGGCGTCCTCGATGCTGGCCAGTGAGAGGTTGAAGCTGATCATCTTCAGCCGTGGCTCCAGGTGGGGCTGGCTGGCCAGCCAGTCCAGTGCCTTGCGGAAAATCCGCCGGTCCAGTTCACAGGCCAGGTCGAAACGCTCGGCAATGGGCAGGAAATCCCCCGGTCCCCAAAGGCTGGCCCGCTCGGCCTCCTGACTGCCGGGCAGTGACAGTCGGGTCAGTACCTCGATGTGCTCCCCCCAGGTGGGGCTGGTGATGGGGCGTATGGTCTGGAACTGCAGCTCAATGGCGTTCTCGCGAATCGCCTGCTCCAGCTGGGACAGCAGGTTGCGGGCCGCGTCCTCCGCCCACGCGGTGTGGTGGGCCCGCGGGCCCAGGAGGCGGGAGCGGGC
>JAWWAC010000070.1:0-14007 GCA_033721915.1 Oleiphilaceae bacterium
GCCTACTCCATGGCCAACTACCCGGAAGAGAAGGGCGAGCTGCGCTTCAACATCCGTATTGCCACGCCACCGCCGGGCACCAACCACCCGCCGGGGCAGATGTCCTCCTACGTCTTCTCCCTCAAGCCCGGTGACAAGATCACCGTGATGGGACCCTTCGGCGAGTTCTTTGCCAAGGACACCGATGCGGAAATGATTTTTATCGGTGGTGGTGCCGGCATGGCCCCCATGAGGGCGCATATTTTCGACCAGCTCAAGCGTCTCAACAGCAAGCGCAAGATCAGCTTCTGGTACGGTGCCCGCAGTGTGCGTGAAACCTTCTATGTGGAGGATTTCAACAAGCTGCAGGAAGAGCACGACAACTTCGAGTGGCACATCGCCCTGTCCGATCCTCTGCCCGAGGACAACTGGGACGGCCCCACGGGCTTTATCCACAATGTGCTCTACGACAAGTACCTCAAGGACCATGAGGCGCCGGAAGACGTGGAATACTACATGTGCGGGCCACCCATCATGAACGCGGTGACCATCAAGATGCTCAAGGACCTGGGTGTCGAGGATGAAAACATCGCACTGGATGATTTCGGTGGCTAAGCGCCGACCCTGTCACTGAAGGGACTCCACCGTGCTCGCCAGTGCGGTGGGGTTTCTTATATGGGCCGCATTTGCCAATTGCCGTCCACAGGCGTCATCATGACGGTATGCAGTTGCCCTTAAGGCAATGGGAGGTGAACTTTTATGAGTACATTTTTGCTGGCACTGGGCCTGGTCATGGTGCTGATTGCGGCCATGTCCATCGGTGTCCTGTTTGGCCGCAAGCCCATCAGTGGCAGTTGCGGCGGCCTCAACAACCGCAACGGCGGCGGCTCCTGTGAGCTGTGTGGCGCCAGTAGCGCCGACCAGTGCAAGGAGGACGACAGGGACAGCAGCACCGCCCAAGACGCTACCCACCTGGCCCATGATGCCAGCGATCGTTCCTGAACCACTACCTGCCCCGGGGCCAGCTACCAAGCTGGCCCCGGCGTTTATAGCACGGCTTTTTTTCATGACCCCGGCACCAGGCGAGGGCGGGCCGTCCATTCCCATACCCAGGAGATTGATGAACCATGTCGGAACATCTGTATGACGTCGTCGTGATTGGTGCCGGCCCCGCCGGTGAAGGGGCTGCCATGAACGCCGCCAAGAATGGCAAGCGTGTGGCGGTGGTCGAGGACAAGTCTCTGGTGGGGGGCAACTGCACCCACTGGGCCACCATTCCCTCCAAGGCGCTGCGTTATTCCGTCAAGCAGATCATCAACTTCAATACCAACTCCATGTTCCGCGACATCGGCGAGCCGCGCTGGTTTTCATTCCCGCGGGTGCTGCAGAACGCCGAGCGGGTGATGCGCAAGCAGGTCAAGCTGCGCACCCAGTTCTATGCCCGCAACCGGGTGGATCGCTTCCACGGCAAGGCCTCGTTCCAGGACAACAACCAGATTGAGATCCAGGGTGAGGAGAGCAGCCAGACACTGCAGGCGGACACCTTCATTATCGCCACCGGCTCCAGCCCCTACCTGCCGCCGGATGTGGACTTCAGCCACGAGCGTATCTACAACAGCGACTCCATACTGACCCTGTCCCACACACCCCGTACCATGACCATTTACGGGGCCGGTGTGATCGGCAGCGAGTACGCCTCCATTTTTGTGGGTCTTGGTGTGAAGGTGGACCTGATCAACCCGGGTGACCGGCTGCTGTCCTTCCTGGACGACGAGATTTCTGATGCCCTGAGCTACCACCTGCGCAACAACGGCGTTCTGGTGCGCCACAACGAGCAGTACGAGTCCGTGGTGGGGGATGAGCACGGTGTGGTTCTCAACCTGCAGTCCGGCAAGAAAGTCCGTTCCGACGCCTTCCTGTGGTGCAATGGCCGCAGCGGCAACACCAGGGGGCTGGGTCTTGAGAATGTGGGGCTGGAGGTGAACGGCCGTGGCCAGCTGAGCGTGGACGACCATTACCGCACCACGGTGCCCAATATCTACGCGGTGGGGGATGTGATCGGCTGGCCGGGGCTGGCCAGTGCCGCCTATGACCAGGGCCGCTCCGCCTCTTCCGATGTCCTCAACGACCCCTATTTCCGCCACGTCTCGGATGTGCCCACAGGCATCTACACCATTCCCGAGATCAGTTCAGTGGGCCAGACGGAGCGGGAGCTGACCGCCGCCAAGGTGCCCTACGAGGTGGGTCAGGCGTTTTTCAAGGATCTGGCCAGGGCCCAGATCTCGGGGGACCCCGTGGGCATGCTGAAGCTGCTGTTCCACCGTGAGACCAAGCAGCTTCTGGGCATTCACTGCTTTGGTGACCAGGCCGCCGAGATCGTCCATATCGGCCAGGCCATCATGAACCAGCCCGGTGAGGCCAACACGCTGGATTATTTCATCAACACCACCTTCAATTACCCCACCATGGCGGAAGCCTACCGGGTGGCGGCACTGAACGGTCTCAACCGCATCTTCTGATCCGGTGCGGCCTGTCTGTCTCAGGGACGGCCCGTCCCTTTGCCGGATTTTTCACGGTTCTCGAAGTAGATCAGTGCGCTGGTGGGGTAGTCGGTGATGATGCTGTCAGCGCCCATGCCCTCGTAAACCAGCATGTCGTGAATGCGGTTCACGGTCCATACGGAGACGTGCATGTCCTCCCGGTGTGCCGCCTCAACCAGCGTGACCGTAATCAGCCGCTTTGAGACACACAGGTACTGGCAGCCCAGGTTGCGGGCCGTTGTCACCGGGCGCGGAAAGCGCCTGTCGGCCACATAGCCGGTGCTGATGCTGCGGTTGCGGCGTTTGACAGCCCGCAGGAACCAGGTGTCGCTGGAGGTCAGTGTGATTCGGTCGTGCCACTGCTTGCGCTGTATCCATTCCACCAGCCGGTTGCAGAGCACATTCATGCGCTGTCGGGTATCGGATTTCACTTCCAGCTGAAGGTGATGGAATTCCGGGCAGGCCTCCACTATGGCATAGAGGGATGGCACGCCGGTGATCACCGGCCAGGGGCGGGTGTTGATCCTGGCATCCATGGCATCCAGCTCCGCCATGGTGCTGGCGGCGACCATGGATTTGAGCCCGGTGGTGCGCTCCAGTGACAGGTCGTGGATGACCACGGGTTCGCCATCGCTGGAGAGCTGCACATCCATTTCAAAACTGCGCACGCCATGGCCATAGGCGTTGATAAAACCGGCAAGGCTGTTCTCCGGTGCCTCGCCCTTGGCACCACGGTGCCCGTAAATCTGCATAACGTTTCAATCCTCGGGTCTTGCCAGTCAGTCTGTCGTGTCTATTGATGGTAAAGGGTCTGTCGCTTCAGGTAGAGCTCATGGCACAGCCGGATATCTTCCAGGTAGGCCGGCAGCTCCCTGGGCAGCAGTGCCTGTGGTCCGTCCACCAGGGCCTTGTCCGGGTCCGGGTGGAAGTCCACCAGCACCATGTTGGCACCGGCGATCACCCCCTGTGCCGTGGCATGGACGATGTCAGAGATGCCGTCCGGCGCCCTGTCCCTCAGACCCACGGAGTGGGAGGGGTCGACGCACACCGGCATGCGTGTGAGGCGCTTGACCACCGGGATATGGGCAAAATCCACCATGTTGCGGTGGGGGTTGCCGGCCTCGGTTTTCATGCCCCGCAGGCAGAACACCACATCCGCATTGCCCTCGCTGGCCATGTACTCGGCGGCATTCAGTGACTCGTTCAGTGTGATGCCGAATCCCCGCTTGAGCAGCGCCGGGTAGGTGCTCTGGCGGCCTATGGCCTTGAGCAGCTCGAAGTTCTGGGTGTTGCGCGTACCCACCTGCAGCATCACCCCCGTGGGCCTGCCGGTCTGTTCGAGGGCCTCGTGGATTTCCTCGATATGGCTCTCGTGGGTGACCTCCATGGCGATGACCTTGATGCCGTACTGGCCCGCCAGATCAAACACCCAGGGCAGGCAGTCCCTGCCGTGCCCCTGGAAGGAATAAGGGTTGGTGCGTGGCTTGTAGGCCCCCATGCGGGTGCAGACCTGGCCGTTTTCCTGCAGCAGCTTCATGGTGGCTTCCACATTCCGTGGATTGTCCACGGCGCACAGTCCGGCGAAGACGTTGAGGTTGTCCTGGCCGAAATGCACACCGTTGTAGTCAAAGCCGCTGTGGCGCTGGTCGTCCTTGTGACGGCCCAGTATGCGGTATTCCTGTGAAATGCGGATGACCCGCTCCACGGCGGGCAGTGCGGTGATTTCATCCGCGTCCAGACCCTTGGTGTCCCCCAGCAGGTACACCTCGGTGAGGGTCTGCTGCTGGCCTTTGACCTCATGCAGTCGTATGGAGACGCCCGGCAGGTTTTCCAGGAAGCTGAGTGTGTCCCGGTAGGCGTCGCTGTCTTTTCGGGTATCGGGGTGCAGTATCAGTAGCATGTCAGTGGCTCCGCATTCAGGCGGTTCAAGGGGAATCCGGGGCAGACAGCTTCTCGGCCTGGTGGCGGCATTGCACGAATTCCGCCGGAGTCAGATACAACAGATCCGCCACGCGACGGATCAGGTGCTCCTCGTATTTGTCGATCACGCGGTCCGCCAGCGCCACCTGCCAGAGCGAGACCACCAGCTGCAGGCGCTGCGGGTGAGGGCAGCGGTCATTGATGACCCGGGTGAACTCGTACATGGAGGTGGCGTCCAGGGCTTTATCCCGGGCAATGGCCAGAAGTTCCTGCTGTTCTGACTCGCTCAGTCCATGGACCCGTCCGGCCAGATCGAGAATCAGCTCCGTCTCACGCTGGTCTTCCTGCTCGTCCACCTGGGCCAGCTGCAGCATCAGTGCCGTGGCGGCCACGGCGAGCTGATGGTTCGTCTGAGCCTCGGATGTCTGATCCCGTGAGGGGGCCAGATGGGTTTCCAGAAACTGTTTCAGTCGGTCAATCATGCGGCGGTGGCCACCCTGCGGACCCGCTGCTCAAGGGTGATCTGGTCGACGGCGAAACGGCGGATGCCCTCGGCCAGTTTCTCGGTGCACATGGGGTCCTCGTTCAGTGCCCAGCGGAACTGGCTCTCCGTCATGGCTTTGCCCATGGGCTCGCCGACCTTGCTGGCCGGATCCAGCTGGCGCAGCAGTGTGCCTTCATCCTGGCTGAGCTGTTCCAGCAGTGCCGGGCTGATGGTCAGACGGTCGCATCCGGCCAGCATTTCGATTTCACCCTGGTTGCGGAAGCTGGCGCCCATGACAATGGTGCGGTAATTGTGGGTTTTGTAATAGGTGTAGATGCGGGAGACGGACAGCACCCCCGGATCTTCCGTGGCCGGGTAGGCATCACGGCCGCTGTGGGCCAGATGCCAGTCCAGTATGCGCCCCACAAAGGGGGAGATCAGCGTGACACCGGCCTCGGCGCAGGCCACCGCCTGTGGGAAGGAGAACAGCAGCGTCAGGTTGCAGGCAATGCCCTCCCGCTCCAGGATCTCGGCGGCCCTGATGCCCTCCCAGGTGGCGGCAATCTTGATCAGCACCCGCTGGGTGTCCACGCCCCGTGACTGGTAGAGACGGATCAGCTTGCGGGCACGGGCCACGGTGGCCTCGGTGTCAAAGGACAGTCGCGCGTCCACCTCCGTGGACACCAGTCCGGGCACCACGGAGAGAATTTTCTCCCCCGCCAGTACCGCCAGGTAATCCGTGGCATTGGCCAGCTGTGTCACCTCATCCGTGGAGGCATGCTGTGCCAGCTTGATGGCTTCATCCATCATGGGCTGGTAAGCGGGGGACTCCGTGGCCTTGAGCAGCAGTGACGGGTTGGTGGTGGCATCCTGTGGGCGCCACTGGCGTATGGCGTCCAGGTCGCCGCTGTCGGCCACCACGGTGGTCATCTCTCGCAGTTGATCGAGTTTGCTGGTCATTGGCTGATCCGTGTCCTGTGCATTGTTTTAATGGGGATTACCGGCAACGATAACCCGACCGGGAGTGAGTAACAAGATGCCCTGTCAGGCGTTGCCGGCCTCTGTCAGGGGCGCTTCGCTGTCCCGGGGGACGCAGGCCAGTGCCCGTTCCAGCACTTCCGGGCCGGCGCCGCTCTGGTGGCCCTGTTCGCTGAGAATGCGGCGGAACTGACGCCCGCCGGGACAGCCATGGAAAATTCCCAGTATGTGACGGGTGACAGTGCTCAGGCGGACCCCGTCATGGCTCAGTCGCTGCTCGATATAGGGCAGCAGCCGCTCCACGGCCTGGTGGCGGCTCAGTGGCCTGGCAATGCCGGGACGGTCCGGGTAGAGCAGACGGTCCACCTCGGACAGCATCCAGGGCCGCTGGTAGGCTTCACGGCCCACCATGACACCATCCACATAGTCCAGCTGGGACTGACAGTCCTGCAGGCTCTTGAAGCCACCGTTGATGATGACCTCCAGTTGCGGGAAGTCCCGCTTGAGCTGGTGGACGCTGGGGTAGTGCAGTGGCGGCACATCCCGGTTTTGCTTGGGGCTGAGCCCCTGCAGTATGGCAATGCGGGCATGGACGATAAAATGCCGGCAGCCGGCATCGGCCACGGTGCCGACGAAGTCACGCAGTTGAGCGTAGCTGTCGCGGCCGTCAATGCCGATGCGGTGCTTGACGGTCACGGGCAGATCACAGGCCTGCTGCATGGCGCGGACCCCTTCGGCCACCTTGTCCGGGTGGGCCATGAGGCAGGCCCCCATGAGGTTGTTCTGCACCCGGTCGCTGGGGCAGCCCACATTGAGGTTCACCTCGGCAAAGCCGTACTCCCGGGCCAGTGCGGCACAGTGGGCCAGCTCACCGGGGTCGCTGCCACCCAGCTGCAGCGCCAGAGGATGCTCCGCGTCGTGGTAGCGCAGAAAACGGGGGGTATCGCCGTGAATCAGCGCCCCGGTGGTGACCATTTCCGTGTACAGCAGTGCGTGACGGGTCAGGCCCCGGGCGAAGTAACGGTAATCCCTGGTGGTCCAGTCCATCATGGGGGCCACGCAGAAGCGCCGGTCCGGGGTCTGCTCTGTCATGGCCTCATTGGCGGCTGCATTCAACACGTCTGTCTCTGTACTCGCTGTGGAAATGAATCGCCATTCTAACAGGAAAAGGCCGCCACTGAATGGGCGGCCATGGCAAACCGGGCGGTTTTTGCCGGCCCCGGGGCTGTCAGTGACTGCGGGCGAGTGTTTCCCGGTTGATCACGTGCTGCAACTTCAGCAGTGCCGGCAGGTGGGGGCCGAAAATGCCCTTGCCGGTGGTCAGCAGTGCCCCGGAGAGGTGACGCTGCGGGTCGGCCCAGCAATAAATGCTGATAAAACCCAGGTGGCCAAAGGCCTGTGGCGTGTTGATGCCGTACAGGCCCAAAGTGCGGGCCCCCAGCATAAAGCCCGGTGAGTAGCGCATGGGCATCATCAGTGTGTGATCCAGGCGCCAGGGGCCGGCCGGGGTGATGGCCTTTTTGACGGTGTCCGGATGGAAGATCTGCCGGCCCTGCCAGCGGCCACCGTCCAGCAGCATCTGGAAGAAGCGGCTGGCCTCTTCCCCGGTGCCGTAGATGTTGCCGGCGGGGAGAGTGACGCGGCGAAAGCGGGGGTCGTTGGAGACCCGCACCGCCTCCTCCAGGGGGCCTCCCACGGCGTAGGAGAGAAAGGCGTCCACGGCCCGGTTTCTCATGCCGGTGGCGTAATTGGTGGCCGGCGTGGCGCCCTCGATGCCAAATCGGAAATAGCGCATGCCCATGGGCTCCCGGATCAGGACGTCCATCAGGTCATTGAGTGAGGCGCCGGTGACTTTCTCGATCAGGGCCCCGAGGATAAAACCCGCGGTCAGTGCGTGGTAGGCCTGCCGGCCCGGCCGGTCCGGCTCGGCACGCATCAGCAGCCCGGTCAGGTAATCCGGGTCGAACATGGCCTCTGGGCTGACGGCTTCACGGATGCGGGGAATGCCGGCCCTGTGGGTCAGCAGGTGGTTGATGGTGGTTTTCTCCTTGCCGTTGCAGGCGTAGTCCGGCAGGTAATGGCTGACCCGCTGGTCCAGATCCAGCAGCCCCTGTTCCGCCAGGTGGTGCACCAGCATGGCGGTGACGGCCTTGGAGGCGGAAAACAGGCAGATGGGGGTGTCCACGGTCAGGGGAGTGCGTTCGGCCAGCTGGGCATAACCCAGGGTGCGGTCAAACACGGTTTCCCCCTGGCGGCGCAGTGTCAGTGCCAGGCCCGGGCTCATGCCGGTGGCGTAAAACCCCTTCATGCTGCGCCAGATGCGGTCAATATTGCCCTGGTTGAGGCCGCCCTTGACCGGCAGGGCTTCACGGCCCCGGTCGCTGACCTCGCTCAGAGGGGTGGGCATGGGCAGACCGTGGTGGGTTCGGATACGTCGGGGCAGGGCAAACAGCGGCATTGAGACTCCTGATGGGTGTCAGTGATGAATTCATGATAGTTGATGATCCCGGGGGTGGCCTCAATGGGATTGGCCATCAATCCCACTGGCATAAGTTACCAGACCGGGTTTTTTCGACCCCGTCAGGAGGCGCGATAGGGCAGTTCCTGTCGATAGTGCCCGGAAACCTGTGCCGGGGTCTGGCAAGCACACGCCCGTTGGGCAGCACCGCCACGGAAGGGCCATTGTTGGGGACATGGACAAACGGTACCCGGTTTTCCACCGCTCTCAGGATGCTGGCGCTGACAGGCTGCAGAGGCTGGCAGGTGCTGCCAAACCGGGCGTCGTTGCTCAGCCCCACCAGCACGGTGCCGTTGCGTTGCCGTGGCATGGCGCGGGCGGCCAGTGCCGGAAAGAGGGTTTCGTAGCAGATCAGTGGCACCCGTGTCCGACCCCCCGTGTGAAACGCGCCGGGCCGCTGTCCTTATGAAAACGCTGCTTGGCCGGAGGGGCCATACCCGACGGGCTTTGGCGGCTCAGCCGGTGTGGGCCAGCATCACCAGCTGATCGCCCTCAGCCAGTGACAGTGGCTGGCCATTGGGCGGGTTGAGCTGCAAACGGGGGCCGGACGAGCTGTCACTGCGGCAGATCCCCAGGGCAATTTCTCCACTGAGGGCGGCCTGTTGCTGCAGTGCCAGGAAATCCCCTCCCTCAGGGAGCGGGTAGCCGGCAGGGTCGCGGAAGAGGATTTCGGCGCCGCCGGCGGTGAAGAGTTCATCAAACACCACCCTCAGCTCACGCCTGAGCGCCACCTGTGCCAGTACGTGACTGAGAATGACCGGGCTGATCATGACCTCGCTGTGGGGCAGTGTCAGCAGGTTTTCGTTGTCAGGGTCGCTCAGCTCCATGATCCGCTGCGGGCGCCTGTCCTGTTGCGACAGTATGTCATCCAGCAGCAGGTGCCCCACCATGGCCCTGGCATCGGCTTCTTCCCCGGTCACCAGGCGGTCGCTGCTGAGCAGCACAATGCTGTCGTAGCTGTGTGGGTTGAGCCGGCGAAGCTCCCCTTCCACCATGTAATCCGCTTCGATATGGCGGCATTCCAGGTCCCTGGGCAACTGTGTGTAGCCTGCGATCTCTGCTTCACGACGGGCGGCGGGCAGCACAGAGACCATCTCCACTGTGAAGCGGCGCTGGCGATAGCTGGCGAAGTCGGCCATCAGTGAGGGCATCCGGCGATTCCAGCCCAGTATCAGCACCCGGTGGTGGCGCTGCCCGGCATCCGGCCTGGCCGTTGCCGGTGCCGGGCGCTGTATGGCGGGCAGACGTCCTGCGGAGCGCTCAGACGGCTGGGTGTCGTTGTAGTCCCTGGCCATCAGTATGACCCGGTCGCTGTCCCTGACGGTGGTGGCGCTGTCCGCCAGAAGCATCACCTGCCAGCCTTTCTCGGCCGGCCTGAGCAGCCCCAGTACAATGGCTCTGGGGCACTGGCTGGCCAGGGTCTGCAGTGTCCGCCCTGCCATGATCTGGCCTGAGCGGACGTAGATGTTGTTGCCATTGTGGCTGGACAGCAGTTCGTTGTAGACATCCGACAGGCCGGGATGCATCAGGTTCTGGGCCAGAAGCCGGCTGATGGTGGCATCGCCGGCCACCACCTCCACGGCGCCGGGATAGGCCCGCTCCAGTACGCTGCGCTTGCGGATGTCCTGCAGTTGCGCCACCACATAGGGCAACGGCTGGGACTTCTCATGGGCTTCGGCGGCAATGGAGAGCAGTGCCTTGATGGTTTCCACGTCGGAAGTGACCAGGCTGTCCGGCCCCTGGGTGCCGCTGGGGATGATCACGGCCGCCGCTTCCAGACAGGCCACTCGTTTGAGTGCGTCCGGCTGTATGGCCAGCCCTGAGCGAAGAATCACGTTCCGTGCCCGGTGGCCGATGCCAGGGTCGTTTTTCAGGGCCAGTCGTTGCAGTGACGAGGCCTGCTGAGACAGCACCACCAGGTTCAGCCGACGGGTGGAGGAGCGCTCCAGAAAGCGCTTCATGCGGTGGGTGGAGCCCAGCAGCTCCCGCAGGAGTGGCAGTGTGTGGCTGTTCCAGCCCAGCACCACAATGTGATGCTTCAGTGCCACCGGTGTCAGTCCCCGCTCCAGGTTGCCCATGATCTCGATCAGCTTGCGGGTCATGATGGCCACCAGTGCACCCAGAAAGACCACGTAACCGCTGACGGTCAGCAGGGTGGAAACAAAGCGCATCCAGGTGCCCTCGTCGTCCCCCAGGTAGCCCGGGTCCGTGAGCCTCAGGAAGGCCCACCAGATGGCCGATCCGAGCCCCTCGAACGCGTCACCCGCCGGCGCCACCAGAAGCCCTCCCAGCAGTGAGATCAGGCCGATAAACAGCATGACGATCAGCAACTGGTAGGCGGCGCCTTTTACAAACTGGCGCTCGATGACGTACTTGATCCGGTCGATAAATCGTAGCTTCAGCATCTCAATGAGGCTCTTGTAAACGGTTGTTTCTGATAGGTGCCAACAGGCCTCCGGGTTCACCAGGGGGGGTGGCCGCCGGTTTTATTTCTGCAGCGAGGGCGTGGCTGGCTGTGCGGGCACCACACCCGGTGGTTGTGCCTGTGCAACGGCTTTGGCGGCCTCAAGGCCCATGTGGTAGCCGGTATTGAGCTTGTGCGTGTTGCGGGTCAGTCGTCCCACGGGGAAGGCCTCCGGTGGCGCAATGCGGTGAATGCGACAGTCCGCGGGCGGGTTGCGGATAAAGTCCATGGCCCGGTTGTAGCTGTCGGCGCGGCGGATCAGGGCTTGCGCGAGTACGGGCTGGTCCTTCAGCAGTCGTCGGATCAGCCAGGGGGCGCGGCTGCGGCCCTTGCAGTAGCCGTCGGGGTGGGAGAGCACCACCGTGATGTCACGGGCCCCCATCTCATAGGCGCGGATCACCGGGATGGAGTCTGCCACACCGCCATCGGTCATGGCCTCGCCGTTGATCACCGGGTAATCCCGGTACAGCAGCGGTACAGAGCAGGAGGCTTTCAGCAGATTTTCCAGGTTCTCCGCCGTGGCCTCGATATAACGCGCCTGGCCGTCGGATACGGCGGTGGTGACCACGATCAGTGGCGTGTTCTGGCGGGCAAAGGTCTCCAGATCCAGGCGGATCTCACGGATGGTGATTTCCCACAGCCAGTCCAGGTCCAGCCAGTGGCCGCCCCTGAGGAAATTGCCAAGGCGCATGAACTCCGGGCGGCAGGAGTAATCGGTAATCACCCGGTAGTTCCGCTCCTGCTGGCCGGCCAGCCAGGCCGCCAGGTTGGTGGACCCGGCGGAGACCCCCAGGCAGAAATGGAAAGGGTGGTAGTGGTGCTGCAGAAAACCGTCCAGAACGCCGCTGGCAAAGATGCCCCTCATGGCGCCGCCTTCCACCACCAGTGCGTGTTTTCCGGTGCTTGTGACTGTCTCCATGGGATCTGTGTCTCTTGGCTCAGAATGCGATGGTCGAGTTTGCCATACTATGTCGTAAGCAGGGGGTTTCTGGAAGGGTTCCCCTGCTTTTCAGGGAAGAGAGAACAGCCAGGGGGGTTCGTCTTATGTCAAAGGGATACGATATCAATCAGCACCTTACCCGCGCCGGACGTCGTGCGCTGGTGCGTTTCATGTTCCGTTACCTCACCGATGAGGTGGTGGCGGTCCATCAGAACCTGCGCCATTTCGGCGCCTTCCTGTTCACGGATCACAGGGACTATCTCGCCGGCATGGAACGGTTTTTCGAGGACCAGGGGGTGCCGGAGTTTGTCCCCCTTCCGGTGTGGAATCCGGCCAGACCCATCCCGCAGGAGCTGGATCGGGTCAGGAGAACCGATTCTGGTGCTCCACGCTCTCCGGAATGGGCCAACCGGCTGCAGAACCGCCGCCCGGATCTGCCACTGCCCCGGGCGTTCACACCGTCCCGGATCTGTGGCTTCAGGGATGCGACAACGCTGGGTAATGCCCTGGGCAACAACTGGCATAACCGGGTCCACAACGTCGTGGGCGGTGCCATGGCGACCATGGAGCACGCCCCGGCGGCACCGGTTTTCTGGTGCTTCCATGCCTTTATCGACGGCATTTACCGGGACTGGCTGGACTGTCGTGGCACGGAGTCAGACTGAGCGGCACTCAAGGACCCGCTCCGCCAGCTGCTGCAGAAAGGCCAGGTAGCCCCCATGGGCCACCGGGATGTCGCTGCCCATGGGGTCCCAGACACTCAGCCCCAGTGGCAAGCCATTGCTGATGCCCTGCCACCAGTCACGGCTGAACTGGGGTTCGGTCATGACACAGGGGGACTCCTCCTGCTGCAGCCGCTGGCGCAGCTGTGACAGGGCCCTGGCGCCGGGGTTCTGGTCCGGGGTGATGGTGAGGTAGCCGGCCAGTCGCAGGTCAAAATGCTCGGCAAAACGGCGGAAGGCGTCGTGATAGGTGAAAATGGCCATGTCACGGGCCGGTTCCAGCTGTTTGTCCAGTTGCTGCAGATGCCGCTCCAGGCGCTGTTCGAAGTCGGCCAGCCGGGCATCAACCCCGGTCTTGTCCACTCCTTCCAGGGTTTTCAGGGCTTCGGCAATACGCTGTGCCATGGCCAGTGCCAGAGCCGGGTCCAGCCACATGTGGGGATCCGTGCCGGCCCCTGCATGAGTGCTGTGTGACTGTTCAACAGAGCTGTGGCCCCGGTCATGATCGTCGTGGCCGTCGTGGCCGTCGTGGCCGTGATGATCGTCATGGGCGGCCATGGGGCCCTCCAGCACCCGGGACAGCTCGACGGATTTCTCCGCCAGGTCCGGCTGTCTCATGACCCGCGCCAGGAAGACCTCCATGCCGGGCCCCACCCAGATGAACAGCTCCGCCTGTTGCAGCTTGCGCCGCTTGGAGGGCCTCAGGCTGTAAGTGTGGGGGCTGCCTGAAGGCGGCACCAGTGATTCAACGGCGATGTCATCGCCGGCGATTTCGGCCGTCAGAAGGGCGATGGGGTGCAGGCTGGTCATGACACTGGGTGACTGTGCCTGGGCGTTAAGCGGCAGAAGGGCGCCCAGGCACAGTGACAGTATCAGGACGGCGTGATGGCGCGTCATTCGTTGAAGCTCCTTAAATGATATAACATACCATTCTACGCCATCCTCCCAGTCTGAAGCCAGGGCCCGGAGCGCCCTGTGCAGGTTCTTTGCCCTGGACGGAGCCCGGTGATGGTCGGTGAGGGGGCCCGGAGGCTATAATCACCGCCCTGTGAGACAACCGCAGTCGGGCAAGCACACCGGCTGTGTTCTGCATGCCATCAGGCGAGGCCCTTTTGTCACCAACCAATCAGGAAAGCGGAATGACTGTCAGAACCCGTATCGCGCCATCACCCACCGGTGACCCCCATGTGGGCACGGCCTATATTGCCCTCTTTAACCAGTGTTTTGCCCGCCAGCATGGCGGCCAGTTCATACTGCGCATCGAGGACACGGACCAGCAGCGCAGCACCGCCGAATCCGAGCGGGACATTCTCGCCGCACTGCGCTGGCTGGGTCTGGAGTGGCAGGAGGGGCCGGATGTGGGCGGGCCCTACGGGCCCTACCGTCAGTCGGAGCGCAGGGAGGAGTACCGCGCCTATGCCGAGCAACTGGTGGCTGATCTGCAGGCCGTCGGCCTGCAGGC
>JAWWAC010000071.1:0-13885 GCA_033721915.1 Oleiphilaceae bacterium
AATCCCCTGATCCACCAACATTGCGGCAATCTTGTTGTCACTCAATGGCTTGCGGCTGCTCTCCTCGCCGATCAGCTTGCGGATCATGGCCCTTATTGCCGTGGAGGAACATTCACCACCGCTGTCCGTGCTGACATGGCTGGAGAAAAAATATTTCAGCTCGAAAATGCCCCGGGGGGTGTGCATGTACTTCTGTGTGGTCACCCGGGAGATGGTGGACTCGTGCATCTCCACCGCCTGGGCGATTTCCGAGAGGATCAGCGGCTTCATGGCCTCGTCCCCCTCCTCCAGAAAGGCCTGCTGGTGCTCGACGATGCGGCTGGCCACTTTCAGCAGTGTCTCGTTGCGGCTCTGCAGGCTCTTGATAAACCACTTCGCCTCCTGCAGCTGGTCGCGCATGTAGGTGTTGTCCGCGCTGGTGTCGGCGCGCTTGATGAAGGAGGCGTACATGGCGTTGACCTGGATGCGCGGGGCGATCTCCGGGTTCAGCTCCACCTTCCAGCGGTCCTGGTGCTTGCTGACAATCACATCCGGCACCACATACTCCGGGGGTGCGCTGTGGATGGCATCACCGGGCCTGGGCTGAAGGCTCTGAATCAGCGACAGCACCTCTTTGAGCTGCTCCTCCGTCAGGCGGCTGCGGCGCATCAGCTGCTTGTAGTCGCGACTGCCCAGCAGCTTGATGAAGTGCCGTATCAGTCGCCGTGCCTGCCCCAGCATGGGCGTGTCTTCCGGCAGCTGGTTCAGCTGGATCAGCAGGCATTCCTGCAGGTCACGGGCGCCCACCCCGGGTGGGTCGAAGAACTGGATGCGGTGCAGTACCGCCTCCACCTCGTCCTCCTCCAGGGGGTCTTCATCGTCAATGTCCACCAGGGACTGGTGGATCTCCTCCAGGCTCTGCACCAGGTAACCGGTGCTGTCGATGGCGTCGATAATGGTATGGGCAATGGCCCGGTCACGGTCGGACAGGGGAGTCAGGTTGAGCTGCCAGAGCAGGTGGTCCTGCAGCGTCTCCACCACCGAGTTGCGGGTTTCGAAGTCGCTGTCGTCGTCGTCTTCCGAACGGGGGGCGGAGCTGGCGGGGGCGGACTGGTAGACATCGTCCCAGGCGGTGTCCACCGGCAGGTTGTCGGGGATCTCGCTGTTGTTCTGCCAGTCCTCGTTCTCCCAGGGCTCTGGTGCCGCGGTTTCCTCCCGGGATTCCCCGGCCTCGTGAGCCGGTTCGCCGCCCTCGCCATTCTCGGAGTCCACCCTGAGCCCGTCAGTGCTCTGGCTGTTGACGCCCTGGTCCGCTTCCTGGGCACCCTCCTGGTCCTCGGCCAGCTCCAGCATGGGGTTGGATTCCAGCGCCTGCTGGATTTCCTGCTGCAGATCCAGCGTTGACAGCTGCAGCAGGCGGATGGCCTGTTGCAGCTGCGGGGTCATGGTCAGCTGCGTACCCAGTTTTAACTGTAGCGATGCCTTCATTGCCATAGGTAGGAGTCTGTCCGCCTGTTTGCCGGTATGGAAATGCGTTGTTCTGCTGACTGGGCCGCAGGGCCCCAGTAACGCCCGGCAGAGTTCTTGCTTGTCATTCTCTGTATGACCACCGAGTCTACAAGGTGACACTGACCAATGGGAAGGCCCAACGGGGCATTACAGCCGAAAGTCATCCCCCAGGTAAATGTCCTTCACCTGCTGGTTGGCCAGTATCTCGCCGGCGCTGCCGGAAGCGATGATATGGCCGCCGCCTACAATATAGGCATTTTCGCAGATATCCAGTGTTTCACGCACATTATGGTCGGTTATCAGAACACCAATGCCCTTGTTGCGAACATGGCGGATGATCTGTTTGATGTCGCTCACGGAAATGGGGTCGACACCGGCAAAGGGCTCATCCAGCAGGATGAACTTCGGCTCCACCGCCAGTGCCCGGGCAATCTCGACCCGCCGGCGCTCGCCCCCTGAGAGACTCATGCCCAGGCTTTCCTGGATATGGGTAATGTGAAACTCCTCCAGCAGGCTCTGGAGTTTCTCTTCGCGGCCGATTTTCCCCAGGTCGGAACGGGTCTGGAGAATCGCCATGATGTTCTCAGACACCGTCATGTGCCGGAACACCGAGGCCTCCTGTGGCAGATAGCCGATACCGGCACGGGCGCGACCGTGCATGGGCAGAGGGGTGACGTCGTAGTCGTCGATGGTGACGCGGCCATTGTCCAGGGGCACCAGCCCGACAATCATGTAGAAACAGGTGGTCTTGCCGGCGCCATTGGGGCCCAGCAGGCCCACAATCTGGCCGCTTTCAATGGTCAGGGAAACATCCATCACCACACGGGTTTTCTTGTAGCTTTTGGCCAGGTTGGTGGCCTTGAGTATTGCCATAACCGGCTACTGCTCCTGTTGCCGTGGCTGAATGGTCATTTCCACCCGCCCGGGGCTTTCGGTACTGTCGCCGCCCCCCTCACCGTTGGCGGTGACCACCCGATCATTGATGTCATAGTCGATGCGATCGCCGCGGAAGCTGTTGCCACCCTGGCGGATCTGGGCGTCGCGACGGAAGCGGATGCGGCTGAACTCGCTCTGGTAGTGAATACGCTGTGCCTCGGCTTCCAGTGCCGGCTCATCCTCCCGGGCCGGCTGCTGATAGCGGGCCGGGTTGCCGGTGGCCTCCATGGCGTCCAGGCCTTTCTCGCCACGGGTCAGAACGATGCGCTGCGCCTCCAGACGGGTCTCCCCCTGGGTGACCACCACATCTCCCTCGTAAATGGCCCTTCCGGCCCGCTCATCCAGGCGGGCACTGTCCGCGGTGATATTGATGGGCTCCTTCGAGTCCGGATCGAAGGCCAGCGCGGGGGCGCACATCACCAGCAGCAGGCCCAGCAACAGCCAGGCAGGACGGGGCCGTGGAAGGCGGCAGGGGTGATTCGGGCTGAGCCTGAGATCCATGGAGGTTCCTCACAGGTGGCAGTGCAGTGGCGGTTTTCCGCGGGGGTTATTCGAGCTGGTAGGTGCCCTCTACCTGCTGGCGGAATTCCAGTACCCGCTCGTCAATCAGGCCATGCATGCCGATGGCGCGGGTCTCGCCATAGGGGTCATACAGGGCCACTGGCGCGTCAGTGTGCACCAGTCTCCGGCGGTTATCCAGCGTCAGCCGCTGTGTCTCGAGGCGGCTGGTCCGGCCCTCCCCGGACTGGCGTACCACCAGGACATCGTCACTGAGCTTGAGGATTTCCCGGTCCAGCTGATAACGGCCGGAGTCGGCGCTGATCATCCAGGGCAGCCTGGAGGGCTGTTCGAACAGCACCCCGGCGGGGGACTCCATGCGGATATAGCCCGCGTCGTTGAACTGCTCCGCACGGCGGCTGTGGATCTGGCTGGTCAGGCGGCCGCTGTCGTCGTAGGAGCGGTAGCTGCCCCCTTCAATAAAACCGTCCGGCTTGTCGTCGCCTCGCAGTGACGGGTCCGGATCACGGGCCACCGGCCGCTCCGTCTCCATCAGTACCAGGGCCAGCACCAGCAGGGTCAGTGCTATGGCACCGTAGGCCAGGACAGAGCGGTCTTTCAGGGTATTCAGCAGATCCATCAGCAGGATTCCCGGTCAAACGCCCGCAGCAGCGGCTCCAGGTCACCCCGGGCGGCCAGTATCAGGTCGCTCAGTTCCCTGACCGCCCCATGGCCTCCCGGGGTGCGGGTGCACCAGTGGGCGGCCTGGCGTACGTGCCAGTAACCGTTGGGCACGCTTACCCCCAGTCCGGCGGCACGGATGGCGGACAGGTCCGGCAGGTCATCACCGATGTAGGCGCACTGGGACAGCCTCAGGCCCAGGTCCCCGGCCAGTTCCCCCAGTGCCACCAGTTTGTCCTCGCGGCCCTGATAAAGATGGGTGATGCCCAGATCACCGGCACGGCGGGCGGTCAGTGGCGAGTGACGCCCCGTGATCAGCGCCGTGACCAGTCCGGCCTTCTGCAGCAGCTTGATGCCCTGGCCGTCGAGTATGTTGAAGCCCTTGAGCTCATCGCCGCTGGCGGAAAAATACAACCGTCCATCGGACAGCACACCGTCCACGTCCATGGCCAGCAGCCGCACCTGGCGGGCCCGCTCAATCACCTCTGCGGGGATGCCGTCCAGAGGGTTCATACCACCCCCGCCCGCAGCAGGTCGTGCATGTTCAGTGCGCCCACCAGGCGGTTGTCACTGTCGGTGACCAGAAGGCCGTTGATCTTGTTCTGCTCCATGATCTTGAGCGCTTCCGCCGCCAGTATGTCCGGACGCACTGTGCGGCCACCGGTGGTCATCACCTTACCGATGGGGGTGGTCTGTATATCCAGCTTCTGGTCCAGTGTGCGGCGCAGGTCACCGTCCGTGAAGATGCCGATAACATGGTCCTGATCGTCCACCACCGAGGTCATGCCCAGCCCCTTGCGGGAAATTTCCAGCAGGGCCTCGCCCATGAGGGTGTCCTGCTGCACACGGGGCAACCGCTCGCCGCTGTGCATCAGGTCCGTGACCCGCAGCAGAAGGCGCCGCCCCAGGCTGCCGCCGGGGTGGGAGTAGGCGAAGTCCTCGGCGCTGAAGCCCCGCGCCTCCAGCAGCGCCACCGCCAGTGCGTCCCCCATTACCAGTGTGGCGGTGGTGCTGGAGGTGGGGGCGAGGTTCATGGGGCAGGCCTCCTCGGTGACGCTGATGTCCAGGTTGGCGGCGGCCTGGCGGGCCATGGTGGACTCGCTGTTGCCGGTCATGGTGATCAGTGGTGCGCCCTTGCGCTTGATCAGTGGCAGTATGGTGACCAGTTCTTCGGTGTTGCCGGAATTGGAGATGGCGATCACCACATCGTCCCCGGTAATCATGCCCAGGTCGCCGTGGCTGGCCTCACCGGGATGCACAAAAAAGGACGGTGTGCCGGTGCTGGCCAGTGTGGCGGCCAGCTTGTTGCCGATATGGCCGGATTTGCCCATGCCGGTCACCACCACACGCCCCTTGCAGTCGAGGATCAGGTGGCAGGCCAGCACAAAGGTCTCATCAATGCGCTCAATCAGGTCACTGATGGCGTCCCGCTCCAGGGCAATGGTGCGGCGTGCCGATTCGATCAGCGGTACATGGGGTTGCATGGCGACTCCGGTTTCCTTGGCGGTGCTGGACCTGGCGGGCCTGTCAGGCCCCCAGACCGCTTGTCAGGGCTATCAGCAGAGAATAGCCGATATACAGGGCCAGCAATACCCCACCCTCAGGGCGGCTGAGGTGGTGGCGCAAGGGGCCCAGCCAGGCGAAAGCCAGCAGCATGACCGTCAGCAGCACCATGCTGCCGTAATCCCGGTACAGGGAGAGCTGCTCCACGGCGACACCCCCCACCAGGGCCGGAATGGCCATGACCAGCAGCAGGTTGAACAGGTTGGAACCGATGATGTTGCCCAGTGCCATGCCCTGTTCCCCCTTGAGGGCGCTGGCCACCGAGGCGGAAAGCTCCGGCAGGCTGGTGCCCACCGCCACCAGAGTCAGCCCGATGATCAGCTCACTGACCCCGGCGGCGGTGGCCAGCTCCACGGCCCCCCACACCAGCATCCGGGAACTCACCACCAGCAGCACCAGTCCGGCCACGATGTAAAAGCCGGTGCGCAGCGCTCCCATGACGGGCACCGTTTCCGCCTCCGCCGCCAGTGTCTGGCTGGCGCTGCCGTAACGGATCAGCAGGTAAAAAGAGGTGCCCATCAGTACGCAGAGAATCAGGCCGTCCGTCACGTTCAGCTGGCCGTCCAGAAACAGCGGCAGGGCCAGCAGTGTGACCCCCAGCAGCAGGGGCAGCTCCACCCGCAGAGCGCCCCTGGCGATGGGCATGGCCGCCACCAGGGCAGTAATGCCCAGTATCAGGCCGATGTTGGCAATGTTGGAGCCCAGCACATTGCCCAGTGCCAGTGAGCCGGCGCCACTGAGGGCGGCCATCAGTGAGACGCCGATTTCCGGTGCCGAGGTGCCGAAAGCGACCAGCGTCAGGCCAATCACCACGGGGGGAATCTGGTAGCGGCGGGCCAGTGCGATGGCCCCTTCGATAAAACGGTCGGCACTCCAGATCAGGGTGACAAGACCGGCGATAACAGAGACTAGAGGAAGTAACAGGCTGATGTTGGCATACTCCGCAATGTGTGGGTGCATTCAGGGCACAGGAGTTTAACATGACAGGCTCGGCAATCGATGGCTTTCGATGTTCACTGACAGGGCGACAGGTTCGGTCATGGTAAAAGGGTCTTTTCTTGATGGCAGGGGCCGGGGGCTTTTCTGGGTTCTGTCACTCTTGCTGCTGCTTCTGATGACAGCGCTTCTGGCGGTGACACTGGCCAGGGGGGAGTGGCCGTCTCCCGCGGCCAGCGGGCACTACCGGGTGTATGGCGAGTTCGGTGACGTGGGCGGGCTCAGGCCCGGCGCCCGTGTCTCGCTCTCCGGTGTCACCGTGGGGCGTGTGACGGATGTGTCACTGGACAGCAGCAGTTACCGTGTCACAGTGTCCATGGCCATTGCCGCCGAGGTGGATCACATTGCCCTGGACAGTATCGCCATCATCCGCACCGCCGGCCTTCTGGGTGAGCGCTATGTGGATATCTCCCCCGGTGGGGACCCGGACTCCATGGAGGCGGGGGACTATTTTTACGAGACCCAGTCGGCGCTGCATCTGGAGCAGTTTGTGGGGCGTTTTATAGCGGGCTGGCGCTGACCGGGCCGTCGTGAGACAGTCGGCGGATGCCTGCGTACAATGGTCCCATCATGGCCGCCACCTGACGCTCCGGCAGGAGATGGCAGCCAGTGCGGCCGCCGCGGCAGGAAATCGATTCACAGAGGATAGAGAACCCATGCAACGAACACTGGTATCTACGGCGATGATGCTCTTGCTGCTGGTGCTGCCCATGCAGCTGCAGGCGCAGTCCGGTGAGGAGGAACGGCTCAAGCAATACGTGGAGGAGAACACCCTCAAACTGGTGGAGGAACTGGAGAACATCCAGTCCGGCTACGCCGAGGACAAGGACGCGTTCTACCGCAAGATGGACAGCGCCCTGGAGGACTTTGTGGCCTTTCGCCGTATTGCCGCCCGGATCATGGGCCGCTATGCCCGCCAGGCCAGCCCCGAGCAGCGTGATGAGTTTGTCCGCCAGTTCAAGCGCAGCCTCTACGACGCCTATGGCGGCGCCATGGTGGAGACCGGTGACTTTACCCTCACCGTACGCAGTGCCGAGATCAACCCACGCAATGACGAGCGCGCCACGGCGAACCTGACGGTGACCACCCAGGGGGGCGACCGTTATAACGTGGCCTATTCCATGTACCGCTCAGAGAACAGCGACTGGCAGGTGGAAAACATCATCGTCGAAGGGGTCAATATCGGCCTGGCGTTCCGTGACCGCTTTGTCCATGAGATGGAGACCCGCGGCGACCTGGCCGAGGTGATCAAGAACTGGTCCACCGGCGTTGAGGACATGCAGCAGCTGGAAAACTCCGTCAAGGGCAGCGACGGCTCCTGAGCCGTCATTCCCCTGCTGGCCTGCCGGCCAGGCCGTCGTCACTCCCGCCCAAGGCGGCATTTGCGCCACATTGGCAGTGTCCGCTTTAGCGTTTTGCCTGAATTGGGTACAATCTTCGTCTTTTCCAATGAAGCGGGTGCCAGTTATGGACGCAGAAGCGGTACGTGAACGGTTGGCCAGTGCTCTGAGCGACTGTGAAATCCAGGTTGAGAACGACGGTAACCACTTTCTGGTGATCGCCATCGGTGACCGGTTTGAGGGCATGAGCCGTGTCAAGCAGCAGCAGCTGATTTACGGCGAGCTTGAGGATGCACTGCGTGATGGCTCCATCCACGCCCTGACCATCAAGGCGTTTACCCCAGGGCAGTGGCAGTCCCGCCATTAACCCCTTATTCATTCACGGCAGTAATCACAGGTGGGATCTCCATTGTGGACAAGCTCCTGATACAGGGCGGCAAGCCCCTGAACGGCGAAATTCGTATTTCCGGCGCCAAGAACTCGGCATTGCCCATACTGGCCGCCACGCTGCTGGCGGATGAGCGGGTCAATGTGGGCAACCTGCCCCACCTCAATGACGTCACCACCATGATCGAGCTGCTGGGGCGCATGGGCGTGGAACTGCTCATTGACGAGAAGATGAGCGTGGAGGTGGACGCCAACAGCATCAAGGAGCTCACCGCCCCCTACGACCTGGTCAAGACCATGCGTGCCTCCATACTGGTGCTGGGTCCCATGGTGGCCCACTTCGGTGAGGCCCATGTGTCACTCCCCGGTGGCTGCGCCATCGGCAGCCGCCCTGTGAACCTGCATGTGCATGGCCTGGAGCAGATGGGGGCGGAGATCACCGTGGAGCAGGGCTACATCCACGCCTATGCCCCCAAGGGCCTCAAGGGCGCCCACATCTTTCTGGACACGGTGACCGTCACCGGCACCGAGAACCTGATGATGGCCGCCGCACTGGCGGATGGCGTGACCATACTGGAAAACGCCGCCCGGGAGCCGGAAGTGCTGGACCTGGCCCAGTTTATCAATGCCATGGGCGGTGATGTGCGCGGTGCCGGCACCTCCACCCTGGAGATCCACGGCGTCAAGCGGCTGCATGGCTGCACCTACCAGGTGATGCCGGACCGGGTGGAAACAGGCACCTACCTGTGTGCCGCCGCCGCCAGCCGCGGCCGTGTCCTGCTCAAGGACACCCGTGAGGACATTCTGGAGGCGGTGCTGCTCAAGCTGAAGGAAGCCGGTGCCGATATCGGCACGGGCCCGGACTGGATCAGTCTGGACATGCACGGCAAACGCCCCAAGGCGGTCAACCTGCGCACGGCTCCCTTCCCGGCCTTCCCCACGGACATGCAGGCCCAGTTTGTGGCCATGAATGCGGTGGCCACCGGTGTCGGCTCCGTGACGGAAACCGTCTTTGAAAACCGCTTTATGCACGTGCAGGAACTGATGCGCATGGGGGCGCGCATTGCCCTTGAGGGCAATACCGCCATAGTCACCGGCGTGGAGCGGCTGACGGCGGCGCCGGTGATGGCCACGGACCTGCGCGCCTCGGCCAGTCTGGTGATTGCCGGGCTGGTGGCGGAAGGGGAGACGGTGGTGGACCGCATCTACCACATCGACCGTGGCTATGAGTGCATTGAAGAGAAGCTGCAGCTTCTGGGCGCCACCATCCGCCGCATTCCAGGCTGAAGTCCGGCGCCCCACCTGTCCGGCCTGAGTCCGGCCACTGCAACCGAATTCCGGCCGGGCCCCCGGCCGGAATCCAGAAACGAACGGGAACACCATGTCAGAGCCTGTCACTGATTCACAGCAAATCACCATTGCCCTCTCCAAGGGGCGTATTCTGGACGAGACTCTGCCACTGCTGGCCCAGGCGGGCATTGAGCCGGTGGACGATCTTGAACGTACTCGTAAGCTGGTGTTTGCCACCACGGACCCGGGCGTGCGCCTGCTGATCATCCGGGCCACGGACGTTCCCACCTATGTGCAGCACGGTGGGGCGGATCTGGGAGTGACCGGCAAGGATGTGCTGATGGAGCATGGCGGGGAGGGGCTCTACGAGCCGCTGGACCTGAAGATCGCCCGCTGCCGCCTGATGACCGCCGGAGTGGCCGGTAAAGAGCCCCCACAGGGCCGGGTCCGGGTGGCGACCAAGTTTGTGCGGCTGGCCCGTGAATACTATGCCTCACAGGGCAAGCAGGCGGATATCATCAAGCTCTACGGGGCCATGGAGCTGGCGCCGCTGCTGGGCCTGTCCGATGAGATCGTGGACATCGTGGATACCGGCAACACGCTGAAGGCCAACGGGCTGGAAGCCCGGGAGACCATCTGCCAGATCAGCTCACGGCTGATCGTCAACCGGGCGGCCATGAAGATGAAGCACCAGCCCATACAGACGCTGACCGAACAGCTGCGCCAGGCCGTGGCCCGGCGGGACAAGACTTCCGCCTGAGCCGGCCCCGGCCGGTCGCGGATTTCAACTGACACTGACAATGAGTGCAAGCCAGCAATGAGCAAACTGACCATCAAGCGACTCAATGCCAATGACCCCGGTTTCGCCGAGACCCTGCGTCGCCATGTGGCCTGGGAAGACAGCGTGGACAGTCAGGTGCAGGACTCGGTGCGCACCATTCTCAACGCCGTCAGGACCCGTGGCGACGAGGCGGTGCTGGAATACACCGCCCATTTCGATCGCATCGAGGCCGCCACGGTGGCGGAGCTGGAGGTCACCCAGGCACGCATGCAGCAGGCACTGGCAGCCATCAGCCCGGAGCAGCGTGAGGCCCTGGAGCAGGCCGCAGGGCGCATCCGTGACTACCACGAGCGCCAGAAAGGCGCGTCCTGGGACTACACCGAGGCGGACGGCACCCGTCTGGGCCAGCGCCTGACGCCGGTGGACCGGGCCGGACTCTATGTGCCCGGGGGCAAGGCCGCCTACCCCTCGTCGGTGCTGATGAACGCGGTGCCGGCCAAGGTGGCCGGTGTGGCGGAAGTCATCATGGTGGTGCCGGCCCCGGGGGGCACGCTCAATGAGCTGGTTCTGGCGGCGGCGGCCGTGGCCGGTGTGGACCGCATCTTTACCCTGGGCGGCGCCCAGGCGGTGGGGGCCCTGGCCTATGGCACAGAGACCATCCCGCCGGTGGACAAGATCGTCGGACCCGGCAACATTTTTGTGGCGGCGGCCAAGCGGGAAGTCTTCGGCACCGTGGGCATCGACATGGTGGCGGGACCCTCGGAGATACTGGTGATCTGCGACGGCGAAACGGATCCGGACTGGATCGCCATGGACCTGTTCTCACAGGCCGAGCACGACGAGCAGGCCCAGTCCATACTGATCTGCCCGGATGAGGCCTATCTGGACCGGGTGGAGGAGAGCATTGCACGGCTGCTGCCCACCATGGAACGCCAGGACATCATTGCCCGTTCACTGCAGGACCGTGGGCTGCTGGTGAGTGTCAGTGACCTGGCCCAGGCCGCGGAAGTGAGCAACCGGGTCGCTCCGGAGCACCTGGAGCTGTCCGTGGCGGACCCGGAGGCGCTGCTGGCCCATATCCGCCACGCCGGCGCCATCTTCATGGGCCGCCACACCGCCGAGGCGCTGGGGGATTACTGCGCGGGGCCCAACCATGTGCTGCCCACCAGCGGTACGGCCCGGTTCTCATCGCCACTGGGGGTCTACGACTTCCAGAAACGCTCCTCCATCATCCATTTTTCACCACAGGGGGCCTCCAGCGCCGGCCGTATTGCCTCGGTGCTGGCCCGTGGCGAGGGGCTGACCGCCCATGCCCGCTCCGCGGAATACCGCATCAAGGACTGAGGACCGCCCTTTGCCGACGCCCCTTTTCTCCGAGGAGAAGCCATGAGCCGTTTCTGGAATGAACGGGTGCAGGGACTGACACCCTATACCCCCGGCGAGCAGCCCAAAATGGCGCAGCTGGTCAAACTCAACACCAATGAGAACCCCTTTCCCCCTTCGCCAAGGGTCATCGAAGCCATTGAATCCGTCCTCAATGAAGGGCTGCGGCTGTATCCCGACCCGGACGGCACCGCCCTTCGCGAGGCCATCGCCGAGTGGTACGGCATCCGTCCCGATCAGGTCTTCCTGGGCAACGGCTCCGACGAGGTGCTGGCCCATGTGTTCCAGGGTCTCTTTCACCAGGATCACCCGGTGTTGTTCCCGGATATCACCTACAGCTTCTACCCCGTTTACTGCGCCCTCTATGGGCTGGAAGGGGTCAGCGTGCCACTGGACGGGGATTTCCGCATCGACCCGGAGGCGTTCAACCGCCCCAATGGCGGCATTATCTTTCCCAACCCCAATGCCCCCACCGGATGCCTGATGCCACTGTCACAGGTGGAGCGGGTACTGGCGTCCAACCCGGACCGGGTGGTGGTGGTGGACGAGGCCTATGTGGACTTCGGCGGTGATACGGCCATCACCCTGGTGGACCGTTACCCCAACCTGCTGGTGACACAGACGTTGTCCAAGTCCCGCTCACTGGCGGGCTTGCGTGTGGGCTTTGCCGTGGGTCATGAGGATCTGGTGGCGGGGCTGAACCGGGTCAAGAACAGCTTCAACTCCTACCCACTGGACTGTCTGGCACTGGCCGGCGCCGAGGCGGCCTTCCGTGACGGTGATTACTTCCGCCGGACACGGGATGCGGTGATTGAAGAGCGCGAGTCACTGGCTCGCGGGCTGGCGGACCTGGGTTTTGAGTGTCTGCCTTCGGCGGCCAACTTCCTGTTTGTGCGCCACCCCGATCACAATGGCGCCGACCTGGTGCGTGGCTTGCGTGAGCTGGGTATTATCGTACGCCATTTCAACAAGCCACGGATCGATCAGTTTCTGCGTATTACGGTGGGTACGGAAGAGCAGAACCGGCAGCTTCTGAGAGAGCTGCCGGGAGTCATGGCGAGAGTCTGAAAAACGGGCTTCAGCTCTGAGCCGTGGTGCTGCGGGGCTCCTGGACAGGTTCTTTATCCAGACCATAGTCCTCGGACAGGGTGCCCTTGTCCTGGTGGCCGCTCTTGGGGGCATAGTCACGGGGCGGCTCGGGGCTTGCATGGACGGGGTTGTGGGTCAGCCGTGAGCCGCTGCGGGCCTGTTCCAGTTCATGGCGGATATCACCCTCGCTGCACAGCTTGCTGGCCCCCTTGGCCAGGTGGTCGTGCACATCCCGGTAGCTGTCATTGAGGCGGCGTATCAGGTCCGCGGTCTCCATGAAGTGCTGGTTGACCTCGGCCTGGTAGCGGGTATGTTCGGTCTGTATCTGGTCCAGCTGCTGGGCCAGTCGGCGTTGACGGGTCACCTTGCTGCCGCCGAGGCGGCTGATCAGCCAGCCGATGACAATGCCGGCGGCCAGTGCGGCAATGCCAATAACCAAAGTGGAGTCCATAGGGTCATCCTTTTGTCGACTCTGTCGGGGTGCATTCCATACTAAGGGATGCGCCCGTTGATGCAAAGCCGGCAGCGGCTTTTACTGAGTCCCTCCGGGCCAGTGGGCCATCGGTTCCATGAACACGGGTTTTATCACAGCGATCAAGGAGAGCATCCCGACATGACACCCCGCGAGCGATATCAGCGCGACCTGCAGACACCCGGCTTCGAGAAAGACCCGGCACAGGCCGATGCGGTGGAGCACCTGCAGTCTCTGTACGAATCGCTGGTTGCCGCCCAGGAGAAGCGCCGCCGGCCCATGGTCAAGCTGCGCCGTAAGCTGAAAGGCAGCCAGGCCGCGCCGGTGAAGGGGCTCTACTTCTGGGGTGGCGTGGGTCGGGGCAAAACCTACCTCATGGACACCTTCTACGAGTCGCTGCCCTTCGAGCGCAAGATGCGTGTGCACTTCCACCGCTTCATGCAGCGGGTGCACCGTGAACTGACCCGTCTCAAGGGACAGAAAAACCCCCTGGATCATGTGGCCGAGCAGTTTGCCGCCGAGGCGGTGGTGATCTGCTTCGACGAGTTCTTTGTCACCGACATCGGTGATGCCATGATTCTGGGCACCCTGCTGGACGGGCTGTTCAGCCGCGGTGTCACCCTGGTCTGCACCTCCAATATCGAGCCCAGCGGGCTTTACAAGGATGGCCTGCAGAGGGCGCGCTTCCTGCCGGCCATTGATCTGCTGAACCGCCATACCAGAGTGGTGAACGTGGATGGCGGTGTGGATTACCGCCTGCGCACACTGGAGCAGGCCGAGCTTTACCACTGGCCACTGGATGACAGTGCCGAGACAAGCCTGGAGGACAGTTACCGCAACCTGGCGGTGGAGGCGGGCAGCCACACACTGTCACTGGAGGTGAACGGCCGCAAGCTCAAGGCCAGGGCCCACTCCGACGACGTGGTCTGGTTCGATTTCCGGGAGCTGTGCGACGGTCCACGCAGCCAGAACGACTACATC
>JAWWAC010000072.1:0-13322 GCA_033721915.1 Oleiphilaceae bacterium
GAGAGGGTGGGGGCGGCCCGGTCCAGGCTGAGGTAGGACAGGCCCACCTGCTGGAGAAAATCCAGCCGGGCGCGGATCTCAGGCAGTATGTCACGGGCAATGGCCCCTTCCCGCTCGCCCAGGTCCAGCTGCGCGAAGCGCTCGGCGGCGTCTTTCACGGACAGTGCGGTATAGCGGGCGATGTTCCAGTCATTCAGTGTCACCGCCAGTGCCATGGGGTTGAGCCTCTGTCCGTTGCAACGGGTACAGGTGCGTGGCACACCGTCACTGTCCTCCAGCCAGGTGGACTCCTCGCCGGTCTGCTCCTCGTCAAAGCCCGCCATGGCCAGTCCGGTGCCGTAGCAGCCCTGACACCAGCCGTGCCGCGAGTTGTAGGAGAACAGCCTCGGGTCCAGCTCCGGGAAGCTGCGGCCGCAGCCCGGGCAGGCCCGTTCCGTGGAGACAATCTGCTCCCCTTCCGGCGTCACCAGCTTGAGGGTGCCCTGTCCGAAGGACAGTGCCTGGCGGATCAGGCTTTCGAGATTCCGGGATTCCCCGGGAGTCACTTTGACGGTGCCCACCGGCAGATCAATGTCGTGCTCCTGGTGCCGGGCCAGCCTCGGCCAGTTGTCCGTGGGCAGGTATTCCCCGTCCACACGCAGTGTGTCAAAGCCTTTCTTGCCGGCCCAGGTGGCCAGGTCCGTGTAATAGCCCTTGCGGGCGACCACCATGGGGGCCAGCAGTGTCACGGACTGGCCCCGGGATTCCTTCATGATGCGGGTGTGGATGGCCTCCGGTGTCTGTGCCTCGATGGGCACCTGGCACTCAGGGCAATGCTGCGTGCCCAGCTTGACGAACATCAGCCGCAGGAAGTGGTACAGCTCGGTCATGGTGGCCACGGTGCTCTTGCGGCCACCCCGGCTGGTGCGCTGCTCGATGGCCACGGTGGGGGGAATGCCGAAGACCGCATCCACATCCGGCCTTGAGGCGGGCTGCACAAACTGCCGGGCGTAGGCGTTGAGGGACTCCAGGTAACGCCTCTGGCCCTCGTTAAAGACAATATCAAAGGCCACGGTGCTCTTTCCGGAGCCGGACAGTCCGGTGATCACCGTCATGCGGTTGCGTGGAATGGACAGATCGATGTTCCGCAGGTTGTGCTCACGGGCCTGGTGGATGGTGATGGCCTGCTCCAGTACCGGGCGCGGCGGTGTCTTGGCCGGGTCCGGCAGCACGCCCTGCTGGTGTGAGGCCAGATAGGCTTTCAGTGCCTGTCCCGTGTGGCTGCGGGGCTCGGCCATTATGACCTCCAGGGGCCCCTGTGCCAGCAGCTCGCCGCCACGGTCACCCCCTTCCGGGCCCATGTCGATCAGCCAGTCCGCGGCGGCCATCACATCCAGATTGTGCTCGATCACCACCAGTGAGTGGCCCGCTTCGATCAGACGGCGGAAAGCCCCCAGCAGCGTGGCCACATCGTCCAGATGCAGCCCCGTGGTGGGCTCGTCGAACAGGAACAGCAGGTGCTCCTGATGGCCACGACGACCGGCCGCCCTGGCCAGGTGCCCCGCCAGCTTCAGGCGCTGCGCCTCGCCGCCGGAAAGAGTGGGCACCGGCTGTCCCAGTCCCATATAGCCCAGCCCCACCGCCTGCAGTGGCTCAAGGCCCCGCAGTACCTCGGGGTAATCGGCAAAGAAGCTCACCGCCTGGTTCACGGACATCTCCAGCACACCGGCAATGGAGCGTGGGCCGCTGTCGCAGCCCACGGACGGTGGCAGTGTGACTTCCAGAATCTCGGGCCGGTAGCGGCGACCGTCACAGTCGGCGCAGCGCAGGAAGATATCACTGAGAAACTGCATCTCCACCCGCTCAAAGCCGTTGCCGCCACAGGCCGGGCAGCGCCCCTTGCCGGCGTTGAAGCTGAAGGTGCCCAGCGTGTAGCCACGCTCCTTCGCCTCTGGCAGCGCGGTAAAGACCTTGCGGATGGCGTCGAAGGCACCCACGTAGCTGGCCGGTGTGGAACGGGTGGTGCGGCCTATGGCGGACTGGTCGATCAGCACCGCGTCGTAGATCAGCTCGTGGCCCTCCAGCCCTTCATGGGCCCCGGGCAGATCCCCGGGGCGGCCCTTGAGTTCCGCCAGGCTGCGGTAGAGCACATCCTCCATGAGTGTGGACTTGCCGGAACCGCTGACACCGGTGACCACCACCATGCGGTGCAGTGGCAGATCCAGGTCCACACCACGGAGGTTGTGCTCACTGGCGCCCCGGATACGAATGCACTGGTCCGGCTCCGGCGGGGCCATGGGGGCGTGGCGCTGATCCACAGGGACCACCTGGCGGCGGCCATTGAGGTAGTCGGCGGTGAGGCTCTGGCTGTCCGCCAGAAGCTGTGCGGGGCTGCCCTGGAACACGATCTGGCCGCCCTGCTCCCCCGGCCCCGGCCCCATGTCCAGCACCCGGTCGGCGGCCAGCATCACCTGGGGGTCGTGCTCCACCACCAGCAGTGTGTTGCCCGCATCCCGCAGACGGTGCATGACCTGGATAATGCGGTCCATGTCCCTGGGGTGCAGGCCGATGCTGGGCTCGTCCAGCACAAACAGGGTGTTCACCAGTGAGGTGCCCAGTGCCGTTGTCAGGTTGATACGCTGCACCTCGCCACCGGAGAGGGTGCGTGACTGGCGGTTGAGTGTGAGGTAATCCAGCCCCACGGACACCAGGTAATCCAGCCGTGCCCGCACGGCCTCCAGCAGCAGGTCCGAGGCTTCGTCCAGTGGCGATGGCAGTTCGATGCCCTGGAACAGGGTGCGCACACGGCCCAGTGGCAGGTTCATGAGGTCCGCCATGTTCAGCCCGGGCAGCCGCTCCAGTGTGGCCTGGTCCAAGGCCAAGCCGGCGGGGCGGAATCGCAGCGACGGTTCCAGCACCCGGTCCGCGTCGGCCCCGGAGCCCACCCGCCAGAGCAGTGACTCGGGCTTGAGCCGTGCCCCGTGGCAGGCGGGGCATTCATCGTAGGAGCGGTAGCGAGAGAGCAGCACCCGGATGTGCATCTTGTAGGACTTGCCTTCCAGGTACTCAAAGAAGCGCCGCACCCCGTACCAGCCGCCATTGTGGCTGTTCCAGCTCCAGTCCCGGTCCCCTTCCCGCACCCACTGGCGCTCCTCTTCCTCCAGATCCTGCCAGGGAACGTCCGTGGCCACACCACGGCGCTTCGCGTGCAGCATCAGGTCCCGCTGGCACTCCTTGTAGCTCTCGGTCTGCCAGGGTTTGACCACCCCCTCGGACAGGCTTTTGTCCGGCTCCGGCACCACAAGACGGAAATCAATGCCCATGACACGGCCAAAGCCACGGCATTCCTCGCAGGCCCCCATGGGGGAATTGAAGGAGAAGGAGTTGGCGATGGGGTCGCTGTAATCCCGGTCGCACTTCGGGCAGTGCAGCGCGCTGGAGAAACGCAACCGCTCCAGGGGCGCCCGGTCCTCGTCCAGCAGCTGCACGCTCAAATGCCCCTGCCCGGCCTTCAGTGCCGCCTCCACCGCCTCGGTGATGCGGTCTTTCTTGTCCGGCTCCAGCCGCAGCCGGTCCTGTGTGACACGAAGCCGTGAGGCATCGATGGTGTCCACGCGGGTATAACCCTGACGGTCCAGCTCGGCGATCATCTTCTCCGGTGACAGGTCACCGCTTAAGGGCACGTCGAACTGGAACAGGGCCCGCAGGCCGGGGGCTTCCGACAACAGCGTCTCCACAATGCTCTCAGGGCTGTCGCGGCGCACCTCGTCACCGCAGCCCTGGCAGTAGAGCCGCGCGGCTCTGGCAAACAGCAGCTTCAGGTGGTCGTTCAGCTCGGTCATGGTGCCCACGGTGGAGCGGGAACTGCGCACCGGGTTGGTCTGGTCAATGGCGATGGCCGGTGGAATGCCTTCGATGGCGTCCACCGCCGGTTTGTCCATGCGGTCCAGAAACTGCCGTGCGTAGGGGGAGAAGGTCTCCACATAACGCCTCTGCCCTTCCGCATAGATGGTGTCAAAGGCCAGTGAGGACTTGCCGCAACCGCTGGGACCGGTAATCACCGTCATCTGCCCCAGTGGCAGTTCCAGATCCAGGTTCTTGAGATTGTTCTGGCGGGCGCCCCGCAGGCGGATCACTTCGTGGGCGGGCTCAGGGGACGTCGCCCCGGTGGCCTCAGGGGGGTTGATCTGGGTGTTCTCTTCTGGCCGGGAATCGTTGGTCATGAGGTCTGCAGTCGTTGAGCCTGGGTGAAATGACAGAGATTATGTTACCCGGTCATACGGACAGGTCGAGTCCCTCGGACCAGCTCACTGGATTACTGTGGCATCTGACTGATATTGGTAATGCCATTATTGGAGATTTTTGCCTGGCCTGTGCACAGGCTGGGCGCTAAAGTTTCAAAAAGGCTCTGTACCAGGGAGGTGCAAACATGCGCACTGTTTCCATTTTCAAAAACGGTACGGATCAGGTCGTCTCCATACCGGCTGACATGGCCTATGTCGGCATAAGAGAGCTGGAGATCTTCCGGGAGGGGGATGTCATCACGCTACGCCCTGTAAGACCCTCATGGGCATCCCTTTCCGAACAGCCAAGGGCGGATGCCGATTTCCTTAAAGAGCGCACTGTGGTGGTCCCTGACCAGGAGCGCTTTCATCTTTGACTGGGTGCGACTTCATTAAGGGAATTGTTAAACCACCTCGTCGCCGGCTCAGTCCAGGCTGACGCTTTTGACCAGTGCATGGACGGGCTGGCCCGGGGCCAGTGACAGGCGCTGGCAGGACTGGCGGGTTATGCGGGAGAGCAGCCGCTGGCCGTCCATGGCCAGCTCCACCAGCACATGGCCCGGGTCCGGGTCCCGGTGGATGGCGGCGATGGTCACCGACAGGCAGTTGCTGACACTGGTGTCCACGGGCGGGCTCAGTGCGATGGCCAGGTCACGGGCCTGCAGCCGCACCCGTTGCAGTGCCCCCGGTGCCAGGTCACGGCGGGAGACCCAGAGTTTTCCGCCGGCACAGGAGAGCTGTGTCAGATGATATTGGTCGCTGTGGCTGACCACCCGGGCCTCGACAACCGCCGAGGCGTGTTCGCTGTGGGCCAGTGGCAGGTCACTGCGGGTGAGCATCTCGTTCAGTGGCCCCTGTGCCAGCACCCGCCCGGATTCCATCAGCACCAGATGGTCCGCAATACGGGCCAGCTCGCGGATATCATGGCTGACATAGATCAGTGGAATGGACAGTGTCCTGTGCAGACGCTGCAGGTAAGGCAGGATTTCCGATTTGCTGGCGTCATCCAGTGAAGCCAGTGGCTCGTCCATCAGCAGAAGACGGGGGCTTCTCAAAAGTGCCCTGGCCATGGCCACACGCTGTCTCTGCCCCCCGGAGAGTTGCCAGGGACGGCGCTCCAGCAATGACTCCAGCCCCATCATCGCCACCGTCTCCGGCAGGCTCACGGTTCTGCGATCCGGTGCCAGGCGGCGCTGGCCATACAGCAGGTTGCGTCGCACCGTGAGATGGGGAAAGAGGCTGGACTCCTGGAACACCATGGCCAGGGGGCGGCGATGCACCGGCAGACAATGCCCCGGTGACTGCCAGGACTCCCCCATGAAGCGCACATGCCCGTCCGGCGCCTTCTCAAGACCGGACAGGCAGCGCAGCAGCGTGGTCTTGCCACAACCGGAGGGGCCGTACAGGGCTGTGACGCCGCTGGCGGGCAGGTTCAGATCCAGATCCAGTGAGAAACCCTCCCGATGCAGCTTCAATGACACTTCCAGGCTCAATGCGCTACCCCCACCAGACGGAAGCGCCGGTTCAGTGTGTACACCGCCATCAGCAGAATGAAGGCCATGGCCATCAGCAACAGGGACAGGCTCTGTGCCGAGGCGTAGTCCATGGCCTCCACATGGTTGTAGATGGCGATGGAAGCCACCTGGGTTTCACCGGGGATGCTGCCACCGATCATCAGCAACACGCCGAACTCCCCCAGTGTATGGGCAAAGGCCAGCACGGCGGCGGTGACAAAGCCCCGGGCCGCCAGTGGCATCACAATGGTAAGGAAACGGTCCAGCGGCCCGGCCCCCAGTGTGGCGGCCACCTCCAGGGGGCGTCGCCCCATGCTCTGGAAGGCATTCTGCATGGGCTGAACGGCAAAGGGCAGTGAATACACCATGGAGCCGATCACCAGCCCGGTAAAGGTAAAGGCCAGGTGGCCGATGCCCAACTGCTCCAGAAAGCCCCCCACAGCCCCCCTTGGGCCCAGCAGAATCAGCAGGTAGAAACCGATCACTGTGGGAGGCAGTACCAGCGGCATGGCCACCAGTGCCTCCACCACCACCTTGAGACGGCGCTGGCTGTGGGCCAGCCACCAGGCCAGAGGCAGACACAGCAGCAACAGCAGCACGGTGCTGATCAGCGCCAGCCTGAGTGTCAGTTGCAGTGCAATCCAGTCGCCATCGCTGATGGAGAACATAATGCCGTCCTGTTTGGGCGGTGGTCAGAGGTCAGTCGCTGCCGGGAGGCTCAAAGCCGTAGGCCTGCAGAAGTCGCCGGCTGGATTCCTGCCGGAAGAAGTCCGCGAAACGCCGCGCCGTGGCATTATCCTTTCCGTGGCTTGTGATCACAAACCCCTGCTCCAGTGGCTGGTGCAGCCGGGGGTCTATCCTGTGGTAGCTGCCCTCACCGGCCATGGCCGGGCTCAGAACCAGCGACAGGGCGACAATCCCCAGATCCGCCGCCCCGCTGTCCGCCATCTGCAGTGTCTGCGCGATGTTCTCGCCGTACACCAGTCGCGGTTGCACCGCCGACCAGACACCGGCGGATTCCAGGGCCTCACGGGCTCTGGCGCCATAGGGGGCATGGCGGGGGTTGGCCATGGCAATGCGCTCCAGGGCGGGATCGTCCAGATCCGCCAGTGTCATGTCCGTCACGTCCAGTGTGCGGCTCCACAGCACCAGACGGCCGCGACCATAGGGCATCACCTCCCCGGCCACCAGGCCGGCCTCTTTCAGGGACATTGGGTAGGCAATATCGGCGGAAAAGTACAGATCAAACGGCGCGCCGTTCTCGATCTGGCTGTGGAAACGCCCCGATGAGCCGTAAACCACCGTCACATCATAATCCGGGTACTTGTCCCGGAATTGCTCAAGAATGGCTTCCATGGCAAAGCGCAGATCCGAAGCGGCGGCAATGCGAAGCATCGGCGCGGCCAGTGCGGACTGGCAAACGACCGTTGCCAGACACAGCACCAGCGCCAGAATCATCCGGTGATTGCTCTGTAATCCCTTCCACATTGCGGACATTGACCCTCTCAAAAACCATTGCGCCATCCGGCGCAGTGAACCTGGCGACCAGGGCCGAATTACCCGAGCGGCACACTAGGCAGCGAGCTCGTCCCGCATCATATTCAACAGACCGCCCTTGAGAATCATTCGGATCTGCCTGTCGCTGAGATCGTAGGTGAATTCCATCGTTTCACCGCTGCGGCGGTTTTTGCCACGGATCTTGCCGCCGGACTCCAGCGCCTTGACCATGTCCTCAAGAACCAGCTCGTCGCCCTGCTCTATGAGGTCGTAGTCACCCTCGTTTTTAAACTGCAGTGGCAGAATTCCGAAGTTGCATAGGTTCTGCCAGTGGATGCGGGAATAGTTTTTGGCGATCACCACGCGGACACCCAGGTAGCGGGGCGTCAGGGCCGCATGTTCCCGGCTGGAGCCCTGGCCGTAGTTGTCGCCCCCCACAATCACGGAACCCGTGTCCTGATAGTTTATCGCCCGCTCCGGATAGGAAGGGTCGATCCGTGTGAAGGTGAACTCACTGATTTTGGGAATATTGCTGCGATACGGCAGGACATTGGAGCCGGCCGGCAGGATTTCATCCGTGGAAACGTCGTCACCCACTTTGAGCAGTACCGGTGCTTCCAGGGAATCCGGGAGCCCCCCGAACTCCGGCAGTGAGCTGATGTTGGGGCCTTTTTCAATCATTTTCAGTTCAGGGTGTTCGGCCGGTGGGCGGATATTGCGATCCTCCACATAATGGGTGCGGCTTTCATCGAAGCGGGGGTATTTCATGTCCATATCCCGGGGATCGGTAATCACGCCGGTGAGCGCCGAGGCCGTGGCGGTTTCGGGACTGCAGAGGCACACCTTGTCTTCTTCCGTGCCGGAACGGCCGGGGAAATTCCTGGGCACTGTACGCAGGCTGATCTTGTCCGTTGCCGGAGCCTGGCCCATGCCGATACAGCCGTTGCAGCCGGTCTGGTGCAGGCGGGCACCGGCCTTGAGCAGATCGCCAAGATGGCCGAGCTCGGTGAGATTTTCCAGGATCTGACGGGAAGTGGGGTTGATGTCGAAAGACACTCCCTCACTGATCTCACGCCCTTTGACCATCATCGCCGGCACGGCAAAATCCCTAAGGCCCGGGTTGGCGGAGGAACCGATGTAAGACTGATAAATGGGCTCTCCGGCCACTTCCCGGACGGGTACCACCTTGCCGGGGCTGCTCGGAAGTGCCATCAGTGGTTCCAGTTGGTCCAGGTCAATCTCGTCGTGATCGTCGTAAGTGGCGCCGTCGTCCGCCTCGATTGTTTCAAAGTCCTCTTCCCGCTGCTGCAGCCTGAGAAAACGGCGCACGGACTCGTCGGCGGGAAAAATGGTGGCTGTGTGGCCCAGTTCCTGGCCCATATTGGCAATGACGTGACGGTCCATGGCTGAGAGGTGCTTGAGACCGGGGCCGTAAAATTCAAAAATCTTGCCGGCGCCGCCTTTGACACCATGGCGGCGAAGCATTTCCAGAACGACGTCCTTTGCGCTCACCCAGTCCGGCAGCTTGCCGGTCAGTTTGATGCCCATGATGTTGGGCATGTTGACGAAGTAAGGCTGACCGCACATGGCCATGGCCACGGCCATGCCACCGGCGCCCATGGCCAGCATGCCCAGTGAGCCGGCTGCGCAGGTATGGCTGTCGGATCCCAGAAGGGTTTTACCCGGTTTGCCGAAACGCTCCATATGCACCGGATGACTGACCCCGGAGCCGGCCGGGCTGAACCATATTCCGAATCTCTGGCTGGCGCTGCGCAGGAAAAGGTGATCGTCCGGATTGCGGCTGTCGGCCTGGATGAGGTTGTGGTCCACGTACTGGGCGGAAAGCTCTGTTTTCACCTGATCAAGACCCATGGCTTCCAGCTCCAGCATCACCAGTGTGCCCGTTGCATCCTGGGTCAGCGTCTGATCAATCCTCAGGCCGATTTCCTCACCCGGTTTCATCTTTCCGGAAACCAGGTGTGACTCAATCAGCTTCTGGGAGACGTTACGGGGTTTGCTGCTGCTCTGTTTCGCCATGGGTCACCTCTTTTCTCTCCCGGACCGGAATCCGGGCTTTCAAGTGGTTTTGGAGATTCCGTTTTTCAAAAAGTCTCTTAATAAGAATATGAGAGCCCTGCCGGAGGGTTGCAACCCCCGGGTGCCTCAGCCTCCGTGGAGCATCACCCGGTTGCGCCCTGCCCCCTTGGCCCGATACAGGGCCTTGTCCGCCGCCTTGAGCACCGTATCGGGTTGCCGGTTGTCCCGGTCCCTGGCCGCCAGTCCGATGCTGATGGTGACACTGACGGTTTTCCTGGCCGGGCTGCGGCCCCGTTTCTGGCGCCCTTCACGGGACTGTTTCGGACGGTCCCGGCTGCGCAGTGCCAGTCGGTAACCGGCCACCGATTCGCGCACCCGCTCCAGGTGTTTCAATGCCCTGTCCCGGTTACCCCCCGGAAAGACAATGGCGAACTCCTCGCCGCCATAGCGATAGGCAGTGCCGCCACCCCCCACCGCCTGTATGCGGGTGGCCACCATGCGCAGCACCTCATCCCCCACATCGTGGCCAAAGGTGTCATTGAATTGCTTGAAATGGTCCACATCCAGCATGGCGATCATATAACGCCGCCCCGGCGCCGCCAGGCGCAGGTTCAATGCCCGACGGGCGGGCAGTCCGGTGAGGTCGTCCCGGTAGGCGATGCGGTGGATTTCCAGAATGATGCCCAGTGAGAGCATCACCGCCGTGGCGGAAAAGATGACCTCGGACACCACCGGCACACCGCGCCAGTGCAGCGCCGCCAGCAATGCGGCGGGCATCAGCAACAGGCTGGCGTTGAGCACGGAGGGCTGTCGCCAGTGGCGAACCGCCAGCCACAGCACCGACAGAAGCAACACCAGCAAGGCCAGGTGGGGGATTTCCTGGGACAGTGACAGTGGCAGAAACGGTTGCCACAGGTACTCCAACAACCCTGGCTGCTGACGCACCAGCCACAGCATCAGGCCAAACTGCACCAGCACAACGACGCCCATTAAGACCCCGTTACCATTGAACAACCCCTTCTCCCGGACCCCGCTCAGTACCGTCAGGTTCAGGGGCCATAGCAGGGTGCAGGCCAGAATCAGGCCCTGGTACTCGGCACCAGAGGCATCGCCCCTAAGGCGTCCCGTACTCCAGTAAGCCAGTGCCAGCAACAGGGCAATAAAAAACAGCCGTGACTGGCTGAACAGAAAGGCAATCACCCCCGCCAGGGCAATGGCCCCGTAAGGCATCCACTCCACCAGAAATAACCGCTGGCGGGGAATGTCCTGCAACGGCGCCACGGACAGATAGGCCGCCAGAAACAGGGCCAGGGGCAGTAACAGGCTCCGGGCCATGGCGCTGATAGACTGATTCAATATGGGTCTCCGGCTAATTATTGCGTGCCTGATCAGTGGATTATAGACCATCCACGCTATTTGGCCTGTCAGGGCCCGCTCTGCTTGTTCAGTGGCATCCCGGGTGATATAAGCTTTCCGTAGTCGGGCAGTCACTGTATTGGGTGCTCTGGCTATATCGGTTTTCTAATAGAGAGCCACTTCAAAAAAAATTAAGGATGACCATGAAAAAAACAACGGCCGTTGTGGCCGCATTGAGCCTGGCAACGTTACTTCCCCTCTCTGCCATGGCGGAGAACAGCCTGAACTACAATTTTATACAGGCCGACTATATCTCCATTAACACCGACGACAGTGACATTGATGCAGACGGCTTTGGTGTGCTCGGATCCGGTTTGATTTCAGACGAGGTCTTTTTCTTTGGTGGCCTTGCGATGGTGGAAACGGATCCGTTCACGGTCAGTGGGTTTCGTGGCAGCGTGGAACTGAGAAGACTGGAACTGGGCCTGGGCTACCGCCACGAGCTGCAACCCGGTACCGACTTTAATGTAGGGGCCAGTTTCCTGCGGGATAATGTCGAAGGCAATGGCGATTTTTCAGGATTCGATTTTGATGATGAGAACGGCTATAGCTTTAACGCCAAACTGAGGCACAGGATCAATGCCCATTTTGAGCTGGGTGGCGGTGCCCGTTATGTGGATATTGCCGATGAAAGCGACACAGGGCTGGATCTGAACGCTCTGGTCCACCTCAACCACCACATCAGCTTTGCGCTGGGTTACACATTGGGCAGTGACGAAGACACCACCACTGTGGGTGCCAGGCTCAACTTCTGATCCAATCTTCCAGTCCGGGGCCCTGTTGCTGACCAGCCCCGGACTTTCGCCCCGGACTTTCGCCCAGCCTCTTTCCTCTCACATCTGACACTTCTGGCAGGAACCCTGCGCTGCAAAAAAGTCGTTAGCATTGTCCTACCCGCCAGTCTCAGGTAAAGATGTCAGTTCCGGATCCGTTCGGACAAATCCCGATCCATCAACGATCACAAGAGGAACGCCCATGCCCTTCTCACCGGATCACCTCAGTGAACTCAACCTGCTGGCCCAGTTCAGCGCCCCCTCCTCACTGGAGGGCCTCAAGGTTCACAGCAGAGAAGCCTCACCGGACACCGTGGCCGCCGCGGAACGACTCTACCGCAAGGGCCTGATCACGGAACGGGACGGCGGCTACCTCACCAGCCTGGGCTGTGAGACCGTGGAGCACACCCAGAAACTGCTGGGCATACTCTCCACAGAGTCCCGCACCGCCATGACCGGCTCATAACAGACGCCCGCGCCGTTCATCGTCGGGTCTTTGCCTTCCACGGCTATCGGTGGAAGGCCGATCTGCGTCTGGGGCCCGGCTGAATGGCTCCATGACATGGGGTGGACTCAAAAAACAGGCATTACGCCTTAAGAGGGTTTTTTTTTGGGAAAAATAATGCTTTTAAGGGCGTTTTTCAGCTAAAAATCCCGAGATTTCCCTTACGATTCAATGACATGACTTGGTCCGACCCGGTTGAGGGCTTCCAGGCGGGCTCTCATGTGGCGGACGTGGCTGCCTTCCCAGAACGCCTGCTGGCAGCAGGGGCACTGGTAGATGGCCGGGGTGGGACTTTGCCGTGGCGGTTCATTATCCGGGTGGCAGGGTTGCAGCGGGGTGTTGCATTTCTTGCAGCGGCTGAAGGGGCGGTAGAGCCAGTCCAGTGACAGGCGGCGGCTGAGCTCTTCCTGGTTGGCATTCAGGCCCTGTGTGGTCAGCAGCAGCACCTCCGGCCCCTGTGTCCTGGCGCGCTGTGCCAGAGAGCGGTCACGGGTGACCAGATAACGCCGCTCCACCCTGGCCTGCTCCAGCACCTGTGTGTCGCCGGTGCCGCTGTCCGGCACCCGGGTGTCGTAGCCGGCGACACGGAGCCATTCCGCCAGGCCACGCAGCATTTCATCGCAGAGAAAGCGTACTGGCTGGTTTTTCTGCATGGGGGGGTTCACGGAGTCCGCCATGGCGTCTGCACTGCTCACTCACACCGGGCGACAGCCGCGGACACTCAGTGTGATATTGGTGATGGCCTTGATCTGTCCATAGTAGGCTTCCGTGGACTCGATCCCCTGCTCTGCCAGTGATCCGGCCGAGGGGTTCACCAGCTGGGTCAGCTGGGCCAGTGCGGTGGCGGACTGCCTGTCCTGGTCATAGGCGCTGAAGGCCTGGTGGATCTTGTTGCAGGTCACCCCCTGGCCGTCATTGGCGGCACTGGCCATGTAGCCGGATGTCTGGCAACCGGAGAGAGTGGAGACGGCCAGCAGGAGGAACAGCGGTTGGATTTTCAAGGTGAACAACCTCTTGGTAGTGAGGGGTGGCATCATCGGGTGCAAAACAGAGTGCAACTCCGACAACAGAATCAGGACAGTGTAAACAAGGGCCCGTCAGGGCTCAAAGCGCCGGAGTCCGTGCACGACTCTGTGGGATCGGCCATGGCCGATCCCACACAAAAAAAGGCCGCCCCGGAGGACGGCCTTGCTGTCAGCCGGCGGGGTTTACCAGCCGGTGACTTCTTCCAGTGCCTTGCCGATATCCGCCAGGCTGCGGACGGTTTTGACACCGGCATCCTGCAGTGCCTGGAACTTGTCGTCGGCGGTGCCCTTGC
>JAWWAC010000073.1:0-13046 GCA_033721915.1 Oleiphilaceae bacterium
AGTGACACCGTATCAATGCCCTGATCCATCAACCATTTGGCAAGATCCGGATGATCCGATGGCCCCTGCCCGCAGATACCAATGTACTTGCCTGCCTTCTTGCAGGCCTGAATGGCGTTGGACAACAGGGCCTTGACCGCATCGTTACGCTCATCAAAGAGGTGAGCCACAATGCCGGAATCCCGGTCCAGACCCAGTGTCAGCTGTGTGAGATCGTTGGAGCCGATGGAGAAGCCGTCGAAGCACTCCAGGAACTGCTCCGCCAGCAGGGCGTTGGCGGGCAGCTCGCACATCATGATCACACGCAGTCCGTTTTCGCCCCGCTTGAGGCCGTTTTCCGCCAGCAAATCCACCACCTGGCGACCCTCGCCCACGGTCCGCACGAAGGGCACCATGATCTCCACGTTGGTCAGGCCCATGTCATCACGCACACGGCGCATGGCCTTGCATTCCAGCTCAAAGCAGTCACGGAAAGACTCGGAGATGTAACGGGAGGCCCCCCGGAAGCCCAGCATGGGGTTTTCCTCATCCGGCTCGTAGAGGGTGCCGCCGATGAGGTTGGCGTATTCGTTGGACTTGAAGTCCGACAGGCGCACGATCACCGGCTTGGGCCAGAAGGCGGCGGCCAGTGTGGAGATGCCCTCCACCAGCTTGTCCACGTAGAAGTCCACCGGCGAGGCGTAGCCGGAGATGCGCCGCTCCACGGTCTGCATCACGTCACGTGGCAGTGCGTCGTAATTGAGCAGTGCCTTGGGGTGCACACCGATCATGCGGTTGATGATGAACTCCAGGCGCGCCAGGCCCACCCCTTCGTTGGGCAGACTCTGGAAGTCGAAGGCGCGGTCCGGGTTGCCCACGTTCATCATGATTTTGAAGGGAATGTCCGGCATGGACTCCACGGAGTTTTCACGCAGTTCGAAGTCCAGGATGCCCTCGTAGATCAGCCCGGTGTCCCCTTCCGCGCAGGAGACGGTGATCTTCTGGTCTTCCTCGAGTTTTTCCGTGGCGTTGCCACAGCCCACCACCGCCGGTATGCCCAGCTCACGGGCGATAATGGCCGCATGGCAGGTGCGCCCGCCACGGTCCGTGACAATGGCGGAGGCGCGCTTCATGACCGGCTCCCAGTCCGGGTCGGTCATGTCCGTGACCAGCACATCCCCTTTCTGCACCCGGTCCATGTCGTGAATGCTGGTGACGACGCGCACCAGGCCACTGCCAATGCGGTGGCCGATGCTGCGCCCCTCGAGCAGCACATTGCCCTGCTCCTTGAGCAGGTAGCGCTCCATGACATGGGCGGAGGGGCGGCTGCGGACGGTTTCCGGCCGGGCCTGCACGATGTAGATGCGGCCGTCGTCACCGTCTTTGGCCCACTCGATGTCCATGGGTCGCTTGTAATGTTTCTCGATGATCAGGGCCTGGCGGGTCAACTCGTTCACTTCCGCGTCATTGATGCAGTAGCGGTTGCGCTCCTGGGGGTCCACCCTGACGGTTTCCACGGACTTGCCGGCCTCGCCGTTGCCGGCGTAGATCATCTTCACCGCCTTGCTGCCCAGGTTGCGCCGCAGTATGGCCGGGCGGCCCGCCTCGAAGGTGGACTTGTGCACATAGAACTCGTCCGGGTTCACCGCCCCCTGCACCACGGTCTCGCCCAGACCGTAGGCGGCGGTGATGAACACCACATCCTGGAAGCCGGACTCGGTGTCCATGGTGAACATGACGCCGCTGCTGCCGGTTTCGCTGCGCACCATGCGCTGAATGCCCGCCGAGAGGGCCACTTCGCCGTGGTCGAAACCGTGATGGACACGGTAAGAGATGGCCCTGTCGTTAAACAGTGAGGCGAACACCTCCTTGACCGCCAGCTTGACGTTATCCAGCCCAACGATATTGAGGAAGGTTTCCTGCTGGCCGGCAAAGGAGGCGTCCGGCAGGTCTTCCGCCGTGGCGGAGGAGCGCACCGCCACTTTCATGCTGCTGTCGTCCCCGCACAGCTGGTGGAAGGCGCTTTCCAGGTGCCGGGAGAGGTCCGCCGGGAAAGGGGTGTCAATAATCCACTGGCGGATCTGGGAGCCGACACGGGCCAGCTCATTGACGTCGTTCACATCCAGTTCCGCCAGGGCCTCATCAATACGCTGCTTGAGGTTGTCCTTGGCAAGAAACTCCCGGTAGGCGTGGGCGGTGGTGGCAAAGCCCCCGGGCACCGAGACACCGGCACTGGCCAGGTTGCTGATCATTTCCCCCAGGGACGCGTTCTTGCCGCCCACCCGGTCGACATCGTTCATGCCCAGCTTTTCAAAGCCCAAGATATAATCATCCAAAGCCAGTCTCCCTCTTTTTCAGTGGTGACGGTGTAAAATCGCCCCCGGCAATGGCGAAATGCTTCTCTGCCGGAGGCTCACCGGTATGTGATACTGTAACCGCCCCGAGCGGTATCAGGGAAGTTTCCTCCCTGCCCGGCTCTCAGGCATCTACCCGGACGGGCACCCGCCCGGCCCGGTATCAACGGGACAATAACGCGACAACGGAGCGCCCTTATGACCCAGCGCAGTGCCTTTTTCATTTCCGACGGCACCGGCATTACCGCAGAGGCACTCGGTAACAGCCTTCTGGCTCAATTCGAGAACATCGAATTCCAGAAAATCACCCTGCCTTACATTGATGACCTGGATAAGGCGCGCAACGCGGTGCATCGCATCAACAAGGCCTGTGACGTGGACGATGCCAAGCCGATCATTTTCGACACCATTGTCAAAAAGGATATCCGTGCGGAAATTGCTCTGGCCAGAGGCTTTATGGTGGATATTTTCGGGACCTTTCTCTCGCCGCTGGAAGAGGAGCTGGGCTCCAGTTCCTCCTATTCCGTCGGCAAGTCCCACTCCATCACCAATGACCGCAGCTATGAACAGCGCATCAAGGCGGTCAACTTCGCCCTGGACAATGACGACGGTGCCCGCACCCGCCATTATCACAACGCCGACCTGATTCTGGTAGGGCCCTCGCGCAGTGGCAAGACCCCCACCTGCCTCTACCTGGCACTGCAATACGGAATCAAGGCTGCCAATTATCCAATTACCGAGGAGGATTTGGAAGACCAGAAGATCCCCAAATCCCTTCATGAGCATCGCAACAAGCTCTACGGGCTCACCATCGAGCCGGAAAGGCTGTCGCTGATCCGCAATGAACGCCGCCCCAACAGCCGCTATGCCTCGCTCAACCAGTGCATCCTGGAAATCGAGGAAATCGAGGCCATGTACCGGCGCGAGCGCATTCCCTTCCTCAATACCACGGACTATTCCGTGGAGGAAATCTCCACCCGCATCATGCTGCAGACCGGGGTGGAGCGACGGACCCGCTGATCCCCGACCCCGGGCCTTTCACAGGCCAGGGGCCAGCGTCTACAGGGACTGCAGCTCAAAGCCCAGTCCAGACAGGCTCTTCTCATTGCCATGACTGCTGACCACGGCGGTACTGGCCCTCTCGGGGCGCAGCCACTCGCCGGTGACCCGGCGCAGGTCTTCCAGTGTCACGTTCAGCACCCGCTCACGGAAACGCTGGCGCTGTGCCGCATCGCGCCCGAACAGGCGGCTGGTGAAGGCGTGGCGGGCCTCCCCGGCGGGGGAATGGGGCTTATCCAGCTGACTGATCACCCCCAGGATGGCCTCTTCCAGGCTGTGGGCCTCGTGCTCTTCCTCCATCAGCCATTGCAGTGAGGCATCGAAGTCCGCCAGGGTCTCCTCCAGCCGCGGATCCCGGTAGGAGAAGAAGCGGAAAACGCCACTGCCACTGTCCTGGCTGGCACCGCCGCCATAAGCGCCGCCCTGCTCACGCAGTGTGCGGTGCAGGTAGCCGTTGCGCAGAAAGCCCCCCAGAACGCTCAGTGGCGCGGCATCCGGGTGTTCCACAGGCACCGTGGGGTAGGCCCTGGCACAGAAGTTCACCTGGGTGTTGGTCAGCCAGGCCTGCTGAACCTGGCGGCTGACCGGCTCCAGACTGAACGGCGCATCACCGCTGGGCTGCGGGCGCTCCCAGAGCTTGCGGATGGCGGCCAGTGACTGGTCGACGCCGTCCTGCTCGCCGATCAGCAGAAACTCCCACTCCCCCCGTGTCAGCTTGCCGTGCAGCGCCTGCAGCCGCTGTGCCAGTGCGGACAGCTCAGCGGGGTCCTCAAGGGCGTCGTCCAGTGCGCACAGTTCACGGATACCGGCCAGACCGCCAATGCGGAAGTTCATCTGGGCCACCGGGCTGCTGCCCTGTGAGGCGGCGCCCATGGCCAGTGCATGGCCACTGCCCACCACGGACTGCTCGCGACGGGCACGGGCCTGTGCCACCAGGTCCCGGATGCGCTCGTGCTCATCAAAGCGCACCCGGTTGTAGACATCCTGTATCAGCGCCGCCAGTGCCCCGGCATTACGGCTCAGCGCCTTGCCACCGAGGCTGAAATAGCCCCTGACGGACTGCACATCGTCCACCGCCCCCTTGACGGTGAAGTGGGCACCCAGCCCGCCACTCTCTGCGGTGATGCGCTCCTGCATGGCCAGGTAATCCAGGTCACCGGCGCCAAGCTCGGTAATCAGCATGCTGTACAGGGGCAGCAGCTGACGCTCCTGTTCATACAGTGCCGGCAAAGGCGTCAGCAACTGCTGGTAGACCAGGCCATTGGTCCCCTGCAGGTAGCATGTGGCAGGGAAATCCTTCACCTTCTCCCCTTTCGGCTCCGGCACCTGGCCGGGCACGTCCTCGATGCCGACGCGGGGCAGCAGGCTGTCGTCGTCCTTGTGGTTCTGGCGCAGCTGCAGCTCGCGGGCCTGGTCCACCAGTGACTGGGCCTGGGACTCGCTCAGCTGCTCCTTGCGCCGCGCCAGTGCGGCCTCCATAGCCGCCTGACGGCGTCCCTCCAGGGCCGTGTCCGGAGACAGTGTCAGTGTGACCCGGTGGGGGTTGTCCAGCAGCAGGCGTCGCACCAGGCCCGGCACATAGTCCGGGTCCTTGATGCGCTCCCGCAGCCGCTCCAGCACCGGCTCCAGGTCCAGCAGCGCCACCGGGTCGCCACCGTGGACCATGGGCGCCAGTGACTGCATCACCAGCTGCAGGCCATAGGGGAAACCGTCACCGGAGATCTCCCGCTGCTCCAGCTCCAGCTGGTGCAGTATCGCCTCCAGATGCCCCTGGCTGACCCCCTCAGCGGCCACCTTCTCCAGGGTGGACTCCAGCAGCGCCTCCACGGCCCCGGCCTGGTCCGGCTCGGTGCCCTCGATGCCACAGACAAAGGTCATCTCCCGGTTGGAATCCTCGAGCCCGCACAATGGCGATGGGGCATGGCCAATGTCGCTGGTCTCAAGGGCACGCTGCAGTGGTGAGGCGCTGTTCTCCAGCAGCACGCTGGTGAGCAGCTCCGCCTCCAGGTTGCTTTCCAGGTCAAAGCTGTGCCCCAGCAGCCAGGCCACCACCACATGGGTCTTGCCCCGGGTCTTCTCCCCTTCGTCCAGTGCGTAGTGCTCCTGCACACGCACCGGGGCGTAATATCGCTTCTCGTCGTGCACTGGCAGGCGGATGTCCTTTTTCTCAAAGCGCTTCAGTGCCAGCTGTTCGAACTTCTCATGGTGCTCATAGGCGCTGATGGTGCCAAAGGTGGCAAACAGGGCGTTGCTGGGGTGGTAATGGTGCTGGTAGAAATCCAGCAGCTGCTGGTAGCTGAGGTCCACGATATGGTCCGGCTCGCCGCCACTGTTGTGGTGGTAGGTGGTGGTCGGGAACAGGTGCCTGGACAGGGTCTGCCACAACTGGGAGACCGGCGAGCTCATGGCGCCCTTCATCTCGTTGTAGACCACCCCCTTGTGGGTCAGTGGCGTGGCCGGGTCGTCGGGAGTGGCAAATTCCAGACGGTGGCCTTCCTGGGCAAAATCCAGCTCTTCCAACCTGGAGAAAAACACCGAGTCCAGGTACACCGACAGCAGGTTGTCGAAGTCCTTGCGGTTCTTGCTGGCAAAGGGGTAGGCCGTCCAGTCACTGCTGGTGAAGGCGTTCATGAAGGTATTCAGTGAACGCTGTATCATCATGAAAAACGGGTCCCGCACCGGGTAGTTCTCGCTGCCGCACAGCACCGTATGCTCCAGGATATGGGCCACGCCGGTGGAATCCATGGGGCAGGTACGAAAAGCCACCAGAAAGACATTTTCGTCGTTGTCCGCGGCCAGGTGCAGATGGCGCGCCCCAGTGGCCTTGTGCTCATATTCCTCCACGGTCAGATGCAGCGTCTCCACGGCATGGGAGCGGATCCAGCGGAAGGCGGGATGGACGGTTTCTGGCTTCAGGCTTGCTGACATGGGTACGTTGGTATCCTCTTCATTGGGCAATTGGGCATCAGTGCAGGTGCACCGGCCTCAGGTCCGGACCTTGCGGCCCTGGTAACCGGAGAAGTCTGGCACCTGACGTTGATAGTCCTGAAAGCAGGGGGACTGGATAACAAAGTCCGCCGAACTTTCATTACAGGCCATGGGAATGTTCCACAGGGTGGCCAGTCGCAGCAAGGCCTTGATATCCGGGTCATGGGACATGGGCTCCAGAGGGTCCCAGAAAAACACCAGCAGGTCTACCTGCCCCTGTGCAATACGGGCACCGATCTGCTGATCGCCCCCCAGCGGACCGCTCTGGACCCGGGTCACCGGCAGGGACAGGCGCTCTTCGATCAGCTGCCCCGTGGTGCCGGTGGTCACCAGATCCTTGCCGGCAAAATACGTCCGGTTACGCCCCAGCCAGTCCAGCAGGTGGGGCTTGCGGTTGTCATGGGCCACCAGGGCAATCTGTTGGATCGGGTTCATGTTGCCATTCACTCCTGTAACGAGACGGACCGTTACCGGACAGCGGTAACGGCCGTTGCGCCATGATACCGGATCAGGCCACCGGCGGACCCTGTGGCATGGCCTGGCGGCCAAAACACAGGAATCGGACTTTCGCGCCCCGCCTTCAGGGTCCAGACTGGCATCATGGGCCTGTTCATTTATAGTGTTCATCATCCCATTAAAACAACCCAGGGTAACATCCGTGCCGGACAATCACTCCATGCCCCACCCCTCTGACCGGGACAGACCCGGCGAACAACGTGCCCGGCCAAGGCCCGGACGCCACAAGTGGTGGCGGCGAAAGCCACAGCCCCCCGTGCTGGAAGCCTACTGGGTGGAGCGCAAGCGTTACCTGGAAAAGATCAAGGGCATCCCGGAGCTGCGCCGGCGTTACATCCAGGCCATGGCCATTTACCTGTTGCGCCGCTTTATGTGGTCCTTTGGCTTTATACCGGTGTTTCTGGCGTTCTGGCTGCCACTGGTGTTTTCCCGCTTCAACCCCGTGGCCATGGTGGACTCCGCCCTGCCCCAGTTGCAGGCCTTTGTACAGGCCACACCACAGGTCCAGTCCAACACCCTGGACACCCTCTGGATTGCCTGGCTGTCCGTGGGGCTGATCTTTGCCCTCTTTGACCTGGTGCTCACACCCTTCAAGTCCCCCTACCAGTACGAGGCGGATGTGCATATGAGGGCCTGGGAGGAGCTGCAGAACGACAACGCCTTCTGGCAGCAGGAGGACAACGACCCGTCCCGGATAGAAGAGACGGAAGAAGCGGAACGGCCAACCTCCGGTGCCGTCACCGGCAGCCCTGCCGTCTCAGACAGGGACTGACCTCGCAAAACCCCAACGCCAATACGGCCAATCCTCAGGACAGTGCGTTGCTTCACGCAGCGCAACCCCCCCTTTGCGTTAGTATCCCCACAAACTTTCCTGCGCGATCAGTGAGGATGCCTCCCGATGGTGGACCTGAGGCCACTGCTTTTTGCCAATGCCCTTATGGTCATGGTGGTCCTGTCCCTTGGCTTTGCCGGCCTGCAGGGGCACCTGCCGGGGTTCCCGGGGCTGCCGTCCTGGCACTGGCCCGGGCTCATCACGTCCATGGACAGGGCCCTGGACGGGTCCTTTGGGGCGCCCCCAGAGAGCGCCACGGATAGCTCCAAAGGGAACCTCAAAGGGAACCTCAAAAAAAGCTCCGTGGATAATCCGTTCACAGACAGCCCCCACAACTCACAAAGCAACCACAAAGAGAACGGTGCCGCCCCTGAGACGGCCAGCACCCCGGACACACCACCAAGCCCCATGGCCCACACAGAGGCCGCTGCGACGGCCCGGTCCGCAAGGCCGGTAATCCCCCTGGTGGAAGCGCCCTCCGGGTCGCCCTCAGCCACAGCTCCGGCGGATGTTGTCCCGGTGGACTCCGGCCCAGCCATTGAAGACGATCCCCCTCCCACCGATCCGGCCCCCGTGATTGAACTGGCCGTTCTGCGGCTGTCCGCCAACGTGCAACAGTGGCGCATCCGCGTTAACGGCAGGGACCAGGGGCTGGGGCAGGCCACCCTGACACTGGCCCCGGGAGAGCACGATATTCACATCAGCAAGCCCGGCCACGCCCCCTGGCAGCAACGGATCAGACTGGCTCCCGGTGAGGACCGCCAGCTGACCGCCCGCCTTGAGCCCTACACCGAGGTGGCATTCCGGGACGGTCAGTGGCGCCATGATGTGGTCACGGGTGAAGGCCGCTACCGGGACCAAGAGGGCCTTTATTACCGGGGGCAGTTCAGGGACAAGGCCTTCCATGGACGGGGAGAGGCCCGCTGGCCGGACGGACGCCGCTACCAGGGGGACTGGGTGGAAGGCCGCATGCAGGGCCACGGGGAGCTGCAACGGGCGGATGGCAGCCATTACCGGGGGGAATTCCAGGATAACCGGTTCCACGGCCAGGGCACCCTTACCACGGCCGACGGGGACCGCTACACCGGCCAGTGGACCCGTGGCAGGCTCAATGGCCGTGGCGTGCTCAGCTTCAGTGACGGCACGCTCTATGTGGGAGAGTTCCGTGACGGACGCTTTCACGGGGAAGGCACACTGACCTTTGTGGATGGCCGCGTGTATCAGGGGGAGTTTGCCGATGGTCAGTACCATGGCCAGGGCAGCAAGACCTTCCGCTCCGGTCGTCGCTACACCGGACAGTTTGCCGAGGGGGAATTCCACGGCCGCGGCACCCTCTCCCACCCCAACGGGGGTCGCATTTCCGGCAGCTTCCGTGAGGGCGAGGCCTACGGCGAAGTGCGCCTGACCACCCCCCAGGGGGAACGCTTTATCGCCAGGACCTCAGAGCCCGGCGTCTGTTACCGCGAAGAAAGTTATCGCGCAACCCAATGCCCGCCCATGGATGGCTGGTAGCTGTTTTCCGAATCCGAGGTATCTGCATGAAAATCAAGAACGCGTTGCTGGTGGACGACTCCAAGGTCGCCCGTTTTGCCCTGGGCAAACTGCTGGAAGGCCATGACATGAACGTCACCATGGCCGGCTCGGCGGAAGAAGCCATCCAGAGACTGGAATCCGCCACTGACGCCCAGCCAGCGCCGGATGTGATTTTCATGGACCATCTGATGCCCGGCATGAACGGCATTGAGGCCACACAGGCACTCAAGCGCAACCCGGCCACGGCCGGCATCCCGGTGATTATGTGCACCTCCCGCAAATCCTCCGATTTTATCCGCCAGGCCCGACGTTTTGGCATCCACAACATCCTCGCCAAACCGCCGGAGCCCGCGGGACTGCGGCGCTTGCTGGAAGAGCTCCATCAGGCGCCACACACGGCCACGGACAGCCAGGGCAGGGAAAACGCCGCCGGAGCCTCAACAGGGGCACGGACGGAGGAAATTGTGATTGAGCTGCCCCGTTATGGCAGCAACGGCTTCAGTGGCCGCGATACAGGCCAGCCACCACAGACGGCCGACATGACACGGGAGACGGAATCCGGGCCTGCAGCCCCTTTCGGTGCCTCCACCGAGGCAGCCCCGGAGGATAACGCCGCCTTCAGTGCCTCTGCCGGTGAACCCCACCGGGATAACCGGCCAGACCCCGGTGACGCGCTGCTGGAGCGAATCGGGCAGTTATTGCCCACTGAGCGGAGCCATCAGCAACTGCAGGCGATGATCAGCAACCTCTTTGAAGAGCACCAGGCCCGCATGAACCGTGAGCAGGAAAACTGGCTGGCCCAGCTGGGTGAGGACATCCGCCAGCTGCAGGAGAGCCTCAACCAGCACCTGTCACAGCAATTGCACCACCTCGGGGAGGAAGTCACCCAGCAGTTGAGCCACAACCTGGGCCAGCAGCTGCAGGGGCTGAGGCGGGCCATGCAGAATGGCCGGCATACCGGGCTGTCACAGGACGACCTGGATGCACTGCGGGATCACATGACAGCCACGCAGACCATTGACACGGAGTTCTGGCAGACACTGCAGACGGAGGCCGTACAACAGGCCCAGGAGATTTCACGGGACACCGCGGAGGACATTGCCCAGCGCACACTGGATCTGTACCGGATGCACCGTCGCACCAGCACCAACAGGGCTTACATGGTGGCACTGGCCATCAGTCTTGGGGTCTTTGCCACCGGCATCGCCTGGCTGTCAGGCGTCTTTGCCTGAAAATCGGCAGCCAGACGCTTTTTTGTTACAATCCGGACCACTGACCAGCAACCCGGAACCGCCTTCCATGCATCGACTGTTTGTAGAGAATCTCACTGTCATTGATTTCGCCTATCTGGACGCCGAAAGGGGCCTGGTGGGTGAAAGCTGGATCGTGGATGTGGAGCTGGGAGGAGAGCTGGACCATCAGGGCATGGTGTTTGACTTCAGCCTGGTCAAGAAACGCATCAAGCGCCTGATTGATGAGCAGGCCGACCACCGTCTGCTGGTGCCACGGGAGTTCGGCGGACTGGCCATACAGCACCATGACGACCGCCAGTGTCAGCTGAGCTGGCACACACGGGCGGGTGATCGCATCGAGCACCGCTCACCGGCCGACTCTGTGTTGTTCACCGAAGGCAGCGCCCTGAGCGAATCCGGCCTGGCCCGGCAACTGGAGGCCGCTCTGCGGGAGGTCCTGCCGGACAATGTGGCCCAGGTGCAACTGATACTGCGTCCTGAGCGCATCGATGGCCACTGGTACCATTATGTTCATGGCCTCAAGAAACACGACGGCAACTGCCAGCGCATTGCCCACGGGCATCGCTCACGTCTGTTGATCGAGCGTGACGGGCAGAGGGCCACGGACCTGGAGCAGCACTGGGCGGAGCGCTTCCGGGATATCTACATTGCCACCCGGGAGGACCTGCAGGAGCGTTTTCACAGTGACGGGGTGGATTATCACCGCTACGGCTACCGCTCCGACCAGGGGGAGTTCGCCCTGACCATCGCCGCACACCGTGTGCACAGCATCGACACGGACTCCACGGTGGAATGGATCGCCGATTATCTGCTGCGCCAGTGCCAGGCGGGAGAACCGGACAGCCGCTTCCGGGTCCGTGCCTTCGAAGGCGTCGGCAAAGGGGCTCTGGCCGACTCCTGAGAGACTGAAAACGGCCTGCCCGCTGGATCACGGGCTGCAACCGGCGCCATCGCGGGCATGACAAACCCGCCAGACTGCATTCCAACAGACTGTGTTCAAGCCGGCATAAAAAAACCGGATGTCTTTAAGACTGTGCCTCCACTGGGCAGTCAGCATTAAAGACATCCGGCTTTTCGAATGTAGTGGCGTCCCCTAGGGGAGTCGAACCCCTGTTACCGCCGTGAAAGGGCGGTGTCCTGGGCCACTAGACGAAGGGGACACAGGTGTCAAAAATGGTGGAGCCAAGGAGGATCGAACTCCTGACCTCGGCGCTGCCAGCGCCGCGCTCTCCCAGCTGAGCTATGGCCCCACTTCCTCGTGACGCGGCGTATATTAGTAATCCGCCCCCCTCCCGTCAACCCTTTTTTGAGGATTTTCTGCTTCACTCCGGATTCAGTGCGGCGAATTCCTTTTCCACCTTCTTGCTTTGCTTCTTGGAGAAGCCCCCCAGCACCTGCAGTGCATGGCGCAGTCGGGCACGGCTCATGTCCGGCCCCAGCAGCGCCATGGAGTCCATGACCGACCAGGAGTCCGGAGTGCCGGCAATGGCCACAAAAATCGGCCGCATAAAGTCCCCCATCTTCAGATCCATGGCCTTCGCCAGTGCCTTGATGTCGGCAAAGATGTTCTCCTTGCTCCAGTGGCGCTGGGCCTCAAGGCGCCAGAGACTGAACTGCAGCACACGGCGCACCTGGTCCTCATCCAGCGCCTTGTGGGCAAAATCCTCAGGGGTCAGGTCCAGCATGCCGGAGAGCATGAATCCGGCCCTGGGCACGACGTCAGAGAACACATCCACACGGCTTTTCACATGGGGCACCAGCGGCGCCAGGCGCTCCCGGTTCAGCCACCAGTCACCCACCCTGTCCATGAACTGCTCGTCACTGAGCTCTTCACGGATCCACAGGCCATTGAGCCAGCGCAGCTTCTCCACATCGAATATGGGCCCGCCCAGCGAGACACGGCTGATATCAAAGGCCGCCTCCATCTCCGCCAGGGTGAACTTCTCCCGTTCGTCGGGCATGGACCAGCCCATGCGCCCCAGGTAATTGGTCACCGCCTCCGGCAGATAGCCCATACGCTCGTAGAAATTGATGCTGGTGGGGTTCTTTCGCTTGCTCAGCTTGCTCTTGTCCGGGTTGCGCAAGAGGGGCATATGACAGAACACCGGCTGATCCCAGCCAAAATACCGGTACAGCAGCTGATGCTTGGGGGCGGAGTTGATCCATTCCTCGCCGCGGATGACATGGGTGATGGCCATGCGGTGGTCGTCCACCACATTGGCCAGGTGGTAGGTGGGCATGCCATCGGACTTGAGCAGTATCTGGCAGTCCACCTGCCCCCAGTCGATCTCGATGGACCCGCGCAGCATGTCCTCGATGACACAGGTCCCCTCCTCCGGCACCTTCATGCGGATCACATGGGGCTCACTGGCGGCCAGGCGCCGTGACACCTCTTCTTCAGGCAGCTCCAGATCCCCCTTGATGCCCGGATTCAGTCCGGCGGCGCGGCGTTCCTCCCGGATCTGCTCCAGCTCCTCAGGCGTGCGGAAACAGTAGAAGGCATCCCCCTGGGCCACCAGTTGCTCGGCATAG
>JAWWAC010000074.1:0-12851 GCA_033721915.1 Oleiphilaceae bacterium
GCAGCTGCCGTTGGCGGGGGTGAATTCCTGGCTGCGCATATAGCTGAGACTGGCGTCGATCACCGTATTCTTCGACCAGCGGTAACCGAAACCCACCCCGTACAGGGTCATTTCACCGATGGGAAAGAACAGGGATTTCTGGTCTTCGGGAATGGCATCATCCCGGAACTGAACGCCGGCCCTCAGATCCAGACGGTCCGTGGCATGGATTTCGGCACCGAAGCCGAAGTTCCACACATCCTCAAACCCCTGGTTAATGCGCAGGCTGGTGGGTGTGGCGTTGTCCGGTGAGAGGATGCGGGCGGCATTGAGCAATTCCAGCTCCCGGTCAAAATTGAATACAAGGGCGTCCTGACTGCTCAGATCCACAAAGTCCACATCCGCATTGAGTGTCAGAAAAGGCAGCACCCGGATACTCACCCCCGTGGAAAACTGCTGGGGATAGGTCTGCTCCATGGACACATGGCCCGACTCCCTGGGCAGGCCGGAAGGCAGGCTGAGTATGGCCGAGCCGATGGCCCCCAGCACGGAGCTGTTCACGCTCTGCCAGAACCCGGACCAGTCCTGGGTGTATTTCAGGTCATACTGGCCCCTGAGGTTCATGTCGTCGCCGGAGGAGTAGTTGGCACCCCAGGTAAACCAGTCCGTGGGTTCCCAGAGCACACCCAGCTGATAGCTCAGGGAGAGGGATTGCTGCAGACTCATGTTCAGAACACCGATTTCCTCCCAGGGGCCCACCTTGCCGCCGCACAGGGCCAGCCAGGGGGCCAGTGGCTCCTGCTGCTCTTCGTCGCAGCCAAAGGCGTCCTGCAGTGTCTCAGCCACCCCCAGCAGCATGTTCGGCGTTCTCGTGGACTGGTTGACCTCGAAGCCCTGGTGGGAAAAGTGGACACCGGCCGCCGCCGAGAAATGGTCCGTGACCTTGTAGGCGACCGTGGGGGAAAAGTAGGTGAAACGCTGTATCACGGCCCCCTGTGGCTGGAAACGGGCCGGGTCCTTCTCGCTGCGGTAAAAACCTGCAGCGTTCTCCAGAAAGGCCGCATTGGCAAAGGTCAGTCGCGATCCGGGAGGCTGGATACTGAAGCCCGCCCCCAGAGGTGCCGGATCGGGACCGTCCGGCAGCTCCAGCAGTCCGAAACCCGGAAGAAAGATGGGAAACTGGGTGGTCCGGCTTTTCTTGCCCGCCACCGGGTCATTCTCCCGGCATGAAATACCGAAAATGGCGCAGTCTTCCGGGGCATGGAAGTCTGCCTCAAAAACCGTGTCCACCAGACTGCCGGAGAGTTCCAGCTGGCGCCCTTTCAGACGGGTCAGACCGGCCGGGTTGCGGCGAATGGCCATGATGCCCGGAGGGTCCGCCGTGATCGCATTACCCAGTGCCGCGGCCTTGGGATGCACCAGCACATGGTGACTGAACTGGGCACTGGCGGGTAATGACACCAGAAACAGGCTGCTGAGCAGCGCCGCAGTCATGGAAATGCCGGCAATTCTCATAGAACGCTCCCTCGTATACCGTCTGGCCATGGCGTCAGGAGCCGGACAGTCCGCTGATATTGATGGGCAGTGAGATTCCCACGGAAAAATCCGGGGCGGCATGGGTCAGGCCAAAGCCGACGCTGGTATTGACGATGGTGTTGTCACTGACACGGGTGCCCAGTGAGAAATTGACGATCCCCGCCATCTGGTCACGGGCCCTGGCGCTGGATCCGTCACGGAAATTCAGCTGTGTCTCGTCGTTGTAGGAGAACTGGGCCGAGAGGCTCAGTGAGATGTCGTAGGAGAGTGAGTAGGCAAAGCCGCCGGAACCGGAGACGCCGATCCCCGGCTCCACCTGCTCGAGAACGCGCCCCCCGCGTACCTGATTCAGGCCGGCTTCCTTGAAGTTATGGGTGCCGCTGAAGGAGCCGAACAGCACCACCGGGTCCAGCACCCTGGACAGGCTGACCCCCAGGGACACCGAGTAATAACCGCTGCCGGTTGAGAGCTGGCGATCCACATCGATTTCAAAGGGGCTGACACCGGTCTTGCTGGTGAGGGTGGAGAACAGGGTCAGTGACGCCCGCCCCGGCCTGTGAGGGCGCGGCTGCCAGCGGGTGGTGATGGCCAGATCCCCCACATCGTAGACGGACAGGTTCTCCTCGGTGTCGAACTTGGTTACCAGCGGCACCCGGATACCCAGGGTCAGGTTGTTCAGAAGCCCGTAGTCGTAATTGAAGGTATTGGTGAAGTTGTGGGTGGCCTCAGGGGCGACATCGGCGTTGCGGATACTGTCGTCCTGGATTTCCAGATCCAGTCGCTGGTCCGAGGAGAAGGCGTAGTCAAAGGAGTAGTTGAGAGAGTGGTGCCCCTGGCGGATCAGGGTGTATCGCCTCTCGGTGGCCCTGAAGACCTCCTCCAGCTGTTGCGTGCTGTCTTCGTCGTCTTCCTGCTTGGCCAGGGCCTGACGGGCTTCGTCCACATCAGTGGCAAATACCGTTGTCGGCAGCCATAACAACGCCACACCGATGACTGCGAGCAACCTGTAACCCAAAACCCAATGATTCATACCGGCTCCCTATTCTCTGCCCTGCAGTGTCTGACTGTGTCTGTCCGTGGTGACACGGCAGTGGTCTGGTTTCTGACGGTGCGGTCACCGTCACTAGCGACGACGGAAGTGCAGCTTCTTGCGTGTGTTCTCGACGCTGCCGTCAGGATTGTTTTTCTGCCTTTCCAGCTCGTTGCGGATATCCCACTGCAGAGACTCGTGGAAAGGCTCGAATTCCATCCGGGCGTGCAGTGTCAGTGTCTGGTCATCGATGTAGCGCAGGTCCTCTTCCCGCAAAGCCAGGCCGTTGACCGGCTCCTCCTCTCCGGGAAACACAATGAACAGGACGTTGTCCGCCCAGACTTCACGGAACCGGCTGATGGTGAAGGAAATGTTGCCGACGGCCGGATCCGCAGCGAATACGCGACCGTCGCGGATCTCACGCACCACCACGAAATGCTCGAAGCCGGCGTATTGGATGGGCACTATGGCCGGGTGATCCAGCTCGGCCAGGTCTTTCAGCTCTGCCCTGAACCCCCCCGAGGGGAAGCCCATGGCGGTCATCAGTCGTTTCATGTCGAGCAGTGAGAAGGCACGGCGCTGGACAATCCGTTCCGTTTCTCCGTAGCGGAGCAGCGCCTCCATGACCTGGCGCTCATCCGCCTCAACGCCCAGGTAATAGCGCAATATCGTCGTCAGTGAGGCTGCGCCGCAGCTGTAGTCGTAGGCCTGGCGCACCAGATTGCGGAACTGCTGTTTGGCCAGTGGCTCCAGCTGGTAACGCTCCAGCAGGACCCGCTCGGAGGTGTCCACCCGGACCTCCTGGACCACGGCCCCCTGGGGGTGGGGCTCCACCTCGGCGATTTCCTGGAAAATTGTCATGCCCAGTAGTGAGCCTGCCAGTGCGAAAATCATGAGTGTCCCAGGTCCATTGTTTTTGACGGCACTATTATTGAAGGCACTGATGCCCGTCTTGAGGGCACTGATGCCTGCTTTTTGATGGCACGAATGCCCGCCGTTGTTTCGGCACAATACCCAAAACACGCCAGGGTGAAAGATAACTGGTCCTCAAATCAGGGGAGGCTAAGTGCTTAATAAAGAGGGAAAATGGGTCGGGCTTGCGGTTTTGTGACGCAGCCATAAAAAAACCCGCGAAGGGCTTTCGCGGGTTTTACGGGAGGATGCCCCCCGGGGGGTCCGGCAGAAACCTACTGGCGATCAATCTCCGCCTGCTGGCGGAGCTGCTCCACGTAGAAGGCGTAGGCCGCCTGACCGTGTCGCTGTGCCAGTGAGTCGCGCATGTTGGCTGTCAGCATCTGAGTGGCCATTTCATCGCCACTGGTCACCTTGTCCAGCTTCACCAGGGCCACGCCACCGGGAACCGCCACCGAGTCGTAGTAACTGCCCTCCTCTGGCGGACGTGGCATGGCAAAGACCGCCTCACGCACTACCGCGGACACCTGCTGGCTGTTGCGGTCCACGGACTCGTGACGCTGCCACTGGGCGTCCAGTGAGTCGGCCAGGTCGTCCATGGCCGCCTCCCCCTGATCGCGCAGTGTGGCCAGGTACTCCCCGGCCTCGGACTCCAGGGTGTCCCTCAGCTTGCGGGACCGCAGACGGTCCCGGATCCGGTCACGCACTTCCGCCAGCTCCAGCTGGGCGGCGGGGTGGTATTCCCGCACACGGGCCACAATGGCCCGGTCCTGGTCGATTTCCACCGGCTCGGTATTGAAATCGTCTTTCAGCACCTCGTCACTGAAGATCTCACGGATCAGTCCGGGGTGATCGAATGGCGGTTCGTTATTCTCGCGGGTAACACCATCACGGGTCTGGATGTCGGCGTTAATCAGCTCCGCCGGTGCCTCAAGATCGTATTCCGCATAGGCCAGTTCGGCCAGTTCAACGCTTTTCTCGGCAAATAGCCGACCGGCCTTCTCCCGGGCCGCTTCACGACGGAGCTCCTCTTCCATCTCGGCAAAGGAGGGAATCTCTGGAGACTCCACGTCCAGCAGCTTGATAAAGTGACGGCCGAACTGGGTGGTCACCGGGCCGACCACATCACCGGGGGCTTCCAGGTCGAACAGGGCTTCGCTGAACGCCTCGTCGTAGCTGTCGGGGGTGGCAAAACCCAGCTCACCGCCCTGCTCCGCGGAGCCGCTGTCATCGGAATACTCCCGGGCCAGCTCGGCAAAATCACGCCCTTCGTCCAGTGCCTCAGCCACGGTCTGCACCGTCTCGTCCGCCCCTTCACCGTCGCTGATCAGGATGTGGGCGGCGTTGCGCTCCGCCCTGGACTCCATCTGCTCCACTCGGCGCTGATACAGCTCACGGACATCGGACTCGTCCACCTCGACCTGTTCCACCAGATTGTCGATATTGAGTTCAATCCAGGCCACATCGGCTCTCTCGGGGCGCTTGAATTCGTCCTGGTTGGCCTCGTAGTACTCCACGATTTCCTGATCGGTCACTCCGACCCGGTCCGCCACCTGCTCAAAGGGCACTTCCAGCACCGAGAAGGTTCTTGTCTGGGTGAACAGGCTGGCTATGTGAGAGGCTTCATCCTGCGTGGAGAAAGCGCTGCCTGAAACCACGGCCCGTACCAGCTGTGTCAGCTGATCCCGCTTTATGGCCTGGCGGAACTCTTCCACGGTCATGCCCTGGTTGCGCACCGCCTGGCGGAAACGTTCCGGGCTGAAACGCCCGTCCACCTGAAAGGCCTCCTGTTCGGTGATCATCCGGTCCACGTCCTGCTCGGACATCTCCAGACCCCGCTCCTGCACGTCCAGCTCCAGCAGCTTCTGCTGAATCAGCCCCTCCAGTACGGAGCTGCGCAGTTCGTCCTGGTCAATGCGACTCGGGTCGGGACGGTCCATCTGAGCCAGCCTCTGCTGCCGCTCGATCTGGATCCTGCGCTGGAATTCGCGCTCGGTAATCGGCTCACCGCTGACGGTGGCCACCTCAGGCTCACCACCGAAACCGCCCACAATCGCATCCATCCCCCAGATGGACAGGGAGAGGATCAAGACGACGATGATCGTCTTGGCGATCATTCCCTGGGCATTGTCACGAATATCTTGCAGCATTTTTCCCCCAAGCTGGCGCTGGTATTGGTGCCACCGGAGATTCCGACGGGCTTAACAAAAAAAGGCGCACCCTGTGGATGCGCCCATGGATCTGGCGGAGCGGACGGGACTCGAACCCGCGACCCCCGGCGTGACAGGCCGGTATTCTAACCGACTGAACTACCGCTCCTGCAGCTTTACCGGTCCGTTTGAATCCGGTTGTTACTTGACCGCATCCTTCAGGGCTTTACCGGCTTTGAAGCTGGGCACCTTGGACGCCTTGATCTGGATCTCAGCACCGGTCTGAGGGTTACGGCCAGTACGTGCAGCCCGTTCCTTCACCGCAAATGTACCAAAGCCGATCAGGGTGACCTGGTCGCCTTTTTTCAGTGAGTCGGTAATAGAGCCCACCATGGCATCCAGAGCACGGCCGGCGGCGGCTTTGGAAATGTCTGCAGAATCTGCGATAGCGTCGATCAGTTCGGACTTGTTCACACTAAACCCCTTAGATTTCTGATTAGATGTTTGAGCTTGTGGTACTGGGCGACCCGACTATGGCACAGGCCTGTCGGGAATTCCACGGAAGATTCAAGCTCACACGGATTACAAAGAATCCCGCAGCCACTGCCTGTGGCTACTTGCGCAATACGGTGCCAGGTCCCGCAGACACAGCCCGCCGCAAGGCGGTTTACGTTATACCAACGGCCTGTGAGACCTGTCAATAACACCGGTACGGGTTAATGGGTGTTGACCCGGTCATCGTCTTCCCGTGACTGTCCGGACGCGCCTCCTTCCGCCTCGGTGGGCGCCACGGCCTCCGGCTGATACGTCAGTGCGATGTCCAGCACCTCGTCAATCCATTTGACCGGGCGGATCTCCAGGGATTCCTTGATGTTTTCAGGTATCTCCTTGAGATCCCTTACATTTTCATCAGGAATGATCACCGTCTTGATGCCGCCACGATGGGCTGCCAGCAGCTTCTCCTTAAGGCCTCCGATCATCAGTACACGGCCCCTGAGGGTAATTTCACCGGTCATGGCCACATCCGCCCGCACCGGAATCCGGGTCAGTGCGGAAATCAGGCTGGTGCACATGCCAATGCCGGCGCTGGGGCCGTCTTTGGGGGTGGCCCCCTCCGGAACGTGCACGTGGACGTCGTTTTTCTCATAGAAATCCGCCGCCAGGCCCAGCCCGGCCGCGCGGCTGCGTACCACGGTCAGCGCCGCCTGAATGGATTCCTGCATGACATCCCCCAGTGAGCCGGTTTTGACCACCTTGCCCTTGCCCGGGCTGACAGCGGTCTCAATGGTCAGCAGCTCGCCACCCACCTGGGTCCAGGCCAGCCCCGTGACCTGGCCAATCTGGTTGTTCTCCTCCGCCAGGCCATACTTGAAGCGGCGCACACCGGAGTAATGCTCCAGGTCTTCCACGCCGATTTCCTTGGACGGGCGCTCACCGGACTCCACGTGTTCGCGCACCACCTTGCGGCAGAGTTTGGCGATTTCCCGCTCAAGGCTGCGCACACCGGCCTCCCGGGTGTAGTAGCGGATCAGGGCCAGCAGGGTGTCGTCGTGCATGGACAGCTCGTCCGCCTTGAGGCCGTTGGCCTTGAGCTGCTTGGGCAGCAGGTAGCGACGGGCGATGTTGACCTTCTCGTCCTCTGTATAGCCGGGGATGCGGATGATCTCCATGCGATCCAGCAGCGGCCCGGGGATGTTCATGGAGTTGGAAGTGCACACAAACATCACATCCGAGAGGTCAAAATCCAGCTCCAGGTAGTGGTCGTTGAAGGTGTGGTTCTGTTCCGGGTCCAGCACCTCCAGAAGGCCGGAAGCCGGATCACCCCGGTGGTCCATGCCCATCTTGTCCACTTCATCCAGCAGGAACAGGGGGTTGCGCACACCCGCCTTGGACATCTTCTGGATGATCTTGCCCGGCAAGGCACCAATGTAGGTGCGGCGGTGACCGCGGATTTCCGCTTCGTCGCGAACACCACCCAGTGCCATGCGGGTGTACTTGCGGTTGGTGGCCCGGGCCACGGACTGCCCCAGCGAAGTCTTGCCCACACCGGGAGGCCCCACCAGGCAAAGCACAGGGCCTTTTACCTTGCGCACCCGGCTTTGTACCGCCAGGTACTCCAGAATGCGCTCCTTGACCTCCTCAAGGCCGTAGTGATCCTCGTCCAGGATCTCGCGGGCCCGCTCCAGGTCGTGGCGTACACGGCTGCGCTTTTTCCAGGGCACCGCCAGCAGCCAGTCGATGTAGCCACGCACCACCGTGGCCTCGGCGGACATGGGGGACATCATCTTGAGCTTGTTCAGCTCGGTTTCCGCCTTCTTGCGGGCCTCCTTGGGCATGCCGGCGGATTCAATGCGCTGTTCCAGGTCCTCGAAGTCATGGCCACCGCCATCACCCAGCTGGCCCATTTCCTTCTGGATGGCCTTCATCTGCTCGTTCAGGTAATACTCACGCTGGCTGCGCTCCATCTGCTTCTTGACGCGGCCACGGATGCGCTTCTCGATCTCGATCAGGTCGATTTCCGAGTCCAGCTTGCCCAGCAGCCCTTCAATGCGCTTGCGCAGATCCAGTGTCTCCAGCAGTTCCTGCTTTTCCGACACCTTCAGCTCCAGGTGGGCGGCCATGGTGTCCGCCAGGCGGTCCAGCTCGTCGATTCCGGTGAGGGAGTTGCTCACCTCGGAGGGCACCTTGCGAGAGAGTTTGACGAACTTCTCGAACTCTTCCATGAGGGTGCGCACAAGCACCTCTTCCTCACGCTCGTCCACGGGCTGCTCTGGCAGGGCCTCGATGGGACCCCGCAGGTAATCACGGCCGCTCACCTCGCCGAGGCGGCCACGGTGGGTGCCTTCCACCAGCACTTTCACAGTGCCGTCAGGCAGCTTGAGCATCTGCAGCACGCTGGCCACGGTACCCAGCTGATAGATTTCGTCCGCTGTCGGATCGTCCGTCTCCGCGTCCCTCTGGGCCACCAGGAAGATCCTCTTGGAGGAGGCCATGGCCTCCTCAAGAGCATTGATGGACTTCTCACGGCCAACAAACAGTGGCACCACCATATGGGGAAAAACCACCACGTCACGCAGCGGCAGTATGGGCAGTGTCTCTGTTGCCGGTACCGGCTCTTTGTCAGTCATATTGGATCCTCAGCTTGCACTATGGTTGCCCTTGAACCGGGCCAACCGATCAATTCTTGATGGGTTACTGTCTTTGTGGGGGCGACACCGGGAAAATGCAATAAAAAAGGGGCTTTCGCCCCTTCCCTGTTTCCCTCTGCAAAGACTGAACCGGACCCGGTTCAGTCTTCAGGTACCGCCTTGGCCTGATCCTGACTGGCGTAAATCTTGATCGGGTCGGAATGACCCAGAATGACGCTTTCGTCAATCACCACCTTGCAGACGTCCGGCTCTGAAGGCACCTCATACATGGTGTCCAGCAGCACCGACTCCATGATGGAACGCAGGCCACGGGCACCGGTCTTGCGCTCCATGGCCTTGTTGGCCACGGCACGCAGTGCGTCTTCCCGGAAGTCCAGCTCCACGTCTTCCATTTCGAACAGATGCTGATACTGCTTGGTCAGGGCGTTCTTGGGGGCGGTGAGTATCTCCACCAGGGCATCCTCGTCCAGCTCGGTGAGTGTGGCCACCACCGGCAGGCGGCCCACAAACTCCGGTATCAGGCCGTACTTCACCAGGTCCTCTGTCTCGACGGACTTGAGAATATCGGTGGCGGTCTTCTCGTCGTCCTTGCTCACCACCCGTGCGGAGAAGCCAATACTGGTTTTTTCGGTGCGCTCGCGGATCACCTTGTCCAGACCGGCAAAGGCGCCGCCACAGATAAACAGCATGTTGGCCGTATCCACCTGCAGGAATTCCTGCTGGGGGTGCTTGCGGCCACCCTGGGGCGGCACCGAGGCCACGGTGCCCTCGATCAGTTTCAGCAGCGCCTGCTGTACGCCCTCACCGGAGACATCCCGTGTGATGGAGGGGTTGTCGGACTTGCGGGAGATCTTGTCGATCTCGTCGATGTAGACAATGCCCTTCTGGGCCTTTTCCACATCGTAGTCACACTTCTGCAGCAGCTTCTGGATGATGTTCTCCACATCCTCGCCCACGTAACCGGCTTCGGTCAGGGTGGTGGCGTCGGCAAGGGTGAAGGGCACGTTGAGCATGCGCGCCAGCGTCTCAGCCAGCAGGGTCTTGCCGCTGCCGGTGGGGCCGATCAGCAGGATGTTGCTCTTGCCCAGCTCCACTTCCGGGCGCTGCTCACCAAAACGCAGACGCTTGTAGTGGTTGTACACCGCCACGGACAGCACCACCTTGGCACGGTCCTGGCCGATGACGTACTCATCCAGGGTTTCCTTGATTTCGTGGGGTGATGGCAGTCGATCGCTGGCCTCTTCCTGGGTACTCTCCTGGATTTCTTCCCGGATAATATCGTTACACAGGTCCACGCATTCATCGCAGATGAATACCGATGGCCCGGCAATCAGCTTCCTCACCTCATGCTGACTTTTGCCGCAGAACGAGCAATAGAGCAACTTTCCGCTGTCGTCGCCCCTGCCGCTTCCTTTATCCGCCATTGATGTACCTCTATAGCCCAGAGCAGAAAAAGACTGCTCATCGATGTTGATGCATTACTGTCACGGAACGCGGGGGGTCCCCGCCAACCGCGACACGAAAAATCCTGTACAGTCCTTAAGATGTACGCAGGTTTCACCCAAGCCGATTAACGGTCGGCGATGCCCCGCTGTGGCCGCTTCCCGGACGCCTTCCGGTAAGCAGCCTGTCATTCAGTATTATTTACTGACCGGACGTTTATCAAGTGCACTGTCAATCAGCCCGTATTCCGCCGCCTGTGCCGGGTCCATGAAATTATCACGGTCCGTGTCACGGGCGATGGTGTCGATGTCCTGGCCGGTGTGATGGGCCAGAATGGCGTTGAGCTGGTGACGGATCTTGAGGATTTCCTTGGTATGGATCTCGATATCCGACGCCTGGCCCTGGAAGCCGCCCAGTGGCTGATGAATCATCATGCGCGAATGGGGCAGGCTGTGGCGCTTGCCGGCGGCACCGCCGGCCAGAAGCAGCGCACCCATGCTGGCCGCCTGGCCGATGCACAGAGTGGACACATCCGGCTTGATGAACTGCATGGTGTCGTAGATGGACATACCGGCCGTCACGGACCCGCCCGGTGAGTTGATGTACAGGTGGATATCCTTGTCCGGGTTCTCGGACTCCAGAAACAGCAGCTGTGCCACGATCAGGTTGGCCATATGGTCTTCCACCTGGCCGACCATGAAGATGACCCGTTCCTTGAGCAGGCGCGAGTAGATGTCAAAAGACCGCTCACCCCGTGCCGTCTGCTCGATCACCATGGGGACCAGGCCGGAGTTGATGGTATCGCCGGCGCCCTGATTGAATGGGTTTGTCATAGGAATTGCTCTCTCCGGATCTGTTCGCTGTGTGACTTGGCCGACTTGCATGAAAGCCGCCTGAAAAAAACAGCCGGCGTACCGGCTGCTTCCAGTCTAGCCCAACTTTGCTGCGGCTGTGGCATTAAAACTTGTCATCAGCCGCCCTGCTTTCAGCCACCCTGCTGCGGAGGTTTGACGGCGTCTTCGTACTTGTACTTCTTTTCTTTCACTTTGGCCTTATCCAGCACCAGATCCACCACCTTGTCTTCCAGCACCACGGACTCCAGCTGCTGCTTCTGCTGCGGGTTGCTGTTGTAATAGGCGATCACCTCATCGGGATCCTGGTAGGTGGAGGCGATTTCCTGCAACTTGGCGTTGACCGCGTCCTCATCGGCGGTAATGTTCTCCTTGCGCAGGATTTCCTGGAACACCAGGCCGGTCTTCACGCGACGTGATGCCTGATCCTGGAACAGCTCCGAGGGCAGCTGAGAGGCATCCATCTGGCCGCCGAACTGCTGCACGGCTTCCTGCTTGAGGCGGTCGATTTCCTGGTCCACCATGGCCTGTGGCACCGGGAAGTCGGTAACCTGCAGCAGACCGTCCACAACCTGGTTCTTGATCTTGTTGCTGATGCCGTTTTTCAGCTCCCGCTCCATGTTCTTGCGGACTTCTTCCCGGAAATCTTCCTCGCTCTCGGCTTCGACACCGAACTGCTGGAAAAATTCCTTGTTCAGCTCCGGCAGCTGGGGCTCTTCCACCTTCTTGACGGTCACCTGGAACTGGGCGCCTTTGCCGGCCAGGTCCTTGTTCTGGTAATCCTCCGGGAAGGTCACGTCCAGGGTAACCTCTTCGCCGGTCTTGGCGCCGATCAGGCCGTCTTCAAAGCCGGGGATCATCTGGCCTTCGCCCAGTGTGATGGCCTGGTCCTCCGCAGAGCCACCCTCGAAGGCTTCACCGTCGATGGTGCCGACGAAGTCGATGGTCATGACGTCCTTCTTCTTGGACTTGCGCTTGACCTCTTTCATGGTGGCCTGCTGGCGGCGCAGATTGTCGATCATCTTGTTGAGGTCCTTGTCTTCCACCTGGGAGACGGGCTTTTCCACCTCAATCTGGCTCAGATCGCCAATCTCGATGCTGGGCAGCACTTCAAACACGGCAACAAACTCGAAATCCTTGCCCTCTTCCACGGTCTTGGGCTCGAAGCGGGGCATGCCGGCAGGCTGCACGTCTTCTTTCTCGATGGCTTCCATGTAGGACTCACGCATCACTTCACCCAGCACTTCCTGGCGCACACCGGGACCAAAGCGCTTGCGGACCACCTTCATGGGCACTTTGCCGGGGCGGAAACCGTTCATCTTGACGGTTTTGGCCGCTTCCTGCAGGCGCTTGTCCACCTGCTGCTCCACTTTCTCTGCGGGTACGCCAATGGTCATGCGACGCTCGATATCGGACGTCGACTCAACAGAAACTTGCATGGATCTTCCTCAAAGGTTGCCGTTTTGGGTTCAGTGAATGGGACTTAAACGAGCACTTTACCACGATTAGCGGCCGGTAGAGAACTGATGCCGGGCGGTAAAACAGGGTCGGAAGGGCTCACAGGGGCAAAATGGGGCTTGCAGGGCATAAATGGTGCCGCCCCCCGGACTTGAACCGGGACGCCTAGGGCACTAGGACCTAAACCTAGCGTGTCTACCAATTCCACCAGGGCGGCAAGAACCGGCTCCGCCGGGGGATGGCGGAGCCCATAAAAACAAGGCGCCAACAGGCGCCTCGGGGAATATGGGGTGGACGAAGGGGATCGAACCCTCGACCGCAGGAGTCACAATCCTGAGCTCTA
>JAWWAC010000075.1:0-12553 GCA_033721915.1 Oleiphilaceae bacterium
CCCTCCAACGAGCGCAAGGGTCTATAGTGTCAGACAGGCAGTCGCATTTGTTCACCCGTGGACAATCGCTGCCTGGCAGTTAGCCTGTTATAGTGACAGGCGCACCGACAACAGGAGCGGACTATGCAACTCAATATCTCAGGGCACCACGTTGATCTGACCGAAGCACTGAAAGACTATGTCACCAGCAAGATGAACAAACTGGAGCGACACTTCGACCAGATCAGTAACACCCAGGTCACACTGTCGGTTGTGAAGCAGAGACAGACGGCCGAAGCCACGCTCCACGTTGCCGGCGGCGAAATCAACGCCAAGGCCCAGCACGAAGATATGTACGCCGCCATCGACCAGTTGATCGACAAGCTTGACCGCCAGATTCTCAAGCACAAGGAAAAGCAGGTCGATCGCATGCACGGGGCTGATGCCCGCTGATTTAGCGAAACCAATTCCATGTCTGCCAACCCAATTTCCATCGAGTCCATACTGGCTCCCGAGCTGACCCTGTGTGGGGTCACCGGGACCAGCAAGAAGCGGGTACTGGAGATCATCGCCGCGCGGGTCGCGCGGCAGTACCCGGAACTGGACGAAAACCAGATTTTCAACAACCTGGTCGCCCGTGAGCGACTGGGCAGTACCGGCATCGGCCAGGGTATTGCCATCCCCCACTGCCGTCTCGAAAACTGCAAGCGGGTGGTGGGTGCCCTGATCACACTGGATGAAAGCATCAATTTTGACGCCATAGACGGTGAACCAGTGGACCTGCTGTTTGTGCTGATCGTGCCACAGGAGGCCACCAGTGAACACCTGGAGCTTCTCAGCCAGCTGGCCGAGAAGTTCAATGACCGCTCGCTGTGCGACCGCCTCAGGGCCTGCACAGAGGCGGACGAGCTGTATCACCTGATTATTGCCAGCGAGACCACCTGAGCCCGTTTTCCCCGGGTTGGCTGGCCAGACCCTGCCATAAGGCAAGCCGATGAAACTGATCATAGTGAGTGGACGTTCCGGCTCAGGCAAGAGTACGGCCCTCCATGTGCTGGAGGATCTGGGCTTTTACTGCATCGACAACCTGCCCATCGGGCTGCTGTTTCCTCTCACCGAGGAGGCCCTGAAGAGCCCCACCGGCAGCCGCCGTGACATGGCCGTGAGCATTGACGCCCGCAACCTGTCCCGGGATATCGCCAACTTCGAGCACCTCTACAAGCAGCTGCTGCGCCCGGACCTGTCGGTGGAAATCATCTACCTGGATGCGGCCAACCAGACACTGCTGCAGCGCTTTCACGCCACACGCCGCAAGCACCCGCTGAGCAGCGACACCCGCTCACTGGTGGAGGCCATCAGCGCGGAAAAGGCCCTGCTTGAGCCCATTGCCCGTCTGGCGGATCTGCACATCGACACCAGCGGCCTGTCCATGTACGAGCTACGTGACATGGTCAAGCAGCGCATTGCCGGGCGTCGTGAGCAGGAGCTGGCGGTACTGGTGCAGTCCTTCGGCTTCAAGCACGGCGTCCCTGTGGATTCCGACTTTGTCTTCGATGTGCGCTGCCTGGCCAACCCCTTCTGGGACACCTCACTGCGCAGCATGACCGGGCTGGACAAGCCGGTGCAGGAATTTCTCGACGCCGAGCCCGACACACAGGCCCTGTTCAAGGAACTGGAAGGGCTGATGGAGCGCTGGCTGCCTCGCTTTCGCAACAACAACCGCAGCTATATGACCCTCTCCATCGGCTGTACCGGGGGCCAGCACCGCTCCGTGTACATGGCGGAACTGCTGGGCAGCAGCCTGCGGGCGCATTACACTAACGTCCAGATCCGCCACACCGAGCTGCTGCACCTGCACAGCGACCCTCACTGACCACCGGTATGCATAGGCCCCATGATCCGCGAATCCGTCACCATCGTTAACCGCCTGGGCCTCCATGCCCGGGCCGCCGCCAAGCTTGTCAGTACCGCCAGCCAGTTCCAGTGCGATGTGCGACTGTGCAAGGAGGGCCGTGAAGTGGACGGCAAGAGCATCATGTCCGTGATGATGCTGGCGGCCAGCTGCGGCAGCGAGATCGAACTGATCACCGACGGTGAAGATGAGAACGCCGCCCGTGATGCCCTGGTGGCATTGATTGCCGACCGCTTCGGCGAGGAAAACTGATGGCCAACCCAGAATCACCGCAACGGGATCAGGCCCCGGACTCCCAGGAACTGCCCAGCAAGACCCAGCTCAAACGGGAAATGCAGGCACTGCAGGAAATGGGCGAGCAACTGGCCGAACTCAAGCCCGAGCAGCGCAGCCAGCTGCCCATCAGCGACTCACTGGCCGCCGCACTGGAAGAGCATGGCCGGCTGCGACACCGTGAGGCCCGACGCCGCCACCTGCAGTTTATCGGCAAGCTGATCCGTGAGGAGGACACAGAACGGCTGCGGCGCCAGCTGGAGGGATTCGCCTCCGGCAGCGACGAGGACACCCGCCGGCTGCACCTGGCGGAACGCTGGCGCGAGCAACTGCTGGCGGACCCCGGCAACGAGGCCCTGACGGCCTTTATGGCGGATTTCCCAGGCAGCGATGTGCAGCACCTGCGCAACCTGCTGCGCAATGCCCGCCGCGCCACGGACAAGCCCCAGGGCGCCATGCGCAAGCTCTACCGCTACCTGCGCGAGCAGATCGACCAGCAGGAGAACAGCGACCTCCTGTAAGCGTATGCTTACAAAATATTCCGTTATTCTCTACTTTCCCCTACCCATGGTTATCCTAGACTGGAATGGCAGGGATGCAGTCAGTCGTAAGGAAACGCACAACAGGGAAGTTAGTCGCCTGATGGACCAGGCAGGATGTAACACGGCGCTCGGGCGCAAGGGATTGCGCCCGCCCTGCGCCTTCTTTTTTTCCTGTTTCCCCTTTTGGCACACCTGCACTGGCCCTGAATGCTTTTTATAAAGAAAAGCCATTTCAGGATGCGAATGCCTATAACAGGAACAGGAGCAACACCATGCCCAACCAATCGTGCCGGCGAACGTCGTTCTCACCCACCATGCGGCCATCGACGCCAACGGCCTCATCCCCACTGCTTGCCATGCTACTGGCACTGTGCCTTGCGCTGTCCACCACAATGGCCACCCAGGCACTGGCGGAAGCCCCCCTGGTCAACATCAACGAGGCGGATGCCGAGACACTGGCGGATCTGGACGGTATCGGTCCGGCAAAAGCCCGTGCCATTATCGAGTTCCGGGAGACACAGGGGCGCTTTGTCACCGTGGATCATCTGGAAGAGGTGTCCGGAATCGGCCTGACAACGGTTGAAAACAACCGTGACCGGCTCACCGTGGGGGAGCCCCCGGACAACGAGGCCTCCGGGCCGTCACAGGACTGACCCGAAACGGCCCTGTCCCGTCCTGCCACCGCACTGGCCTGACCGGCAGGACGGCACAACGCAGCACTCAGGGCTCCTGGGGGCTGGACACTAGTCCAGAAGGCGGCGGTGTGACCACACCGGCATATCGCTGCGAATCTTTTCCATCCGCTCATTATCCACTGAGGCCATCAGCACCTGCGGCCCTTCATCCTCCGTGACCGCCGTCACTTCCCCCCAGGGGTCGATCACCATGGAGTGCCCCCAGGTGCGGCGCTTGCGGTCATGCCAGCCACCCTGGTTGGCGGCCAGCACCCAGCACTGGTTCTCAATGGCACGAGCCCTCAGCAGCGGCTCCCAGTGGGCCTGGCCGGTGGTATGGGTAAAGGCGGAAGGCACCAGAAGGCACTGAGCCCCATGGGCCCTCAGCATGCGGTAATACTCCGGGAAGCGCAGGTCGTAGCAGATGGAGAGGCCCAGCCGGCCGATGGGGGAGTCCAGGGTCACGGGGGTGTCACCGGGCTCAAAGGAGTCGGACTCCCGGTAACGGCCATGGCCGTCCGCCACCGCCGCATCGAACAGGTGCAGCTTGTCATAACGGGCACGACACTCTCCCTGGGGGTCGTACACCAGGCAGCTGGCACGGACCCGCCCGGCGGAAACAGCCTGACCCTGTCCGGTGTGGGCCATGGGCATGGAGCCGGCCACCAGCCAGATCCCGTGACGGCGACTGTGCTCTGCCAGAAAGGCCAGTATGGGACCGCCTCCGGGGACGGACTCCGCCTCGGCCACTTCACGCAGGCCACGGCTGCCAAACAGGGCAAAATTTTCCGGCAACAGGGCCAGACTGGCCCCCCGCTCAGCGGCCTGGCGGATCAGGCCTGAAGCCTGGTGCAGATTTTCCTGCAGATCCCGGGTGCTGACCATCTGCAGCATGGCCACCTGATGAACCGTCATAGGATCTTTACCCCCTGTTCGCTAAGGCTGGATCAAGAGTCATTACTGATTGTCGCTGTTCATGAAGTTCTGGTCCAGATCCGGGCGCTTGTAGCGGCCCAGCTCCGACTCCGTATCAAACAGGTTGCGCAGACGGGCCTCCGGATCCTGCCAGGTGCCCTCCAGGCTGTAGGTGGCGCTGGTGATCCGGCTCAGGCGGCCGCCAAACATCTGGTCCACCAGATAGAGCAGTGCCGCCACCGGCGCGGCACCCACCAGCACCGCCGCCAGTGGCAGGTTCTGTGTGACCGGCAGTACCACCACCAGGCGCATGTCCAGGGATTCATCCAGCAGATTGGCCTCACCGCTCATGCGAAAACCGCCCGACGGGGCGTGGATCACCAGGTCCGGGTCCAGTATCAGGCGCCCGTCGGCAATCAGGGCGCGGCCTTCCAGTGAGTCGAAGGCAATACCCCCGTCCGCCACATCGGAGAAGTCCAGGCGCAGCCGGCGCCAGAGGGTGTCGGTATTGAGCAGCCCAAAGATGCCGAAAATCCTGGCCGTATCGCTTTCCTCGAGGATACGCCCCTCTTCCAGCCAGAACTTCAATACCCCCTGCAGAGTCTCCAGGGTCATGGCATCCGGCGCTCCCTGCCAGGTGAAATCCAGGGCCACCCCCATGTTCTTGCTGCGCAGTGGCACCCCCTGGGGCAGGATGCGCTCCAGTGCGGCGATATCCCCCCCTTTCAGCAGCCCCCTGACCAGTGTGCGGGGAACAGTCCCGGCAAAGCTCCATTCCAGCCCGCCCTGGAAAACCAGTTGATCAAGCCGTGCACTGAGGGACTCCAGAGCCAGCTTCTCCCGGGATGAGCGCAGATTAAAGGCCAGCTCCTCCACGGGGATCTCACCCAGTTGCAGCTGCCGGATACGCACGTCCAGATCCGGTATCCGCGCCCTCATATCCGGACTTAACTGGGCAAGTCCGCTGGCCTCCCCGGCTTCTCCCGGCACCCTCTCTGCCCGGGAGCCTTCAGCTCCTGAGTCAGAGCCTTCAGCTCCTGAGTCAGAGCCTTCAGCTCCTGAGTCAGAACCTTCCGCCTCAGGGGCTTCCCCCCCGGGGAGGCTCAGCCTCTCCAGCGTCAGGGCAAAGGGCGTCGCCGGATCCGGATGCAGCACCAGATCACCCAGTGCGCTGTCGCCATCGATCCGGGCACGCCAGGTGCCCTCCCCGTCACGGGAGGCTTTCAGTGTCATGGCGCCCAGGTCGCGCTTCATCAGAGCCAGCTCCCCGGCGGCCAGATCCAGTGAGCGGAACCACTCAGGCAGTGACCCGGGGTGCCAGTGGGAGGGGGTTTCCTCCCGGGGCTCATCCGGCATCAGCCATGACAGCGACTCCCGCCACTGGTCCAGATCCAGACGCTGCATGCGCCCCCTGACGTGCACCCCGGGACTCCCGGGCAGTGCCACCGAGCTTTCCCCCAGGGTCACTACGGCCCGCTCCAGTGTGCCGTCCTGCCAGCGCAGCCGGCTGGCCATGCGCTGCGGCCAATGGCCGGCAAAAAGCCACTCCCCCTGCCCCTGTGACTGACCACGGATGCGCACAGTGTGTTCTTTGCCGGGCAACTTGTGCAGGGGTGCCGGCCAGCGTGAAGTCAGTGGCGCCAGCGCCAACTCCAGATCCAGCGACGGATGCCTGGAAGCCTCCAGCCCCAGCCGGTAATCCACCTGCCCCTCCACACCGGGCAGTGGCCGATCCAGCCACTGCTCAACCGTCTCCACGGACAGGCTGCCGGTCTGGCTGATCCGGGCCAGTCCCGGCCCAGAGTCCGGCTCATAGGGTGTTTTCACGGCCAGAGCACCGGACGGCCCCGACTGCGGGCTGTCACCGCCGGGCGGTGTGATATCCACGGTCACCGGCTCTCCCATGAAGCGCCCCTCCAGCCGGGAATTCCGGAAGCCGTGCCGGTGGTGATAGTTCAGCTGCCCGCCCAGTGACTCCCACAGCAGCCCGGTGGGCTCGTGGCGCAGACGGGTGTCCTCCAGGTCTGCTTTCAGTTTCAGCTGCACAGGACGCTGCCGGGTGGGAAACACCCTCAGCTGCAGGTTCAGATCCAGCAGGCCGCTCAGGTCCAGATCCTTCAGCCAGGACCCCGTCACCTCTAGCAGTGGGCTCTGTGTCAGCCAGTCCTCACTGAGCAGATTCCCCGCCACCCGGGCCCCGGTACGGATCCGCACCTCGGGCCCTGCCTCAGACGGGATCACACGCACACGGCTCGGCCGCAGGGGGGTTCCGGCCACGGTGCCTTCGGCCAGGGCCACCTGCGCCGAGCCGTTGTGCACCTGTACCTGCCCTCGGGCATCGGTCAGTGGCGGCATCCGGTCGTGGTAGTCCAGCTGACCCTCTTCAAAGTGGTATTCCATGGCGGAGGTAAAGGCCGGGTGCTCCAGGCCCGGCTGGACGGTGCCGTGGCCATAGTACCAGCCCCAGGGAACGCGGGTGTCCCGGATCCTGGTGGTGAGAAATCGGTACAGACCGTCGGGTACCCTGTGAACCGGCACAAGATCCGGCAACAGGTCGGAATGCCCGTCCGCCACCCCCACCCGCAGGGACAGGACATTCTCGTCAATGGGGTCCACACGCAGCAGGAATCCGACCGAAAAACGGGCCTGTGAGGGGTGCCGTGCAAACAGGTCATGCCCCTGGACCAGCCATTGTTCTCCCCGCCGCCGCCAGCTGACACGGCCACTGGCATGTTCCAGTGACCAGGGCCTGGCAAAGAGCCTGGGCAGGTTCAGGCCCACCGGGCCCGGGTTGAGGGTCACCTCACCGCCACCGGGCCCCACTTCCAGCAGACCGTTGAGCCTCTCAACGGCCGGAGTATTGCGATAGGCCTTCACGGACAGGTCGCCGACTTCGGCGGCAAAGCGCCAGGGCCCCTGATCGGGCAGCCTCAGGTTCAGGTTGTGCAGCTTTCCCTGGGGGTCCCGCTCCGCCAGTTCCCGGTCCGCCCTCTCCGGCAACAGCCCTGTGGCAGTCAGAAGGCGGGTCAGTGGTCCCGCGTCGAGCTGATCCACGGCCACCTCCAGCCCGTCCCGGTCCCGCCGCAGCTGGGCGGACACGGGCAGCATGGGCTCACCACGCCAGTGGTAGCGCAGCTGCTCCATGTTCAGCTGCCAGCCCTGCTCCCGGCGCTGCCAGCCCAGTGTGGTGGTGAGGTCCTCAACGGGGGTCATGGCATCGGAGGGGGTGGCCACGGAGAGAAAGGGCATTTCCAGCTGCGCCACCCCCTCAATGGGGTGTCCCCCGTTGAAGGTGATCCAGGCACGGGCATCCAGGTCCACCCCCTTTATGGCCAGACGCTGCCACTGATAACGGCGCAGCAGGGTGTCGAACAGACGCTCCGAGGAGAACTGCACGAAGGCGTCCCCGGTGAAGTCACCGGAGAAAAAATGCTGCCCGTAAAGTGAGAACATGGCCACCTGACGGCCCGTTCCGGCACGGTTGAGCTGGCCGCTGGCCGTAAACAGGCCACGGCGGAAACTCAGATCCGCCTGTGGCAGCACAAAGTGCTCCTCCGGCTCACCGGAGACCGCCAGGGTCAGGTTCAGATCACGGATCTGCAGGGAGGGCTCGTGAAGTAACCGGCCCAGTTCATCAAACCAGATCCTCAGCCGCTGCTCCAGTGCGGTTCTGGGCAGCTCCGGCACGGGCAGTGGCTCAGGCTGCTGCTGCCAGAGACCGTCGATGCCGAGCAATCCGTCGCTTCGCTGCACCACCCGCAACTCCGGGTCGCTGATGGAGAACTCCCTCAGCACCAGTCGCTGGCGCATCAGTGAGACCCGGCTGTCCAGACGCAGACGCAGATCCCCCAGTGAGGCCAGGCTCTCGCCATCCGCCTCCAGCACCTCCAGGCCCGAGATCTTCAGTACCGGGTCCAGCCCACGCCAGTCTCCCTCCAGCCGGTCTATGGACACGGACCGGCCCAGCTCGTCGGCAATCCGGGTTTCCAGTTCGTCGGTATAGTGATGCAGGTTGTTCATCACCTGCCGCCCCAGCCCCACATAGAGGGCCAGCAGCAACAGCATCATCAGGGCAAGGCCCCAGACCAGGTTGGCCAGCAGCCGCAGCAGGCGCTGGGCCTTTGTCATGGTTACAGTGCGCTCATTGCTCATGCGTCACAAAAGCACCACATCGTACTGCTCCTGACTGTAGACCAGTTCCACCTGGAAGCGCACGGTCTTGCCGATAAAGGTTTCCAGGTCGGCCACATTGTCCGACTCCTCATCCAGAAGGCGATCCACCACCGCCTGTGAGGCCATTACCAGGTAGCTTTCCGCCTCATAGGCCCGGTTGACCCGCATGATTTCCCGGAAAATCTCGTAGCAGACCGTCTCCGGGGTCTTGAGAAACCCCCGTCCATCACAGATGGGACAGGGGGCGCACAACAGCTGTCCGAGACTCTCGGTGGTGCGCTTGCGGGTCATTTCCACCAGACCCAGCTCGGAGACACCGGTAATGCGGGTGCGGGCATGGTCCCGCTCCACCATTTTCTCCAGCATGCGCAGCACCTGGCGCTGGTGCTCCGAGTCCTCCATGTCGATGAAGTCGATAATGATGATGCCCCCCAGGTTGCGCAGCCGCAACTGACGGCTGATGGCCCTGGCCGCCTCCAGGTTGGTCTTGAAGATGGTCTCTTCCAGGTTGCGGTGGCCGACAAAGCCGCCAGTGTTGATATCGATGGTGGTCATGGCTTCGGTCTGGTCGATAATGACGTAACCACCGGACTTGAGCTGGACCTTGCGGCTCAGTGCCTTCTGGATTTCATCCTCGACACTGTACAGGTCAAAGATGGGTCTTTCCCCGGGGTAGTACTCAATCTGCTCGCTCAGGCCCGTGACAAACTGATTGGCAAAATCCAGCACCCGGTTGTAACTCTCCCGGGAGTCGATGCGGATCTTTTCCGTCTGGGGCCTGACCAGGTCCCGCACCGTGCGGATAAACAGGGGCAGGTCCTCGTAGATCACCGCCGGTGCCTGCAGGCTGGCGGAGCGTTCCATGATGGAGCCGGAGATGCGGTTGAGGTAGGCCATGTCCTGCAGGATTTCATCACCACCGGCCCCCTCGGCGGCGGTGCGCAGTATGTAGCCGCCACGGTCCAGTCCGTTGTCACCGGCGCTGGTCTCGATCAGCGCCTTGAGACGCTCCCGTTCCTGCTCGTCCTCAATGCGCTGCGACACCCCCACATGCTCCATGGCGGGCATGTACACCAGGTAACGGGAGGGAATGGACAGATGGGTGGTCAGTCTCGCCCCCTTGGTGCCAATGGGGTCCTTGGTCACCTGCACCACAATGGACTGCCCCTCGCGCAGCAGTGTGCGGATATCCGGCACCGGCCTGGCCTGGTTCTGGGCCTCCGGGTCCATCTCCAGCGACATCACGTCCGAGGCATGAATAAAAGCGGCCCTCTCCAGGCCGATATCCACAAAGGCCGCCTCCATCCCCGGCAGGACACGCACCACCTTGCCCTTGTAGATACTGCCGACAATGCCCTTGCGACCGGTGCGCTCGATATAGGCTTCCTGCAGCATGCCGTTTTCCACCAGCGCCACACGGGTTTCCACCGGCGTCACATTGATCAGGATTTCTTCACTCATGGGGCGACTCCCAATGGCGCCATACGGGTTGCCCGGCACTGGCCAGCAATTGGGCGGTTTCCTGCAGGGGCAAACCGACGACGGCGCTGTAACTGCCATTGATGCGTTGTACAAAGAGGGCACCACGGCCCTGTATGGCGTAGCTGCCGGCCTTGTCCCGGTGCTCGCCGGTGTGCACATAGGCCCGGATCTGCGCCTCTTCGAGCACACAGAAGTGCACATCGGTGCGCACCAGGCACTCGGCCAGGGCCTCCCCGGGGCCGGCCAGCGCCACAGACGTGAGCACCTGGTGACTGCGCCCGGAGAGCGCCCTGAGTGTGGCCACGGCCTCCTCGTCCGATTCCGGCTTGCCCAGTATCCGCTGATCCAGTATGACACTGGTATCCGCCGCCAGCACCAGCGACTGGCCGGCACCGGAACGGGCCAGTGTGGCCTTTTCACGGGCCATGCGCTGGACATAGTCACCGGGCGCCTCACCACGGCGCGGCGTCTCATCCAGGTTGACCGGCACCTGGGTGAAGTCCAGCCCGATCTGGCGCAGCAGGTCGCAGCGGCGGGGCGAGGCGGAGGCCAGCAGCAGAGCCATCAGGACAGCTTCCGGTTGATGCCGTCCATCAGCACCAGAAACACCGGCCAGACCAGTGCGCTGCTCAGTGCCGGGTAAAGGTACTCGAAACCACCCCGGGGGATTCCCAGCATCTGGTGGACAAAGTGCACCAGCATCTGCCCCAGCCCCACAAACAGGAACACCACCAGGCACTGCTGTGGCAGCGGGTACATCTGCAGTCGCTGGTGGGCGGCCAGTACCAGCGCCGCCACCAGTGACAGTGACAGTGCGTGAATGCCCAGGGCACTGCCTTCAAGCACATCCAGCAGCAGCCCCAGCGTCCAGGCGGTGAGAATGCCGAAACGCCCCGGCGCCCTCAGCACCCAGTAGATGACCAGCATGGCCAGCCACTCGGGCCGCCAATGGGCCAGGCCGGTGGGAAACAGGGCAATACTGGCCACCAGCGCCAGCAGCACCGTCAGCACAAACAGGGGGTAATTGACCGCACGCATCACCATGGTCAGTTCGCCTCCCCGTCGTTGTCGCGACTGTCGTCCTGCCGCTCCGGTTGCGATTGCCGGGTAAACACCACCAGAACATGACGGCTGCTGTTGAGTGAAGCCATGGGTCTGGCACTGACACTGGCAAAGGGCTCGCCAGGGTTGCGTTCAATGCGGCTGACCCTGGCCACCGGGTAGCCCTGTGGAAAGCGCCCTCCCAGACCGGAGCTGACCAGCAGGTCCCCCTCCCGCACGTCCACGGTATCCGGCACATGGGCCAGTTCCAGGCGGTCCCGCTCGCCGGTGCCCAGCAACACCGCCCTGGCGCCACTGCGGTTCACCTCCACCGGCACGGCGTGGCTGTTGTCGGAAATCAGCACCACCCGCGAGGAAAGGGCGCTGCTGTGCACCACCTGGCCCATCAGGCCGCTGTCATCGAGAATGGCCTGGCCGGGGAGCACACCGTCACGGGTGCCCTTGTCGAGAATGACTTCGTGGTTGAAGGGGTCGGGAGTGAGGCCGATGATGTCCGCCACCAGCACCCGGTCATCCAGTGCAGCGGAAGAGTTGAGCAGTTCACGCAGGCGGTTGTTCTCCGCCATCAGGGAAGTATAGCGCTGTGAGCGGCGCTCCAGCACCAGCATGCGGGCCTTGAGAGTGTCCAGCTCGTCGATCAGATCACCACGGCTGGTACTGATGGTGGTCAGCCAGTCCCCCATCCGTGTGGGCACATCCGCCAGCCAGTAGACCGGGGTCAGGGCGTTGGTCAGCCAGCCACGCAGGGGATCCCCCAGTGGCGTAAAGCGGTCACCGGCCACCAGCGCCAGTGACAGCACCACGGCCAGCAATACGCGGGTGCCCAGCACCGGGCCTTTGGAAAAGAGATTACTGATGGGACTCTCTCCGTCGATTCAGTCAGACGCGCCGGCCTGCGCCGGCCGTCATTAAGCCACTGGCCTGACGCAGACCGCAAGAGACGGGGAGCCTCTTTTCAACCTTCGTGGGTAAAGGTGCCGATGCCACCCCGGTCAATGCGCTCAATGGCCTTGCCGCCGCCACGGGCCACGCAGGTCAGGGGGTCTTCCGCCACCACCACGGGCAGGCCGGTTTCCTCGCTGATCAGGTAGTCCAGCCCGCGCAGCAGGGCACCGCCACCGGTGAGCACAATGCCCCGCTCGGCGATGTCAGAGGCCAGCTCCGGCGGAGACTGCTCCAGCGCACTCTTGACCGTCTGCACGATCTGGGCCAGTGACTCCTGCAGCGCCTCGAGGATCTCGTTGCTGTTGAGCGTGAACTGGCGGGGCACCCCTTCCGCCAGGTTGCGGCCGCGCACGTCAATCTCGCGCACTTCCAGCCCCTCGAAGGCACAGCCGATCTCGTGCTTGATGCGCTCGGCGGTGGAATCACCGATCAGGCTGCCGTAGTTGCGACGCACGTAGGTGACAATGGCCTCGTCAAACTTGTCGCCACCCACACGCACCGACTCGGCGTAGACAATGCCGTTGAGTGAGATAATGGCAATCTCCGTGGTGCCGCCACCGATATCCACAATCATGGAGCCACTGGCCTCCTCCACC
>JAWWAC010000076.1:0-12329 GCA_033721915.1 Oleiphilaceae bacterium
CCGTGTGCAGTCCAATATCCGCTTCAACCATGAGCACTGCACCATTCCCCGCCACCTGAGGGACATCGTGGTGACCGAGTACGGCATCGCGGATCTGCGCAGCAAGCCGGATGCGCAGGTGTACCAGTCTCTGATACAGATTGCCGATTCCCGCTTCCAGCCGGAACTGCTGAGCCAGGCCCAGAAAGCGGGCAAGGTGCCCCGTGGCTGGAAGGTGCCCAGGCGATTTCGCCATAACCGTCCGGAGTACCTGGAGGAGGCGCTGTTTCCCTTCCACACCCATCACAAGCTGTTTCCGGCGTTTCCCTTCAGCTGCGACTTCTCCGATGAGGAACTGGAACTGGCCAGGGCCCTGAAAGCCCTCAAGGCGGCCACGGCAAACCGCCGCGGTCTGTTGCGCACACTGGCCAGTGCACTGCGTCAGGGGCCGCCGCCACAGCGTTACGCCAGCCTGATGGAGCGCATGGGGCTGGCGAGCCCGGGGAACTGGCGCGAGAAGCTGGAGCAGAGGCTGTTGGTCTGGGCTTTGCAGCGCAGCAGCGGCTGAGTGGCTCTCACTGTGGGCTGAGTGGCTCTGGCCGTATCTGCTACAATGCGGCCTTTCCAGTCAACAGGGTGCGTCAACAGTGAGTGAAGCCAGGGTCTATACCATTGCCTACCGTCTCAAGAACCGGGCCGGTGAGATTGTCGATACGTCCGAGGGCGCGGAGCCGCTGCGCTTTGTCAGTGGTGCCGGCACCGTGGTGCCCGGTATCGAGAAAGCGGTGGAGGGGCGTGAGGCCGGCGCCTGCCTGGAGGTGACCATCCCCCCTGAGCTGGCCTACGGTGAACACCGTGAGGAGCTGGTGCGCACCATGCCCCGCAGCATGTTCCAGGGTGTGGAGGACCTCAGGGAAGGCATGAAGTTCCAGACCAACACCGGGGAGAATGCCCAGGTGGTGAAAGTGGTGGGCTTCAAGGGCGACCAGGTACTGATCGACGCCAACCACCCACTGGCGGGGTTCACCCTGTATTTCGAGCTGGAAATCCTGGAGGCCAGGCCCGCCTCCGAGGATGAGCAGGCCCAGGGAATGCCCCTGGAATAGGCCCCCGGCAAGGGCCTGACAAGAAAAAATGCCGATTTCAGGACAATTCCGCTACAGCATGTATACTTGTGTTACTCAAGCCGTATCGGGGGCGACAAGTTAGCTGTCACATCCCCTGTAAAGCCCACACAATCGACAACAAGAGATGGATGGCGTGGAACAAGAGACGACAGAAGCAGCCCGTGTATTGATCGTTGAAGATGACGAGCGACTGGCGGAACTGACCAAGGACTTTCTCGAGAAGAATGGCCTGGTGGTCTCCCTGGAAGGTCATGGCGGCCATGCCGTGGAGCGCATCAAGAACGAAAAACCGGACCTGGTGGTGCTGGATCTGATGCTCCCCGGTGAAGACGGACTGGCCATCTGCCGTCGCGTCCGTCCCTTCTACCACGGCCCCATACTGATGCTCACGGCCCGTACCGATGACCTGGATCAGGTGCTGGGACTGGAGATGGGGGCCGATGACTACATGAGCAAGCCGGTCCGCCCAAGGGTGCTTCTGGCCCGCATCCGGGCGCTGCTGCGGCGCATCGGCGATGGCGCTCCGGCGGACTCCGGCGCCGAGGCCGCCACGGGCCCGGACCGGCTGACCTTCAACAACCTGGTGGTGGATCGCTCCATGCGTGAGGCCTGGCTGGGTGATGAGGGCATTGACCTGACCAGTGCCGAGTTCGACCTGCTGTGGCTGCTGGCCAGCAATGCCGGCCGTGTTCTCAGCCGCGAGGAGATATTCACCTCACTGCGTGGCATCGAGTACGACGGTCAGGATCGCTCCATAGACGTCAGGGTCTCGCGGATCCGTCCCAAGATCGGCGACGACCCGGTGCACCCCAGGCGAATCAAAACCGTGCGCAGCAAGGGCTATCTCTTCGTCAAGGAAGTCTGAGCCGCCAGCCGGGGTTAATGCATGTCACTCACCCGTTATTATCTGCGGCTCTATGCTCTGGTGCTGCTGGCGGCCCTGCTGCTGGCGGTTTTCTGCTGGGGGCTGGCCGCCGGCATCCAGCAGGTGCGTCACCAGGCCTGGCTGGAGAAGACCCCCAAACCCCTGATGAGCTGGCTGGCTGAGCATCCCCGTTCGGCCCAGTATGTGGCCACCCTGGATCACCCGCTACGGCTGCGCTCTGTTGCCCCCCGCCATTCCGGACTGGACCGGGTGGACCTGGAACGCCTCTCCTATGGCCAGCTACTGGCCAAACCGGCCAGCGATGGCTACCGCTTTTATTACGCCACGGGTGAAAACGGGTTGCTGGAGCTGCGACTTCAGACTGTTTACCGCAGCCTGGGTGAAATCACGGCCCGTTTGCTGGTCTGGGAAATGGACCGGCGGTCCGATTCCGGCCATCAGGAGGACGTGCTGCTGGCTCTGGGGGCGGCACTGGGGGCACCGGCTCAGGTCCTGTCACGGGCGGATCAGATCCCGGGGGGCGGTGTGCTGGATCAGCTGGCCCGGGAGGGCTTTGCCTATCACAGGCCCACGGACCGGGGCCGTGGGCGGATCTACGCACGTCTCAACGACGGTCGCCTGATTGAAATACTGGCACCCAGGCCGTTCTCCCCCTGGTCCTGGCCCATGTTGCTGACCATGGGGGTGATTGTGGCGGCAGCACTGGCGGGGCTGCTGTATGTAGTGCTTTTCCAGCTGCACAGCCGTTTGCGCGGCATTGAGAATGCCGTGGGGCGCATTGCCCGTGGCGAACTGGATGCCCGTGTCAGTGCCGGCAACGCCTCACTGGCGGATCGACTGGGTGGGGCCTTCAACCGCATGGCAGAGCACATACAGCGGCTGGTGACGGTGCAGAGGGAGATGATCCACGGTGTCTCCCATGAGCTGCGCACACCGGTGGCACGGATCCGTTTCGGCGTGCAGATGATCGAGGACTGCGACGACCCGGACAACCTCCATGCCCAGCTGGCGGGCATTGACCGGGACATACAGGAGCTGGACGAGCTGATCGACGAGATACTCACCTACGCCCGTCTGGAGCAGGGCGGCCCGGTGTTCTCGGTGCAGCGCGTCAATGCCGTGGAGCTGGTGGAGCAGGTGGTCTCGGAGCAGCAGAGCACCAAGCCGGAGCTGGACATCAGCACCTGCTTCCACCCACCGTCACAGGACCATCCCCAGACGGAGGCGGAACCCCGCTACCTGCACCGCGCCATACAGAACCTGGTGGGCAACGCCACCCGTTATGCCCGCAGGCAGGTGCAGGTGCACTGTTATTTCGACGGCGAGACCTGCCGGGTGGATGTGCACGACGATGGCGCGGGTATCCCGGAAGAGGAGTGGGAAAAGGTGTTTACCGCCTTTGCCCGCCTGGATGACAGCCGCACACGCAGTTCCGGTGGCTATGGTCTGGGTCTGTCCATTGTACGGCGTATACTGTACTGGCACGGAGGCCAGGCGTTTGTCGGGCGCAGTGAGCCCCTGGGAGGCGCCTGTTTCAGCTTGGTCTGGCCGAGCACACAGCCAAAGGAGGGGTGAGATATGGAAGCCATACTGGCGATTGATCAGGGCACCACGAGTTCAAGGGCCATTATTTTTGACAAGCTGGGCCAGCGGGTGGCCTCGGCACAGCAGGAGTTCCGGCAGTACTTCCCCGATGACGGCTGGGTGGAACATGACGCCGCCGAGATCTGGTCCTCCACACTGGCGGTGTGCCGTGAGGCCCTTGCCAGCGCCGGCCTCGAGGCCCGTGAGCTGTCCGCCATCGGCATCACCAACCAGCGTGAAACCAGCATTCTCTGGGACAGGGTCAGTGGCGATCCGGTGCACAAGGCCATTGTCTGGCAGGACAGGCGCACCGCCCCGCTGTGCGAGCAACTGCGCCGCCGTGGCAGTGAGTCACTGGTGGTGGAGCGCACCGGTTTGGTGCTGGACCCCTATTTTTCCGCCACCAAGATCGCCTGGATGCTGGACAATGTCAGCGGCCTGAGAGAGCGTGCCGAGCGGGGAGAGCTGGCCTTCGGCACCGTGGATACCTGGCTGCTGTGGTGCCTCACGCAGGGCCGCGTCCATGCCACGGACGCCAGCAACGCCTCCCGTACCGCCCTGTTCGATATCCACCGCCAGTGCTGGGATGAGGATCTTCTGGATCTGTTCAACATCCCCGCCTCGCTGTTGCCGGAGGTGAAAGACAGCGCCGCGGACTTCGGCCAGACTGCACCGGCGCTGCTGGGCTCTGCGGTGTCCATCTGCGGCATGGCAGGGGACCAGCAGGCGGCCCTGTTCGGGCAGGCCTGCTTCGAGCGGGGCATGGCCAAGAGCACCTACGGCACCGGCTGCTTCCTGATGCTCAACACCGGCGAGGCGGCCATCCGCTCCGAGAACCGGCTGCTGACCACCGTGGCCTACCGCCTCAACGGTCGTGTCAGCTATGCCATGGAGGGCAGCATCTTTGTCGCGGGGGCCGCCATACAGTGGCTGCGGGACGGGCTCGGCCTGATCGAAAAGGCGGCGGACAGCGAGTCACTGGCCCGTCAGGTGGACCGGCACAACAGCGTGTACCTGGTGCCGGCCTTTACCGGGCTGGGCGCCCCTTACTGGGACCCCCACGCCCGTGGCGCCATCATCGGCCTGACACGGGATACCGGCATTGCCGAGATTGTCACCGCCGGCCTGCAGTCGGTGTGCTACCAGACCAAGGACCTGGTGCGGGCCATTCAGAACGACGGTGCGCCACTGGCCACGCTGCGTGTGGATGGCGGCATGGTGGTGAATGACTGGCTGATGCAGTTTCTGGCGGACATTCTCAATGTGGACGTGGACCGGCCGGAAATCACCGAAACCACGGCACTGGGGGCGGCCTACCTGGCCGGTCTGCAGTCGGGGGTGTTCAGTGACCTGGACGAGATTGCCCGTCAGTGGCAGCGCAACCGGCGGTTTTCACCGGAGATGCCTCCCAGGGCCCGGGAAAAGGCCTACCAGGGCTGGCTGGATGCCGTCGACCGGGTCACCCACCGGCGCTGATGGTCGGTGAGTGGCCCTGGCGCGCCCCTCAAAGGCCGAGCATCAGAAACTCCAGCAGCGCCTTCTGGGCATGGAGGCGGTTTTCCGCCTCGTCCCAGACCACGGAGCTGGGGTGGTCCAGCATATCCGCGGAAATCTCTTCCCCCCGGTGGGCCGGCAGGCAGTGCATGAACAGGGCATCCTTGTTGGCCAGTGCCATCAGTTCCGGGTTCACCTGGTAATCGGCAAAGGCGCTGGCCCTGTGGGCCTGCTCTTCTTCCTGACCCATTGAGGCCCACACATCCGTGACAATCAGGTCCGCCCCTTTAGCGGCCTCACGGGGGTCCCTCTCGATGCGCACCCGGTCGGCATTGGCCGCCACCAGCCCCTGGTTGGGGTTGTAACCCTCGGGGCAGGCCACGCTGAGCTGGAAGTCGAACTGCAGCGCCGCGTTGATGTAGGAGTTGCACATGTTGTTGCCATCCCCCACCCAGACCACCTTGGCACCCTGAATCTCGCCGCGGTGCTCGCGGAATGTCTGCATATCCGCCAGCAGCTGGCAGGGGTGGAAGTCGTCCGTGAGGGCGTTGATCACGGGCGTTTTTGTATGGGCGGCAAAGCGCTCCACCGTCTCGTGCTTGAAGGTGCGGATCATCACCGCATCGCACATGCTTGAGATTACACGGGCACTGTCCTCCACCGGCTCGCCACGTCCCAGCTGGGTGTCCCTGGGGGAGAGGAAAATGGCGCTGCCACCGAGCTGGGCCATGCCCGCCTCGAAAGAAACCCGGGTACGGGTGGAGGACTTCTCGAAAATCATCGCCAGTACGCGGTTGCGCAGGCTGTCCCTGAGAACGCCGGCATGGTGCTCACGGCGCAGTGCGCTGGCATGGTCCAGCAAGGCGGTCAGTTCCCCGTGGCTGAGGTCCAGCAGTGTCAGCAGATGTCTTACGCTCATGGTGTTGTCCAGTACCGGTTCTTGTTCAGCATTGAGAGTGTCAGCGGCGAGGGCGGTCCCGGTCGTCCGCGGCGTAGAGTTTGATCAGACGGATCACCTGATCCGCCAGATGATCCGCTTCACCGTCCGTCATGGTCAGTGGCGGCAGAAGCCGGATGACCCGCTCCATGGTGATGTTCAGCAGCAACCCCTGCATCCGTGCCAGCAGCACCAGCTCGGGGCAGGGCTCGCGCATCTCGATGCCGATCATCAGGCCACGGCCACGGATGGCGCGGATATAATCGGCCCCCTCAAGGTGGTCACGCAGCCGCTCCATCAGACGTTCGCCCAGCTGTGCGGCCCTGGGCATCAGCTGTTGCTGCTGCAGCGTGTCGAGAACCGCCAGTGCGGCGGCGCAACCCAGTGGGTTGCCACCGAAGGTGGAGCCGTGGCTGCCGGGACCCAGCACCTCGGCGGCACGGCCCCGGGCCAGGCAGGCACCGATGGGGTAGCCATTGCCGAAGCCTTTCGCCAGAGTCACCACATCCGGCTGCACACCGGACTGCTCACAGGCCAGGTAGCTGCCGGTGCGGCCGTTGCCGCTCTGGATCTCGTCCAGCATCAGCAGCCAGTCATGTTCGTCGCACAACGCCCTGAGTCCCCTGAGGTAGTCGTGATCCGCCACATGAATGCCCCCTTCCCCCTGGATGGGTTCCGCCAGTATGGCCACGATATCCGGGTTGGCGGAGGCAATGGCACGGATGGCGTTCAGGTCATTGAAGGGCGCCCGTACAAAGCCGCTCACCAGAGGTTCGAATCCGGCCTGGACACGGCGGCTCCCGGTGGCGGTGAGGGTGGCCAGTGTGCGGCCGTGAAAGGCGTTTTCCAGAACGATAATGGTGGGTTTTTTAATGCCCTTGTTGTGGCCGTAATGGCGTGCCAGCTTGATGGCGGCCTCATTCACCTCGGCGCCGGAATTGGCAAAAAAAGCGCCATCCATGCCGGTCAGCTCGCAGACCCGCTGGGCCAGTTGCAGCTGCTGGCTGGAATGAAACAGGTTGGAGCAGTGGGTCAGCTGGCTGGCCTGCCGGCGCAGCGCCTCGGTGACCGCCGGATGGCAATGGCCGAGTCCGGTGACAGCGATGCCCATGAAGGTGTCAAGATACGCGTGCCCTTCGGTATCGTAGAGCCACAGGCCTTCCCCCCGTTCAAAACACACGGGCAGGCGGCCATAGGTATTGAGCAGTGGCCCTGACACCATGAAAGCTCCTCTTGAATGGGGGGCAGCGGGGCATGGCGGAAAAGCCCCGTTGGCTCCGGCAGAAAGCAAAAAAGGCAGCCATCACAGGTGTGTATTTTACCCCTGCTGAGCTGCCTCCCAGACACACAATAATAGCGCCAACGGCCCGGCCTTACAACGCCAGCCTGCCCGGGATACAGGGGGCGGGCCCCTGGCAACGGGCCTGTTTGCGGGGAAAGTGCGAAAAAACGGCCTCAGGCCGGGGGCTGAAACCTGAGCGCATTAGTCAGGTTTCCGTTGCCCATGTACAATAAGTGCCAAGTCAGACACCGACGCCCGATCAGTCACCGACGAATACACCGATCAACCCTCCGGAGGCATCATGGATATTAACGACACCATCAAGGAACAGCTCACAGAGAACCCCATTCTCCTCTACATGAAAGGCACCCCACAGGCGCCCCAGTGTGGCTTTTCCGCCAAGACCGTTCAGGCACTCATGGCCTGCGGCCAGAAGTTCGCTTTCGTAAACATCCTGGACAATCAGGAGCTGAGGGAAGCCCTCAAGAGCTACTCCAACTGGCCCACTTACCCCCAGCTGTATGTCAACGGCGAGCTGGTGGGTGGCTGTGACATCATCATGGAAATGTATGAAAGCGGTGAGCTGGAAGAGCTGGTCAAGAACGCCGCACCCGCCGAGTAAGGTCTGTCAGCTGCGGTCGCTCCGTGCCGTCAGGGCCGAGGGGTTAAATCGCAGTTCCACCTCGAAACGCCGCTTGCTGTAATGGGCCGGCACCGAAGGCAGTGGGCTGGCCACCAGTGCCGCCTGCCGGGCCTGCCGGTCGATGCGCTCATCCCCCGAGGATTCCGTCACGCTGGCCCGCTTGACGATCCCATTGTCCATCAACTCAATCTCCAGCATCAGCCGCCTGGGCGAGTCCAGCTCGGCCATGGCCCCGTTGTATCGCAGCGCCCTGGCTATGGAACGTCGTATCTCCAGTTCATAGGGAGGCAGTGGCGGCCGTACCCGGTCCCTAGATTCCTGGCGCAGCGGCTGCTCCGTCTGCGGGTCTGACTGGCGTGGCGGGCTGATCGTCCCGGCCAGGGTGTCGGCCCGGTTGCTGTCATCGGGTTTTGACGGGGAGTCTCCGGGGGGTGGCGTGTCCCGGGTATTGTCCACTGGTGCCGGGTCTGACCGGGCGGTGCGGGATTCGCCGGAGTCGGGGCCGGCATCACGGTGCTGGTCTGCCGGCTGTGGCGATGGGCCCGTGGCGGCCACTGTGTCATCCGCGGAGAATGACGCCTTGCCGGACCCCCGTGGTGGGTCATTCATGGGGGAGTCCCCGGCGATGGCCGGGGAAGGCGCCGTAGCGGAGGTCGCGGGGACCGGTCCGGACTGGCTGGATGGGTGCTGTGGGGCACCCAGTCGCACCTGCACGGTCCTGTCCGGCCGTGGCTCATGCTCCTGTGGGGGCGCTACCGCCAACAGCAGAAGCCCGTGCAGCCCGGATGCCACGGCCAGGGCCAGCGTCATGGCTGCCCTGTGAGCGCCCTGGACGCGGAGCATGACCGCCCCCTCAGCCTGCCTTGCGGCTGAGGCTGTTGAGAATGGCATCCATGGCCCGGTCGATCAGTGCCCCCTGCTCCAGTATGCGCAGACGGCCGCGTCGTAATTCATGGGCCAACTCATCGCGCTGCTTGTCCGCCACCTTCAGGCCCATTCGGTTCACAAACACGTAGGAATCCGCATCCGGGATCACGGCGGAGAGCTTGCAGCGGAAGCGGCTGCCGTTGACCAGGCTGAACTCCACCCACTGTCCCACTGGCAGTCGTTCCAGTGTGGCCCTGTGCACCTCCAGGGCGCTTTCCTCCCGGGCCTTCTGTTGTTCCACCGCGGTGGGGATGGTTTCTTTCGGCGCGGTGACCTCTTTGTCGGCCCCGGAGTCCGGGGCGGCAGGCTCTTCCGTTGCCTCCGGCGGGGTGTCCGAGATGTCTTCCAGTGCCGCCTCGCTGGCCTGGCGGCGGAAGGCTTCGGTCAACTCCCGCTTGAGGGCGCTCATCATGGCATCCAGCCGGCTGGCATTGTAGGAGACCTCCTCCAGTCCGCTGCGCAATGTCTTCAGCAGTGGCGGCACCACCCGCACCCACTGCTGGCGCTCATGGCCGTCGGGGAGGGGGCGCAGGCACCAGAGCAGGTCATCCACGGCGCGCAGCGTTACCGCCCAGCGGTGGTCGGTATCGTCCCGCAGGTAGGCCAGGAACAGGACCCGGTTCCAGCCATTGAGCAGGATGTCGCGGATGCTCTCCGGGATGTTGCGCTGGGCCAGCTTCTGCTGCAGCACGGCATCCACGGTTTCCTGGGCTTTCTGGGACTTGATGCGCCCCTGCTCGGATTCCCGGGTGCGCTGTTCCACCAGCCGGGACTTGCGTTCCTCGCGCTGCAGGAAGGCATCGAATTCCTTGTCCAGTGTGTCAAAAAGTGTCATATCCCCGTCAAAATCGTTGAGAATGCGTAATACGATGTCGTGAATCTTGTGGTAGAGACGGTCGCGGTTTTTCTCGCTGCTGTCACTCCAGCCGATGCCGGCCCGTGCCAGTGCGTTGAGAAGACGCCGTGCCGGGTGGCCAGGCTTGCTGAAAAAGGCCCGGTCACGGATCACCACCTTGAGGACGGGGATCTGCAGCCGGCTGATCAGCACCTGGATGGGAGGGGAGAGGTTGCAGTCTTCCAGTATGAATTCAAACAGCATGGAGACCAGGTTGATCAGGTCTTCATCGGCCTCCCTGAGTATGACCCGCCTGCCATCACCGGACTGCTCCTGAAGCAGCTTCCGGACCAGCCCGTGGAGATCCACGGATTGCGGCTTCCCCGCGCTCAGATCACTGGCCATGGTTGTCTGGGGCAGCTCCGAGAGCAGTTGGGTCAGCTCCCTGGCGTCGATTTTCAGTGTGATTCCCCCGGACTGGCCGCCGTGCCGGCGCTCGGGATCCTCCGGGCCGTTGTCGCTCCCGGCCTCTGCCTCCTGTGTCTCTTCAGTATCGTCTTCACGGGGGTGTCCTTCACGGCGCTGTCGCGCCAGCAGGGACTCGATTTCCTTGAGGATCTGGCCCTGTGACAGGGGCTGTGGCTTCGGATGGCGGCCCTGGCTCCTGCGGGAGGGCTGGGCCCTGTCGCTGTTGTGGCCCTGGTAGCGGAAATCCGGGATCACGCCGGCGGAGACCAGTATGCGGTTGGACTCCTCCAGCAACTGCCCCAGGTTGGCCACCACGTAGCGGTCGTAGTGCTTGAGGATGATGAGCTGCTCGCGGATGGCAATGTCCATGTCCTGGCACACTTCCACAAACAGGTGACAGAGGTGTTCCGGGGCCAGTGGGTTGACCGGGGGCTGATGGGGGTCCCGCTCATAGACGGCGGTGAATCGGGACTGAAGCTGCAACAGGGGCCCCTGGAAGCTGGCATTGGCCTTGCTGACCATGGCGCTGATGGCCACCTGTTTTTCCAGCTGGTCGTTCTGCACCAGTGACAGTGAGTCCGCGCCCCGCCCCGTCTCCGGGCGACTGTCCCGGATCCTGTCCTCCGGGGAAGCCTCCAGGGACGGCGGCGAGCGGAAAAGATTGGCCAGCCCCTCCTGAAAGCGTTTTTCCACCCCTTTGCGCTTGATCCGTACCTCGCGCATGGTTTCGAAATAGCGGTTCTGGTCGTTGTTGTTGCGGGCGTGATTGGCCAGTTCGAACAGGGAGTCGTCAATGGCGTCAAATGTGGCCAGCAACAGGTCTGTGAGTCCGGCGCTGGCTGAGGTGTAAATCCTTAGCACCGGATCGGGGAGGGGTTCCAGAAAGGCTGATTCCGCCTGGCCCTGGACCGGGTGTATGCCGGACTGCTTCTTCATGGCTAACTCCGTATGTAGCCTCAACCCTTGTGTTATGCCGAGCAGGGGTTGGATCACTGACCAGTGACAGGGGTTCGTTCTGGCACTGGTGGTCCCGTCTCGATGCCTGTTGCCGGCATCGGGGCGCCTGGGTCATCCTGACCGTCTGGTGGATCTTTTTTTATGGGTGCCGGTGCATGACCGTCTTTTTAACCGTCTTTCTCTTTTTAACCGTCTTTCTCCTCAAGCGTCTCTTCTAGAGTGCAGTCTTGAGAGTACCGTCTTTAGAGTACCGTCAGCGCGTGTTTTGAGCGCATCGTGAACGTGTTTTCTGTACGATAATTGATCAATATACTCCTGTCAGCACACAATACAATATCCCGTTACGGAGGGATGCCGACTGCTTCACAGGGTGGGTTAAGCGCTGCCGGTTTTGTCCGGCAGAGGGGCGTTTCAGCCCTTCTGGGCCAGTGGCCGGGGGCTGAGTGCGGGGGCATGGACCCGGGCGGCGCGGACCATGTTGTCCTTGATCTGAAGGGTCTCGATGCGCAGCCCCCGGATGCTGACGCAGACATTGCTCTCGGGTATGGTCTGGAGCTGCTCCACGATCAGTCCATTGAGTGTCTTGGGTCCATGCAGTGGCAGGTGCCAGCCAAGGCTCTTGTTGATGGAGCGCACCGGGGCGGTGCCATCAATGATGTAGCTGCCATCCTCCTGGGGGAGTATGTCCTGGCTGCTGCTGGCGGCGAAATCGGTGGTGAACTCACCGACGATCTCCTCCAGGATGTCCTCGATGGTGGCAATGCCCAGCACGTCGCCGTATTCGTCCACAACGATGCCGATGCGCCGGCGTTCCTTCTGGAAATTGAACAGCTGGGTGTGCAGCGGCGTGCTTTCCGGGATGAAATAGGGCTCACGGCACAGCTGCATCAGGCTGGCCTTGTTCACTTCGTCCTCCTGCAGCAGCTTGCTGGCATTACGCAGGTGCAACAGCCCCACGGTATTGTTGATATCCCCCCGGTACACCGGAAGGCGGGTGTGCTGGCTGGTGCGCAGCAGACGCAGTATCTGCTCCATGTCATTGTCCAGGTCGATGCCGATCACCTCGTTGCGGGGCACCATGATGTCGTTCACCGTGACCTTCTCCAGGTCCAGTATGCTCACCAGCATGTCCTGATGCTTTTTCGGCAGCATGGAGCCGGACTCGTTCACCAGTGTGCGCAACTCCTCGCGGCTGAGGTGCTCGCTGCCG
>JAWWAC010000077.1:0-11753 GCA_033721915.1 Oleiphilaceae bacterium
AGTGGGTCTTGCCCTTGTCATGGTCAAAGAACACACCCGGAGAACGGTGCAGCTGGGAGACAATCACCCGCTCTGTGCCGTTCACCACGAAGGTGCCGTTCTCGGTCATCAGGGGCATCTCGCCCATGTAGACCTCTTGTTCCTTGATGTCCTTGATGGCCTTGTTGGAGGAGTCCTTGTCATAGATCACCAGGCGTACCTTGACCCGCAGCGGGGCTGCATAGGTCACGCCTCGGGACTGACACTCCTTGACATCAAAGACGGGCTCGCCAAGCCGGTAGCTGACGTACTCCAGCGCCGCATTCCCGGAGTAACTCTGTATCGGGAAGACGGATTTAAAGGCCGCGTGGAGGCCAATTTCCTGTCGGCTGTCCGCACTGGACTCAAGCTGCAGGAAGTGCCGGTAGGAGTCCAACTGGATGGCCAGCAGGTAGGGTACATCCATGACTGTCGGCAGCTTGCCAAAGTCTTTGCGGATACGCTTTTTTTCGGTGTAGGAGTAGGTCATCTGCATTCCCCAGCTTTCGAACCTTTAACTGGTGTCTCGGAGCGACGAAAGTCGCTGCCCTGACTGAGCGGGCTCAGTCGACGCCACAGTGAATCACTTATGGCGGTATATACAACGCGAAAAGGCCGGTGGCATTACACCACCAGCCAATTCATGCCAGACGGCACTTATCAGCGGCCGTCAAGCCTTTACTTGAGTTCAACGGATGCGCCCGCTTCCTCAAGCTTAGCCTTGGCAGCTGCAGCGTCGTCTTTGCTGACGCCTTCCTTCACAGCACCGGGAGCGCCGTCAACCAGACCCTTGGCTTCTTTCAGGCCGAGACCTGTGAGCTCACGGACCGCCTTGATGACGTTGACCTTCTTGTCGCCGGCGGCGGTCAGGATCACGTCAAACTCGGTCTGCTCTTCAGCAGCGGCGGCGGCTTCACCACCAGCGGCGGCAGGAGCAGCGGCCACTGCGGCTGCAGCGGAAACGCCAAACTTCTCTTCCATTGCTTCTACGAGCGCGACCACGTCCATTACGCTCATTTCAGCAATTGCATTCAAAATATCGTCTTTCGACAAAGCCATGATTCTTCTCCAAATTCAAAAAATAGTATTAAACCGTTTAGGCTGCATCTTTCTTTTGGTCGCGAACAGCTGCCACTGCACGGGTCACTTTCGACGGAACTTCGTTGAGAGTGCGTGCAAGCTTGACGATCGGTGCCTGAGTGACTGCGGCCAGCATACTCAACGCCTCATGGCGAGTAGGCAGCTTGGCCAGACGGTCAATCTGATCAGCACCCAGCAGTTCACCACCAACGGCCAGTGCTTTGACCTCGAACACATCCTTCTCTTTGGCAAAATCCTTCAGCAGCCGTGCGGCCGCGCCGGGATCTTCCATGGAGAATGCAAACAGGGTCGGTCCTACCAGTACATCGCGTACACACTCGTACTCAGTACCCTCGATGGCACGCTTGGCCAGTGTGTTGCGGACAACACGCAGGTAAACGTTTTCAGCGCGGGCCTTGGCACGCAGCGCGGTCATGTCTTCAGAGCTGACACCGCGATAATCTGCAAGAACCACAGACAAAGCACCACTGGCAGCCTCGTTGACTTCGGCGACGATCGCCTTTTTGCCTTCGAGTCTGATTGCCACTGGATTAACTCCTTGGTTGCGCCGGTTTAACACCGGCTTAAGTCACGCCCCGGAGGGCGACATTACGGCGCTTGTTCGGAGAGAACGTTGCATACCGTCTGCGCAGGCATTGCTTTAATCCGTCATGCCGAGGGCTTTACAGCCACCGGCCTCGGGGACCTGCGGTCTTTGACAGCCTGGCTTGATGCCGAGACTACAAAGAGGGTGCACCTCAGATGGCCAGTGTTGACTGGTCCACCGTGATACCCGGTCCCATGGTAGAGGACAGGGTGATCTTCTTGAGGTAAATACCTTTGGCTGTTGAGGGCTTCATTTTCTTGAGGTCCGCAATCAGCGCTTCCACGTTTTCCTTGATGGCGGCGCCATCGAATTCCACATTGCCGACTGTGGTGTGGATAATGCCTTTCTTGTCGGTACGGTAACGCACCTGACCGGCCTTGGCGTTCTTCACGGCGGTTTCCACATCCGCGGTCACCGTGCCCACCTTGGGGTTGGGCATCAGGCCACGGGGGCCGAGAATCTGACCCAGCTGACCCACAACGCGCATGGCGTCGGGGGTGGCAATGACCACGTCAAAGTCCAGGTTGCCTTTCTTCACTTCCTCGGCCAGGTCGTCCATACCCACCACGTCGGCACCGGCGGCCTTGGCCTTCTCCACATTGGCGCCCTGGGTGAATACGGCAACACGTACGCTCTTGCCGGTGCCCTTGGGCAGCACGGTGGAACCGCGCACCACCTGGTCGGATTTACGGGCATCCACACCCAGGTTGATGGCCACATCAATGGACTCACGGAACTTGACGGTCTGGCCCAGCTCGGTCAGCAGTTTGACCGCTTCGGTAATCTCGTAGGAAGCGCTGCTGTCGACTTTTTCTTTAATCAGTTTCTGACGCTTGCTCAATTTCGCCATTTCAGAGCCCCTCCACGTTCAAGCCCATGCTACGCGCGGTGCCTGCAATCGTACGCAGGGCGGCGTCCATGTTGGCAGCCGTCATATCCGGCTCCTTGGTTTTCACAATCTCCTCCAGCTGCTCACGGGTCACGGTGCCCACCTTCTTGGTGTTGGGCTCGCCGGAACCGCTCTTGATGCCGGCCGCTTTCTTCAGCAGGATCGCCGCGGGGGGCGTCTTGGTGACGAACGTGAAGCTGCGGTCAGAGTAAACCGTGATGACCACCGGAGTGGGCAGACCGGGCTCGATGTCCTGGGTCTGGGCGTTGAACGCCTTACAGAATTCCATGATGTTGACACCGTGCTGACCCAGCGCCGGGCCCACTGGGGGGCTCGGGTTGGCCTTGCCGGCGGCAACCTGAAGCTTGATATAAGCCTGTACTTTTTTAGCCACTTATCCTCCTATGGGTGCAAACGCCTTGCGGCTCCCCGATCGAGACAGAAAAAGCCCGCATCACCCTGGTGTGCGAGCTCATGGTACTTCTTGCGCGGATCAGTCTTTTTCGACCTGACCGAACCCCAGCTCTACTGGTGTGGAGCGACCGAAGATCAGCACCGCCACCTTGACACGACTCTTGTCGTAGTCCACTTCTTCCACCACGCCATTGAAGTCGGCGAAGGGGCCTTCGGTCACCCGGACGATCTCGCCCGGCTCAAACAGCGTCTTGGGCTTGGGCTTCTCAACTCCGGTCTCCACACGGCGCAGGATGGCGTCCGCCTCCTTCTCCGTAATGGGGGCGGGCTTGTCCTTGGTGCCACCGATAAAACCCAGCACTTTGGGGGTATTCTTCACCAGGTGCCAGGTGGTGTCGTCCAGTTCCATCTGGACCAGCACGTAACCCGGGTAGAATTTGCGCTCACTGGTGCGCTTCTTGCCTTCGCGCATCTCCACCACTTCTTCCGTGGGGACCAGTACCTCGCCAAAAAGCTCTTCCATGCCGTTAAGCTGGATACGCTCCCTGAGAGACCGCATCACGTGCTTTTCGAAGCCGGAGTAAGCGTGTACCACGTACCAGCGCTTTGCCATGATGCCTAATCCTTACCCTATAAAGCCTGACACGATCCACGCGACCAGCGAGTCCATACCCCAGAGAATCAACGCCACAAACAGCACAAAGACCAGCACAATACCGGTGGTCTGCAGCAGCTCGGGTCGTGTCGGCCAGACCACTTTGCGGATCTCGACCTTGGCTTCCCGGAACAGCTGAGCCAGATTGCGGCCCTTTTCAGTCTGCAGCGCGACAAAGCCGGCCACGATCGCCAGGGCCACCAGGCCCAGGGAACGGTACAGCAGGGACTCATCAGAGAAATACTGATTGCCCGCCACACCGAGGACGATCAACGCAATAACGAAAAGCCACTTTGGTGTATCAAAGTGGCTGACCGCTTGATTGGAATTAGTGGCCATATGGGTCTACTTGTCGCGCGTCGGTGAAATAAATGGCAGGCCAGGAGGGAATCGAACCCCCAACCTGCGGTTTTGGAGACCGCTGCTCTGCCAATTGAGCTACTGGCCTACACCGAAACTCTTTTACTTGATGATCTTGGTCACCACACCGGCGCCAACGGTACGTCCGCCTTCGCGAACCGCGAAGCGCAGGCCGTCTTCCATGGCGATCGGGGCGATCAGGGTCACGCTCAGCTTCACGTTGTCCCCGGGCATCACCATCTCAACGCCGTCAGGCAGCTGACAGCTGCCTGTCACGTCCGTGGTGCGGAAGAAGAACTGCGGACGGTAGCCGGCGAAGAACGGCGTGTGACGGCCCCCTTCGTTCTTGCTCAGTACGTAGATCTCACCCTCGAACTCGGTGTGCGGCGTAATGGAGCCGGGCTTGGCCAGCACCTGGCCACGCTCAACGTCGTCACGCTTGGTGCCACGCAGCAGCGCGCCGATGTTCTCACCCGCACGGCCTTCGTCCAGCAGCTTGCGGAACATCTCAACACCGGTACAAACAGTCTTGACGGTGTCCTTCAGACCCACGATCTCAACCTCGGAACCGGTCTTGACCACACCACGCTCAACACGGCCGGTCACGACCGTACCACGGCCTGAGATGGAGAACACGTCCTCGATGGGCATCAGGAAGGGCTGGTCAATGGCACGCTCGGGCTCTGGCACGTGCTCGTCCAGGGCGCTGATGAGCTTGGCCACGGCAGTGGTGCCCATCTCATTGTCGTCCTTGCCTTCCAGGGCCATCAGGGCGGAGCCGGTGATGATCGGAATGTCGTCGCCCGGGAAGTCGTACTCGCTCAGCAGCTCGCGCACTTCCATTTCCACCAGTTCCAGCAGCTCTTCGTCGTCCACCATGTCGGCCTTGTTCAGGAACACGACAATGTGCGGTACGCCGACCTGACGGGACAGCAGGATGTGCTCACGGGTCTGGGGCATCGGGCCGTCAGCGGCGGACACCACCAGAATGGCGCCGTCCATCTGCGCGGCACCGGTGATCATGTTCTTCACATAATCCGCGTGGCCGGGGCAGTCAACGTGGGCGTAGTGACGGATCTCGGAGCTGTACTCCACGTGAGAGGTGGCGATGGTGATACCACGCGCCTTCTCTTCCGGTGCGTTGTCGATCTGGTCGAAGGCACGGGCTTCGCCACCAAAGACTTCGGCGCTGACACGGGTCAGAGCGGCGGTCAGTGTGGTCTTGCCATGGTCAACGTGACCGATGGTGCCGACGTTGATATGGGGCTTGCTGCGTTCAAATTTGGCCTTAGCCATGATATCACCTCTTGATACGTATCGTAATTTGGTTGTCAGGTGCCGGATGGCAGGCCCTTGCCGGACCCGCCACCGCCCCCGTTAGCTGCTTTTGTTGATGATGCCTTCGGCAATGTTGTTGGGAGCCACCGCGTAGTTGGAGAACTCCATCACATAGGAGGCCCGGCCCTGAGTGCTTGAACGCAGGTCCGTTGCATAGCCGAACATCTCCGAGAGTGGCACCTCGGCACGGATGATCTTGCCAGAGAGGCTCTCTTCCATACCATGCACCACACCACGACGACGGTTGAGGTCGCCGACCACGTCACCCATGTAATCTTCCGGGGTGACCACTTCGACCTTCATGATGGGCTCCAGCAATGCCGGGCTGGCATCCAGGGCGCCTTTCTTCAGCGCCATGGAGCCGGCCACCTTGAAGGCCATCTCGTTGGAGTCCACGTCGTGGTAGGAGCCGTCGTAGAGCGTGGCGCGGATGCCCAGCAGCGGGAAGCCTGCCAGAACACCGTTCTGCATCTGCTCTTCAATGCCGGACTGGACCGCGGGAATGTATTCCTTGGGCACCACACCACCGACAATCTTGTTGACGAACTCAAAGGTTGGCGCATCCTCTTCGTCCAGGGGCATGGGCTCGAGCTCCACCCAGACGTGACCGTACTGACCACGGCCACCGGACTGGCGGACGAACTTGCCTTCCACCTTGACGGTATCCCGGATGCACTCGCGGTAGGCCACCTGTGGCTTACCGATGTTGGCCTCCACCTTGAACTCGCGACGCATGCGGTCAACGATGATGTCCAGGTGCAGCTCGCCCATACCGGAAATAATGGTCTGGCCGGACTCCTCGTCGGTGCGTACACGGAAAGAGGGATCTTCCTGGGCCAGCTTGCCCAGTGCAATGCCCATCTTTTCCTGGTCCGCCTTGGACTTGGGCTCAACGGCCACGGCGATCACCGGCTCCGGGAACTCCATGCGCTCGAGCACGATCTTGTGCTTCTCGTCGCACAGGGTGTCACCGGTGGTGACGGACTTCAGGCCAACGGCGGCAGCGATGTCACCGGCCAGCACTTCCTTGATTTCCTGTCGGTCCTTGGAGTGCATCTGCACCATACGGCCAACGCGCTCCTTCTTCTGCTTGGAGGCGTTGTAGACCGGCGTGCCGGACTCCAGGGTGCCCGAGTAGACGCGGAAGAAAGTCAGTGTGCCCATGAAGGGGTCCGTGGCGATCTTGAAGGCCAGTGCGGAGAACGGTGCCTCGTCGTTGGCTTCACGGGTCTCCGTGGTGCCCTCGTCGTCGATCTCACCGGTGATGGCCTTGACCTCGTCCGGCGCGGGCAGAAATTCCACCACGCAGTCGAGCATGGCCTGAACGCCCTTGTTCTTGAACGCGGAGCCACACAGGGCGGGGACGATCTCATTGGCCAGTGTGCGCATGCGCAGGCCTTTCTTGATGTCCTCGATGGACAGCTCGCCCTCTTCCAGGTAGCGGTCCATCAGCTCTTCGTTGGCTTCGGCGGCGGCTTCGACCATCTGCTCGCGGTGCATTTCCGCGTTTTCCTTCAGCTCTTCCGGAACGTCCACTTCGTCGTAGGTGGCACCGAAGTCGTCTTCGTTCCAGTAGATGGCCTTCATGCGGATCAGGTCGATGATGCCCTTGAAGTCATCCTCGGAGCCGATCGGCAGCTGGATCGGCACCGGGAAGGCGCCCAGGCGGTTGCGGATCTGGGCCACAACGCGCTCGAAGTTGGCGCCGGCACGGTCCATCTTGTTGACGAACACGATGCGCGGGACTTCGTACTTGTTGGCCTGACGCCATACGGTCTCGGACTGGGGCTCGACACCGGAGGTGCCGCAGAAGACCACCACGGCGCCGTCCAGCACCCGCAGGGAGCGCTCCACCTCGATGGTGAAGTCCACGTGTCCGGGAGTGTCGATGATGTTGATGCGGTGTTCCGGATACTGCTGGTCCATACCGGACCAGAAACAGGTAGTGGCGGCGGAGGTGATGGTGATGCCCCGCTCCTGCTCCTGCTCCATCCAGTCCATGGTGGCGGCGCCATCATGGACTTCACCGATCTTGTGCGAGATACCGGTGTAGAACAGTACCCGCTCAGTGGTGGTCGTCTTACCGGCATCCACGTGGGCGCAGATACCGATGTTGCGATAGCGTTTGATAGGTGTTTTACGTGCCACGTTAAATTACCTCGGTCTTTAGAAACGGTAGTGAGAGAAGGCTTTGTTGGCTTCAGCCATACGGTGCACGTCTTCACGCTTCTTGACCGCGGCGCCCTTGCTGCCGGCGGCGTCGAGAATCTCGCCCGCCAGGCGCTGGGCCATGGCCTTCTCGCCGCGCTTGCGGGAAAACTCCACCAGCCAGCGCATGGCCAGTGCGTTCTGCCGCGCCGGGCGGACTTCCACGGGCACCTGATAGGTGGCACCCCCCACACGGCGGGATTTCACTTCCACCATGGGCTGGATGTTTTCCAGTGCCTTTTCAAACTGCTCGATGGGGTCTTCCTTGGACTTCTCTTCCACGATGTCCAGGGCGCCGTAAACAATGCGCTCGGCCACGGCTTTCTTGCCGTGTTCCATGACGTGGTTGATGAACTTGGCCAGTCGCTGGCTGTGAAATTTGGGATCCGGGATAATGACCCGTTTCGATGCAATGCGTCTTCTGGGCATTGATAAGTCCTCGTCAAACTGTAAAAGGTCTTCAGGTGATTCCGGGATGATGCAGGCGCGACGGCTGTGAGCCCGACACCGGCCACCCGGCCTTACTCTTACCGCTACCCTCGCGAATCGAACCGCGGGTGGATGCCAACGATAAAAGGCGGACCTGGATTGTGTTGTTGCTGCCCCTGAGGGCCTTGCTTAATGCCTGATGACCGCCGTGGCGGTAATCAGGACTTGGGACGCTTGGTACCGTACTTGGAACGGCCCTTGCGACGATCCTGCACACCCTGGGTATCCAGCGTGCCGCGCACGGTGTGATAACGCACACCGGGAAGGTCCTTGACCCGTCCGCCGCGAATCAGGACCACACTGTGCTCCTGCAGGTTGTGGCCTTCGCCACCGATATAGGAAGACACCTCGAAGCCATTGGTCAGGCGAACACGACACACCTTCCGCAGAGCCGAGTTCGGCTTCTTCGGGGTGGTGGTGTAGACACGGGTGCAGACACCGCGACGCTGAGGACAGGCCTGCAGCGCGGGCACGTCACTCTTCGCCAACCGCCGTTTACGAGGCTTACGGACCAGCTGATTTACTGTTGCCATGTAAGCAAACTCCAGACATTAAACATTGAACCCCCGTTTTGCGGGGGCAAAAATAGGGGACGCAAGTTTAAGACCACGTCCCCGGCCAGTCAAGCCGACTGGCCACTTTTCGATCAGCGCCTTACTTGTTCAGCTCGGCACTGAGCGCTTCCACCACGTCCTCGGCACTGGCACCCTGCTGCTCGCCGGCCGCCATACGGCGCTTGCGGCGTGCTTCGTGGTAAGCCAGACCGGTACCGGCTGGCACCAGTCGACCGACGACGACGTTTTCCTTGAGACCGCGCAGGTAGTCACGCTTGCCCTGCACCGCGCCTTCGGTCAGCACGCGGGTGGTCTCCTGGAAGGAGGCGGCGGAGATAAAGGACTCAGTGGCCAGAGAGGCCTTGGTGATGCCCAGCAGCTGACGCTCGCCCCTGGCAGGCTGCTTGTCCAGTGCCTCCACACGCTCGTTTTCTTCCAGGAACTGGGTGTATTCCACCTGGTCGCCGCCAATGAAGGTGGTGTCACCGGTATCGGTGATTTCCACCTTGCGCAGCATCTGACGACAGATCACTTCGATGTGCTTGTCGTTGATGACCACGCCCTGCAGACGGTACACGTCCTGGATCTCGTTGGTGATGTACTTGGCCAGCTCGGTGATACCCAGCAGGCGCAGTATGTCGTGGGGGTTGGAGGGGCCATCGGAGATGACCTCGCCGCGCTCCACGGTCTCACCTTCAAAGACGTTCATCTGGCGCCATTTCGGAATCAGCACCTCGTAGGGATCGCCGTCTTTCGGCGTGATCACCAGACGCTTCTTGCCCTTGGTCTCCTTGCCGAAGCTGACCTGTCCGGTCACCTCCGCCAGGATGGAGGGCTCTTTCGGCTTGCGCGCCTCGAACAGATCCGCCACCCGTGGCAGACCACCGGTGATGTCGCGGGTCTTGGAGGTTTCCTGGGGAATACGGGCGATGATGTCGCCGATTTCCAGGTTGTCTCCGTCACGCAGTGTCACCAGTGCGTTGGAAGGCAGCACGTACTGGGCCGGTGAACCGCCAGGGAGGATGATGTCCTCGCCCTTGTCGTCCACCAGCTTGATCACGGGCCGGATGTCCTTGCCGGAAGCCGGACGGTCCTTGGGGTCCATCACTTCAATGGTGGACAGGCCGGTGAGCTCGTCGGTCTGGGTCTTGACCGTGATGTTCTCCTCGATGCCGGAGAACACCACCTTGCCGTTGGCCTCTGCGATCACCGGGTGGGTGTGGGGATCCCACTTGGCCACCAGGCCACCGGGCTCGACCACTTCACCGTCCTGCACGGAGAGCATGGCGCCGTAGGGCAGCTTGTACCACTCACGCTCGCGGCCGTGCTCGTCCGCCACGGCCAGTGCCGAGGAGCGGGAGACCACCACCAGGTTGCCATCGGACTTCACAATGGACTTCATGTTGTGCAGGCGCACCTTGCCACCGTGCTTGACCTGGATGCTGTCCACGGCGGAGGCCCGGCTGGCGGCGCCACCAATGTGGAAGGTCCGCATGGTCAGCTGGGTGCCCGGCTCACCGATGGACTGGGCGGCGATGACACCCACCGCCTCGCCCACGTTCACCAGGTGGCCACGGCCCAGGTCACGGCCATAGCAGTTGGAGCAGATGCCGTAACGGGTGTCACAGGTAATGGCGGAGCGTACCCAGATTTCGTCCACGCCGGCGCTTTCGATCTGCTCGACGGTTTTCTCGTCCAGCAGTGTGCCGGCCTCGACCACGGCGTTTTCCTTGTCACCGGGGGTGAACACATCCCGCGCCGTGACACGACCCAGTACGCGATCACCCAGTGGCACCACCACGTCGCCGCCTTCCACCAGCGGTGTCATGAGGATGCCGTCGTCGGTGCCGCAATCCACTTCCGTCACCACCAGATCCTGGGACACGTCCACCAGGCGGCGTGTCAGGTAACCGGAGTTGGCGGTCTTCAGTGCCGTATCCGCCAGACCCTTACGGGCACCGTGGGTGGAGATGAAGTACTGCAGTACGTTCAGACCCTCACGGAAGTTGGCGGTGATGGGCGTCTCGATGATGGAGCCGTCCGGCTTGGCCATCAGGCCACGCATACCCGCCAGCTGACGGATCTGGGCCGGGGAGCCCCGGGCACCGGAGTCGGCCATGATGTACACGGAGTTGAAGGACTCCTGCATGACGGGCTCGCCGTTCTCGTCCATCACGTCATTGCCCTGGTCATCAATGACCGCCTCTTTGCTCAGGCGGTCCATCATGGCCTTGGAGACCTTGTCGTTGGCCCGGGCCCAGATGTCGATGACCTTGTTGTACTTCTCGCCCTGTGTCAGCAGGCCTGAGGCGAACTGGGACTCGATCTCCAGTACCTCGTCCTCGGCCGCGTCGATCAGCTCGTACTTCTCCTTGGGGATCTCGAAATCGTTCACACCAATGGAGCAGCCTGACACGGTGGCGTAATGGAAACCGGTGTACATGATCTGGTCGGCGAAGATGACCGTTTCCTTGAGACCCACCTGACGGTAGCTGGCGTTGATCAGCCTGGAAATGGCCTTCTTGACCATGGGCTTGTCCACCAGGTCAAACGCCAGGCCGTCCGGGGTGATGTCGTACAGCATGGCGCGACCCACGGTGGTGTCACGCAGGCTGGTGGATTCGCTGCGGCTGCCGTCCTCGTGGATGACCACTTCGCGGATGCGCACCTTGATCTTGGCCTGCAGGTCGACACGGCCGGAGCCATAGGCGCGGCTGACTTCGTCGATATCGGCAAAGGCCATGCCCTCGCCTCGGGCCTTGAGGCGCTCACGGGTCATGTAGTACAGACCCAGCACCACGTCCTGTGACGGCACGATGATGGGCTCGCCGTTGGCCGGTGACAGGATGTTGTTGGTGGACATCATCAGGGCACGGGCCTCCAGCTGCGCTTCCAGTGTCAGCGGCAGGTGGACGGCCATCTGGTCGCCGTCAAAGTCGGCGTTGTAGGCGGCACAGACCAGCGGGTGCAACTGGATGGCCTTGCCCTCGATCAGGACCGGCTCGAACGCCTGGATGCCCAGACGGTGCAGTGTGGGGGCCCGGTTTAGCATGACCGGGTGCTCCCGGATCACCTCGTCCAGGATATCCCAGACCACGGCCTCTTCCCGCTCGACCATTTTCTTGGCGGCCTTGATGGTGG
>JAWWAC010000078.1:0-11553 GCA_033721915.1 Oleiphilaceae bacterium
ATCTTGGCCAGCATTTCCGCGGTCATGCCCATCATGTTGGAGGCCTTGGCGGAGTACTTGGATGCGGCCGGGTTGTGGTCAAAGCCCTTGGTCATGGGGATGTGGCCCATGTGCTCCACACCACCCACCACAAACACATCGCCGTTGCCGGTCTGGATGGCCTGTGCGGCGGTGTGGATGGCGCTCATGGCGGAGCCGCACAGGCGGTTCACGGTCTGGGCACCGGTTTCGTGGGGCAGACGGGTCAGCAGTGCCATCTGGCGGGCAATGTTGAAGCCCTGCTCACCGGACTGGTTGACACAGCCCCAGATCACATCCTCCACGTCTTTCGGGTTCAGCTTGGGATTGCGCTCAAACAGGGCTTCTACCAGGGCGGCGGACAGGGTCTCGGCGCGCACATTGCGGAAACAGCCGTTCTTGGCCTTGCCCATTGGCGTCCGTACGCAATCGACGACGACAACGTCTTTCGGATTCAGGCTCATAGATCTTTCTCCGTTGGGAAAACTCGTTCAACGATTAACCGTGAAATTTCTTACCGGCTTTGGCCATTTCACGCATGCCTTCGGTGGGCTGGTACAGAGGACCCAGGTCCTTGTACTTGTCTGCCATCTTGCAGAAGGCATCCAGACCCATATCGTCGATGTAACGCAGGGCACCACCACGGAACGGCGGGAAGCCGATACCGAAGATCAGGCCCATATCCGCCTCGGCGGGGGTTTCGACGATGCCGTCTTCCAGGCAACGGACCGTTTCAATACACAGCGGCAGCATCATGCGCTCGATGATCTGCTCATCGGTGAACTCTTCCTGCTTTTGCACAATCGGCTTGAGCAGCTTGTAGGACTCTTCGTCCACCACTTTTTTCTGGCGGCCTTTCTTGTCCAGCTCGTAGCGGTAGAAGCCCGCGTCGCTCTTCTGGCCGAGACGCTTGTTCTCGTACATCACGTCGATGGCGGACTTGTTGTCGTCCTTCATGCGGTCCGGGAAGCCTTCACCCATGACCTCGTTGGCGTGCTTGGCGGTGTCCATGCCCACCACGTCCAGCAGGTAGGCGGGGCCCATGGGCCAGCCGAACTTCTCCATGACCTTGTCCACTTTCTGGAAGTCGGCACCGTCGCGCACCAGTCCGGCGAAGCCGCCGAAATAGGGGAACAGGATGCGGTTGACCAGAAAGCCCGGGCAGTCGTTCACCACGATTGGCGTCTTGCCCATCTGACGGGCGTAGGCCACGGTGGTGGCAACGGCTTTCTCGCTGGACTTCTCGCCACGGATGACTTCCACCAGGGGCATCATGTGCACCGGGTTGAAGAAGTGCATGCCGCAGAAATTCTCCGGGCGCTTGAGGTTCTTGGCCAGGCGGGTAATGGAGATGGTGGAGGTGTTGGAGGTGAGGATGGCGTCTTTGCCGATCTTCTCCTCGGTCTCACGCAGCACGGCGTCTTTCACCTTGGGGTTTTCCACCACGGCTTCCACCACCAGGTCCACGTCGCCGAAGTCGCCGTAGTTCAGTGTGGGGGTGATACTGGCCAGTACGTCCGCCATCTTGCTAGCATTCATCTTACCCTTGTCCACACGCTTGGTCAGCTGCTTCTTGGCTTCTTTCAGACCCAGCTGGATGCCTTCCTGGTTGATGTCCTTCATCAGGATGGGGGTGCCTTTCAGTGCGGACTGGTAGGCGATGCCACCACCCATGATGCCCGCGCCCAGCACGGCGGCCAGCTTGACTTCGTTGGCCTTGTCCTCGTACTGCTTGGCGGTTTTCTTCAGCTCCTGGTCGTTCAGGAACAGCTGCACCAGAGAGGCGGCCACGTTGGTCTTGGCCATCTTGGCGAAGCCTTTGGCTTCCACTTCCAGTGCCTTGTCACGGGGCATGCCGGAGTGCTTCTGCATGACCTTGATGGCTTCCACCGGGGCCGGGTAATGGGGTCCGGCCTGGCCGGCCACAAAGCCCTTGGCGGTCTCGAAGGTCATCATGGATTCCATGGCATTGAGCTTGAGCTTGCCGGTTTTCTCTTCACGACGGGCCTTGTAGTCCAGGTCACCGGCGTTGGCCTGCTTGAGCATGGCGATGGCCGCGTCCATGAGCTTGTCGGACTTGACCACGGCGTCCACGGCATTGAAGGCCAGTGCCTTGTCGGCGCGGTGCTCGCTGCCCATGCAGATCCACTCGATGGCGTTATCCGCACCGATCAGGCGCGACAGACGCACAGTGCCGCCAAAGCCCGGGAAGATGCCCAGCTTGACTTCCGGCAGGCCGACCTTGGCTTTCTCGTCCATCACCCGGAAATCGGTGGACAGGCACATCTCGAAGCCGCCGCCCAGTGCGATGCCGTTGATGGCGGTCACGGTGGGGTAAGGCAGGTCTTCGATGGCACTGAAGACCCGGTTGGCCTGCAGGTTGTTGTTCACCAGGTCTTCTTCAGGGCCGGCAAACAGGTCGGTGAATTCGTTGATATCGGCACCGACGATAAAGCCGTCCTTGGAGCTGGTGACCACCAGCCCCTTCACTTTCTTGGCTTTCTGCAGCTTCTCAGCCGCTTCGCCCAGCTCTTCGATGGTGAGACGGTTGAATTTGTTCACCGACTCCCCTTTCAGATCGAAATCCAGCTGTGCAAAACCGCCGTCAATCTCTTTAACCGTGATGGCTTTACCTTCGTAAATCATCAACTGATCTCCAGGTTGTGATGGGTACTGTATGAATGCGCCCGGGACAGAAGGTTTCGGTCCGGCGCTCAAAACAGTTCGTTCAGACAGGTGCTCACCCTACAGCAAATATTGGCTCACTGCCCGATGGGCACAGCAGAATTCATACAGTCGTTTGAATTCGGGGACCAACAATGCAAAAAAAAGCCGTCCCTTGTCAATTTGTTTCTTGAGGCTGCGAATTATATCACAGCCTGAAAGGCCCTTTTTAAGGCGACCGGGATAATTCATGTCAAAAATACCCGGTCTTGCTGTAAAAAGAACGCTCAGGCCCTGAGCCCTTACAGGACTGGCGCCATCAGGGCGGCGCGGCGGAGATGACGGTCCCGCCAACCGGATCTGATGGATGGGGGCGCCGTCCATGTCCGCCGCAAAGCCCCACAACACTGCTAAACTTCAGCACAGCTGAAGACTGCTCGGTGAGGGGTTGAGATTTTACCGCCCCTGAGGCCATAACAACAAACTGTCTAGATGACTTTTCAATGGAGCTCTGCCCGATGACCCCTCGAGTCTTTCCAATGACACTGGCCGCCTCCCTGGCCTGGTTGCTGGCGTTACTGCTGGCGTTTCCGGTTCTGGCCGAGGAGGAGGAGAAGCAGGCCCTGGCCGGCAACCTGCTGGATTCACTGCACCAGTTTCGCCTGCAGAATTTCCTGGCCCTCAACGCCTACTACAGTTACAGCGTGACGCCGGACAGAGAGCGTATACAGGAGATCAACAACGCCATGAGCCGCTCCCGGCGGCTGCTGGAACGGGCCAGAAAGCAGGTCGGCGACTCCCTCAGCGGCAGCAGCATGGATGAACTGGCCAGCGCCTTCCGGGACTTCCAGAAGCAGATGGACACCAATGTGGCGGATATCCGCGAATCCGGCTACCCGGATCTGAGGCTGCTGTCGAACATGGCCGAGCAGGCCCAGACACTGAGCCTGCTGTCGGAGAAGATCTACCAGCAGGTGGCCAGCCAGGGCAGGACCCCCACCCGGGAGGAGGTGCAGCTGGCCCGGGAGGCCTCCATCACCATGGCACTGATGGTAACCCGCTACTCGGCACGCACCTCTTCCTCCGTGTCGCAGGTTTTCCAGGGCGCTGACTCGGACCGCTCCATTGACGAGCTGGCGCTGCGCTTCGATGAGCTGCTCAGGCAGCTCGATCTGCGCATGAACAACGACGGCTCACAGGACCTGCTGGCCAGGGTGAACTCCCAGTGGGAGTTTATCCGCAATTCCTATATCCATTATGACGAGCGCAATGTCTCTTTCGTGATCAACCGTTATTCACTGCAGATCATTGACACCATGGAAGACTTGGTGAATCGTCTGAATAACACCTGACAGAAAAAGGAGCAGCAGGCGATGCAATATCAACGGATTCTGGTAGCCATCGATCTCACCGACGAGGCCGATCAGGTACTGAGCCGGGCCGTGACCATGGCCAGGCAGCACGAGGCGTCACTGACACTGATGCATGTGGTGGAGCCGGTGGGATACGCCTATGGCGGTGACCTGCCGCTGGATCTGACGGAGCTGCAGCAGCAACTGGAGGACAATGCCCGTGAGCAGCTGTCCAGCTACGGCGACCGGTATGATATCAAGAACGGCGATCAGCGGATCGTGGTGGGTCGCCCCGGCGCCGAGATACGCCGCATGGCCCATGACCTGGGGGCCGACCTGACGGTGGTGGGCAGCCATGGCCGCCACGGCCTGCAGCTGCTGCTGGGCTCCACCGCCAACGCCGTGCTGCACGGGGCGGAAAACGACGTGCTGGCCGTTCGGGTGCGTTAGCCGGGCATCTCTGACCGGCTGCCGGCCCTAGCCTCCGGCCTGTTCGGCCATCTCCTCAAGCTCCATCCAGCGGGCAATGCGTGCCTCAAGGGCCTGCTCCGCCTGCTGCAGTTGCGCCAGCGTGCTGTCGATGGTGGCCTGGTCTTTCCGGTAAAAACCCGGATCCCCGACGGTCTCCGTCAGTGCGCTGATCTGCTCTTCCAGCGCACGGATTTCTTCCGGGCTCTGTTCCAGCTCCCTCTGCAGCTTGTAACTCATCTTGTTGCTGCCTGAGCGGTCCCTGTTGCGCCCTTTTTTGCCGCTACCGGTCCCCTGCCCTTCCTGGGCCGGTGGCTTGGAAGCGCGGGACTGAACCCCCTGGCCCAGCTCGGAGACAAAGCGCCCGCCGTGCTCACGCCAGTCCGTGTAGCCACCCACGCTCTGCTCCACACCACCATGGCCGTCCAGGAACAGCAGGCTGCCCACCACATTGTCGAGAAATTCCCGGTCGTGACTGATCAGGATGACCGTGCCCTGGAAGTCCACCAGCTGGGCTTCCAGCAGTTCCAGTGTGTCCACATCCAGGTCGTTGGTGGGCTCGTCCAGTACCAGTATGTTGGCAGGCTTGCTGAACAGCTTGGCCAGCAGCAGACGGGCCCGCTCGCCACCGGAGAGCACACTGACCCGCGAGCGGGCCCGTTCCGGGGTGAACAGGAACTCGTTGAGATAGCCCAGCACATGCTTGCTCTGGCCGTTGATCTCGATGAACTCACGGCCGTCCGCCAGGTTGTCCAGTGCGGTCTTGTCCGGGTCCAGCTCGTGACGCAGCTGGTCGAAGTAGGCCACGGCCTGCTTGGTGCCGCGCCTGACGGTGCCGCTGTCCGGCTCCAGATCCCCCAGCAGCAGCCGCACCAGTGTGGTCTTGCCGGAGCCGTTTTCACCGATCAGGCCCACCTTGTCGCCACGCAGCATCACCAGGTCCAGATCCCGGATGACGTCCCGCCCGTCGAAGCCGACACTGGCCTTGTCCGTCTCCACCACAATCTTGCCGGAGCGGTCGGCCCCCTCGATGGCCATGGCAGTGCTGCCGCTGCGCTCACGGCGCTGGCGGTGTTCTTCCCGCATGGCTTTCAGGGCCCGCACACGGCCCATGTTACGGGTCCGGCGGGCCTTGATGCCCTGGCGGATCCATTTCTCTTCCTGGGCCAGACGCTTGTCGAACAGCGCACTCTGGCGCTCCTCGTCCTCGAGGGCCTTTTCCTTCATTTCCAGGTACTTGTCGTAGTTGCCCGGCCAGGAGCTGAGCTGACCACGGTCCAGCTCAACGATGCGGGTGGCCATGGCCCGGATAAAGGCCCGGTCGTGACTGACAAACAGCAGTGCCCCGGAGAACTGGGACAGGGTGTTTTCCAGCCAGCGGATGGCGGGCACGTCCAGGTGGTTGGTGGGCTCGTCCAGCAGCAGTAGGTCCGGCTCCGTCACCAGTGCGCGGGCCAGCAGAACACGGCGCTGCCAGCCCCCCGAGAGAGTCCCCAGGGTCACCTCCGGGTCCACCTGGAACTGTTCCAGAATCTGGCGGATGCGCTGATCCAGACGCCAGCCGTCCAGTGCCTCCAGTTTTTCCTGCACCGCCATCAGCTGGTTCAGGTGGGCCTCACTGCCATCCCCCATGGACAGTTCATGGAACTGCTCGAGCAGCGCGCCGGTTTCCGGGAAGGCCTCCGCCACCACCTGGTAGGCGCTCTTGTGGTGGTCCCGTGGCAGCTCCTGGGGCAGCACCGCCACACGGGCCCCTTCTGCCACGCGCACTGTGCCCTCGTCCGGGGTGATCTCGCCGCTGATCAGGCCCAGCAACGAGGATTTGCCCTCGCCGTTGCGGCCCAGCAGGCAGACCCGCTCGCCCCGTTCGATACGCAGCTCCGCCTGATCCAGCAGGGGCTTCATGCCGAATGACAGATGCAGTGATTCAGCGCTTAACACAGTGCTCATGCTTATTCCCGATTGAGAGTACGAAAGACCGGTCTGGCCGGGGCTGCACCATAGCCTTGTTCCGGGGGCCACTCAAGGTGTCCGTGGCCTGCCGGCCCCGGCCGTCCGGACTGACCGCCCAGCGCCCCGCAAGCTCCTGGCCGGCGGTGAGGGCCGGACAGGGCATTATAACGAAAGCCCCCGGAACAGACACAGCGATGCCATGGCGCGGCCATACAACCGGGACACGGGGGATCTGTGACGGACTGGGGTGACGCAAAGCGGTATGAAGGACAATCAGGGAGAAGAATCCGGGGAGATATTGGAGCGGGAAACGAGATTCGAACTCGCGACCCCAACCTTGGCAAGGTTGTGCTCTACCACTGAGCTATTCCCGCTGATCAACGAGGAGGCATTCTACGGATTCCGCCCCCGCCGTCAACCGTTTTTTTTTCAGGAAAGTTTCAGGGCCACCTTCAGTGGTCATGACCGTCATGGGCGTGGACACGGCCACGGTCCACGGCCCCGTCCGTGAGTATGCGCCGCAATTCACCCGCCTCAAGACGACTGCGCAGTGCCACCACCTGGCTGTGATCACGGCCAAGGTGGTACACCATCAGCTTGGCGGCATACTCACGGCTCTCGCGGTTCTCTCCCGCCAGGACAAGCCGCTCCAGCAGATTGCTGCGCGCCTGTCCGGCAAAGGCCTCAAGGGCACGGCCGGCCTGGAAGCGCTGTGGCTGATGGGGTGTATCCAGTGCCTGCCCTATGACAGGCAGCACTTTCGGATCACGGCTCAGGGTCAGCCCATGAAGGGCCACGGCCCGCACCTCCGGGTTTTTATCCGCCAGTGCCAGCCCTGCGGCCGCCCGACGGGCCCTGTCGTCATCCAGAAGACCCAGGACACGCCCGGCCCCTGCCCGCTCACGGGGATCCTCACTGCGGCTTTCCGCCATCAGCCTGTCCAGATCCGGCCCCTGCCCCAGACTGTGGCGCGCCAGCCGGATGCGCGCCCGGGTCACGGGATCGTCCCCGGACAGCACCGCCAGCGGCTCCAGTGTCTCTGACTGCGGCCACCGGGCCAGTTGTATCGCCAGGCGGCCACGGCCCGGCAGTGACTGCTCCATCACGGTCCTGATGGCCGACTTCTCCTCCGCCGTCAGTGCCTCCCCGGAGGGGACAAGGGCCAGCTCATCCAGTGCCGGGCCGGTCAGAATGCTCTCACCGCTGGACAGCATGCCCAGTGCCAGTGCCCTGGAGCGGTGCGAGGGTTCGCTGCGGCCCAGCAACAGCCACTGGCCCAGTGCCGAGGCGCCCTCTGGCGAGGTGACCACCAAGGGGGCCGGTTGTTGTCGCACCGGGGTATAAAAGCGGCCCGCACCCAGCCGGTCCCGCAGATAGGAATGCTCCGGCATGGGTTCCAGTGCCAGCAGAACCCGCTGATTCGCCGACAGGGACAGCGTGCTCTGGCGGGCGCCACTGAACTCCACCACCGCCACCCTGGGCTCCGCAAAGTCTCCGCGATAGACCGACTCCAGCTCCAGGGTCAGTCGCACCAGGCGCCCGTTATCCAGTGACTCGACCTGGCCCGTGATGGCCTGCACCAGCAGCGGGGCATCGGCCAGCGACTGGCGCAGCAACACCCCGTCGTGGTCGTTTGCCTGTGGCAACTGGGGGCGCATCAGCTCCCTGGTCCAGTGGCTGTGCCGCTCCCCCGGTGACGGCAGCAGGCCCTTGCCCTCAGGCGCTGCCGTGATCACCGGTGCCATGCCATGGCCACCGTGGGCCAGGCCATGAACGGGCCAGAGCAGCAGGGCCAGAGCCAGAAGGGCCGCTTTCATTTACAGGGCACCGCCCAGTGGCAGCAGCGGGTTGAAGCTCTCCTCAGGCTCCTGGCACTCACCCAGGCGCACCCCGGTGGGCTGCCAGCCATCGCCGTTCACATCAATAAACAGGGGATTGGTGATGGCGTAGGCCATGACACCGCCCTGTCCGATGTTGCTGCCGGTGACACTGTCCAGGTCCCGTCCGGAAAATTCCAGGCTGCCGGGATGCACGGGAAACAGGGGTTCGGACTGGCCCTGCGTGCCCGCCACACGGGCCACCACCCAGGTATCCTCCGTCAGCCCCTCCAGCTCGTGGGTGACGGTGGCCTCCAGTCGCTCGGCCCCCTCAAGACCCGGCACCACAGTGACACGGCGAATGTCACGGGCACCAAGTGTGATGCGGTGGTCTTCACAGGCGCTGTAGCGTGGCGGCTCGTCGCTGGTTTTGGCCGGTGCGTTGTTGATGAACAGATCCACCCGGTCAAACTCGGCCCAGGCGGGGCTGTCGACGGTGATGGTCAGTGTGACACGGCCGTTATCCGTGGCCAGCTCCAGTGGTGATCCCAGGCCCAGTGAGGCCGTCTGGCCGGTGCTCCGGGACTCGGCGGTAATGGTGACAAAGGGGGCGTTGGTCATCAGCACCCGCCCCTGTGACACGGTATCCGCCAGTGTCTGGGCATGGGCCGAGAGACGCCCCGGATCCGTCACCTTGCTGGCCACCAGTGACCGGGCGGACATGGCCGTAAGACGCCGTGTATGGGTGTCGGAGCTGGCCACACCGGTGCGCACCAGCCCCTGGTTGATGAGATTGAACCAGTCCGCCAGATTCTCACGGATCAGGCCGTCACTGTCGTCAATGGCGCTGCGCCCACCCACACCGATCCACAGCTCCAGGGCATCGAAGTGACCGGCAAAGACATTGCCGCTGGACGGATCCAGCCGGCGCCTGGTGGGGTCCACGGTGCTCTGTGGCGGTGACTGGCCGCTGTCGATTCCCAGTCCTGTCTCGCGGAAGTAGCTCTCCATGTGGTTGACCTGAACAATGGGCCTTGTGAGCGGGTCCTTCTGCCCCAGTGCGATGATTTCGCCGGGGGACTTCACGTAGTTGCCAAATACCGGGAAGCGCTGACCGGGGGGTACCTGCTGATCCCAGCCCCAGTCCACGTAGCCGCCGGAGAGCTGGTCGGCCAGCATGGTTCTGGGCCAGGCGTTGTAGTGGCCGTAATCCATGGTGGTGACCTCGGCGCTGGGGGCGGTACCCATGAGGTCCGCCACACCGGCCATGGCAATATCCTGCCGGAAATCCACCTGGAAGCCGTGATCCGATGGGGTGAAGAAATCCATGCCTTCCGCCAGGTAGGTCAGCACACGGTCCTCACGGGCAATTCGGGAATCCAGGCTGTCCACGCCATGCACATGGAAATCGGCGCTGATAAAACCCGGTGTGTCCACCACCTGTGCGATGCGGGCATGGAGCTGTGTCAGACTGCCTTCCTCAATGCGGATGCGCTCCCGCCAGGCCGAGTAACGGGGCCCCCTGGAGACCACCAGCTGGTACTCGCCGGGTGGCACTTCCGTGGCCTGAAGAAGGCCATCACGGCCCACAAAGTCCACGAAGGCAATGGCACCGGGCAGCGGGTCCCGCACAAACTGGTCGAAGAAGACACCCGCCTGTGACTCCACCTGGTCGAGGATATTCTGCCGGTTGGTCAGTGGCGGGTTGGGCTCGAAGCCCACCAGCTGGATCTTGGCGGGCATGGGCCGCCCTTTTTCATCCGTCACCCGCAACTGCAGACGACCCGGTTCAGGCAGCTGAAAATCCCGCTGCCCTTCACTGCCCTCATGAACGCGGACCCTTGACAGCTCCGGGGTGGGCACACCACGTCCGTCCTTGTACACCCTCAGGTCGTACTCCCCCGGGGAGAGGTCAAAACGATAGCGTCCCTGGGCATCGGTGACGTCCTGGCTGACCACATCCAGCTCCGGAGCCAGTGCCGTGCCCACGGTGCCGTCCGGCAGCTGCTGATCCAGCAGATTGCCAAACACCGCGCTGCCGGTGGTCAGCACCCGCTCCGGCGAGAAGTTGGACGCCAGGTTCACCAGGTCCGCCTGGGCCAGTGCAAACCGCTCCAGATCCGTATTGTCACGGGTCACCGCCACCATGGCGCCGGCCACGGGGCGCCCTGCGGTGTCCGTCACCACCCCCGTCACCGAGCCGGTGACAAAACCGAAAATGTCATCCCGGACCGACTGCAGGGCGCTGACCGAGCCGCCGGTAATGGCGAAATACCGTTCCAGTCCCAGTGTGCCATGGGCCGGTATGGTGAAGTTGGGGCTGTCCAGGCCGAGCAGCACAGGCAGTATGTCCAGCCCATAGGCAATCACATTGATGCCGGTGACGTTCATGCCTGAGCTGCCCGGGTAAGGGTGAATCCGGGCATAGGAGACGCCTTCGCCCTCGTCAAAACCGACAAAACCCAGGAAGTTGCAGGGGTCGCAGGTGCCACTCCCGCAGGGCACGTAATGGGTGACCGGGCAGCTGTTGGTGGCCAGTGGCTCACCAAAACCCATGCCGGGGATAAAGGCATCCACAAAGCCGGAGCCGCTGAGGTACTCCACCAGATAGATGTCCAGGTCATCGCCGCTTTCATTGAACAGGGTGGTCTCTTCCGTGACGTACTGGTCTCCGGTGGCCAGTATGTAGTCCGTCTGCACCATCACCGGCAGCGGCCGGTCATCGGCGCTTTGCGGAAACTCCAGCCCCATGTCCTCGATCACCGAGCTGGGGTTGGCGTACTCAAACAGATCCAGCGGACCGGTGGCCCGCACCACCGCCGGCTCACCATTGCTGCCATCATTGAGGATCACCAGGTCGGTGTAATGGGGGATGGTCTCGATGTTGATGCCAAGGCTGCTGTTCTCGAAGTTGGAACGCTCCGGTGAGGCCCCGTCACGGCAGATGTCCCCGTCCACCACGGTGCCGCCATAGGGATTGACGGTGCCATGGTGCTGACGGCCTGGCTTGCGGATCAGCAGGCGGATGCGGTCGTTTTCCATAAGCACATCCCCCAGTGCACCACGAGCCACCTGGGAGCCGCCAATCAGATCCCGCTTGTGGCGCACCTGACGTGCCTCGGCCCGGGAAGGACAGCCATTGGCGGCGACCTGTGCCGGTTGCTCGGGGAGCCCGACGGTGCCCGATTCCGGAGTGGGCCGGCTAGCGGTGCCATCACTGCAGCCGGCAATGGCAAGCAGGGACATCAGAAGAACACACACGGAAGGCAGACGCAGTTGAC
>JAWWAC010000079.1:0-11225 GCA_033721915.1 Oleiphilaceae bacterium
CACCCTGCTGGTGGAGGCAGCCCGGCGCATTTCCTCATGCCTGCGCGGCAGCAGCACACTGGCACGGCTGGGTGGCGACGAGTTCCTGGTGATCCTGCCGGGGCTTCTCGGCGAGGAAGCCACCGAGCTGGTGGCCGAGCGCATACTGAAGACCTTTACCCCGCCTTTCCATCTGCAGGACAGCGAGGTGTTTGTCACCACCAGCATCGGCATCGCCATCTACCCCCAGGACTCCGACAGCAGTACCAGCCTGCTTCAGCACGCCGATGCCGCCATGTACGAAGCCAAACACAAGGGCAAGAGCGCCTATCAGCGTTTCTCTCCGGAGATGAAAGAAGTCAGCCAGGAGCGGCTGCAGATGGAGAACCTGCTGCGCCGGGCACTGGAGATGAATGAGTTTGAGCTGTATTTCCAGCCCATTCTCAGAACCGACAACCAACAGGTGGTGGGTGCCGAAGCCCTGATACGCTGGCACAACCCGACACTGGGGCTGGTCATGCCGGACCGTTTTATCCCCCTGGCCGAGGAGACGGGGCTGATCATCCCCATTGGCCGCTGGGTGCTGAACGAGGCCTGCCGCGCCGTCAACCGCTGGCAGCTGCTCACCCGGGAGCCACTGAGCGTGGCCGTGAACGTCTCCGCCAGGCAGTTCCGGGACCCGGACTTTGTCAGCATGGTGGCCACCGCACTGAAGGAAAACCAGCTGGCGGGCCATCACCTGGAGCTGGAGATCACCGAGCGGCTGATACTGGACAACACCCTGGAGACGGACGACATACTGCGTGAGCTGGACGGGATGGGGGTGCGCCTGTCGGTGGACGACTTCGGCACCGGCTATTCCGCACTGGGTTACCTCAAGAACTACCCCTTCGACACACTGAAAGTGGACAAATCCTTTATCCGGGATGTGATCACCAAACAGGGAGACGCCTCACTGGTGAAGGCCATTATCACCATGGCCCACAGCCTGGACCTGCAGGTGATTGCCGAGGGGGTCGAGAACAACGATCAGCTGTCTTTCCTGCGCCAGCTTCACTGCGACTACGCACAGGGCTACCTGTACAGCCGCCCCGCCACGGAAACCGACTTCAGCGACTGGCTGCTGTCCCGCAGCACGCCGGAAAACGCCTGACCCCGGGTGCCGGTTTGGCCCCTTGCTCTCGTGGGGATACAATCCCCTTTTCAAGCAAGGATCTCTCCCATGGACTCGACATTACTGGTGGTCAACAGCGGCAGCTCCTCACTCAAGCTGGCACTGTACCGGCGCCACGACTTCACACCACTGGCATCGGCACTGGCGGAACGCCTGGGCAGCAGCGATGCCGCCCTGACGGTCAGAACGGATGAGAAACACCACCGGAACCTGCCACCGGAGGCCGGCCACCAGCAGGCCATTGACCGGGCACTGGCGCTGTTCCGGGAGCTGGGCCTGCTTGAGGGGCCACCCAGCGCCATTGGCCACCGGGTGGTGCACGGCGGCGAGGCTTTTACCCGCTCCGTGGTGATCGATGACCCGGTGCTGGAGGCCATACGCCAGTGCACGCCACTGGCACCGCTGCACAATCCGGCCAACCTGGCGGGCATTGAGGCCATGACGGCGCTGTACCCGCAACAGCCCCAGGTGGCGGTGTTTGATACCGCCTTCCACCAGAGCCTGGCACAGGAGGCCTACCTCTACGCCCTGCCCTACCGGCTGTACCGGGAACAGGGGGTACGCCGCTATGGCTTCCACGGCACCAGCCACCGCTACATGCTCAGCCGCACCGCCGCCCACCTGGGCCAGTCACCGCAGAACACCTCGCTGATCTCGGCCCACCTGGGCAATGGCTGCAGCATTACCGCCATCCGTGACGGACAGAGCCGTGACACCAGCATGGGGCTGACCCCTCTGGAGGGGCTGGTGATGGGCACCCGCAGCGGTGACCTGGATCCGGGGCTGTTTGATTTCTTTATACAGCAGGGCCAGAGCCCGGAGTCCATCAACCGGATGCTCAACCGGGAAAGCGGCCTTCTGGGCCTGTCCGGGCTCAGCAACGACATGCGCAGCCTGATTGAAGCCCGTGATCAGGGCCATGAGCAGGCGGCACTGGCGGTGTCGGTGTTCTGCTACCGTCTGGCGAGGTATATCGGCGCCATGTCCGTGGCCAGCGGCCGTCCTGATGCACTGGTGTTTACCGGGGGGATTGGGGAGAACAGCGCCGTGGTGCGAGAAGAAACCCTGTCCCACCTGGCCCATCTGGGCTTTGCTGTTGACCCTGACCATAATGGGGACCACGGTCGCCGCCGTCAGGGTGAGATACAGGCCGAAGGCAGCCACCGCATACTGGTGATCGCAACGGACGAGGAGCGGGTCATTGCCGAGGATACCGCCGCCCTCACACAGGACGAATCCTGATAAGGTCGTCACTGAACAGTACCCACAACAACGGAAGACACCATGGCCAAGAATCTCTTTATCGCCGCCACCGGCACACGCACCGGCCTGACCTCCGTCAGCATGGGCCTGCTGCGCGCTCTGGACAACAAAGGGGTGCGGGTGGGCTTTTTCAAGCCCGTGGCCCAGAGCGGCGGGCCGGACCGGGGGGACCGCTCGGTGCATTTTGTCCGCGCCACCAGCCACCTGACGCCACCGGACCCGGTGCCACTGAAAACCGCACAGAACCTGCTGAACACCGGCCAGTCCGGGCAGCTGATGGAGGACATTGTCGGCCTCTACCACCAGGCGGCACAGGACCTGGATGTGGTGATTATCGAGGGCCTGGTGCCGGAGGGGAACGAGGCCTACATGGCACGGCTGAATGTGGAGATTGCCCGCAACCTGGATGCCCAGGTGATACTGGTCAGCGCCCCGGGAAGCCGCAGCCCTTCCGAGGTGGACGACTGGCTGGCCTTCACCGGCCGCCTCTTTACCGAGAATTCCAGGACCACCGTGCTGGGGGCCATCCTCAACAAGGTGGGTGAACCCACACAGGATGAGCTTCAGCTCTCGCCAGTGGTGCCGGCCGCACTGCCGGATGTGGACTGGGCCAGCGAGTGCCGTGTCTTCTCGCAGGGAGAGATGAAACTGCTGGGTGTGGTGCCCTGGCAGCCGGCACTGCTGGCACCCCGCACCTCGGATGTGACCTGGCCACTGGAGGCGATGGTGCTCCACGGCGGCCAGCAGGACAGCCGCCGTGTGGAGCGGGTGATGGTGTGCGCCAGGACACTGCCCAACATGGTGGAATCACTGCGCCCCGGGACCCTGGTGGTCACCCCGGGGGACCGGGAAGACATCATCGTGGCCTGCGCCATGGCCACACTCAGGGGCAGCCCTCTGGCGGGGCTGGTGCTCACCGGCGGGCTGATGCCGGACAGGCGCACCATCGAGTTCTGCCAGCCGGCCCTGGAGACCGGGCTGCCGGTGCTGAGCACGCCACTGGACACCTACCACAGCGCTTACCGCCTGGCCCGCATGGACACCTCCGTGCCGGAGGACGACCGTGAACGTCTGGAACAGGTAATGGAATCCACGGCGGAGGAAATTGACGCGGACTGGCTCAGGGAGCACCTGCAGATTGAGCGCGAGCCGCGACTGTCACCACCGGCTTTCCGCCACCTGCTGACGGCCAGGGCCAGGGAGGCGGACAAGCGCATTGTCCTGCCGGAGGGGGAAGAGCCCCGCACCATCACCGCCGCGGCACGCTGCCAGCAGCGTGGGCTGGCCCGCTGTGTACTGCTGGGGCGGGCGGATGTGATCCGCCAGGTGGCCAGCACCCAGGGGGTGGAGCTGCCGGACTCCGTGGAAATCATCGACCCGGATGAGGTCCGTGAGCGCTACATCGAACCCATGATGAAACTGCGCAGCCACAAGGGGCTGGCCGCGGACATGGCAGAGGCCCAGCTGGAGGACAATGTGGTGATGGGCACCATGATGCTGGCACTGGATGAGGTGGACGGGCTGGTCTCCGGGGCCATCCACACCACCGCCAATACCATCCGCCCGGCACTGCAGCTGATCAAGACCCACGAGCAGGCGCGCATTGTCTCGTCCATTTTCTTCATGTGCCTTCCCGACCAGGTGCTGGTGTACGGCGACTGCGCCGTCAACCCGGACCCCGATGCCGAGGAACTGGCGGATATCGCCATACAGAGTGCCGACTCCGCCGCCACCTTCGGCATCCCCCCCAGGGTGGCCATGATCAGCTACAGCACCGGTGGCTCCGGCACCGGTGAGGATGTGGACAAGGTGCGCAAGGCCACCGCCATTGTCCAGGAGCGACGTCCGGACCTGGTGATCGACGGCCCGCTGCAGTACGACGCCGCCGCCATCGAGAGTGTGGCCAGGAGCAAGGCGCCGGACAGCCCGGTGGCGGGGCGAGCCACGGTGTTTATCTTCCCGGATCTCAATACCGGCAACACCACCTACAAGGCGGTGCAGCGCAGCGCCAATGTGGTGAGCATCGGCCCCATGCTGCAGGGTCTGCGCAAGCCGGTGAACGACCTCTCACGGGGGGCTCTGGTGGACGACATTGTCTACACCATCGCCCTCACCGCCATTCAGGCCAGGCAGGTGGAGGAACAGGGGCTGGCCAAGACCAGCGACTAGGACTGAACAGCGGGGCGCGGTGAACGCCGGGCCCCCGTCAGCGCTGTTTCTTCAGACGCGTGCGCTTGGCTTTTTTCTCGGTGGTCTTGGCGTGACTGACCAGTCGGGTGCGCTTGGCCCTCTGGCGGGGGCTGAGCTCGTTCTTGCGCCCCTCGAAGGGGTTGGCGCCGGACTTGAACTCCATGCGTATGGGCGTGCCCACCACCTTCAGCACTTTGCGAAAGATGTTTTCCAGGTAACGGCGGTACACCGACGGCAGTGAGTCGGTCTGGTTGCCGTGCACCACGATAATGGGCGGGTTGGAGCCCCCCTGGTGTGCGTAGCGCAGTTTCACGCGGCGGCCACGGACCATGGGCGGTGCGTGCTGCTGCACCGCGTCCTGCAGGATGCGGGTCAGGTCGTTGGTGGCCCACTTGGCCATGGCCGAGTCGTGGCACTCATGGATGGAAGGGTACAGATCGCCGACCCCGGTGCCATGGAGTGCGGAGATAAAGTGGGTCCTTGCGTAATCCAGGAAGGCCAGGCGGCGTTTGAGGGTTTCCTTCACCGCCTTGCGGTCGTCCGGGTCCATGCCGTCCCACTTGTTCACCGCCACCACCAGGGCCCGACCCGCCTCCAGGGCAAAGCCGATCAGGTGCATGTCCTGGTCCACCAGCCCCTCACGGGCATCGATGACAATCAGCACCACATGGGCGTCCTCGATGGCCTTGAGGGTCTTGATGATGGAGAACTTCTCCACCGCCTCGCTGACGTGCTTGCGGCGGCGCACACCGGCGGTGTCGATCAGTGTGTAATCCTGGTCGCGCCGGGTGAATGGGATCTCGATGCTGTCACGGGTGGTGCCGGGCTGGTCATAGACCACCACCCGTTCCTCACCCAGCATGCGGTTCACCAGTGTGGACTTGCCCACATTGGGGCGTCCGATGACGCCGATGCGGATACCCGGCGGTGTGGCCGGCTCGGGCTCCGGGTCCTCTTCACTGCCGTCCCACAGCAGCTCGTCCAGCAGAGAGCGGATGCCCCGGTTGTGGGCCGCGGCAATCATGAACACGGAGCTGAAACCCAGCTGGTGGAATTCGCTGGCGGCGGCATCCGGGTCGCCGCCATCGGTCTTGTTCACCACCAGGTGAGCGGTTTTGCCGGTGCGGCGCAGGTGACGGGCAATCTCACCGTCACCGGGTGTCAAACCGCTGCGACCGTCCACCAGAAACAGCACAATGTCCGCCTCTTCGATGGCCAGCAGGGCCTGGTCTTCCATGACCTGGTTGACCCCCTCGCGGTCGTCGCCACCCAGACCACCGGTGTCGATGACAATAAAGCGCCTTTCCAGATGACGGCCTTCGCCGTACTTGCGGTCACGGGTCAGACCCGGGTAATCCGCCACCAGGGCGTCACGGGTCTTGGTCATCTGGTTGAACAGGGTGGATTTGCCCACATTGGGGCGCCCGACCAGGGCAATTACGGGGGTTGTCACAAATCAATTCTCTACAATGCGATAAGACGCCAGCTGGCCGCCATTACCAAACAGGATAACCCGGTCCCGGTAGCGGAGCATATCGGAGCGAAGCCCCTTCTCATCCACCAGGGTGCGACCCTCAATCTGGCCATCGGCCTGATTCAGGGCGTAAAGATAGCCTTCAAAATCCCCCACCAGAACATGCCCGCCCAGTGTCACCGGTGCCGTCAGACGACGCCATTTAAGGCGCTCTTCCTCACGCCACAGCTGGGTTCTCTGCTGCCGGCTGAAGCCCACCATCTCGCCATCGGCCGCGGCCACGAAGACACGGCCATTGCTCACGGCCGGTGAGCGCAAACTGGATACCGGGCGGCTCCACTGCTCCACACCGGTGATCAGGTCCAGTGCCGCCACACGGCCCTGGTAGCCGGTGACATGGACATCGCCGTCCACCACCACCGGGCTGCCATCCACATCCACCAGACGCTCCAGCTCAGTGCGACCGGAGGGGGTGCTGACGGTGTAGTCCCACTCCACCCGACCGGTGGCTACATCCAGTGCCACCAGGCGGCCGTTGTCAAAGCCGGTAACCACCAGACGGTTGTCCACATAGGGAGTGGCGGTGCCGCGGTAGCTGAGCACCGGGGCCTTGCTGTCGAACTGCCAGCGCTTGTCGCCGCTGCGGGCATCGTAGGCGATCAGACCGCTGTCGATGGTCTGAACCACCACCAGACGGCCATTGCTCTGTGGCGGTGCCAGCACCTCGTTGGGCATGTCCGTGGCCCACAGCTGCTCACCGTCTTCCGGAGACAGGGCAATCAGCTGGCCGTTGCGGCTGGTGACATAAAGCCGCTCGCCATCGCTGCCAACACCACCCAGCAGGTGCGCATCCAGCTTGACCCACCAGTCACGGCGGCCATTGCGGGCGTTATAGGCGGTGACATAGCCCTCCTCCGTGGCGGCAAATACCTGGTCGTCCTGAACCACCGGTTGCAGCAGCAGGTACTGGCCGTCCATGCCATGGGCCACGCGGCGACTCCAGATCTTGCGCACCTGGACCTCACCGCTGGCTTCCGGTGCCTCCACGGCACGCTCGAATCCGTCACCGGAGGAGGCGCAGCCCCCCAGCAGCAGTAGCGTCAGCAGCAGGACACCGGGGAGGCGATAACGGGTAACCGCAACACGACGGGTCATTCATCCTCCTCCGCCACCGCCAGATCGGCCAGCTTGATGTCCAGGAGACGGTCATTGACGTCCTTCCCCATGGCTTCCATGGCGGCTTTGTAGGCTTCTCTGGCCTGGCCGTTGTCGCCACGGGCCCGGTGGATATCCCCTTCCAGCTCGAGAAACAGGGGGGCAAAGGCGCCGGGTTCGCTGACGCTGTTGATCACCTCCAGGGCCTTGTCCTGTTCACCGGCGGCCAGCCAGGCACGGGCCAGTCGTTCGCGGATCACCAGCGGCAGCGGCTCTTCGCCGGCACGGTTCATGGCCCACTCCAGCTCACTGGCGGCGGCCCCGGGCTCCCCTTCTTCCATGTAGTAGCTGGCCGCGGCCATGGCCGCGAAGACGGCGTAGACATTGTCCTCGTGGTTTTCCTTGAGACTGTTCAGGGCAAACTCCAGTGTGGAGCGGCGCTCTTCCATGTCTTCACGGGACAGGGCACTGACCAGGGTATCAAACCCCTGACGGGCTTCGGCCTGGTCGGCCGCCTGCTTGTTCTGCCAGTAATTCCAGCCGCCCAGGATCAGCACCGCCAGGGCCACACCCAAGGCCAGTGATGGCCAGTTTTTCTTCCACCAGCGCTTGAACGCCTCCAGCTGTTCGTCCTGTTCTGCCACAATCCGCTCCTCACTCTGACCGTCAGGCCCCGCTGCCGGGGCTGTTGTGTTGTTGACTGCACCCGGCGGCGGCCGGGGCGTTTTTCGTTATGGGTGACTCGTTATTGCTGCAGCAGCCCGGCGCAATGATCCGCCAGATCCCCCCGGGCCACCGGTGACTGGTCGCCTCCCTGTCGCAGGTCTTTCACCGTCGGGGCATCGGCGTTCATCTCGTCTTCACCGACGATGATGGCCAGCCGGGCGCCGCTGCGGTCGGCTTTCTTCATCTGGCTCTTGAAGCTGCCACCGCCACAATGGGTCTGTATCACCCGCTCCGGCAGTGCCTCCCTGAGTGATTCCGCCAGGGTCAGTGCGTAGCCGAAGGCTTCATCGCCCATGCTCATCAGGTAAATATCGGCACTGGCACTGGCGGATTCCGCCACCACACCACAGCTCTGAAGCAGCAGAATCAGGCGCTCAATGCCCATGGCAAAGCCCACCGCCGGGGTGGCGCGGCCACCCAGCTGCTCGACAAGTCCGTCGTAACGGCCGCCGGCACAGACCGTGCCCTGGGCCCCCAGGTGATCGGTGACCCACTCGAAGACGGTCTTGCCGTAGTAGTCCAGCCCCCGCACCAGTCGCGGGTTGACAGTGTACGCAAGGCCCGCCTTGTCGAGCAACGCGCACAGGCCGTTGAAATGGGCCTGGCTGTCCTGGTCGATATAATCCGCCAGTGCCGGTGCGTCCGTGAGCAGCGCCTGGATGTCCGGGTTCTTGCTGTCGAGTATGCGCAGCGGGTTGCTCTCAAGGCGCCGCAGGCTGTCCTCGTCGAGGCGCTCGCGGTGCTGCTCCAGGTAACTCACCAGTGCCTGCCGGTAACGCTGGCGGTCCGCGGCGCTGCCCAGTGAGTTGATCTCAAGGCGCACCTCGTCGCGCAGACCCAGTACACGCCACAGGCGGGCCGTGAGCAGCAGCAGCTCGGCATCGATGTCCGGGCCGTCCATGCCGAAACACTCCACGCCAATCTGGTGGAACTGGCGGTAGCGGCCTTTCTGGGGCCGCTCGTGACGGAACATGGGGCCTGTGTACCAGAGACGGCGCACCTGGTTGAACAGCAGGCCGTTCTGCTCGGCGGCACGGACACAACCGGCGGTACCTTCCGGGCGCAGTGTCAGGCTGTCGCCATTGCGGTCAGAAAAGGTGTACATCTCCTTTTCCACAATATCGGTCACTTCACCAATGGAGCGCTTGAACAGTTCCGTCTGTTCCACGATGGGCATGCGGATTTCCTGGTAGCCGTAGCGGGCCAGTACCCCGGCCACACGCTCTTCCAGGAACTGCCAGGCCGGCGTCTGATCCGGCAGAATGTCGTTCATGCCGCGAATGGCTTGTACCTTGCTCAAAAAAACGTCCTCTTCTGGTGATTTTGTCAGTGGCCATCCCCTGTACCGGCCTTATAAACAAGGCCGGGGTGTGCATGGCACACCCCGGCAATGACGCAGTCGCTCGGGTACGGCCAGTATCCCGTCCGCCCCCAAGGGCGGACGCATCACTGGCTACGGGCAATAATGGATGCCTGCTGCTTTTTCTTCTGCTCAACCTGAGAGCGGATTTCCCGCTCCAGATCGTCCACCAGGCTGCCCTTCTCGATCAGCTGATATTTCTCGCCGTTGCGGTACATCAGGTGCCTGGGTGTGCCGCCGGTCAGGCCCACATCCGCCTCTTTGGCCTCGCCGGGACCGTTGACGATGCAGCCGATCACCGCCACATCCAGTGCCGTGTCCACATCTTCCAGGCGCTGCTCCAGCTCGTTCATGGTCTTGATGACATCAAAGTTCTGGCGGGAGCAGCTCGGGCAGGCGATAAAGTTGATGCCACGGCTGCGCAGACGCAGGCTCTTGAGGATATCGAAGCCCACCTTGACCTCTTCTACGGGATCCGCCGCCAGTGACACCCGCAGTGTGTCGCCAATGCCCTCCGCCAGCAGCATGCCCAGACCCACGGCGCTCTTGACGGCACCGGAGCGCAGGCCACCGGCTTCGGTAATGCCCAGATGCAGTGGCTGCTCGATGCGCTTGGCGATCAGGCGGTAGGAGTCCACCGCCATAAACACATCCGAGGCCTTGAGGCTGACCTTGAAGTCCTGGAAGTCGTAGCGCTCGAAATAGTCGATATGGCGCATGGCCGACTCCACCAGGGCCTCCGGTGTGGGCTCGCCGTACTTGCGCTGCAGGTCTTTCTCCAGTGAGCCGGCATTGACACCCACACGGATGGGGATGCCGTTGGCCCGGGCCGCCTCCACCACCGAGCGGACGCGGTCTTCACGGCCGATATTGCCCGGGTTGATGCGCAGGCAGTCCACACCCAGCTCGGCCACACGCAGTGCAATGCGGTAATCGAAGTGGATATCCGCCACCAGTGGCACATTGCTGCGGGCGCGGATTCTGGCAAAGGCCTCGGCGGCGTCCATGGAGGGCACCGAAACCCGCACGATATCGGCGCCGGCTTTCTCCAGTGCCGCAATCTGGGCCACCGTGGCATCCACATCGCAGGTTTCGGTATTGGTCATGCTCTGCACGGAAATCGGTGCATCACCACCCACCGGCACCTTGCCCACATGAATCTGGCGGCTGACGCGACGTTTGATGGGGGAATGCTGGTATTGCATCTTGCTGATCCTTACGCAGTGGCGCTGCGGTCAGTCCTGATCACTGTCAAAATCGTTCTGTGCCAGCTGGAAACGGACACGGCCGGCCCTGGCGGGGTAGCCGTCCATATCCAGCGTCTGACCCATGAATTCGGCCCGTTCCACGGCCCCGACCGCACCCAGCAGAACACTCAGGGGGCCTGGGCCACTGTAGCGCACCTGGTCCCCTGCCGTGGCCAGTCTGGCCACCACACGGGTGCCCTCGCCGTTGACCACTTCCACCCAGCAGTCATCACGGAAACGGATTTCCAGCCGGACCTGCTGTTGGGCGTCCCGGCCGTCAGGAGCGGATTCGTTGCTGTCCGTCAGTGACTCAACACGGGGCGGTTGCGGCTCGACCGGCTCCAGCGGTTCGGAGGAAGACGGCTGTCCGGCTGTGTTCCCATTGCTGCCGGTGCTGGCATCGCTGCCGTCTTCTTCCACGGGTGCCGGTTCTGAAGAGGGGGCATCCAGTGTCTCCACCTCGTTCAGTGCCGGTGACACTTCGTTGTTGCGGGCACCGGAGCTGTTCTCAAAGCCGTCTGTGCCGATGTCTGCCCCTGTTTCCGTGTCACTGGGCTGGCGCTGTTCTTCGGACCCGGAGGGCTGAGCCTCCCCGGTATCCGGGCCATCGGACTGGGGCCAGATAAAGGGTAACAACACCAGCACCAGCACCACCAG
>JAWWAC010000080.1:0-11057 GCA_033721915.1 Oleiphilaceae bacterium
GACGCGCTTTGCCATCAACCAGGCCTGTGTCCGTGCCCGGGTGCCGCTGGTTTCGGGGGCGGCCATAAGGGCGGAGGGGCAGGTCATAGTGTTCGACCCCCGCCAGCCGGACTCGCCCTGTTACCGGTGTCTGTACAACGACCTCGGTGAGGAGGCCCTGAGTTGCTCCGAGGCCGGTGTGCTGGGCCCACTGGTAGGCATGATCGGCGCCACCCAGGCCATGGAGGCTCTGAAACTACTGGCCGGCATCGGCCGCCCCCTCACCGGCCGGCTTCTGCTGCTGGACGCCATGACCATGCAATGGCGGGAAATGGCCGTCCCCCGGGACCCTGGCTGCCCAGTCTGTGGCCAGCGATCCTTAAAAGAGGGTTTTTGAGGGGAAAATAGCGCCTTTAAGGGCATTTCCAGTCAAAAAATCCCGGAAAACCGCCTTTAATTCAGCGGCATGGTCTGGTCCGACCCTCGTGATTATTTTTTCAGGGTCTGGAAGCGGGCGATGGCTTCCTTGCGGCTTTCCTTGAGGTCGACGATGGGGGCCGGGTAGCCGGGGACGCCGCCGGTGCGTTGGGGGTCGTGGATGGCTTTGCCCTGGAGGTGGGCGATTTCCGGGACGTAGTGGCGGATGAAGTCGCCCTTGGGGTCGAATCGTTCGCTCTGGGTGACGGGGTTGAAGATGCGGAAATAGGGGGCGGCGTCGGTGCCGGTGGAGGCGCTCCACTGCCAGCCGCCGTTGTTGGAGGCCAGGTAGCCGTCCAGCAGGTTTTCCATGAAGTAGCGCTCCCCCTCGCGCCAGTCGATAAACAGGTTCTTGCTCAGGAACATGGCGGTGACCATGCGCAGGCGGTTGTGCATCCAGCCGGTCTGGTTGAGCTGGCGCATGGCGGCATCCACCAGGGGGATGCCGGTGCGGCCCTCGCACCAGGCCCGGAAGTGCTCCCCCGGCGGGTTCCAGGGCAGGCTGTCGGTGTCGGTTTTGTAGGCCCGGTGGCGGCTGACACGGGGGTGGTGGTAGAGGATGGTGACATAGAAATCCCGCCAGCACAGTTCCGTGATCCAGGTGTGGGCCCCTTCGCCGCCCTGGCCGGTGGCCTGTATCTGCTGTGCCTGGTACAGGCACTGGCGGCCTGAAAGCACGCCCAGTGCCAGGTAGGGTGAGAGCAGGCTGGTGGCCGGTTCTGCGGGGAAATCCCGTCTGGCCTTGTACTGGCCCATCTTCTCACGGGTGAAAGCCTCCAGTGCCCGGTGAGCGGCCTGTTCACCGGCGGCGAACCAGTGGCCCCGTTCACAGCGCAGAGAGGCCAGCTCCGGCACCGGTGTGGGGGTCAGCGCCGGTCCCTGTGGGGCGGGGGCGGGCAGCAGCTGGATGGGGTTCTCCTCCACCCAGCGACGCCACTGACGAGAGAAGGGGGTGAAGACCGCGTAGGGTTCTCCGCTGCCGGTTTTCAGTGCGTTCACCGGGACCACGGTCTGGTCCCGGTAGATCAGCAGGTCGGCGTCCCGCGCCCTCAGGGCTTTTTTCAGGTCCCGGTCGCGGCGGCGTTCATTGACGGCGTATTCCTCATTGGCATGGACCTGGCGGATGGCCAGCCGCTGGCACAGGTCCAGCAGCGCCTGGTTGCCGTCACGGAAGGTCTGTGCCTGCAACAGGTGCATTGGCAGGCCCAGTGCCGCGGCATCACGGGACAGGCTTTCAAGGCAGCGCAGCAGCAGGTCGGTGCGCGGTGCCCCCCAGTCATGGGACTGCCACTGGGCCGGGGTCAGGATATAACACAGTGCAACGGATTCGTCCTTTTCCCGTGACAGGGCCAGTGCCCGGGTCAGTGCCGGGTTGTCCGCCAGTCGCAGATCGTTTCGCAACCATACCAGCTGTGTCACAGTAAACTCCTGTTGAATGCACGGATACCGCTTTGCAGGAGGCAGTGTATTCGTTGTATGAAAGTGTTTGGATGATCGAAGAATGGATTATTAACGCTTCCAGCGGATTCATGACTGTACCGCGCCCTTTCACCGGCTTAACATCCCCACTCCGGGCTCGTTACAGCGGGCAGCAGTCGTTTGATCCGGGATACCAGTCGGAGACAGGATGAGCACGAGCAACAAGACACAAGCGGTGGATAACGGGTTACAGGGGCAATGGTGTCAGACACTGACCCTGCAACCCGGGCAGACACTGGTGAATGAACTCAGCGGTCTGCATCTTTCCGTGACACTGCTGGACCACGAATGGCAGTTGCGCACTGAACGGGTGGACCGGGATGTGGAGGACAGCCACTGGCATCAGCGTATCAGTCACGAAACGCTGCCGGATGACAGCTCGCTGCAGCGCTTTATCCGTAGCCGTGAGGCCCCCCGCCTGACATTCCGCCCGGCACTGGCGGACCGCTCCATGGTGATCCGCCCCTACAACACCCTGCAGATGGGGCCGGACGCCAGCTGCACCATTTATCTCAGTACGGTGCTGTGGCTGCAGGTGCTGGTGGGGGATGCGCAGCGGCTGCTGACGGAGATTCCCATCATGCCCCCCTCGTCCACCTGGATGGGCCCCAACACCATGGAGGGGGAGATTTGCTACGCTGGGAAAACCTATGCCCGGATGCTGCGGGAATCGCTGCCCATGCGCCCCTGGCGGGCCATCACGCCGGTGCATATCCGCAACCGGGGGCAGGAACCGCTGGCGATGGAGCGGCTGAGCCTGCCGGTGCCGCTGCTGCCACTGTATCAGCAGAAGCAGGTCACTCCGGGGGAGGCCGAGGCGGCCGGGGGCAATCCCTGGCTGTGGACACCGGAGGTGACCGTCACCTGCGAGAAAAGCCTGGCCACCGCCTCACTGGCACTGGGTCAGGGCGCGCCCGTCGAGGCCGGCCCCTGTACACTGGTGGCCGGTGCCCGTGAAAATGCCGGCAAGGGCACTCTGGTGCGCCATATTGACCGGCTGTTTGGTTAACCCGATCAGGACAGTATTGAATGGAAACCTTGTTGTTATGGCTCAGGCCCTTGATGCTGGTGGCCGCCGGCCTGGCCCTGGCGTTATTGAGCACGCGCCTGCTGCGGCGCTACACGGCGGAGCATTTCAGCCAGCACCAGAGGGTGCTGCTGCAGCGCCTGGTGTTTTACGCCATCATGACCATCTTTCTGCTGATGGCCCTGCGCCAGTCCGGCTTCCAGATTGGTGTGCTGCTGGGGGCGGCGGGCATACTCACGGTGGCCATCGGTTTCGCCTCACAGACCTCCGCCTCCAATGTGATCAGCGGCCTGTTCCTGCTGGCTGAAAAACCCTTCGAGCTGGGCCAGCTGATCGAGGTGGATGGCAACCGGGGTGTGGTGGTCAGCATCGACCTGCTGAGTGTGAAGCTCAGGACCCTGGAGAACCTCTATGTGCGCATCCCCAATGAAACACTGATCAAGACCCGCGTGATCAATCTCAGCCGCTTTCCCATACGCCGGATCGATCTGCCCGTGGGGGTGGCCTACGGGGAGGATCTGGACCGGGTCAGGGCCATACTGATTGATCTGGTGAACAACGACAGCCGCTGCATGGAGGAGCCGGTGCCGTTTGTGTTCATGCAGCAGTTTGGTGCCTCGTCCGTGGATCTGATGCTGCATTTCTGGGTCCGGCAGGAGGACTTCCGTCAGTTGCGCAGCGACATGCTGTTTGCCATCAAGGCCGCCTTTGACCGGGAAGGTGTGGAGATTCCGTTCCCCCACACCAGCCTCTATGCCGGCAAACACTCGACCCCCATCCGCATTGCCCTGGAAACGGGCAACGGGCTGAAAGACAGTGCCTCGGGAGAGTCTTCCTTATGAGTCAGACAAGAACCGCCATCACCGAACTCAGACCCAGGGAGCCGTTCTGGCTGGGCTGGCGTGAGTGGGTGGCCCTGCCGGATCTCGGCCTGCACCGCATCAAGGCCAAGGTGGATACCGGTGCCCGCACCTCCTGCCTGCACACCGCCCGCCTGGAGGTGTATGAGAAGGAAGGCCAGCGCCGCGTGCGCTTCTGGGTGCATCCGCGTCAGAACGACGACAGTCTGGAGCAGGAATGCGACGCGCCCATACTGGATGAACGCCAGGTGACGGACTCCGGCGGCCACCGTGAAATGCGCTATGTGATACTCACCCATGTGCACATCGGCCCCTTCTGCTGGCCGGTGGAGATGACACTGACCAATCGCGACAGCATGCGATTCCGCATGTTGCTGGGGCGCACCGCCATGGCCTCGCGGGTGCTGGTCAGTCCCTCTTCGTCCTACCTGGCCGGAGAGCCACGCTAATACACCGTTTTTTTCACCATTCAGGGAGCAAGGCATGCGTATCGCCATCATGTCCCGCAACAAGCGTCTGTACTCCACCCGACGACTGGTCGAGGAGGCACAGCGCCGGGAGCATCATGTGCGGGTGCTGGATTTTCTGCACTGCTACATGAACATCACCCCCGCCAACCCCAGCATGCATTACCGGGGCGATGCCCTGGAGGGGTTTGACGCGGTGATTCCCCGCATCGGCGCCTCCGTGACCTTCTACGGCGCCGCGGTGCTGCGCCAGTTCGAGATGATGGGGGTCTTCCCACTGAATGAGTCCGTGGCCATCACCCGCTCCAGGGACAAGCTGCGCTCCTCGCAGCTGCTCAGCCGCAAGGGGGTGGGTCTGCCCATCACCGGATTTGCCAGCAAGCCCGATGACGTGCCGGACCTGATCCGCATGGTGGGCGGCGCCCCACTGGTGATCAAGCTGCTGGAAGGCACACAGGGCATCGGCGTGGTGCTGGCGGAAACCCGCAAGGCGGCGGAGTCGGTGATTGAGGCCTTTATGGGCCTGAAGGCGGACATACTGGTGCAGGAGTACATCAAGGAGGCCGGTGGTGCCGATATCCGCTGTTTCGTGATCGGCGACAAGGTGATCGCCGCCATGAAGCGACAGGCACTGGAAGGGGAGTTCCGCTCCAACCTGCACCGGGGCGGCACCGCTTCGCTGATTCGCATCACCCCCACCGAGCGCAAGACCGCGGTACAGGCGGCCAAGGCCATGGGGCTGAATGTGGCCGGCGTGGATCTGCTGCGCTCAAGCCGCGGGCCCCTGGTGATGGAGGTGAACTCCTCACCGGGGCTGGAGGGCATCGAGGCCGCCACGGGCAAGAATGTGGCGGGCATGATCATTGAATTCATGGAAAAGCAGGCGCGCCCCTGGCGCACTGCCACCAAAGGCTCGAGAGGCTGAACGATGGCAAGAGCACCCTTTGAACTGGCCGGCGTCAGTGTCGCTCCAGGCACTCGGCAGCGGGTGGAAGTCCCCATCGCCAAGCTCTACACACAGACGCCGTTGCATATCCCGGTGGAGGTCATCCATGGCCGCCGGGACGGGCCCACGCTGCTGGTCTGTGGCGCACTGCACGGTGACGAGATCAACGGCGTGGAGGTGGTGCGCCGCCTTCTGCGCACACGGGGCCTGCAACGGTTGCGGGGCACGCTGCTGGCGGTACCGGTGGTGAATGTGTTCGGCTTCCTGCACCAGTCCCGTTACCTGCCGGACCGGCGTGATCTCAACCGCTGCTTCCCGGGCACCGAGAAAGGCTCGCTGGGAGGGCGCATTGCCTACCTGTTCCGCACCGAAGTGGCGGAGAAGGCCACCCATATCGTGGATCTGCACACCGGGGCCATTCACCGCTTCAACCTGCCACAGATCCGGGCGGACCTGGAGAATCCCGGTTCGGCGGATCTGGCGGAGGCCTTTGCCGCCCCCATCGTGATCAACTCCCGGCTGAGTGACGGCACCCTGAGGGACTTTGCCGACTCCGTGGGGATTCCCGTGATCACCTACGAGGCCGGGGAGGCGCTGCGCTTTGACGAGGTGGCCATCAACACCGGTGTGCGGGGCGTGCGCCGTGTCATGCGCCACCTGGACATGATGCCCAGGGACAGCGCCAAGCGCCCCCGCAAGACCCCCATGAGAAGAAGCGAGGTAGCCTCAAGTTCCCAGTGGATGCGGGCGGAGACGGACGGCATCATGCGCCCCATCGCCGGCATCGGCTACCGGGTCAAGAAGGGGCAGAAGCTGGCGGTGGTGGCGGACCCCTTCGGCGAGTCGGAAGAGCCGGTGATCAGTTCCCTCTCGGGCATTGTGGTGGGCATGAACAACCTGCCACTGGTGAACGAGGGGGAGGCGCTCTATCACGTGGCCCGCTTCGATGAGCTGGACGAGGCCATGAAGACCATGACCGCCTTCCGGGACCGCTACCGCCCTCTGGCCGGTGAGGAGCCCATGGCCACTCATCCCTGGGATTCGGACATGGCACAGGATGGCGAGCCGGGATCGGCCAAACCCGATTCCGGACAGCAGGACAAGGACCTGTCCAATCCGGGCGGTGAGGGCGCCTGAGGCGGTAGCCTCCATGGGCACCATGGATTGAACCGGACAAGGCATGCAGCAGGACAGGAGGAGGTGATCGGCGTGCAGGATGACGACATCCATCGGGTGGCGGTCTATGGCACTCTGAAGCGGGGCCACAGCAACCATCATCTGCTGGCGGGGGCCCGTCTGCTGGGCCTGGACCGGCTCAGGGGCTTCCGGCTTTACCACCTGGGCCCCTATCCGGCCCTGGTGGAGGGGCCGGTCAGCGGGCGGAGCGCCGGTGTGCTGGTGGAGGTCTATGCGGTGAAACCGCGCCAGTTGACACAGCTGGACCGGCTGGAGGATTACCGCCCCCGGGCCCCTGAGAAAGGCCTGTACCGACGCCAGCGTTACCCCACCCGCCATGGTCATGCCTGGGTGTATCGATTTAACTGGCCGGTCAAGGGGCGGCCACTGATACGCAGCGGCCGCTGGTAGACATTCCGTCGCCTTCTTACCACCGAACACCCGGACAAAGGCAGGGCCATGGCCACCGTGACAGGCATTCTGAAGGACAGGATTCTGAAGGGCAGGCGCAGTCTGAGGGCGCCGCTGATGGGCTGGCTGCTGCTGATGCTGCTGTCAGCCCCATTGCCACTGTGGGGGGATCCCCTGACCAGTTCCGTGAGCGTGGGCTGGACCGAGTCCGGCGAGCAGTGGCGTACCTGGCAGACGGCCCATTTCCGCATCCACGCACTGGCGCGACATGAGCACTGGGTGGAGACCGTGGCCCGTGAGGCGGAAGCCGCCCACCGGGACCTGACCGGCACTCTGCAGTGGGCGCCGGACAAGCGCACACACCTGGTGCTCACGGACGACAACGACTTTGCCAATGGCTGGGCCACCACCAGCCCCTACAACCAGATCCGCCTGTTTCTCTCGCCGCCGGACCGGTTTGACTCACTGGAAGCCTACCAGGACTGGCTGCGTGTGCTGATCCGCCACGAATACACCCATGTGCTGCACCTGGACCAGGGGGCCGGCTTGCCCATGGCACTGCGTGGTGTCGTCGGAAGGCTGCCACTGCTATTTCCCCACCAGTTCCAGCCGGTGTGGATGATCGAGGGCATTGCCACCGCACTGGAAGGGGGGGCGGTGCCCGGCAGCGGACGGGGGCAAAGCACCCTGATGGCCAACCGCATGCGGGCGGAGGTGGCCTCGGCAGGGGGCCCCGCCACCCTGTCCCGGGTGACGGGGCTGAACCGGGACTGGCCTTCCGATCAGGTCTATCTCTATGGCGTTTTCTTTGTGCAGTATCTGCAGCAGACACAGGGTCCGGGGGCGCTGGGGGCCTGGCTGCAGTCCTATCGTCACCACCTGATTCCCTACTGGATGAACCCCACCGCCAGGGACCTCTACGGTGAGGACTTTCCCGCCCTGTGGGCCTCCTACCGGGAGTGGCTCAGTGAGCAGTTTCCCCCCAGGGAGCGGGCCAGCGAGCCCGGTGAACGGCTCAGCCCCCATGGCCTGAACGCCTCGCCGCCGGTGGCGGTGGGCAACCGGGTCTACCGTCTCGAGCGGGATGGCCACAGCCCGGTGCAGCTGGTCCGTTACAGCGACCAGGGTCGTGAGGTGCTGACCCGGGTGCACGAGCCCGGGCCCATGGATGTGGATGAGCAGGAGCGGGTGCTGGTGGCCGGTGTGTCACGGCGGGTGGACAACCGCAGCCTGGGGGATATCTGGCTGTGGCAGCCGGGTGAGGGCTGGCGGGCACTGACGGACAGAAGCCGCTATCGTGAGGCCCGCTGGCTGGGTGAGGAGCGCATCATTGCCCGGCGCATGGTGGACGGGCAGGTGGAACTGGACCTGATGGACGCTCAGGGGCAGTGGCTGGAGACACTCTGGCAGGGCCGTCCCGGTGAGGTGCTGGAATCCTTTGCCGTGGCCCCCGGGGGGGAGTTCCTGGTGGCGGGCTTCAAGGCCGCCGACAGTCCCGGCTGGCAGATCCGCCGCTTTGACCTGGCACAGCGCCGCTGGCAGAGCCTGACGGACAACAGCCGCATCCAGGGCCAGCCGTCTTTCTCACCGGACGGGGACCAGTTGCTGTTCAGCGGGGAATTCCGTGGGCATTACGATCTGTTCCGGCTGCACCTTGACGAGGGCAGGCTGGAGCGGCTGACCCGTTCCGATACCGGGGCTTTCACCCCGGTGCAGAGCGCCGATGGCCGGCTGTATTATCAGCACTACACCTCTGAGGGCTACCAGCTGCACCGTCTGGACAACCCCCTGAGTGAGTGGGTGGCAGAGGATGGGGCCGCTGCCGGGACAGAGCCGTCCGCGCCGGACCAGCCCCCGACCGGTGAGGCACTGAAGGATTCATCGCCGTCCGGGGCCAATGAAGCAGAACTTCGTGACAAGGGCGCCTATTCCGGCTGGCGCTCTTCGGCGCCCCGCTACTGGCTGCCTTTTGTCAACGTCGACAACGACAGCCTGCAGCTGGGTGCCAGCACACTCGGGCAGGATGCGCTGGGGCGCCATCTCTGGCAGCTTCTCGCCGGGTACGACGAAACCAGCGCCAGCGCCTTTGGCCGCCTGGGCTACCAGTACGACAACCGCTACCAGCTGGTGCTGCAGCGCAACATCCAGTTTTTCGCCAATGGCCAGGGAGAGGTGGTCAGGGCCCGCGCCAGTGACCGCATCGCCGCCAGCCGCCTGAACCTGTTCAACGCCATGAGGGACCATCTGGCACTGAACCTGGGGCTGTTCTATGAGCGCAATTCCGACCTCTGGCGCCAGTCCGGGCAGACACCGGCCCCGTCCTTTAACCGCTCACTGATGGGGGCGGCACTGCATTTTGATAACAGCGAGCGATTCCGCTACAGCATCAGCCCCGCCAGGGGCCGTGAACTGACACTGGTGGCGGAAACCCACGAGGGGCTCAAAGACGATTTCACAGGCAGCCGTGTGCTGGCCGACTGGCGTGAATACGTCCATCTGGGCCGCTCCCATGTCCTGGCAGGGCGTCTGGCGGGGGTGGCCTCGGAGCCGGGGGCGGCCTCGTTGCGGCTGGGGGGTGAACCGCCGGTGTCCAGGGCTCAGTTTGGCCGCGACCGTTACCCGTTGCGGGGCTATGCCAGCAACGCACTGTCCGGCAGGAGCCTGGCGCTGGCCAGTCTGGAGTGGCGGCTTCCCCTGGCCCGTGTCCAGCGCAACTGGCAGGTGTACCCCGTGGGGTTGCGGGATATCCACGCCAGCGTCTTTGGCGACGCCGCCCGGGTCTGGCGATCAAGGCTGGAGAGTCTTGAGGACCGCACCTTCACCGGTGCCGGGGTGGAGCTGACCACGGAGCTGGTGGTGGGTTACCGCCTGCTGGTGCCTGTCACACTGGGCCTGGCACGGGGGTTTGACGAGGTGCTGGGCGAAGACCGCTTCTATCTCAGAACCGGTCTCGCCTTCTGACTCCCTGTCCCTGTCGGACTAGAGGTGGGCTTCGGCGTATTCCGCCAGCGCTGAGCGTGGCACGCCCTGCAGATGGATATGGCCGCCATGGCGGAAGCCCTTGAAGCGCTCCGTCATGTAGGTCAGCCCGGAGCTGAGTGGGTTGAGGTAGGCGGTGTCGATCTGTGACAGGTTGCCCAGGCAGACCACCTTGCTGCCGGTGCCGGCCCGGGTAATGATGGTCTTGATCTGGTGGGGCGTGAGGTTCTGGCACTCGTCGATGATGATCAGGCTGTGCTGGAAGCTGCGGCCACGGATGTAGTTGAGCGACTTGAAGTGCAGTGGCACCTTGCTGAGGATGTAGTCCACGCTGGAGTGCATGTTCTCGTCGTCCTCGTGGAGAGCCTCCAGGTTGTCCACGATGGCCCCCAGCCAGGGCTCCATTTTCTCCGCCTCGGTGCCCGGCAGAAAGCCGATGTCCTCGTCCAGCCCCTGTGTGCTGCGGGTGGCGATGATGCGTTTGTAGCGCTTGCTGGCCACGGTCATCTCGATGGCCGCCGCCAGTGCCAGTATGGTCTTGCCGGAGCCGGCGGAGCCGGTGAGGTTGACCAGGTGGATCTCCGGGTCCATCAGCAGCTGCAGTGCCATGGCCTGGTAGATGTCCCGGGGGCTCAGACCCCACACCTGCTGGCGCATCAGGTCTTCCTGTGAGAAGTCCGTCAGCACCAGGCGGTGGTCCTCCACCTCGTTGATGCGCCCCACGAAACCCTGATCGTCCAGTATGAATTCGTTGAGGTTGTAATCCGCCAGGTCTCCCTCACGGGGCAGCAGGTGTTCCGTGATGCCCGCTCTCTGTATGGTCTCCACCTTGGCGATGGGGTCCCAGAAGGAGCCCTCGTGGTGGTGGTAGCCGCTGGGCAGCAGGTTGATGTCGTCCACCAGCTGGTCGGTCTGGTAGTCCTCCGCCTCCACGCCAAAGCCCCGCGCCTTGAGGCGCATGTTGATGTCCTTGCTGACCAGGATAATGGACTGGTCACGGCGCCGTGTCTGCAGATCCGCCAGCATGTTGATGATGCGGTTGTCGTTGAGTGAGTCCGGCAGGTGGTGGTTCTGTGGCTTGTCGGAGGCCATGAGTATGGACAGGGTGCCACGGGGCTCGGCTTTTTCCCCCCGCAGTATGGGGACCCCCTTCTCGATTTCCTTGGGGCTGGCGTCCCCCAGAAGACGGTCGATGCTGCGGATGGCCTGGCGGCAGTCGGCGGCCACGGCCTGCTTGCCGGTTTTCAGGGCATCCA
>JAWWAC010000081.1:0-10737 GCA_033721915.1 Oleiphilaceae bacterium
CACAATGAACGGGTTTCATGACTGAGCGGACACCATGACTGAGTGGTCACAATGAAAGTGCTCTGGATACTGATGGCAATACTGATTGTCCTGCTGCAGGCCCGTCTCTGGGTCGGTGAGGGCAGTTATGTGCAGGCCTGGCAGATCCAGAACCAGATTGAGACCCAGCAGGCCAACAATGACAAACTGGCCGCCCGTAACGCCGAGCTGTTCGCCGAGGTGGCCAATCTGAGTGATGGCAAGCGCGCCATTGAGGAAAGGGCCCGCACCAATCTGGGCATGGTCCGTGAAGGGGAGACGTTCTTCCTGGTTGTGGACAGCCCCTGACCGGCCAGGCCACTGAGTTGCAGCCGGCCAGGCCGGCACAGACCCTATCACCGCCAACCCGAAGCCGCCGACCCCAATGCCGCAAAGCCACCCTGTGACTGCCCTGAAAGCACTGCACGTGATTGTCCCGGCGGCCGGTATCGGCCGTCGCATGGGGCCCGGCAAGCCCAAACAGTACCTGCCACTGGCCGGCCAGACCCTGCTGGAGTGCACCCTGGCGCGACTGCGTGAGGCCCTGCCCGGGGTGCTCTTCCATGTGCCCCTGCAACCCGGTGACCCCTGGTGGTCCTCCACAGTCTGTGCCGCTGATCCCCTGATACGGCGCCTGGAAGGCGGGCAGGAGCGGGCCGATTCGGTACGTCTGGGTCTGGCACAGCTGAGTGCCGGCGAACGGGACTGGGTGCTGGTACACGATGTGGCCCGCCCCTGTGTCACCACCGGGGACATCCACCGTTTGCTGGATGCGGTGATGGACCACGATTGTGGCGGGCTGCTTGGGGTGCCGGTGGCGGACACACTGAAACAGGTGGGGTCGTCCCAACAGGTCACCGCCACCGTGGACCGCAGCGGTCTGTGGCGGGCACTGACGCCGCAGGTTTTCCGCTACGGGCCACTGTGTCGGGCGCTGGATCAGGCCTCGGCCAGGGGCCTGTCCATCACCGACGAGGCCTCCGCCATGGAGTTCTCGGGGGCCACGCCACTGATGGTGCCCGGGCGTGGCGACAACCTGAAGGTCACGTTGCCGGAGGACCTGGCACTGGCCGGTTGGCTGCTCCGGCAGCAGGGCAGCACCGAATAACCCGTCATCAACGGAGACCACAGCAGAATGCGAATCGGACAGGGTTTTGATGTACACGCCTTTGGGGAAGGGGACTTTATTACCGTCGGCGGCGTCCGGCTGGCCCACGACAAGGGGATTGTCGCCCACTCCGACGGTGACGTGCTGCTCCATGCCATGGCCGATGCACTGCTGGGGGCCCTGTCACTGGGGGATATCGGCCACTGGTTTCCGGACACGGAAGAGCGCTGGCGGGGGGCGGACAGCCGCTCACTGCTGCGGGAGGTCTACCGCCAGGTGCAGAGCCGTGGCTACCGACTGGTGAATATGGACGCCACCGTGATTGCCCAGGCTCCCAAGATGGCCCCCCATATCGGTGCCATGCGGCGCAATATCGCCGAGGACCTGGCCATTGACCTGGACCGCATCAGCATCAAGGCCACCACCAGTGAGTCACTGGGCTTCACCGGCCGTGGCGAGGGCATTGCGGCACAGAGTGTCTGCCTGCTGGAAAAGGCCGACAAGAACGCCGGCAACAGCCAGGGCCGTCGATGAGTCAGTGGCGGCTGGACTGGTCCGGCGCCTGGGGGATGCCCCTGGGGGAGGCGGTGATCCGCCACTGTCCCGAGGACTTTGAGGTGGAGGAGCTGCTGGGCTGGACCCCGGACGGCTTTGGAGAGCACCTGTGCCTCTACCTGGAAAAACGGGGTGACAATACCGAGTATCTGGCCGGTGAACTGGCCCGTCTGGCCGGCTGCCGCAGAATGGATGTGAGCTTCTGCGGACTCAAGGACCGCAATGCCGTGACCCGCCAGTGGTTCAGCCTCTACCGGCCCCGTGGCGAGGACGGCCCCCTGCTGGAGGCCATTGCCGGGCGCTGGAAGTTGCTTGATTACTGTCGCCATAGCCGTAAGCTTAGGCGTGGTGATCACAGTGCCAATCGCTTCCGTCTGCGTCTGCGCCAGTGCAGTGCCGACCCTGCGGCCTTTCAGGCCCGCTGGCAGCAACTGGTGACCCGGGGCTGCCCCAACTATTTCGGCCCGCAGCGCTTTGGCCATGGCGGTGGCAATCTGGATCGGGCGGCGGCACTGAAACCCCGGCAACTGAGGGGCCGTGCCGGCTTCCAGGCCGGGCTCTATCTCTCCGCCGCCCGCTCCTGGTGCTTTAACCAGTGGCTGGCAGAGCGTGTCGCACAGGGTGACTGGCAGCAGCCACTGCCCGGTGACCCGGGCCCAGGTGCCACGGGCCCCCTGGCCGGTGACGACAGCACCCTGGCCGGGCCGCCCCTGGAGGCCCGTGAACTGGCCTTTCTGGAACAATGGCCGGTCTTTACCGCCCTGTTCCGCCAGACCCGAATGAAGCCGGCACGCCGTGCCCTGGTGTTGAGACCGGAGCAGGCCGTGCTGGAATGGCAGGGGGATGACCCGCTGCTGCAAATGACGCTGCCCGCCGGGAGTTTTGCCACGGCGGTGCTGCAGGAACTCGTGACCATCAGGGACGCCAGCCAGCAGGGCGCGTCTCCGGGAGAAGCCAAGTGAATCTGTTGTTGTCCAATGATGATGGCGTCCATTCGCCAGGCCTGAGCACTCTGCAGAAGGTGCTCTCCGAGGTGGCCCATGTGGAAGTGGCCGCACCGGACCGGGACCACAGCGGGGCCAGCAATGCCCTGACACTGACCCGGCCGCTCTCCGCCACACGACTGCCCAACGGCTATATGTGCATCGACGGCACCCCCACGGACTGTGTGCACCTGGCCATTGGCGACATGTTCGACACCCCTTTTGACCGGGTGGTGTCCGGCATCAACACCCACGCCAACCTGGGGGACGACATCCTCTATTCCGGCACCGTGGCCGCCGCCGTGGAAGGGCGCCTGCTGAAGCAGCCCCCCATTGCCGTTTCCCTGGTGAACCGGGGCAACTGGCATTTTGAAACCGCCGCCCGTGTGGTACTCAGCCTGCTGACCCGGGGTGAGCCACTGGCGGTGCCGCCACGCACCGTGCTCAATGTGAATGTGCCGGACTGCCCCTGGGACGAGCTGCGTGGCATACAGATCACCCGTCTGGGACACCGTGGCCGTGGTGAACTGCCACACAGGGTTTACTGTCCCAGAGGCAGGGAGCGGCTCTGGATCGGTGCCGCCGGTGACGAGGACGATGCCGGCCCGGGAACCGACTTCCATGCCGTGAAAGAAGGCTATGTCTCCATCACCCCCGTCAAGATCGACATGACCCACTATGAGACCTTCGAGAATCTCAGTGACTGGCTCAAGGGGGGGCTCTGAGCATGGAGCAGATGCAGGGGATTGGTATGACTTCCCGCAGAACACGCATGCGTCTCGTCGAACGGCTGCGCCAGTCCGGTATCCAGGATCCGCGGGTGCTGGAGGCCATCGGCAAGACGCCCCGCCATATCTTTCTGGACGAGGCCCTGTCACATAGGGCCTACGAGGATACGGCACTGCCCATCGGCCACGGGCAGACCCTGTCACAGCCCTATATTGTGGCCCGAATGAGCGAAATGCTGATGGCCATGGCACCGAAGAAAGTGCTGGAGCTGGGGACCGGGTCCGGTTACCAGACCGCGGTGCTGGCGGAGCTGGTGGACGAGGTGTACAGCGTCGAGCGCATCCGGGCCCTGCAGGACAAGGCCCGTGACCGGCTTTACCGTCTCGGCTATCGCAATGTGCGACTGCGTCATGCGGATGGTGGCATGGGCTGGCCCGAGGCGGGCCCATTCGATGGCATTATCGTCACCGCCGCTCCGGGGCGGGTCCCTGAGGGATTGCTGGCGCAACTGGCGGACGGAGGCACCATGGTGATTCCACTGGGGGAGGAGACCCAGGTACTGACCCGCATTCACCGCAAGGGGGACAGTTTCCGCCATGAATCCATGGAGCCCGTGCGCTTTGTGCCACTGCTCTCCGGTGTGGTGCGATGAGTACGTCCCGCCATGGGCGCATCGGCACCTACCTGCGCGGCTGCGCCATGGGGGCGGCGGACATTATCCCCGGGGTGTCCGGCGGCACCATTGCCCTGATAACCGGGATCTATCTGCGCCTTCTCAGCGCCATCGGCGAGGTACCGGGGGCGGCCTGGCAATGGCTGCAGGAGCGCCGCTGGCACGCTTTCTGGCAGCGTGTCGATGGCGGCTTTCTGCTGTTGCTGATGGCGGGCATTCTCACCAGTGTGTTTCTTCTGGCCAACCTGATTACCTGGCTGATGGCGCATCAGGCGGTGTTGCTGTGGAGTTTCTTCTGCGGACTGATACTGGCCGCCATCGTGCATCTGGCCCTTGAGGTGCAACGCTGGACAGCAGTGGCTGTGATGCTTCTTCTGTGTGGTGCGGCGGTGGCCTGGGTGATTACCGGCATGACACCGACCCAGCTGACGCCGTCCCTGTCCGTTCTGTTCCTTGGGGGCGCCGTGGCCATCTGCGCCATGATACTGCCGGGTATTTCCGGCAGCTTCATACTGCTGCTTCTCGGGCTCTATGGGCCGGTACTGCAGGGGGTCCGGGATCTGGACTGGGTACTGCTGGGGGTGTTCGCCGCCGGCTGCCTGACCGGACTGCTCAGTTTTTCCCGCCTGGTGGCGGCCGCCCTCAGGCGTTTCCCCTCCGCCACGCTGGCTCTGCTGACCGGTTTCATGGCCGGTGCTTTGCCGGCGGTCTGGCCCTGGAAGGCACCGGACAGTGGCGACAACCTCAGCCCCTTCGTCTATGCTCAGCTCAGCGGCGAGCCCCATCAGCTGTCATGGGCCCTGTTGCTGTTGTTGCTGGGCGCCCTGATGGTACTCTTTTTACAGAAAGGGCAGGCGGTGCGAAAAGGGCAGACCTTGGGTTGAGTTTCTCGAGCGCATCACAAAGACAGTGTGCGCTGTTACCGGGAATTGTTCCCTGCAGTAACATTGCGGGGTGGCCGGTAACCCCTTTTTGTGCAATGAATATCCTGCCAAAAGAATCGCTTACCCTGTAAAGTTTACAAAGGGGTCGATATCAAAGACTTTATAGCTATTAAAGCAGATATCTTATTCTAATTGGTTTTAAAAGGGATGCGTGTGCCTGCGTCATTGTACCCTGACAGTACTGACCGGACAGGCCGGGTTCGGCAATGGCGCCGCCTTCTGTGGCCATTCCTTTTGGTGGGCCTGTTAAGCGCCTGTAATACTTCCGATCTTCTGATGGATGAGGCCTACAACGCCCGTGTCACCTGGGGGCGCCATGTGGTCTCCTCCGGTGAAACCCTCTCCGGCATTGCCCGCCGCTATGGCTGGGACTACCGCCAGCTGGCGGCGGCCAACGATATCGATGCCCCCTACATCCTGCAGCCCGGCCAGATCATCCATCTGGACAAGGAAGTCCCATCACGGGTTGCGTCAGCCCCCACGGCCAGCCCCCGCAGTCAGGGTGGTTCACCGCCGGTGGCCAGCGCCTCCTCCAGCCCCTCCTCCGAGCAGAAGAAAAAACCGCAAACGGTCAGACCGAGTGCCTCGAGGCATAACAAAGCGTTACAGAGTGATTCCGGTGCCAGTTCCGTGTCCGACTGGCAGTGGCCACATCTTGGCCCGATTATTGCGGTTTATTCACCTGACACCGATATGAACAAAGGCGTTGATATCGGTGGTGACGAGGGCGACCCCGTCAGGGCCGCCGCTGCGGGTAATGTGGTCTATGCCGGCAGCGGCTTGCTGGGTTACGGTAAACTCATCATTGTGAATCACAATGCGCAGTACCTGAGTGCCTACGCCCACAACCGCACCATCCTGGTCAACGAAGGCGACGACGTGAGTCAGGGGCAGCAGATTGCGGAAATGGGCGATACCGGGGCCAGTCGGGTCAAACTGCATTTTGAAATACGAAAAAACGGGGAGCCGGTGGATCCGCAACGCTATCTCCCGAAACGATAAAGGGCTTCCAGCCAACAACAACAAGAGCCGGCCATTGCCGGTCAATGGAAGCAATCAGGGGTTCCTGGACAAGGCAGGGTGAGAATTATGTCAGTAGATCGTGATGATGTGGTACAGGAAGTGGCTTTTGACGCCGAAGGTGTGGCGCTGGACAACGACGTCAGTGACAGCGATGTCACGGACGCCCAGGACACGGTTGCCAGTGCACTGGACAAGGCGCGCCAGAGCACCCGCTATGGCAACGCCTCCCGTCAGATGGACGCCACACAGCTTTACCTGAATGAAATCGGCTTTTCGCCGTTGCTGACGCCGGAGGAGGAAGTCTACTTTGCCCGGCTGGCCCAGAAGGGTGAGGAAAGCGGCCGTAAGCGGATGATCGAAAGCAACCTGCGTCTGGTGGTGAAAATCGCTCGCCGTTACGTCAATCGCGGCCTGACCCTGCTGGACCTGATCGAGGAGGGCAACCTGGGCCTGATCCGTGCCGTGGAGAAATTCGACCCGGAGCGGGGTTTCCGTTTTTCCACCTACGCCACCTGGTGGATCCGTCAGACCATCGAGCGGGCCATCATGAACCAGACCCGCACCATCCGTCTGCCTATCCATGTGGTCAAGGAACTGAACCTGTACCTGCGTGCAGCCCGTGAGCTGACCCAGAAGCTGGACCACGAGCCCAGCGCCGAGGAAATCGCCCAGGCCGTGGACAAGCCGGTGGCGGACGTCAAGCGCATGCTGGGGCTGAATGAGCGGGTCACTTCCGTGGACACCCCCATCGGCGTCAACGGTGACAAGTCCCTGCTGGACACGGTGCCGGATGAAGGTGCCTCGGATCCGGCGCAGCTGCTGCAGGAAAACAACATGCGCGGCTGCATTGAGAGCTGGCTGGACCAGCTCAGCGACAAGCAGCAGGAGGTGCTGTCGCGGCGTTTCGGTCTGCGCGGCTACAATATCTGCACACTGGAAGAGGTGGGTCTGGAAATCGGCCTGACCCGCGAGCGTGTGCGCCAGATCCAGGTGGAGGCACTGCGCCGTCTGCGTGAGATCCTGGAGAAAGAGGGCCTCTCCGTAGAGACTCTGTTCAAGTAACCCCCGCCGTTAAACGGCACAAGAACCCTCAGGTCACGGCCTGGGGGTTTTTTTTAGGCAGCGCCCTGTCAGTGCGGCGGGTCTCAGGCAGCGCATACAGGGACATTGATGGGGTTGATCGGGCCCGGTTGCGGTCCGTGGCAGGTTTTGAGCAGCGCACCACGGTTTCTTTCCTGTACGGTGTTTACTCTGTCGTTCCTTGAATACCGGAGGGTGACTGACTATGCAAAGGAAAGTGCCGATGGCCCTTTTGGGCGTATTCCTGTTGGCGGCCACCTCCGCTTTACTGCTGGGGAATACCGTGAAGGTCAACGATGTGGACGTGCCAGAGACACTGGATCTGGGTGAGCAGAAACTGGTGTTGAACGGCGCAGGAACGCGCACCTACTTTTTCATCAAGGCCTATGTGGGGGCCCTGTACCTGCCCAGGGCGGAGGACCTGCCGGAAGGGGACCCGCTGCGTGAGAACCGCCGTGACGGCCGTGCCATTATCGAATCGGATCAGCCCAGGGCCATCAGCCTGTTCATCACCTCGGACCGCATTACCCGGGAGCGCATGGTGGAGTTTATACGGGATGGGTTCGATCAGGCGCTGGGAGGGGACGCCGGCCCGCTGCAGGACTCCGTGGATGAGCTGCTGGCGGCCTTTCACCGCAAGATCCGTGAAGGGGACCGGGTGGAGCTGATCTTCACCCCGGAGCAGGGGGTGGAGATCCGCCACAATGGCGACACCGTGGGCCAGGTAAAGGGGGAGGCCCGCTTCAAGCAGGCCCTGTTTGCCATCTGGCTGGGTAAGAATCCGGTTCAGGAAAGCCTGCGGGATGCCATGCTGGGGCAACACTGAAGCGGGGCGAAAGGCCCCTGATTAACCGCTGTAATCCTCTTTGTGCTTGAATTCGCACAGGTCTTCAATAACACAGGCACCACAGCGGGGCTTGCGGGCCACGCAGGTGTAGCGGCCATGGAGGATCAGCCAGTGGTGGGCGTCCTGCAGGTACTCACGGGGCACCCATCGCACCAGTTTGTCCTCCACTTCCCGCACCGTCTTGCCCGGCGCCAGGCGGGTGCGGTTGGCGACCCGGAAGATATGGGTGTCCACCGCCATGGTGGGCTCGCCAAAGGCGGTGTTCAGCACCACATTGGCGGTCTTGCGGCCCACCCCCGGCAACGCCTCCAGTGCGGCCCTCTCCCTGGGCACCTCTGAGCCGTGCTGCTCCACCAGAGCGCGGCAGGTCTTGATGATGTTCTCCGCCTTGCTGTTGTACAGACCGATGGTCTTGATGTGTTCCTTGAGCCCGTCCACCCCCAGCGCCAGTATCGCCTCCGGTGTGTTGGCCTGTGCAAAGAGCTTCTCAGTGGCCTTGTTGACCCCCTTGTCCGTGGCCTGGGCGGAAAGAATCACCGCAATCAGCAGCTCAAAAGGAGAGCTGTAGTTCAGCTCCGTGGTGGGGCTGGGGTTGTGAGCCCTGAGGCGGGCAAAAATCTCGGCGCGTTTCTGGGCGTTCATGTCAGCGGCATACCCTGTTGATCAAAAGTGTGGTTGGCGGGAATCACCGGTCAGGAAATCTCACCGGTGACCCGCACCCGCCGGCTGCCCGGTGTGGCGCTGTCCGCCACGGGCTTTCTGCGGTTGCGGACAAAGCCGTCGATGGCGTTCTTGCCGGCAATCAGCAGCCCCAGCCCCACAAAGGCCCCCGGCGGCAGCACGATAAACAGCACATCCCGGTAATGGGGGAAGACCTGGATTTCCCAGCCTCGGGCGGACTCGCCGAACATCAGGTGCATATTACTGAACAGGGTGCCCTGTCCCAGCAGCTCACGCAGCCCTCCCAGCAGCAACAGCACCGCCAGGAACCCCAGGCCCATCATCAGCCCGTCCAGTGCCGAGGGCAGCAGGGCGTTGCGTGAGGCAAAGGCGTCGGCACGGCCGAGAATGGCGCAGTTGGTGACAATCAGCGGTATAAAGATCCCCAGCACCTGGTAGAGCCCGTAGGTGTAGGCCTGCATCAGCAGCTCGATGCAGGTCACCAGTGCGGCGATGATCATGACAAAGGCCGGCAGGCGCACGGAATCCGGCACATGGTGGCGGATCAGAGAGACGGCGCAGTTGGAGCTCGTCAGCACCATCAGTGTGGCCAGTCCCAGCCCCAGGGCGTTCACCAGGGTGCCACTGACGGCCAGCAGCGGGCACAGGCCCAGCAGCTGCACCAGTGCCGGGTTGTTGTTCCACAGGCCCTGTCGGCTGATGGTGGCGGCGTCGTTATCCGTCATGTTCCGGCTCCCGGTTGGTTGGTTCCGTCGGGCCCCTCATCCAGCATCAGGGATCGGTGTTCCCGGAAGACTTCCAGCGCCCGCCTGACGGCACGGACCACGGCTCTGGGGGTGATGGTGGCGCCACTGAAGGCGTCAAATTCACCGCCGTCAGGCGCCACCCGCCAGCCCTCACGGGGCGGGTCCCCCAGTGAGCGGCCGCGGAAGTCATGGATCCAGTCGCTCTTGCGGGTCTCGATCCGGTCCCCCAGCCCCGGGGTTTCCTGGTGCTGTGTCACACGCACCCCCAGCAGCTCACCATCACGGTCAATGCCCACCAGCAGGTGGATATCCCCGGAATAGCCCTCAGGGGCAATAACCGGCATCAGCACCGCCGTGACACGGCCGTCACGGCGGGCCCGCCAGCCTTCCGCCGGCGCCTTGTGGCCCAGGCGGGGGTCATCGGGCAGTGTGAATCGGTCTTCCAGCAGCGCGTTGTCGTGCTGCTCAGAGGGCAGTATCTCGCGCAGTGCGCCGGCCCGGGCTTCCCGCTGCTGCTGCTGGATACGCTCCTGTGTGGCGCTCTGGGTCAGTGCAATGAGCCCGGCGGTGAACAGGGCGAACAGGGCCAGCCCGAAGGCGTTGCCCAGTATGGTGCGCATCATGGCGGAGGGCATCAGTCCACCTCCCCGGGACGGCGGTTGGCCGGCTCTTTGTGGTGGCCATAGGTGCGGGGCTGTGTGTAGTGGTCGATAAAGGGGGCGGCAAAGTTCATCAGCAGCACCGCAAAGGCCACCGCATCCGGGTAGCTGCCCCAGGCGCGGATGCTGTACAGCAGAGCGCCGATGCCGGCGCCGTACACCAGTTTGCCACGGCGGCTGGTGGCGGCGGAGACCGGATCCGTGGCGATAAAAAAGGCCCCCAGCATGGTGCCTCCCGCCAGCAGGTGCAGTGACAGTGGCACCGACTGGTCCGCGTCCCAGCCGAACAGCAGTGCCATCAGGGTCAGTGCCCCCAGAAGGCTGGCCGGTATATGCCAGCTGATCACCCGCTTCCAGAGGAGCCAGAGGCCGCCGGCGAGAAAGCCCAGGTTCACCCACTCCCAGCCACGGGCCACAAAGTCACCAAAGGCCGGGTGGCGGGTGACGGTGCTGGCCAGCTCACGGTGGATCTCCTGTTTGTAGATATCCAGTGGCGTGGCCATGGTGACACCGTCCAGTGCCGGTGGGGACAGGGCGCCGGTGAAGATGTGCCCCAGTGTGTCCAGCAGCGACAGGCGCTCGCCACCGGCCCCGTCGGGGGCCGCCCAGCCGGTGGTCATGGCCAGCGGGAATGAGATCAGCACCAGTGCATAGCCCACCATGGCCGGGTTGAAGGGGTTGTTGCCCAGCC
>JAWWAC010000082.1:0-10567 GCA_033721915.1 Oleiphilaceae bacterium
CAGCGCGGACCAGGAAGCACTGAATGCGGTCTTCAGGGCCGCCCACTCCATCAAGGGCTCCAGCGGCGTCTTTGGCTTCACCACCGTGGCCTCCTTTACCCATCACCTGGAAACCATGCTGGACCGGCTGCGTAACCACGAGCTGTCCATGGGCCAGGCCATGACGGATCTGATCCTGGAGTCCGTGGATGTCATCCGTGCCATGGCCGAAGCCCTGGAAGACGGCGGTGAGGCAGACCAGGACACCAGCGACCTGCGGGCCCGACTGGCCGCCGCCAGCAACAGCGCCGATGCCGCCATCACCCCGGAAGACACCGCTGAAGACGAGGATTTCGGCCTCTTCGCCGATGTGGACAACGCACCGGACAAGGCGGACGAAGAGGACGACAGCTTCGGCCTCTTTGCGGAGGAGCAGGACGAGGCAACGGACACGGAGGAAGACGACAGCTTCGGACTCTTTACCGACAGTGAAGAACCCGAGCCGGCCCCCGCCCGTCATGCCGCCGAAGCCTACTTCAATGAATTTTTTGGAGAGCCCTCAGCTAGGGGTGAAGAGCCCTCAGCTGTGGGTAAAGAGCCCTCAGCTGCGGGTAAAGAGCCCTCAGCTGTGGGTAAAGAGCCCTCAGCTGCGGGTAAAGAGCCCTCAGCTTCAGATGAAAAACTCCCAGCTGACGACAGTCAAAAGGTACCTGCCGGCGAACCGGAAACATCCTCACCGGATAACACGAAATCGGCCGAGGCCCAGGCAGAACCCGCTGCCACGATTGATGAGCCTTCCCAGGAAGACTCGCCCCTTACCGGAGAGGAAAAAAAACGCGGCTACGGCATCTACCCGGGCGCACCTGGGGCCGGCGACAGCGGCACGCCACCCCCCGAGGCCCCATCCGCCAACAAGAGCGCACCCCGCAAAAGCGGCGGTGAGAACTCCTCCATACGGGTGTCGGTGGACAAGGTGGACCAGCTGATCAACCTGGTGGGAGAGCTGGTCATCACACAGTCCATGCTGATGCAGACCGGCAAGACACTGGACCCCTCAAGGCACGAGGACCATCTGAACACACTGAACACACTGGAACGCCACACGAGGGACCTGCAGGACGGGGTCATGTCCATCCGCCTGCTGCCGGTCAGCTTCCTGTTCAACCGCTTCCCCAGGGTGGTGCGGGATCTCGCACGCAGCCTGAACAAGGAAATCGACCTGCAGCTGATGGGCGAGCAGACCGAACTGGACAAGACCATTATCGAACGACTCAATGATCCTCTGATGCACTTGGTGCGCAACGCCGTGGACCACGGCATCGAGTCGCCTGAGGTGCGTGAGGCGGCCGGCAAGTCCCGCCAGGGTCAGGTGATCCTTACCGCTGCCCATGAGGGTGGCAACATCCTGATCGAGATCAGTGACGACGGCGGCGGACTGAGCCGTGAGGGCATCCTGAAAAAGGCCCGTAGCAACGGCCTGTCCCTGGCGGACAACATGAGTGACGCGGACGTCTGGCAGCTGATCTTTGCCCCGGGCTTCTCCACCGCCGAAAAGGTCTCGGATGTGTCCGGACGCGGTGTGGGCATGGACGTGGTGCGGCGCAATATCGTCGACCTGGGTGGCCGTATCGACATTGAGTCGGTACAGGGCAGGGGCAGCAAATTCAGTGTCCGCCTGCCACTGACACTGGCCATACTGGATGGCATGACGCTGGCCATTCACGACGAGGTCTTCGTGCTGCCACTGGCCTCGGTGATCGAGTCCTTCCGCATCACCCCCGGGCTGGTCAAGGGCGTGCAGGGGGATCAGCGGGTGATCCCCATGCGGGGCGAATACATACCGCTGCTGGACCTGGCCCGTGACCTGTCACTGGGAGAGCCCATGGCAGAGGAGGACTCCGTGGCCGTGGTGGTGGAGAGCGAAGGCCGCCGCGTGGCCATCATGGTCTCCGACCTGCTCGGCCAGCAGCAGGTGGTGATCAAGAGCATCGAGGCCAACTACCGCCGGCTGCCCGGCTTCTCGGGGGCCACCATCATGGGGGATGGCAGTGTCGCACTGATCCTGGATGTCAGCTACCTGGTGCACCAGACAGAGGCCGCCGAGCCTTGACGGAACGATTTTTACAAAAACCTTGCTGCAACAACGGCAAAACCGACTGACCATCGTTGAACGCTTAACAAAGGAAAGACAGTCATGAGTAGTAAACAGAGCAAGATGACCGTAAGCCTCCGGTTGGGGCTGGGCTTCGGTGCGGTAATCGCACTGATGCTGGTACTGGTAGCCGTGGGTGTTCAACGCGTCGGTGTGGTGGACCAGGCCCTGACGCGGGTAGTGGATGTCAACTCCGTGCGCATGAACCATGCCATTGACATGCGCGGCAGTGTCCATGACACCGCCATCGAGATGCGCGATGTCATTCTTGCCCGAAACAATCGCGAACTCGAGACCAATGTGTCTCAGATCGAAGTCCTGCGGCAGGACTATGCCGAAGCCGTGGAGGCACTGACGACGATCCTGGAAGACCGGGACATGAGTACCGATCGCTCCCGCAACATGTATCGGGACATCCGTCAGATCGAGCAGAAAACCGTCCCCATGCTGGAGGAGGTGATTCAGCTTTCCCGGGATGGCCTGACGGAGCAGGCACGGGACCTTCTGCGCGATGAGGCCGGCCCGGCGTTTTCACAGTGGCTGGGGGCCATCAACGTCATGATCGACAACGATGCCGAGCAGGTCAGCGCCGATACCGCGGGTGCCCGGGACAATGCCGAAGCGTTTGCCGTTGTCATGCTGATCATGCTGGCCATTTCCGCCGTGATTGCCGCCCTGATCGCGGTCCTGATCACGCGCTACTTCCGCCGCACACTCGGCGGCGAGCCCCACGACGCACTGGCCTTTATCAACCGCATCGAGGACGGCGACCTGACCGCCAGGGCCGAGACCCCGTTCCCGGACAGCATCATGGGTGTGACCATCCGCATGCGGGACGGGCTGCGTGAGATTATCGGCACCCTCAAGGAAGGCGTCGACACCATCAACACCGCCTCCTCGGAGATCGCCACCGGCAACACCGACCTGTCGCAGCGCACCGAAGAGCAGGCCTCCAACCTGGAGGAGACAGCCGCCAGCATGGAGGAGATCACCTCCACCGTGAAACAGAACGCCGACAACGCCCGCCAGGGCAACTCACTGGCCCGTGGCGCCCGTGAAGCGGCGGACAAGGGCGGCGATATTGTCGACCAGGTGGTCCAGACCATGGGGCGGATCAACGAAAGCTCCAAGAAGGTCAGCGACATCATCAGTGTCATTGACGGCATTGCCTTCCAGACCAACATACTGGCACTGAACGCCGCCGTTGAGGCCGCCAGGGCCGGCGAGCAGGGCCGCGGCTTTGCCGTGGTGGCCAGCGAGGTGCGCAGCCTGGCGCAGCGCAGCGCCACCGCCGCCAAGGAAATCAAGGACCTGATCAGCGAATCCGTGGAAAACGTCCAGTCCGGCAGCGAACTGGTGGACCGTGCCGGCCAGTCCATGGAGGAAATTCTCGGCAGCATCAAGCAGGTCTCCGACATCATCGGCGAGATCTCCGCCGCCTCGGACGAGCAGAGCACCGGCATCGAGGAGATCAACCAGGCCGTGACCCAGATGGACCAGGTCACCCAGCAGAACGCCGCACTGGTGGAAGAGGCCGCGGCCGCCGCCGAATCCCTCCAGTCCCAGGCGGAAGAACTCTCCGGTGTGGTGGCCAGCTTCAAGCTGCACAGCAACCAGCCACTGGGCAAGACCGCCACTGGCAGCGCACCCCGCACTCAGCCCGGCCAGCCCGGCCAGTCCGGCTCGGCCTCGGCACAGGGCAGCAGCAACAAGGGCGGCCAGACCCAGGGTGCCAGAAAGGCCCCGGCCCAGAGCCAGCAGAAGCCCAAAACCGCACCGGCACAGAGCCAGTCCGGTGCCCGGGATGACGACGACTGGGAAGAATTCTGATGAACAGCCAGGACAATGAAACCAACAGCAGCCAGGGCCGGGGCCAGGAGTTTCTGGCCTTCACCCTGGGGGAAGAAGAGTACGCACTGGATATCCTCAAGGTGCAGGAGATCCGTGGCTACGACAATGTCACCCGCATTGCCAACGCCCCCAGCTTTATCAAGGGGGTGATCAACCTGCGGGGCACCATCGTGCCCATCGTGGATCTGCGCCTGAAATTCAACCTGGGTGAAGCCAGCTACAACGAGTTCACCATTGTCATTATCCTCAACCTGGCGGAACGGGTGGTGGGCATCGTGGTGGATGCGGTGTCCGATGTGATCGAGCTGCAGAGCGAGCAGATCCGGCCAGCGCCGGAATTCCGCGCCACAGTCCAGGCCGAGTACATTCAGGGCCTGGCCACGGTGGAAGAGAAGATGATGATCATTCTGGATATCGAAGGGATGATGCTCAGCGAGGATATGGCTTTGATCGATGCGGAGCTGTAACCCTTGAGCACGTCTACCCAGGACAGGGCTGAGCGCCAGAGGGAGTTCCTCTACCAGAAGGAAGATTTCCAGCGGGTCAAAAAGCTGATCTACGACCGTGCCGGCATCCATCTCCGTGACAACAAGATGGAGATGGTCTACAGCCGCCTGTCACGGCGGCTGAGGGCACTGAAGCTGAACAGCATCAAGGTGTATCTGGACCAGCTGGAGGCCGCCAGTGAGGGGGAGGAGTGGCAGTCTTTTATCAACGCCCTCACCACCAACCTCACGTCTTTTTTCAGGGAAGCTCACCACTTTGAGCGTCTGGCAGAGCACGTGCGACAGCGCGGTCCCGAGCCACTGCGGGTCTGGTGCTGTGCCGCCTCCACCGGTGAAGAGCCCTACACCATTGCCATGACACTGCTGGACGCACTGGGGCCGGATTTTCCCTTCGAGGTGATTGCCACGGATGTGGACACGGACGCCTTGGCTACCGCCAGGGCCGGGGTCTATGGCATGGACCGGGTCAAGGGGCTGTCGCCGGAATTGCTCAAGCGCCACTTTCTCAAGGGCAAGGGGCGCAATGCGGGCAAAGTCCGTATCAAGCCGGTATTGGCCCGACGGGTGAGTTTCCACCCCACCAACCTGCTGGACAGCCGCTGGCAGGTGGAGGACAGCGTGGATGTGATCTTCTGCCGCAACGTCTTTATTTACTTCGACACCCAGACCCAGGGGCGGATACTGCAGCGCTTTCACCGCCTGCTGGTACCGGAGGGCCTGCTGTTCGCCGGCCATTCGGAAAGCCTGATGGGGGCCAGCAACCTGTTCCGCTCACTGGGCAAAACCGTTTTTCGCCCGTTGCACTAAACCCTGGCCGGCCGGCGTCGTATAATGGAGACCACTCACAGGAAATCTTGCACCCATGCAGACAGCCCCGGACCGGCACATCAATTTTGCCCGCAACCGTTATTATGACAAGCACTTCAGCAGTCATGCTGCCAAACTACTGCCCGGGGAGTTCTATGCCACCGCGGAACCGGAGGTGATTGTCACGGTGCTCGGCTCCTGCGTGTCCGCCTGCCTGCGTGACCCGGAAACGGGCATTGGCGGCATGAACCACTTCATGCTGCCACTGCAAGGCAATCAGGTTGACCCGGATGCCACCAGTGCCCGTTACGGCGTGCACGCCATGGAGCTGCTGATCAACGAGCTGATCAAACTCGGCGCTCGTCGCAACCACCTGGAGGCCAAGGTGTTCGGCGGCGCCAACGTCATGCCCACCTTTGTCAGCCGTCCGGTGGGCCAGCAGAATGCGGACTTTGTGCTGGAGTTTCTGGCCGCTGAGCGGATTCCGGTGCTGGCACAGGATCTGCTGAGCAGCCACCCCCGCAAGGTCTATTACTTCCCCGCAACGGGCCGTGTCATGGTGCGCCGACTCGGCTCTGTACGCAACGCGACGGTGTTCGAGCGTGAGCGGGAATACAACCAGCAACTGGAACAGGCCACCTCCCGGGGCGGAGAAGTGGACCTGTTTACGGACTGAATTCAAACAGGAACTGTCATGCCCATTCGTGTACTGATCGTCGATGACTCGGCACTGATCCGCAAACTCCTGACGGAACTGATTGGCCGCTCCGAGGAGTTCGAGGTGGTGGGCAGCGCCCCACACCCCATGGCCGCCCGCCAGATGATCAAGGACCTCAACCCCGATGTGCTGACGCTGGATGTGGAAATGCCCCGCATGGACGGCATCGAGTTTCTGGAAAAGATCATGCGACTGAGGCCCATGCCGGTGGTAATGATCTCCTCACTGACACAGGCGGGCAATGACACCACGCTCAAGGCCCTTGAGCTGGGGGCGGTGGACTTTATCACCAAGCCACAGATGGATGTGAAAGAGGGACTGGCGGGGTACGTGGAGGACATCCACAACAAGCTCCGCGCCGCCGCCACGGCCCGCATTGCCCGACGCCCTGCCCAACAGGCCACGACCAGCCCTCCCTCTGAGGGCAAGCAGGCCAACCGGGCGCTGCGCATCAGCAGTGAGAAACTGGTCTTTATCGGCGCCTCCACCGGCGGCACCGAGGCTATCCGTGAGGTCCTGGAGGCCATGCCCGGCAACGGCCCCGGCATACTGATCACCCAGCACATGCCCGCCGGCTTTACCCGCTCCTTCGCCCAGCGGCTGAACAGTACCTGTGCCTGTGAAGTCCGTGAAGCCCGGGATCAGGAAAGGGTTCTGCCCGGTTGCGCCTACATCGCCCCTGGTGGCCGGCATATGCGGATTGTGCGCAGTGGCGCCAACTACGTGATCCGCCTCACCGACGAGGCACCGGTCAACCGCCACAAACCCTCCGTGGATGTGCTGTTCGACTCTGCGGCGGACCACGTGGGCCCCAACGCCGTGGCGGCACTGCTCACGGGCATGGGCAATGACGGCGCACAGGGCATGCGCCGCCTGCACGAACAGGGCGCCACCACCTACGCACAGGACGAGGCCACCAGCGTGGTTTTCGGTATGCCCAGGGAAGCCATCGAGGCCGGTGGCGTGGACCATGTGCTGCCACTGGGGAAGATGGCCGACGCCTTGATCGGGGCACTTAGGGGGCGCAACGCGGTGCGGATCTGAGCAGCGGCTTCATTCAGCCTGCCCAGTCCGTCCGGGTTATTTCTTCAGCCAGCTCACCGAGACGGGGCTGTACGACCGTAAACAGGCGGCGGACTCCCGGGGCGTCACCGGCCCTGGCCTGTTTCTCCATGGCGGCGATTTCCTGCCACAGCCCCCCCCGGTTGAAATAGCCCACGGCCCCTTTCAACGAGTGACTGACCTCCGCCACCCGGGTCAGCTCCCCGGCCTCAAGGGCGGACCTCACATCATCGCTGTACTGCTGATACTGGCCGAGAAACAGTTGCACCAGTGTATCCACCAGCTTCAGGTCGCCATTGAGGTTGGCCATTACCAGTGACCGGTCAATCAGTGCTTCGGTCAACGGCGCATCACCCGCTTCCGGTGACTCATCGCTGTGGGCCTCAACGTTGTAGGAACGGCCGAGATGGTCCACCAGGACCTGGCTGAGATTCTGGAAGGTGAGCGGTTTGCACACATGACTGTCGATATCCGATGAGCCCTTGTGTTGCAGGTACTCCGCGGTGGAGTAAGCGGTCAGTGCAATAAAAGGCGTGCGGCGGTGACGCTGCTGGTCAATGAGCCGCAGCTCACGGGCCAGGGTAAAGCCATCCATATCCGGCATCTGGATATCAATCAGCACCAGATCGAATGTCTCCCCGCTGAAGGCCTCCATGGCGGCCTGGCCGTTCTCACGGGCCACCGCCATGGCCCCCAGTTCCGTCAGCATGGCCGCTGCCACATGGCAGTTGATGGGGTTGTCGTCCACCACCAGCACGCGACAGCCTGTGGCCAGATCCTGGGCACCGTCTTCCAGTACCGGCTCCAGACTGGTGTCCAGCTCCTCTTCACTGGAGGCCAGCAGGTGGGCATTGAAGGAGATGGTGGTGCCCTTGCCCGGCACACTGGAGACGCTGATCTCACCGCCCATCAGCTCCACCAGGCGACGGCAGATCGCCAGCCCCAGGCCGGTGCCACCGTAGCGCCGTGACAGGGAGTTGTCCGCCTGGGCAAAAGGCTCGAAGATACGCTCCAGTGAGTCCTCGGCAATGCCAATGCCGCTGTCACGGACACGGAACACCAGGCTGTGGGTATCCCCCAGACAGGCTCCCTGCTCCACCGCCAGCTCCACAAAGCCTCTTTCCGTGAACTTCAGGGCATTGCCCAGCAGGTTGGTGAGAATCTGCCTCAGACGCAGGCTGTCACCCTGCACAAAACGGGGTGCCACGGACAGCCCCACCAGGTGCAGGCGAATCCCCTTGTTTTCCATCATGGGCCGGAAAAGGTTGTCCAGGTCGCCCAGCAGTTTGTGCAGGTCAAACGGCTGTGACTCCAGTGACAGGCTGTCCGCCTCGATCTTGGACAGGTCCAGCAGGTCGTTGATGATGGACAGCAGCCCCCTGGAGGAATCATTCAGTGTGGAGAGCTGACTGGACAGATCCTCCCGCTGCGGGTTTTTGCGCAGCAACTCACTGATCCCCACAATGCCGTTCAGCGGTGTGCGCAGCTCATGGCTGATATTGGCCAGGAACATGGATTTGGAGCGGTTGGAGGCTTCGGCGGCGTCCTTGGCCCTCAGCAGCTGCTGCTCCTGTTCCTTGCGCTGGGTAATGTCGATCTCAACCGCCACAAAGCTGATCAGCTCGCCCTGTTCATTGCGCACTGGCTGTATATCCAGCTCAAGCCAGTAAGGGCGCCCGCTGCGGGAATAGTTGAGGATCTCCTGTCGCACCGGCAGTCCCGCCTCCAGGTGCTGCCTTATCCTGCGACGGGCCTCCACACTGGTGTCGGGGCCCTGCAGCAGCCGCCCCGGCTGTCGGCCACGCACTTCCTCCAGTGAGTAGCCGGTGAGTTCCTCGAAACTGGGGTTGACCCACTGCACCCGGTTTTCCGCATCGGTGATGATCACAGGATTCTGGGTCAGACGGGCCACCAGGGCCAGGTTGCGCACCTCGTCAACGGCTTTCTCCGCCTTTCTTCGACTGGCCAGAAGCGGCTCCATGTCCTGTGCCACCAGCAACAGTACCGAACGGGAGCCGACGGTGGAGGGGATCAGTTGCAGACTGACGGTTTTCTCCTCACCGCTGGCGCTGCGCATGGGCACCGCGGCAATCTCACGCTTGATCTGCGCTTCACTGCCTGGCAGGGCGTACTGTGCCAGCACCTCCCGGGACAGTGATGGAAAGACCCTGTCAGGGGAGACCTCCAGCAGCGAATGGTCCTGGCCGGAGGCATCAAAGAAGCGCCTCAGCCGGGTGTTGCCATAGATGAATGTCTTGCGGTCGAAAGACATCATGGCCACAAAATAGTCGCTTTCCTCGATGATACGCCCCACATGGGCGGAGAAATGCACCTGGCGACGCTGCTCAAGCTGGCTCATGACAATCCGGCCCAGCGACAGCAGTGATTCCTTCTGGGCCTCACTGAGCTGTCGTGGCTGGTAATCCAGAACACACAGGGAGCCGAGGACAAAGCCGTCCCTGTTCAGAAGCGGTACGCCGGCGTAGAAACGAAAATGGGGAGAGTCCACCACCTGTGGGTTGTCGCTGAAGCGGGGATCCCCTGCCAGGTCCGGCACTTCCAGCACGCCGGATTCCACCAGCACATGGTCACAGAATGAAATGTTCCGGGGCACCTCACTGACGGAGGACAGGCCCACACGGGACTTGAGAAACAGCCGGTCCCTGTCCATCAGACCGATCAGTGCCACCGGCACCTGGCAGACCTGGGAGGCCACACGGGCAATGTCATCAAAGTGACTCTCAGGACCGGTATCCAGCACATCGTAATCTTCCAGCGCCTGGATACGGGCCAGTTCGTTGTCCGCAACGGCGGCATCAGACATGGAGGGACTCCGATGGTCACAGGGCCGTCAGCGACCCGGTGTGTGGCTAGACTTATGAATACGTGCAGAAGCGGTTTATGGACTTTCCGTGAGGGGGGAAACTCCGGGTCCCGGCGGCCCTTCCTCCATGGACGGCTCCAACTGGGACAGGCTCAGTCGCCCCGCCACCAGATCCTCCTTGCGCCGCTTGCTCAGCTGCTTGATGCGCCACTCCAGGCGCAGCGCCTCACCACGATCCGCCACCGGCCGCACATAAGCCAGCTGCAAAGGCCCCGGCCACGCAGGGCACGGGCGCCACGCACGCCCTTCCGGTGCTCCTGCAGGCGCCGCTGCACATCCGTGGTAATGCCCGTGTAAAGGGCTCCGCTGGCGGTGCGGAGCATATAGAGTGACCAGTCAGAGGGCATGCAGTCAGAGGGCATAGTGGCTGTCAAAGGGGAGCGTGTAACAGGGTGCGGCGAAAAAACGCCAGCTGATCCGATGAGGAACGGCGAAAGCCCTCCCCCACATAGATATCAAAGTGGCGGACACCGTCGTAACGCTTCAGCTCCGCCTTGAAGCCGGCCCTGGCGGCGGTGGCCTCCGCCGCCGAGGCCGGTGCCACGGAATCTTCCATGCAGGCAATCACCAGCATGGGGCAGTTGACCCGGCGGGCATGGCGTATGGGG
>JAWWAC010000083.1:0-10564 GCA_033721915.1 Oleiphilaceae bacterium
ACGTGAAGTGGCGACCCTGCTCGACGGCGTCCGGCCTGCCGGCAGACACGAAGTCGTCTTTCCGGCACAAGGGCTTCCGAGTGGCCTCTATGTCTTCCGACTCAGCAGCGGCGGGCACGAAGCTACCGGTCGCATGACGCTGATCAGATAGAGGCGGTGCAACTCTGCTAAGCAAGGCCGTACGTAATGGGATGACCGCTCCTCCTCCGCGATCACCCCACCGGTCCCATGCTGCAGAACTACGTCACGGTCGCCTTCCGGACCCTCCGTCGCTCCCCGGGCACCCGGGACGTCCACCCCCTCCCGGCTGGCCGTCTCCCTCCTGGCCGCCTCCCCCCGCGTCCACGCGGCCGCCCCCCGCCTCTGTCCTGACACCCCTGGCACAACCATCGATTCAGTCACTGAATCCGTTACACTCGACAGTGCACCGACAACGTCACTCCGAGGAGTCACCACCCCATGAAACTCTCATCCTTCGGCCAGAAACTCGGCACCGAAGCCGGCATCAACTCCCTCATGGACGATCTCGGGGAGGCCATGGCCGGTGACGGCGATGTGATCATGATGGGCGGAGGCAACCCCGGACACCTGCCGGCGGTGACGGACCGGCTGCAGAGCATCGCCCGGGACATAGTGAATGACCCGGAGCAGTTCCGTCGCCTCACCGGGGTCTATGACCCGCCACAGGGGGAGAAGCAGTTTATTGCCAGCCTGGCGCAGCTGCTGAACCGTGAGTACGACTGGGGCCTGACGCCGGAGAACATCGCCCTCACCAATGGCAGCCAGTCGGCCTTTTTCATGCTGTTCAACATGCTGGCCGGCAACCACCCGGACGGCAGCCACCGGCATATCCTGCTGCCGCTGGCACCGGAATACATCGGCTACGGGGATGCCGGACTGACGCCGGAGCTGTTCCGGGCGGTGCGCCCGGAGGTGCAGGAACTGGGGGACAACCTGTTCAAGTACCGGGTGGACTTCTCACGACTGGCGGTGACACAGGACACGGCCGCCATTTGCGTCTCAAGGCCCACCAACCCCACCGGCAATGTGCTCACGGACGAGGAAATGCAGCGCCTTGAGGCCCTGGCGGAGAAGCAGGACATACCGCTGATAGTGGACGGGGCCTACGGGGCGCCCTTTCCGGACCTGATGTTCACGCCGGCACAGCCGCGCTGGACGCCACGGCACATTCTCTGCCTGAGCCTGTCCAAACTGGGTATCCCCGCCGCCCGCACCGGCATTGTCATTGCCGACAAGCCCTTTATCCGGGCCCTGTCCGGGGTCAATGCCATTATCAACCTGGCCACGGGCAGTTTTGGTGCCATGCTGGCGGAGCCGCTGGTACGCAGCGGCGAGATTCTCTCCATCAGCCGCGAACAGGTCCAGCCGGTGTATCGCCGCAAGATGGAAAACGCCGTGGCCGCCTTCCGCCGGGCCATGGCCGAGGGGGACGACCCGGCGCCCTGCCCCTGGCGCATTCATGTACCGGAGGGGGCCATGTTTCTCTGGCTGTGGTTTCCCGACATGCCCATTACCAGTCTCACCCTCTACCAGCGACTCAAGGCACGGGGGGTACTGGTGGTGTCCGGGCATTACTTCTTTCCGGGCCTGCCCGATGAGCACTGGCCCCATCGCCATGAGTGCCTGAGGGTGACCTATTCACAGGACGACGATGCGGTGGCCCGTGGGCTGGGTATTATTGCCGAAGAGGTGAAAAAGGCCTGGCGTGAAGGGTAAGTCAGTAGACCGCCCCCCCCGGGGCGGCGCTTTGAGTGCCCATCCCTTAAACGAGGCTTTTTCAGGCAAAAAAAACGCCTTTAAGCGCTTTTTTTGCCTGAAAACCGAGACTTTTATCCTTTATTTCAGAAGGATGGCCTGGTCCGACCCGGCATGGGTTATTTTTCTTCCATGCGGCGGAGCCAGTCGGGGATTTCTTCGCTGGGTTCTTCTTCGGCGCCTTCTTCGCCCCTGAGGCCTTCTTTCTGGGGGACGAAGAGGTCTTCACGGGAGACTCTCTGGGCCAGCAGCAGGTTGGCGGCCACGTAGATGGAGGAGTAGGTGCCCACCACCACGCCGATGATCAGTGCCAGTGCGAAGTTCTGGATCATTTCGCCGCCGAAGATCAGCAGTGAGATCAGCACCACCAGAGTGGTGCCGGAGGTGATCAATGTGCGCATCAGCACTTCGTTGAGTGAGGCGTTGATGATCTCGTAGGGGCCGCCCTTGCGCATGCGCCGGAAGTTCTCGCGGATGCGGTCGGAGACGATGATGGTGTCGTTGAGCGAGTAGCCGATCACCGCCAGCAGCGCCGCCAGTACCGTCAGGTCAAAGTCCAGCTGGAAGAGGGAGAAGACCCCCAGCACGATGATCACATCGTGCATCAGTGGCAGTACCGAGGCGAGGCCGAACTTGAGCTGGAAGCGCATGGCCACGTACACCAGCACCACGATCAGCGACAGCAGCAGCCCCAGGCCCCCGTCCTCTCGCAGCTCCTCGCCCACCTGGGCGCCCACGTACTCGGCGCGCACCAGGTCCACCTGGTCATCGCTCTGCTGGAGCACGCTGTAGATTTCCTGCACCACCTTGTCGTCGAACTTGGCGGCCAGGCGTACCATCACGGAGCGGTCTGAGCCGAAGTTCTGCACCACCACGTCCTCGAAGCCGGCGCTGTTGAGCTGCTCGCGGATGCCGGACAGGCGGGGCGCTTCGCTGTACTGCACCTCCACCAGTGTGCCACCGGTGAAGTCCAGCCCCAGTGCCAGCCCCTTGACGCCGAGGCTGACCACCGACACCAGAAGCAGCACGATGGAGACAGTGGCCGCAATCTTGCGGATGCCCATGAAGTCGAAATTGGTATTCTGCACTGTGGGTCTCTCCGTCAGATGGACAGTGATTCAAGCCGGCGACGTCCGCCCACCACCGCGTTCACAATGGCGCGGCTGAACAGCAGTGCCGTGAACATGGACGTGAGAATGCCGATCAGCAGTGTGACGGCAAAGCCCTGTACCGGGCCTGTGCCCACGGCAAAGAGTATGGCCGCCACCAGCAGGGTGGTGATATTGGCATCAAAGATGGACACAAAGGCCCGGCTGTAACCGGCATTGATGGCCGACTGTGCCGGCATGCCGCCACGCATTTCCTCCTTGATGCGCTCGAAGATCAGCACATTGGCGTCCACGGCCATGCCCACTGTCAGAACGATACCGGCGATGCCCGGCAGTGTCAGGGTGGCGCCCAGTATGGACATGACCGACACCAGCAGGGTGAGGTTCACCACCAGTGCCACATTGGCCAGCAGGCCAAAGCCCTTGTAGACGATCATCATCATCAGTGCCACCAGGGCAAAGCCCAGCAGCACCGAGTTGATACCCGCCTGGATGTTCTTCTGCCCCAGGCTGGGGCCGATGGTGCGCTCTTCCACGAAGTACATGGGGGCGGCCAGTGCGCCGGCACGCAGCAGCAGCGCCAGCTCACTGGCCTCTTCCATGCTGCGCAGCCCGGTGACACGGAAGCTGCTGCCCAGTGTGCTCTGGATGGTGGCCAGGCTGATAATGGAGCGTTCCGTGGAGCGCTCACGCGCCTGCACCGTTTCACCGTTGCGCCGGCTTTCCACCATCTCGCTGCTGTGCTCGATAAAGAGCACTCCCAGGCGGCGCTGTATGGCGTCCCGGGTGGTACGGCGCATCATGCTGCCGCCGGGGCCGTCCAGTGTGATGTTCACCTGCGGCTGCCCGTTCTCGTCAAAGGCCGCCTGGGCATTGGCCACGTTGTTGCCGGTGATGATGATTTCCCGCTCCAGCTCGGCCGTACGGTCCGGGTCGTTGCGGAATGGGAACTCTTCCGTGGTGGAGGATGGCGCATCGGAGCGGGCCTCCAGGCGGAATTCCAGGTTGGCGGTGGAGCCCAGAACGCGCTTGGCCTCGGCGGTGTCCTGGATACCGGGCAGCTGCACCACCACCCGTGAATCCCCCTGGCGCTGTACCAGCGGTTCGGAGACGCCCAGCTCATTCACCCGGTTACGCATGGTGGTGATGTTCTGGTTGAGGGCGTATTCCTTGATCTCGTTGATTTCGGCTTCGCTCAGCCTCAGCCGCAGCAGATAGTCCTCATCGGCCCTGTCCTGCTGGATGGTGAACTGGTCGTGCTGGTCCCGCACCAGCTGGAAGGCCTCGTCACGGGCGCTTTCATCCCGGAAGGCAAAGCGCAGCACGCCTTCCTCGGTGGGGTCACCGTCGCGGTAGCGGATGCGCTCTTCCCGCAGCTGGCGCTTGATCTCGCTGGCGTAGACCTCCAGACGCTGCTCCACGGCCTGCTCCATGTCCACTTCCAGCATGAAGTGAACGCCACCGCGCAGGTCCAGGCCCAGTGTCATGGGGCCGGCGCCCAGGCTTTCCAGCCATTCGGGGGTGGTGCGTGCCAGGCTCAGTGCCGCCACATAGTCCCGCCCCAGCGCCTTCTGGATCAGTGACCGTGCCTTCAGCTGGGCTTCACTGGAGTCAAAGCGCAGCATGGCCAGCCCTTCCTCCAGTTGTGGGTCACGGTACTCGACCCCCGCCTCTTCCAGGGTGGATTTGGCCTTTTCAAGCTGTGTTTCCGTCACATCCACATTGGCGCTGCCGCCGCTGATCTGCACGGCGTAGTCATCCGGGAAGAGGTTGGGCGAGGCATAGATGGCGCCCAACAGCACAACGGCGGCGATGAGCAGGTTCTTCCAGAGGGGATACTTGTTCAGCATCGGGGGTCCTATTGGCAACGGGGCTGGAGTCTCCCCGGCCAGCCGGGCCGGGGGCTGTCCGCCTGGATCAGATGTCTTTCAGAGTCCCTTTGGGCAGTGCCTGGGCCACGGCCTGGCGCTGCACCTTCACTTCCACGTTGTCGGCCACTTCCAGCACCATGAAGTCGTCCTGAAGGCGCACCACACGTCCCGCCAGGCCGCCACCGGTGACCACTTCGTCCCCCTTGTCCAGACCCGACACCAGGGCCTTGTGCTCTTTGGCCCGCTTGGACTGGGGGCGCCAGATCAGGAAATAGAAGATCAGGATAAAGCCACCGAAGAGAATGACCTGCGACATGACACCCGGGGCGCCCTGTGGCGCGGCAACAGCCACTGCCGGCAGCACAAACAGCAGAACAGTCAGGAACAGCGTGCGAATCAACGTCATCGGAGCGTCTCCGTTAATACAATGGGAAGTGTGGTTGTCACGGCTAGAGCGGATGTTCAGTGGCCCCGCCCTGGTCGGTTTCGGGTCGTTTCAGACCGCGCATGGCGTAGAACTGATCCACGAAGTCGCACAATGTACCTGCTTCGATTGCCCCACGCAATCCGGCCATGAGTTTCTGGTAATAGTGCAGGTTGTGCAAGGTATTGAGCTGGCTGGCCAGAATTTCACCGCAGCGGTCGAGATGGTGCAGGTAGGCCCTGGAGAAATTCCGGCAGGTGTAACACTCGCAGCGTCTGTCCAGTGGGGCGGTGTCGCTCTTGTGGCGGGCATTGCGGATCTTGACCACCCCTTCGTGGGTGAACAGGTAGCCATTGCGGGCGTTGCGGGTGGGCAGAACGCAGTCGAACATGTCCACACCACGGCACACCGCCTCCACGATGTCCTCGGGCTTGCCCACGCCCATCAGGTAACGGGGGGCATCCGCGGGCATCTCCGGTGTGGTGGCTTCCAGCACCCGCAGCATGTCTTCCTTGGGTTCCCCCACGGACAGTCCGCCAATGGCGTAGCCGTCAAAGCCAATGGCCTTCAGCCCCTGCAGTGACTCGCGGCGCAGTGATTCGTACATGCCTCCCTGCACAATGCCGAACAACGCCGCCGGGCTGTCCCCGTGGGCGCGCTTGCTGCGCTGCGCCCAGCGCAGTGACAGCTCCATGGAGGCGCGGGCCTCGCTTTCCGTGGCCGGATAAGGGGTGCATTCATCAAAGATCATCACCACATCCGCCCCCAGGGCCTTCTGCACCGCCATGGAGGACTCCGGGGACAGGGTCACCTTCGAGCCGTTGACCGGGGACTGGAAGGTCACTTCCTCTTCGGTGATCTTGCGGGTCTTGCCCAGACTGAACACCTGGAAGCCGCCGGAGTCGGTGAGGATTGGGCCCGGCCAGTGCATGAAGTCGTGCAGGTCCCCATGGGCGGCGATCACCTCGGTGCCGGGGCGCAGCATCAGGTGGAAGGTGTTGCCCAGCAGGATCTCGGCGCCGGTGCCGGCAATGTCCCTGGGCAGCATGCCCTTGACGGTGCCGTAGGTGCCCACTGGCATGAAGGCCGGTGTCTCCACGCTGCCGCGACTGAAGCGCAGACGGCCACGGCGGGCCTGGCCGTCGCTGGCCAGGTGCTCAAAGTGCATGTCGCACGGGCGTGCCATGGGTTACTCCTCGTTGCCGGTGTCCCCGGACGCCATACTGGCGGGATGGGGCGAGATGAACATGGCGTCGCCATAGCTGAAAAAGCGGTACTGCTCCGCCACCGCCTCGCGGTAGGCGTCCATGGTGTGCCGGTAGCCGGCAAAGGCACTGACCAGCATGATCAGCGTGGATTCCGGCAGGTGGAAGTTGGTGATCAGGGCATCCACGCAGCGGAAGCGATAGCCGGGGTAGATGAAGATGCCGGTATCCCCCTCGAAGGGGGCCAGCTTGCCACCGGCGGCGGCGGACTCCAGTGAGCGCACGGCGGTGGTTCCCACGGCCACGACACGGCCACCACGGGCCCTGGCCTGCTCCACCGCGGCCACGGTGTCCTCACCCACTGACAGCCACTCCTGGTGCATCTCGTGTTCGCTGATATTCTCCACACGCACCGGCTGGAAGGTGCCCGCCCCCACATGAAGCGTGACAAAGGTCTGGGACACGCCTCTGGCAGCCAGCCGGTCCAGCATGGGCTGGTCGAAATGCAGCCCTGCGGTGGGGGCGGCCACGGCACCGGGATGGCGGCCGTAGACGGTCTGGTAACGGGACTGGTCACTGGCCTCGTCGGGGCGGTCGATGTAGGGGGGGAGCGGCATATGGCCGATGGCCTCCAGTATCTCCAGCAACGGCGTCTCGCTGAGAAAGCGCACCCGGAACAGGGCGCCGGCACGGCCCTCCACCCGGACCCGCACCCCCTGCTCCAGTATCAGCTCAGAGCCGGCCCTGGGGGACTTGGAGCTGCGGATGTGCACCAGCGCCTGCTGGTCCTCCAGCATGCGCTCCAGCAGCAGCTCCACCCGGCCGCCGCTGGCTTTGTGGCCATGGAGACGGGCCGGTATCACCCGGGTGTCGTTGAACACCAGCAGATCCCCGGGGCGCAGCTGCTGCTCCAGGTCGGCAAACTGGCGGTGGGACACGGCACCACTGGCGCCGTCCAGGCACAACAGACGGCTGGCGGTGCGTTCCTTGAGGGGGTAACGGGCCACCAGTGAGTCGGGCAGGTCGAAGTGAAAGTCGGAGCGCTTCATCAGGGGTTGTGGTCTTTACCGGGCGGCCGGGGCAGTCCGTGGTCGATGCACGGCCCCGTGAGATCCTATAGTGGTGCGGGAGGAGGGACTCGAACCCTCACACCTTTCAGTACCGGTGTTTGAGACCGGCGCGTCTACCATTCCGCCACTCCCGCAAGCGAGCCGCAGTTTGCCCGTGATGGACGCTTTTGTCCAGCGCCCGTTACCTCTTACAGGCTGTCGAACAGTGACAACCGGGCGATCTGGGCAAAGGACTGCCGGGCGGCCTGCAGGACAAACCCCTGCTGGGTCAGTCGGCTGATGGCCTCGGCGTAGTCCAGATCTTCCAGCTCGGAGAGGGTTTCCTTGCTGAGCAGGTCGCTGTCCTCGAGAAACGCCTCGGTGGCCTCCAGGGTATTCAGCCGGGTGCCGACGCTGGACTGCACCTGCAGCGCCCGGTTCTGGCCGTTGTCCAGGTTGGCCAGTGTCTGGTCGATGGTGTCCCGCAGGGCGACACGCCCCTCCGGGGAGTCCGGATGCTTCTCCAGCCCCTCTATGAGCTTTTCCACCGTGGTCAACAGACCCTGACTGTCGGTGGTTTCCACGAAGAAGGCATCCCCTGGCTCCGGCTCCCCCTGCACCTCGAACTGCATGCCCGCCACGGTAATGGGCTGGCCGCTCTCGTAGGGGGCCCCGTCCACCAGCTGACGGCCGGTGTCCCTTGAGTGCACGCTGTAGACGGTGTTGCCGCCGGCGTCACGGTCGAACTTGACCACCAGGTCGTCCGGGTGGAAGTCCTCAAAGGTCTCCCGGTCAGTCACAATGCCGGCGCTGATACTGGCCGGTGGATTGGCGGTATTGGCCTCACTGGCACGGGTGGCGAAGGTGGGCCTGTCGCTGGGAATGTCCACAAAGGTCTGTTTGCCATTATTGGTGACCGGCAGTGTCACGCCCTTGTCGATTTCCACGGAACGCTGGCCTTCGTCCCCCTGGTAGACCCAGTTGCCGGCATTGTCCTTCTGGAAAGGCTGCGTCTGGCCCTTGTGACCGGCAAACAGGTACTCCCCGTCGGCCCCCTGGGTGTTGGCCTGGCTGGCCATCTGGTCCAGCACCTGGCGCAGCTCCACGGCCAGTGTCTTGCGGTCCTGGCTGCTGAGTGCCCCGTCACCGGCCTGAATGGTCAGCTCACGGACCCGGATAATGGATTCGTTGACCGTGGACAGCACCGAGTCCTGTCGCTCAAGGCGGCTGCGTGACAGGTTGATGTTGTCCTTGAACTGTTCGGTGCTGCTGAGCTCCTGCTTGAGCTGCAGTATGCGTGTGGAGGCCACCGGATCGTCGGAGGGGGTCAGCAGCTTCTTGCCGGTGGCCACCTGCTGCTGGGTTTTCTGCTGCTGGACATTGATGTCCTGCAGACGCTGGACACCGCTGTCAAAAACCTGGCTGGTTGAGATGCGCATGATTGTCCTCCTCCGCCTAGCGGAAGGTGCCTAAGAGAGTGTCAAACAGGTCCCTGGCGATGGAGACCACCTGGGCCGATGCGTTGTAGGACGCCTGGAACTGGACCAGTTTGCCCGCCTCCTCGTCCAGGTTGACCCCGGAGGTGGACTGCCAGCGGTCCTCGGACTGGCGCTTGAGGGTGCGGGCCGCCTCCTCGTCGATCTGGGCCGAGCGGGTGGTGGAGCCCACGGATTCCACCACCGAGGCGTAGGCGCCACCGAAACTCTGGCCGTCACGGCCGAGGCTGGCGCCGTTTTTCAGCTCCCCCAGTGCCAGTCCGATGCGGTTGTCGGCGGTGCCATCGGGGTTGGACTGGATATCAAAGCGGTCCTGTGCCTCAGGGCGGCCACTGATGAGGAACTGGAAGCCCTTGTAGGCGCTGGCGCTGACCGGAGCCTGGCGGAACACCTCGTTGTTGTCGGCGTTGACCCGCACACCGTCCGCCAGGGTGGCGTCCACCACGCCGCCCACGGTGGCGTTGTCGCCATTGGCCAGTGGCTGTGTGTTGGCCACGGAGCGGTCGTAGGGGTTGATCTTCTCCAGGTCCAGGCTGCCGTCACCGGCGATGGCCAGACTGATATCGTCGCCACGGTCCGAGCGCAGTGTCAGGCCCTCGCCGTCACTGACGGCGGTCAGCCCCAGTGCGGCGAAGTCCTCGTTGTTCTCAATGGCCTGGTTGAGGTTGTCCGCGGTGAACTCACCGGGCACGGCCAGTGTCGCGCTCTTGCCATCCACCGTCAGTGTGACCGTGGTGTTGCCGTCTCCGGCAAAGTCCGCCATGCGCACTTCGGTGTAGGCGGTGGCGCTCACACCGCTGGCGTTACCCAGTGCGTTGGCGATTTCCCGGGCAGAGGCATTGGGGCCCAGTACGGCCAGTGTTTTCTGGCTGAATGCGCCGGTTTCCGGGTCTCGTCTTGAGACGGTCAGCTGCTGTGCGCCGTAGCCGTTCTCGCCATTGACGCCGATGGTATCCAGTGAATCCCCTTTGCTGCTGATGCTGCGGGCACCGGGGTCGGCACTGAACACCGGATTACTGGTGCCCGGGTTGAAGCGCACATTGTTCAGTGGCGGCGACAGTGGCACCGGGTTGGCGGGGTCACTGTTGTCCAGCACCTGGAAACGGGTTTCGGAAATAAAACGCACCGTCATGGGGGGTGTCAGCTCGCCCTGCTCATTCAGGCTCTGCAGCGGCCGCCCGGTAACGGGGTCGCGTATGTCCAGCATCTCCCCCTGGGTGATCTGGCCGGTACCCTGGTTGCCGGCGGCGGTGGTGGCGCGGATGGGGGCGGCCAGCGCCAGATCCTCGGGGCGCTCTATGGCCACGCCCAGGTCCTTGGCGCCGTCAAAGGTGGGCCGCACCAGGAAGCGGTCTCCCTGCTGGAAGCTGCCGGACTCCAGGTTGATTTCAAAGCCCTCGCCGCTGATGGTGGCCGGCAGCTCCGAGGGGATGCGGCCGCCCTTGACCTGCTCGCCGGTGACCGAGTCCCGCAACTGGTATTCCCGGTCTCCGGGGCCGGTGAACTCCAGTGTGAAGGAGCGCGTGCCGAGCTGGCTGGTGTCGGTGATCTCAACGGAGGCCTGGCGGTCATCCGGCAAGGCATTGCCGCTGGCGGGTGTGATGCGCCGGGCACTGACCTCATCGGCGTTGATG
>JAWWAC010000084.1:0-10118 GCA_033721915.1 Oleiphilaceae bacterium
GGGCAAAGGACAGCAGCACACCCTGTGAGACGGCGCCGATTTCAATGGCGTACTCGGTGAGAAGGCTGCCCGGCACCCACCCCATCAGTCGGCCCAGCCAGAGCACCCCTCCCACCAGCAGTGCCAGCCAGGCGGTGACAAAATAACGCCCGCTGGTGTCACCACCACGCCAAACCAGAAGCGCCACTAACAGCATGGCGATGCACACCGGCAGACTCAACCAGACCGTCAACCTCGTGACCAGCCCATAGGGCAACACCAGGCTGGCCGCCAGCAGCAACAGTGCCATCCCGGCCAGCAGCTGCATCAGTTGATGGCCTCTGGGCATGGTGCTGGTGAGCTTGAGAAACTGGTCGGCAAAGAGGCAGAAAAACAGCAGCACCAGTGGCGAGGTGGAGAGAATCACCTGTTCGTGCAGCGTCGGCGCCTCCGGAAACAGGTACTGGAAGGCGATACCGTGGAGCCCCATCATCAGCAGCAGCAGTGAGGCCATGCTCAACACATAGTAAAAGAAGCTGCGCTCGCGCAGTGAGTGGAACAGGAAGAGGTTGAAAATCACCATCAAGAGCAGCATGCCGTAGAACATGCCACGGCCAACGGCCTCCAGGTGGCTGGCTTCATGGAACGCCTCGGGCTGCCACAATTGCAGAGGCACCTGATGGGATCCACGGGTCTGTATCCGCAGGTAAACGGACTGGGTGTCACCGGAATCCAGTGTCAGCGGAAAGGCAAAAATCCGGTGCGGGACGACACGACTGTCGTGAGGCAGGCTGTCGCCGGTATGCTGTTGTTCCAGCAGCTCACCGGCGGGGGAGAGGCGGTAATAGCGGATATCATCCAGCAGCGGGTAGTTGATCACCAGCAGCCGTTCCAGCGCCCGGTCCTGATCGTTGGTCAGTATCAGGCGGTACCAGATCGCATCCTGGTCGTAGCCCAGGTTGGCGCCGGAGCGGGGCAGCGTTTTCCATTGCTCCTCCATGGCCGGGCCGGTGAGGGATTCCAGTGTCTGCGTCTCCTCCCCCTCCTTGAGGTATTCCAGATGACCGGTCAGTGGCTGGTGGTCGCGATTCTCCACCACCAGTGGCTGCAGCCCCATCAACAGCGGCAGCAGGCACAGCAGTGGCAGGATGCGCACCATCCGCCATCGCCGGCCTGTTGCCAGGTTTTCAGGCACCCTCTCGTTGCCCGTCTGAACTGCGGTCATTACTGCTCCTGAAGGCCCGCTTCGAAATCGGTATTTCGGATTCAATGGACCCGGCACTGAAGTATAGACAGACCGTTATAGTTTGCTGACTCCGTTCAGGATCAATCCCTCTTTTTGGGCGTCCAGGCCCAGAGCATCTCGATGAGAATGGGCTCACGGCCCTCACCATCGGTGATGGTCACCGGCACCAGTGTCTCGCCTTTCTCCGTGTCACGGATCATGGCGGCCTGGTCGGGGCTGAGACTGGCGATCACCCGCATATCCCCCTTGGCCCGCTTCACATAGTCGCCCCGTATGGTCTTGATCACCGGTACACGGTCATCGGGGACATTCTGCCCCACCAGAAAACCGGTGGCGGACTCGGCCATCAACAGGCTGGCCACGGCGTGGACACTGCCGATGTGGTTCTGCACCCGGCGGCGGTTTTTCAGTTCAATCACGCAGCGGTCCGGAGTCAGTGTGGCGATACGGATACCCACTGTGCCGGTAAAGGGCACCATGCGTCCGAAAAAGCGGGTCAGTGCCTGGCTGCGGGCAAAGGCCGGCAGACGGTTGATGGTGGCAACGATGCGACTGAGTCGGTTGGCGCTGGCCATGGTCAAGCTCCTGTGACATGGGCGGGAAAGAGGCCAAGACTACCCGATTTATCGCCTTTGGCCCACCATGCCGTAACGGGACATGACCTGACCGGCCTGCGCGGCTATAATCACAGGCGATTGCCCCGAACGTGGTGACTATTCACCCTTTCCAAGACCGGCTCTACAAGGTGATATGCATGAGTGATCTGAAAGAACAATTCGATAACGCCGTTAAATACGTCCAGACCGCGGAAGGGGACTTCGAGCCCTCCAATGACCTCAAACTGCAGTTCTATGCCCTTTACAAACAGGCCACTGAAGGGGATGTGAAAGGCAAGAAGCCCGGCATGCTGGATGTGGTAGGTCGGGCCAAGTACAGCGCCTGGGAGAAGCACAAGGGCACCAGCCCGGAAAAGGCCATGCAGCAGTATATTGACCTGCTGGAAGAGCAAAAGAAGAAAAACGGCTGATTTCGCCGGACTGTCTCCTGCTCCGCTTCGTGCCTTGCCCCAGGCACTGCCACAGCGGGGCAGAGACGCCATAAAAGGTCGCTTTGGCAACCTCTGGTGTCCTTCATGGTTTTGTCATAGAATGCGCCTACTCTGACAATAACAAGAACCCAGGGACAGACAGCCATGAGCATCCCGGAAGCGCTCGAACAGAGCCAGACCGGCCTGCACAAACAACTTGAGCAGGCCATAGCACAACACCCCCTCCGCCCCAGAACCCGGCATATCTACCAGCACTGGATCAGCCGTTTTGTGCTCTTCCATGGCATGCCAAGCCCGGAGAATCTGCAGGGTGAGCATGCCCGTGAATTTCTCAGTGAACTGACCCAGCGGCTGGGTGCCTCAAGGGCCACCCGCAATCAGGCGGGTAATGCACTGAGCTTCTTTTACCGCCATGTGCTGAACCAGCCCGACCCCCTGGAAAGCCCTCTTTCAGAGCCACTTACTGCGGCTGTGTCCTGATACTGTGGTCCGGCCCCGCCTGCCGGCCATTCTGGTTCAGCGGAATCCGGGGCACCATGGGAGCGGGCCTTAACTGCTGACGCAGCTCCTGGTCTTCCAGAAGCAGCTGCAGCTGCTGGTAGCGGATCAGTCGCTGTGGCTGCGAACCGGAGAAGTTCTCGCTGTAAAACACCGGCTCCACCAGAACGTCCACAAACGCCTCTTCCGTGAACGCCTCCGGCGGCAGACCCTGCAGTGCCGACTCGCTCAGTTGCTCCGGATCCAGTGGTGACAACGGGATGTTCTCCACCGTGGATGGGGCGGGGGCCTGCTCCGGCTCCGTTCTCTTGGTTCGCTGCTGTTGTGTCTCCTGGCTCTGCCCCAGAGCCGGCATAGCCAGCATGAGCGCCGCAAGGAGCCACTGGCACTGAGATTGTCTGACGTTCATGAACCCGGTTCCCTCTGCCTGTCTGTTCATCCATGGTAAGGACAGCGGCCGGCGGGAAATGGTTATGGCATCACGCTTTGCGGCAATACCACCCTGCCGGCAACCGATAAGACAGCCGAAATGGGAATTCGTGCACGCCGTCACGGCGTGATGTGCCGGGGCTACTGATAGCGAATGCCCCGGACCTGCCAGAGACGGGGCCCCTGTGGGGTGGGTACCCGCACTCCATCCCCCACCTCACGCTGCAGCAGGCTGCGGGCCAATGGCGCATCAATGCTCAGGTAGCCCTGGCTGATATCCGCCTCGTCGGGCCCCACCAGACGGTACTCCAGTGTCTCTCCGGCGTCGTTCTCCAGGCGCACCCAGGCGCCGAAGAACACCTTGTGCTGATCCCGCGGCAGGTCCCGCACCACAGTCAGCTCCGCCAGACGCTTGTCGAGAAAGCGCACCCGCCGGTCGATCTCCCGCAACTGTTTCTTGCCGTAGATGTACTCCGCGTTCTCGGAGCGGTCCCCCTGGGCCGCCGCCTCCGACACCGAGCGGGTGACCTCGGGGCGCTTTTCCTTCCACAGGTAGCGCAGCTCGGCGCGCAGTGCCCGCTCCCCCTCCGGGGTGATATAGCAGGCGCCACGGCGGCGCACGGTGGCCCTGGGGCGGACTCCGTTACTGGCGGTGTGCTTGTTCGGGGTCGGATCGGTCGGATTTGCCATGGCAGTTCACTCCCTTTGCGGCCATTACTGTATAACGCCATCGTTTTGCAACGCCACCGTTTCGGACGCCGCCGGGGCCGGAGCCATTACCACGGGAAAAAAAAGACCCCGCGGAAGCGGGGTCAGGCTAGCACTGTTATCGGAGGGTTTAACAGAGAGCACCAGACCGGCTTTCGCCAGCCTGAGTCTCAACTCTAGGCCAGGGTCGGTTACGGCGTCTTGTCCCCGCCGTTACGGCGGAGTCAGACAGGAACCGCTGCATTAGGTTGAGCACTCTAATTCTTCCCGTTAGCGTATAGGTCAATCAAGCCCGCACCCTGGGCGACCCCAGCGGTCACTCCACGGGCGCAGACATCATTGCCGCCGCCCCTGCAGCAGGCCAACCTCGCAGCAATCCACTACGGGGCCGGCGCCAGTGAAAACCACCCAGAAAGGAGTTACCCCATGAACCGCAAGAAACTCGTTGATACCGCACTGCAGGGCCTGGACAACCTGGGCTATCAGCTGGCCAGTCTGGGCATCACCAACCGCGTCAACCGCCACAGCCTGATTGCACTGGCCATGGCCGAACAAAAGCGCTTTGAAGGGGAGCTGGACAGCCTCAATGCCCGCGTCGGCTTCTACCGCCACCGTGCCGAGCAGACCGCTGAACAGCTGCTCAAGCCGGTGCAGGCTCTGCGCAGCCGTTTCGAAAGCAAGGCTTAACCGGCACTCTCAGCGCCTTTCTCGGCCACCACGGGCAGTGACAGGCGTACCCGCAACCCCGGAGGCTGCTCTCCGGGGTGGCGGTCTTCCAGTTCGATCAGTCCCTTGTGCATCTCCACCACAGCACCCACCAGGCTGAGGCCCAGACCGTTGCCCGGTTGTGAGCGGCTCTTGCCGACCCGGTAAAAACGCTGGAACACCTTTTCCTTCTCGCTGTCCGGAATGCCGTCCCCGCTGTCCGCCACCTCGATCAGGGCCCTTTCCTGGTTGCGCCCCACGCGCACACTGATACGGCCTTCCTCCGGGGTGTACTTGATGGCGTTGTCGATCAGGTTGCTCACTGCCTGGAACAGCAGGTCCCGGTCGCCGTCTATCACCACCTGCCCGTCCACCTGACACTGCAGCTGCTGGTCCTTTTCTTCCGCCACCGCCTCGTAAAGCTCCACCGCATCCGTCACCAGCGCCCCCAGATCCACCGGTGCGTTGTCCGTGGCCTTGCCACCGGTTTCCAGCCGGGCAATGCGCAGCAGGGCATTGAAGGTGGCCAGCAGCTGGTCCGCCTCGGCAACGGCACGGCCCACCTGCTCCTGTGCCTGTGGCTCCCTGACCGCCAGCAGGGTATCTTCCAGCTGACTGCGCAGACGGGTCAGGGGGGTGCGCAGGTCGTGGGCGATGGAGTCGGAGACGTGACGTATCCCCTCCATGAGGTACTCGATGCGGTCCAGCATCTGGTTGAGGTTGTCCGCCAGCTGGTCGAAGTCGTCGTGGGTGCCCCGGGAGGGAATGCGCAGTGACAGGTGGCCGTTCATGATGCGCCTTGAGGTCTGGTTGATCACCTCGATGCGCTTGGAGGTGCTGTAGCTCATCATCAGGCCGCCGATCAGTGCCAGACCCAACGTGATGCCCATGCCCCAGTTCATGGCTGTCTCGATCAGCTGCTTGAGCGTGGCCAGCTCCTGTACATCCCGCCCCACCAGCAGGCGCAAGCCGCCCTGCACTTCAAACACACGGGCACGGGCCAGTCGGGGCTCCCCTTCCCAGCCCAGTTCTTCATTCAAGGTGAAATCGATCCAGCCGTCGCTGCCCTCCGCCTCGTCCGGCCACTTTGAGAGATTGCCGGCCAGCTTCAGGTAGTCTTCTGTTGTGAACAGGTAGAGGGACTTGCCATTGGGGTCACGGGCGACCCGCTCGCGCAGTATGCTGATCAGGCCGTTGATGCCGCGGCCCCGGTACTGCTCCGCCAGACCGACGATTTCCGCCTCGATGGTCTGGTCGGTCTGTTCGGTCATGAAGCCGGCGGTACGCCAGTAGATAAACGCCAGCAGTATGAACACCGAGGTGGCAAAGACCACCATGTAGAGCAGAGCCAGCTGAAAGGTGGAGGTCCGTAGCTGACTAAGAATCTTCACGAAGCATGTATCCCGCACCCCGGACCGTGTGCAGCAGCGGCTTTTCAAAGCCCTTGTCAATCTTGGAACGCAGACGGCTGATGTGCACGTCAATGACATTGGTCTGGGGGTCGAAATGGTAGTCCCAGACCTTCTCCAGCAGCATGGTACGGGTCACCACCTGGTCGGCATGGCGCATCAGGTACTCCAGCAGGCGGAATTCCCGTGGCTGTACATCGATGTTCTGGCCGCTGCGGCGCACGGTGCGGGCCAGCAGGTCCATTTCCAGGTCCGCCACATGGAGCACCGTGTCGGTTTCCTGGGACTGCTTGCTGCGACGCCCCAGTGCGTCCAGGCGGGCCAGCAGCTCGGTGAAGGAAAAGGGCTTGGTGAGGTAATCGTCACCGCCACCGCGCAGCCCCTCCACACGGGCGTCCACGTCCCCCAGTGCACTGAGGATCAGTATCGGTGTCTGGTTGCCGGTGGCCCGCACCGTCTTGATGATGTTCAGGCCGTCCATATTGGGCAGCATGCGGTCCACGATCATGATGTCGTAGGACTCGCTGGCGGCCATCATCAGGCCCTCTTTGCCGTCCGAGGCATGGTCCACCACATAATCCGATTCTCTCAGGCCCTTGGTCAGATAGGCGGCCACATCCTGGTCATCTTCTATCACTAAAACGCGCACCGGCGACTCCCTCTAAGGTTCTGTCCAGCCCGGCACCTCTGGGCGGTGCCGTAGTAGCTGTTAATGGTCTCTTCACGGAGGTTACGGCCCACCCCATTAAAGGCAAAGTTACCATAAATTTAAGGGTCAGGCTCAAGACCGCCGCCCAGGGGACCGCAGCCAGGGAGCGAGTGGCTCAAGGCTGCTTAGGGTGTCGCCACTGGGGTGGTACTCCGCCGCCACCCAGCCCGGGTAGCCCGCCTGGTCCAGCCAGTGGAACAGCGCCGCCAGAGGCAGCTCGCCGGTGCCCGGCTCATGGCGCCCCGGCAGGTCCGCAAACTGGATATGCCCTGTCACCGGCAGATGGGCCTCCAGTGCTCCCCACAGATCCTCCTCCATTACGGCGCCATGGTAAAGGTCGAACTGCAGCCAGGCGTTGCGGCGATTGAGCTGTTCCATCAGGGTCCTGGCCAGTCCGGCCCGGTCGATGAAAAAGCCCGGCATATCGATGCGGGAATTGATGGGCTCGATCATCAGTGCCACCCCCTCTGGCGCCAGTGTATCCGCCGCCCAGGCCAGGTTCTCGCAAAGACAGTCCCAGGCCTGGTGGCGGCTCACGTCTGGCGGGAGCAGCCCCGCCAGGCAGTGGATGCGGGGGCAGCCGAGCACGGCGGCGTACTCCAGTGCCCGGTACACACCGGCACGGAACTCCTCCTCCCGCCCTGGGTGGCAGGCCAGGCCCCGCTCACCGGCCTCCCAGTCCCCGGCGGGGGCGTTGAACAGCACCTGTTGCAGCCCGTTGTCACTGAGACGCCGTGCCAGCTCGGCGGCGGGCCAGTCATAGGGGAAGAGGCATTCCACACCGGTAAAACCGGCGCGGGCGGCGGCGGCAAAGCGCTCGGTGAAGGGGAGCTCGCGAAACAGCAGGGTCAGATTGGCGGCCAGTGCAGGCATCAGTTCCGGTCCGGCAGAGGATTGAGGCGCTCAAGCTCCAGCATCAGACTGCTGTGGTCCAGCTCGCCGTGGCCCTGCTCCACCAGTGAACGGAAGGCCGCCATGGCCTGACGGCTCATGGGCAGGGTCAGCCCCTGAGCGTCCGCTTCCGCCAGTATCAGGGTCAGGTCCTTGAGCTGGATGCGCGCCGGTGCCCCTGGCTGGAAATCCCGGTCCAGCATGCGCTGCCCGTGGAGCTCCAGCACACGGCTGCCGGCAAAGCCTCCCAGCAGTGCCTCCCGCACCGCCGCCTCATCGGCACCACCGCGCCTGGCCAGCAGCAGCGCCTCCGCCACGGAGGCGATATTGCAGGCCACGATGGCCTGGTTGGCCAGCTTGGCCAGTTGTCCGGCGCCGGTGGGCCCGACACGGCGCAGTTGCCCCAGCGCTTCCAGCACCGGCCTGGCCCGCTCCAGTGCCGCCGGCTCACCGCCGGCCATGATGCTCAGTCGGGCCTGCTGTGCCCCCAGCGTGCCTCCGGAGACCGGGGCATCCAGGTAGTCCACACCCATGCGCGCCAGCCGTTCGCCGTGCTGACGGGCCATGGCCGGTGCGATGGAGCTCATATCCACCACCAGTGTGCCCGGCGCCAGTGCCTCCAGCAGCGCCGGCTGCATCAGCACCGACTCCACCGCCTCACCGTGCTCCAGCATGGTAATGACCGTTTGCACACCGGTCACCGCAGCGGCGGGGCTTCCGGCAATGCGGGCCCGGTCACGGAAAACGTCCGCTTTGGCGGGGGTGCGGTTCCAGAGGCTGAGCCGGTGTCCGGCGGCCAGCAGGTTCTCCACCATGGGGCGGCCCATCAGACCGATACCGAGAAAGGCAATGGCGGCTGGAGAAGTCATGGGTGGTGTGTCCGCAGCGAGGTGTCAGGGCAGGGCTACAAAAAAAAGCCCGAAAGCTCCGTCCTTGAACGGTGACTCCCGGGCTCCGTCAGGAAAAGGCGGATTAAGCCACCATCTCCATGCGGATTTTCTTCATGGCATTTTTTTCCAGCTGACGGATGCGCTCGGCGGAGACGCCGTACTTGTCCGCCAGCTCGTGCAGCGTGGATTTGCCATCGGACAGCCAGCGCTGGCGCAGTATGTCCTGGCTGCGCTCGTCCAGAGCGGACAGGGCCGACATCAGGCGGCCATTGGTGTCCTCGGTCCAGTCGGACTGCTCCAGCTGAACGGCCGGATTCTGACCATGATCCTGCAGGTAATGAGCCGGTGCCTGCCAGGGCGCGTCGTCGTCCTCATCCATGGGACCATCAAAAGAAGCGTCGTGGGAGGACATGCGCCCCTCCATTTCACGCACCACTTTCGACGCCACGCCCAGATCGTCGGCAATAGCATCCACTTCATTGCTGTTGAGCCACTCAAGGCGCTTCTTGGAGCTGCGCAAGTTGAAGAACAGCTTGCGCTGGGCCTTGGTGGTGGCCACTTTCACGATGCGCCAGTTGCGCAGTATAAACTCGTGGATTTCCGCCTTGATCCAGTGCACGGCAAAGGACACCAGTCGCACGCCGAATTCCGGGTTGAAGCGCTTGACCGCTTTCATCAGCCCGACATTGCCTTCCTGGATCAGATCCGCCTGAGCCAGGCCATAACCGGCGTAACTGCGGGCAATATGCACCACAAAACGCAGGTGCGAGAGCACCATCTGACGGGCCGCTTCCAGATCGCCCTCATGGTGCAGACGGTGTGACAGATCGCGCTCTTCTTCCACAGTCAGCACCGGGATCTGGTTAACGGTCTGAATGTAGCTTTCCAGGTTCGCACCTGGAACCAGATTGTGCCTCAACTGTAACTCCTTGCTCATTAACTAGGCCTCCCCTTGTACGTGGAACCCTTGTTTCCAGATTAACACAGCCGGTAGCCGGCCAGCCACGTTACTCGTGACGGAATATAGCCAAATATATTGCGTCAGGGGCCGTTTTTTTCAATGGGTCACGGCCAAAATAGTTGCAACGCAGCTGATTAACTCACCCTTAATACCCTTAACAATGGAATTTCGCGGTTACCACCGTAAAACCGGCTGTTTTTCGATGTTTTACTGCTTGGTGTTCCATGGATCGGATAGGAGGATCAGAGTTCCAGGACCGCCACGGGCCCGTTACAGCGGTTCCATGGGCTGTATTAAGGCTCGATCAGACGCAGATGGCGCTTCACCGCCAGCCAGGCACCCAGCCAGCCCAGCCCCATGGCCGTAGCCAGCAGGGCCAGCAGCCCGCTGAAGGGCAGCCGCAACAGGCTGAAGTCGCTGTTGTACAGTCCCGCCAGTAGCTCAACGGGGCCACTCAGCCACCACAGGGCCACCTCCACCAGCCACCAGGCCAGCATCCCCCCCAGGAGTCCGGACCAGAGGCCGGTGTACAGGAAGGGCCGGCGCACAAAGGTGTCCGTACCGCCCACCAGCTTGACCACCCGGATTTCACTGCGGCGGTTTTCAATGGCCATGCGGATGCTGTTACCAATCACCAGAATCACC
>JAWWAC010000085.1:0-9712 GCA_033721915.1 Oleiphilaceae bacterium
CGCACACGGCACTGACCGCCTCGTCCTGGCCGATGACCCGATCGTGCAGGGCCTCCTCCATGCGCAGCAGCTTGTCACGCTCCCCTTCCAGCATCTTGGAGACGGGGATGCCGGTCCACTTGGAGACCACCTCCGCAATCTCGGTTTCGGTCACCCGGTTGCGCAGCAGTGTCATCTCCATCATTTCCGCCTGGCTGGCCCAGTCCAGCTGACGCTCCAGGTCCGGGATCTTGCCGTACTGGATCTCGGACATGCGCCCCAGGTCCCCGGCGCGGCGGGCGTTCTCCAGCTCGATGCGGGCCTCTTCCAGCTGGCTCTTGATCTTCTGGGTGCCATGGAGGGCGGCCTTCTCGGTGTTCCAGACCTCTTCCAGGTCCGAGTACTCACGCTCCACTTCGCTGATGACGTCTTCCAGTTCTTCCAGACGTTTTTTGGAGGCGGCGTCGGTTTCGTTCTTCATGGCCTCCCGTTCCATCTTCAGCTGGATCAGGCGCCGCTCAAGGCGGTCCAGCGGCTCGGGCTTGGAGTCCATTTCCATGCGGATCTGACTGGCCGCCTCGTCCACCAGGTCGATGGCCTTGTCCGGCTGCTGGCGGTCGGTAATATAGCGGCTTGAAAGACGGGCCGCGGCAATGATGGCACTGTCTGTGACCTCCACGCCGTGGTGCACCTCGTAGCGCTCCTTCAGGCCCCGCAGTATGGCCACGGTGTCCTCATCGCCGGGCTCGTTCACCAGCACTTTCTGGAATCGCCGCTCCAGTGCGGCGTCCTTTTCGATGTTCTCGCGGTATTCATTCAGTGTGGTGGCACCGACACAGTGCAGCTCGCCACGGGACAGTGCCGGCTTGAGCATATTGCCCGCGTCCATGGAGCCTTCGGTCTTGCCGGCCCCCACCATGGTGTGGATCTCGTCGATAAAGAGGATCACACGGCCCTCTTCCTGGCCCAGCTCCTTGAGCACGGCCTTGAGGCGCTCCTCGAAGTCGCCACGGTACTTGGCGCCGGCCAGAAGGGCACCGATGTCCAGTGACAGCACCCGCTTGTCCTTGAGCCCTTCCGGCACCTGACCGTCCACGATGCGCTGTGCCAGGCCTTCCACAATGGCGGTTTTACCCACACCGGCCTCGCCGATCAGCACCGGGTTGTTCTTGCGCCGGCGCTGCAGTACCTGGATGGTGCGGCGGATCTCGTCATCACGGCCGATGACCGGGTCCAGCTTGCCCTCCTCGGCCCGGGCGGTGAGGTCGATGGTGTATTTGTCCAGTGCCTCGCGGGCTTCTTCCGCCTCCGGATTGTCCACGGTCTCGCCGCCACGGATTTTCTCGATGGCGTCGTTCAGGGCCTTGCGCTCAACGCCGTGGTCCTTGAGCAGCTTGCCCAGAGGCCCCTTGTCCTCCAGCGCCGCCTGCAGCACCAGCTCGCTGGAGAGATAGGCGTCGCCCCGCTGCTGGGCCAGCTTGTCCGCCACATTCAACAGGCGGCCCAGTTCGTTGGAGACATGCACATCCCCTTCCGCGCCCTGGACCTGAGGCAGTTTCTCGATCTCTTTGCCCAGGGCCTGGCTGAAACGCTCTGCGTTGACCCCGATCTGGCGCAGCAGGCTCCGTGCAGAGCCGTCTTTCTGGTTGATCAACGCCTGCATCAGGTGCACCGGGGCTATAAAGTTGTGGTCACGACCCACGGCCAGTGACTGGGCATCCGCCAGCGCTTCCTGCAGTTTGCTGGTCATCTTGTCGATTCGCATGGTGCTTGATCCTCTGTCTCCGTTTTCCGGCGTGGCACCGGACCCCATCTGCCCGGCCATGACGCCATTGTCTCTGTTACAGGGAAAGATTGGGTCGATTGCGCGGACTTCAAGCGAGCCAGATCAAAGAGGCCATGCGCCCGGTCACGCCATCGCGACGGTAGGAGTAAAAACGCCGGGTGTCGGAGAAAGTGCATTCACCGCCTCCGTAAATGCCGCCAACACCGGCCAGCGTCAGGCGCCGGCGGGCCAGCTGGTAGAGATCCGCGAGATAACGCTCCCGGTGGGGCGTAAAAGCGGCTTTCTGGGCCGGATCCTGGCTCACGAAGGCGTCATACACCTCCACCCCCACCTCAAAGGCACCGGGACCGATGGCCGGACCCAGCCAGGCCAGCACCTGATCCGGTTGCGGGAACGCCGCCAGTGTCCGCTCCAGAACCCCCGCCGCCAGGCCGCGCCATCCGGCGTGGGCGACCGCCACCCGCCGGCCCTGACGGTCGCAGAACAGCACCGACAGGCAATCGGCCGTGAGAATGGCGCAGGCCAGGGCCCGGTGTGTGGTGACACTGGCGTCACCCTGTGCCGGTGACTCCCCTGCCATTGAGAGCGGATCCAGTGGCACCAGGTCGGTGCCGTGCACCTGTGAGAGCCAGCCAATGCGCCCTTCCGGGAGTCCGGCCCGTGCCGCCAGACGGCGACGGTTCTCCGCCACCGCCGAAGGGGCGTCACCCACATGGTCGCCCAGATTCCAGTTGTCATGGGGAGGCCTGCTGACACCGCCGCGCCGCTCGCTCACCAGTGCGCGCACGGACGAGGGAGCCGGCCAGTCCGGCCTGATCACGGCGGGGGCTTCAGTGCCAGCCATGCTGCTCCCGGAGGCGGTCGCGGAACTGGGTCAGCGCCTGCAGCAGGGATTGCATGTCCCCGGGCATCTCGCGGTTCCAGCTCAGCCGCTCTCCGGTAGCCGGGTGGTCCAGTGTCAGAAGGCGGGCGTGCAGTGCCTGGCGGCGGAACCCGTGCAACGCCTCCAGCAGCGCCTCGTCGGCCCCCTTGGGGGGACGCACCCGGTTGCCGTACACCGGATCCCCCAGCAGAGCATGATTGATATGGGCCATATGCACCCGGATCTGGTGGGTGCGCCCGGTCTCTAGGCGGCAGCGGATCTGGCTGTGGCCGGGGAAGCGCTGCAACAGGCGGTAATGGGTGACCGCGGGCTTGCCTCCGGCCGTCACGGCCATCTTCTTGCGCTGCTGGGGGTGGCGCCCCATGGGGGCGTCCACGATGCCGCCACCGGTGAGCTCACCCAGTACCAGTGCGTCGTATTCACGGCCCATGGAGCGTTCCTGCAGCTGGTTGACCAGGTGGGTGTGGGCACTGAGGCTGCGGGCCACCACCATGACACCACTGGTGTCCTTGTCCAGCCGGTGCACAATGCCGGCGCGGGGCAGATGGTCCAGCTCCGGGGCATGGTGCAGCAGGGCGTTCACCAGGGTGCCGTCGCGATGCCCCGCCGCCGGGTGCACCACCAGTCCGGCGGGCTTGTTGATCACCAGCAGGTGCTCATCCTCATACACCAGGTCCAGTGGCATGACCTGTGGCGACCAGCGGTCATCACCGGCCACGGCGGCGGCGATGACAATATGGTCATGGAGCAGTACCTTGTCCCGGGGTTTGACGCTGCGCCCGTTCACCCGCAGTTCCCCGGAGCGGATCCAGCCCTGTATGCGGGAGCGGGAATGCTCCGGCATCAGCCGTGCCGCTACCTGGTCCAGCCTGTGGCCGCTGTCCTGGGACTGAACGGTAAATTGCGCGTCGATGGTGGTTCGAATGTCGCTCATGAAGATCCCGGTATCCTGTTGCGGTTCCGTACGACTCGGCAGGCCGTTACAATAGCGCCTTTGACTGGTATCGTCTTGCTTTTGCCCACCCATTATACGGATTAACGCATGCAAACCGGGTCCCGTTTTACGCTTTTACAGTGGCTGCTGCTACTGCTGTGTCTGTCTCTGGCCAGTGGCTGCGCCACCAAGCAGGAAGAAGTCCTGCCGGAGCAGAAATACTACGAGCAGGCCAGAGAAGCCCTCAAGGGCAGTAATTTCAATGCGGCACAGCGTAACCTGGAAGCTCTGGAAACCTACTACCCCTTCGGCCGCTATGCCGAGCAGGCCCAGCTGGATCTGATCTATGCCCGCTACCGCAGCCAGGATCTGGATGGCGCCCGCAGCTCGGCGGACCGTTTTCTGCGCCTGAACCCGCAAAGCGACAACGCCGATTACGCCCTCTATGTGCGCGGCGTTGCCTCTTACTACATGGACCTGGGCCTGGCCGTGCGCTACTTCCCGGTCTCCGCGGCGGGCCGCGACCCGGGTGAACAGATCAGCGCTTTCCGGGACTTTTACACACTGATCACCCAGTACCCGGACAGCGAATACGCCCCGGATGCCCGCCAGCGCATGATCGCCATCCGCAACCGACTGGCCGCCGGGGAGATCCACGCAGCCCGTTACTACATCAAGCGGGAAGCCTACATAGCGGCATTGCGGCGGGCCCAGTACGTGGTGGAAAATTTCCCCAGCACCCCGGCCGTGGAAGACGCACTGGTCATCATGACGGAAATGTTCAGCCGCCTTGGCCTGCGCCAGGAGGCCAACGAGGGGCGTCGGATGCTGGCACTGAACTACCCGGACAACCCGGCACTGGACAGCAATGGCCGGTTTATCCGGCAGAACTTCGGCATCCAGGACCGCTCATTGCGCAATGTCCTGACCTTCGGCCTGCTTGGCAAACGGGAAAAGCCCCGGGACTGACGGGCAACCTGACCCCGGGGAATGAAAAGGGCTTCAGACCCCCGGCTTCCAGCCGTTGGTAATGGGGTAACGCCGGTCCTTGCCAAAGCCCCTGTCGGTAATGCGCACACCGATGGGGGCCTGACGCCGCTTGTACTCATTGATGTCCACCAGGCTCACCACACGCGCCACGTCCTCACGCTGGAAGCCCTCCGCGATAATCGCCTCGGCACTGTAATCCCGCTCCACATACAGATTGAGAATGGCATCCAGTGTGTCGTAATCCGGCAGGCTGTCCTGATCCTGCTGGTCCGGGGCCAGCTCCGCCGAGGGGGGCCGGTCGATCACGCGCTGTGGCACCACCTCAGCATCCCGGTTGCGCCAGCGGGCCAGACGGTAGACCCAGGTCTTGGGCACATCCTTGATGGGGTCAAAGCCACCGGCCATATCCCCGTACAGGGTGGAATAGCCCACGGCAAGCTCACTCTTGTTGCCGGTGGTCAGCACCAGCGCGCCCCATTTATTGGACAGGCTCATCAGCAGCACGCCCCGGATGCGCGCCTGCAGGTTTTCCTCCGTGGTATCCGCCGGGCGGCCGGCAAAGGGCTCCGCCAGTGTGGCCATAAAACTCTCGTACATGGGCTCGATGGGCAGCACCCGGTAATCCACCCCCAGTGTCGAGGCCTGGGCCTCGGCATCCTCAAGGCTGATGCCCGAGGTGTAGCGGAAGGGCATCATCACCGCCGTGACCTTCTCCGCCCCCAGGGCATCCACGGCAATGGCCAGTGTCAGTGCCGAATCGATGCCACCGGACAGGCCCAGCACCACGGAGCGAAATCCGTTCTTGCTGACGTAATCACGGGTACCCAGAACCAGTGCCTGATAGACACTCTCTTCCACGGACAGAGGGTGCGGCAATGGCTGTGAGACCGGCTCGCAGTGATGGGCGACATTGAAATCCACCGGGTAGAGCCCTTCCCGGAAGGCGGGGGCCTGGACACAACAGACACCGGCGTGGTCATAGACCATGGAGGCGCCGTCAAACACCAGCTCATCCTGCCCTCCCACCAGGTTGACGTAGACAATGGACAGGGCGTTGTCCCGGGACTTCCGTGCCAGCAGGGCCCGGCGCTGATCCAGTTTGTCGCTGTGGTAAGGGGAGGCGTTGATGTTGATCAGAAGTCGGGCGCCACTGGCGGCGGCCTGCTCCACGGGCCCCTCATGCCAGAGATCCTCGCAGACGGTGAGGGCCATGGGCACACCGCACAGCTCAATCACCTCCAACTGGCTGCCACGGGCAAAATAACGCACCTCGTCGAAGACCTGGTAGTTGGGCAGGTGCTGCTTGTAATAGCGGTGCACCACCTCTCCGTGATCGATCACCACGGCGCCGTTGTACCACAGCCCTCTGTCCTCCAGCGGCAGGCCCAGCACGATGGCCAGTGGCAGTTTCTCGGCGGCAATGGCCTCCACGGCGGCATCCACACGCAGCCCCAGACTGGGGCGCAGCAGCAGGTCCTCCGGGGGGTAACCGGTCAGTGCCAGTTCCGGAAACACCACCAGATTCGCTTTCTGCTGCACCGCCTCACGGCTGGCCTCAATCACACGCTGGCCATTGCCGGGAATGTCTCCCACCAGAAAATCCAGCTGCGCCATGACTACCCGCAGTTGCCCTGCCATCGGCTCTCTCCTGTCACCACCTGACTTTGCGCGCTATTATAACGGTTTGCAGACACAATGTACGGGCTTGCCGCCCACTCTGTGTATCCCTGTCTGCCCCACAACGGAGTCCCATGAGTACAAGCAGCCTGCCGGCCACATCACGGGCGCAACAGAGCCGCCTGTTCCGCATCTACAACAGCTATCGCCTGCTGGTCAGCCTGATGCTGGTGGCGCTGATGTTTACGGACCTGGACATGCTGCCACTGGGCTACCTCCACGAGGGCCGCTTCCAGGCGGTGACACTGAGCTACCTGGCCCTCAACATCTTTGTGGCCACACTGTTGATGGGTGGCTACCGCCCGGCGGACTGGCACATCGGCCTGTCGTTGCTGCTGGACATACTGATACTGCACCTGATGGTGTTTCTCAGCGGTGGCCTGGACAGCGGCATCACCAACCTGGTGATCATCACGGTGGCGGCCGGCAATATTCTCGCCCCGGGGCGCATGGGTTTTTTCTATGCCGCACTGGCCAGCCTGTCCACACTGGGGCTGGCGGGGTGGATGGTACTGAGCGGACTGGATGGCGCCGAAAGCATCGTCCGTGCCGGCTTTCTGGGGCTGATCTATTTTGCCGCCGCCTTTGTGCTGCAGAATATCAGCCGGCGACTGGTGCGCAGCGAGGCACTGGCGCAGGACCGGGCCCGCAGCATTGCCGAGCTGGAACAGCTTAATCACCAGATCATACAGCGCATGCGCACCGGCATCCTGGTGGCCCGTCACAACGGCGACATCCGCCTGGCCAATGCCGCGGCCACGGAGCTGCTTCAGGGCAAGGAGGCGGACCATCCACCCCCTGCCCACCTGCCACAGCCGCTGAAGCTGCGTCTGGAGCAGTGGCTCAACGCCCCCAACGAACAGCAGCCCCCCTTCCAGGCCGGGGACACCACCCCCAGTGTACAGGCCAATTTCACCCGTCTGGACGACAGCGCCAGTGATTCCATCCTGATTTTCCTGGAGGACACCGGCAAGGTGCTGCAGCAGGCACAGCAGATCAAGCTGGCCTCACTGGGGCGGCTGACCGCCGGTATTGCCCACGAGATACGCAACCCACTGGGGGCCATCAGCCACGCCGCCCAGCTGCTGGCGGAATCCCCCGCACTGGACAGCGGTGACCGGCGCATGACCGATATCATCCAGCGCCACAGCCAGCGGGTAAACGCCATTGTGGAGAACGTGCTGGAACTCTCAAGGCGACGACTGGCCACCATGGAGCTGCTGGATGTGGGGAATTGGCTGGAGAGGATTATTGCCGAGTACCGGGAATGCCGCGGCCGGGACTGTCGTATTGAACTGGATATCCGGCAGCAACCGGCCAAGGCCCGGTTCGACCCCTCACAACTGCATCAGGTACTGACCAACCTGATGGACAATGGGTTACGCTACAGTGAAAAACGCACCGGCCAGGCCAGCCTGACACTGCGGTGTGGCCTAAGCAGCGACCGGCAGCGGGCCTACATCGACGTGATTGACCAGGGGCCCGGGCTGACGGCGGAACACCGCCAGACACTGTTCGACCCGTTTTTCACCACCGAGCCCGGTGGCACCGGACTGGGGCTCTACCTGGCCCGTGAGCTGTGCGAGGCCAACCAGTCGCAACTGACACTGATGGACAGCCGTGCCGGGCAATGCTGTTTCAGAATCAGCTTTTCCCACCCGGAGAAGCGCAGCCAGCCACTGGCCGATGCGCTCCCCGGTGAGGGCCATGACGCGGCCGCCGAGACAACAGGAAAGACCCCATGACAGAACCCGCCGTACTGGTGATTGATGACGAACCGGATATCCGCGACCTGCTGGCCATCACACTGGGGCGCATGGACATCCGTTGCGTGACTGCCGCCAATCTCAGTGAGGCCTATCAGCTGCTGGAACGCCGGCGCTTCCAGCTGTGCCTGACGGACCTGAACCTGCCCGACGGCAGCGGCATCGAGCTGGTGCAGTGGATACAGCAACACTGCCCCGGCGTCCCGGTGGCGGTCATCACCGCCTACGGCAGCATGGAGACCGCCATTGATGCCCTCAAGGCCGGCGCCTTTGATTTTGTCTCCAAGCCCATCGAACTGCCCCGCCTGCGGGAGCTGGTCACCAGCGCCATGCGACTGCCAGAGGTGGAAGAGCACGCTGAGACGCCGCCACAGCAACAGCTGATACTGGGCGAGTCCAGCGCCATGGACAAGCTGCGCAGGCAGGCACTGAAAGTCTCACGCAGCCAGGCACCGGTGTACATCAGCGGCGAGTCCGGCAGCGGCAAGGAGCTGGTGGCACGGATGATTCACCAGCAGGGACCCCGCCGTGACGGCCCCTTTATCCCGGTCAACTGCGGTGCCATTCCGGCGGAGCTGATGGAAAGCGAGTTCTTCGGCCACCGCAAGGGCAGCTTTACCGGGGCCAGTGAACACAAGGAGGGGCTTTTCACCGCGGCCCGCCAGGGCACCCTGTTTCTGGATGAGGTGGCGGATCTGCCACTGACCATGCAGGTGAAGCTGCTGAGGGCCATTCAGGAGAAAGCCGTGCGCCCCGTGGGCGGCGCCGAGGAGGTGCCGGTGGATGTGCGCATTCTCAGCGCCACCCACAAGGACCTGCCCCGGCTGGTGGAAGAGGGCCTGTTCCGACAGGACCTGTACTACCGCATCAATGTCATCGAGTTGCGGGTACCCCCACTGCGGGAAAGGGCCGGTGATATTCCGCTGCTGGCTGGACACATACTGGCCCGCATCCGTCACGGCGTGGACGACCGGGTGGAGCTGAGCAGCGGCGCCATGGACAAGCTGGCGGGATACAGCTTCCCGGGCAATGTCCGTGAGCTGGAAAATGTCCTGGAGCGGGCCTTCACCCTCTGTGACGGGCCGCTGATCGAGGCGGACGACCTGCAACTGGGGCAGCCCGGAGGCAGCAGCGGGAGCGCCCCCGGCGCCAACGGCAGCGTTATCCCCCCCCAGGACGGGGTGGACCTGGAGCATTACCTGGAGCGCATTGAGCGCCAGACCATTGAGCAGGCCCTTGAGGCCAGCCGCTGGAACAAGACCGCCGCCGCCAAGCGACTCGGTATTAGCTTCAGGGCACTGCGTTACCGTCTGAAGAAACTGGACATGGAGTAAAGGCGCCTCTGGTAAAGCCCCGGTCTGTGAACCGTCCCGCGGCATCCCCGTCTGGCCCGGGTTTATAGTACCCGCAAAGCACAGACACGAGTTCAGGGATGAACCACCACGGAGCCGGCCGTGTCCGCCAGGGAGGGCTGACGCTGCTGGAATTGCTGATCACACTGATTCTCATGGTGCTGCTGCTCGCTCTGGCCGGCCCGTCGATTCAGGCGCTGCGCGAGAGCAGCGAGCGGCGCAGCGCCCTGCTGGCCGTCTACCAGGGACTGCAGTTTGCCCGCCAGGAGGCGGTGCGGCGCAACAGCAGCGTCACACTCTGCCCGCTGGATGAACAACAGCGCTGCCACGGTGACTGGAACCAGC
>JAWWAC010000086.1:0-9630 GCA_033721915.1 Oleiphilaceae bacterium
CACCCACGGCCATGCCGCCATGACGCTGCTGAGGGGCTTTGGTGATGACCTGCCGCTGATGACCTGGCTGAACGACTATGTATGGCCGGCGGAGAGCCGCTTTGTGGACGAGGACTTCATCGCCGACGGCACCCAGCTGGCCATGGCGGAGATGCTGCGCTCCGGCACCACCTTCTTCAGTGACATGTACTACTTCCCGGAGGTGGTGGCGGAACTGGCACAGCAGCAGGGCATGCGGGCACAGGTGTGCTTCCCGGTGCTGGACTTCCCCACCAACTGGGGCAGCGGCCCCGAGGAGTATCTGCGCAAGGGGCTGGCCCTGCGCGACCGTCTGCGCCACAGCGAGCTGGTGCAGGTGGCCTTCGGCCCCCACGCCCCCTACACCGTCTCCGACGGGCCACTGAGCCAGATCGCCACACTGGCGGAGCAGACCGGCGCACCGGTGCAGATCCACCTCCATGAAACCGCCTTCGAGGTGGAGGACGCCGTGCAGAAGACCGGGCTTCGCCCCATTCGCCGGCTCTCCGAGCTGGGTCTGCTGACCCCCACCACCCAGTGTGTGCATATGACCCAGCTGGATGACAACGACATACAGCTGCTCAGGGAGAGCGGCGCCCATGTGCTGCACTGCCCGGAATCCAACATGAAGCTGGCCAGCGGACAATGCCCGGTGCAGCGCCTGCTGGATGAAGGCATCAACGTGGCACTGGGCACGGACGGTGCCGCCAGCAACAACGACTTGGATATGTTCGGCGAGATGCGCACCGCCGCCTTTCTGGCCAAATCCGTCAGTGGCGACGCCGCCGCCGTCAGCGCCCACCAGGCCCTGGCCATGGCCACCATCAACGGTGCCAGGGCACTGGGCCGTGAACAGGACCTGGGCTCACTGGAGCCGGGCAAGCTGGCGGACATGGTCGCGGTGGATCTGGGTGACTGCCTGGTGCAGCCGGTGTATGACCCCGCCTCCCACCTGGTCTACAGCACCAGCTCACGGCAGGTGAGCCACAGCTGGATTGGCGGTCAGCCACAGCTGGTGGACGGTGAGCTGCGCCGCATTGACCTGCAGGAGCTGCGTGGCCGTATTGAGCAGTGGCAGCAGAAAATACGCCAGGTGGACCCGGGTGAAAAGTAACCGCCCGATAAACCCGCTGAACCGTGACTCACAGGAGCGCAACCGGACATGACAGAACCACAGCCCCACCCCCGCCCGGCGGGCAATATGGACCCGTCGGAAATCGCCAAGTTCGATGAACTGGCCAGCCGCTGGTGGGACCCCAACAGCGAGTTCAAGCCACTGCACGACATCAACCCCCTGCGGCTGAACTACATTGATGAGCGCGCCCCACTGGCCGGGCGCCGTGTGCTGGACGTGGGTTGTGGCGGCGGCATCCTCAGTGAATCCATGGCCCGCCGCGGCGCCCATGTCACCGGCATTGACCTGGCGGAGGCGCCACTGGGTGTGGCACGGCTGCACAGCCTGGAGACCGGTGTCCCTGTGGAATACCGTCAGATCGCCATCGAGGATCTGGCCGGGGAGCAGCCCGGCTCCTATGACGTGGTCACCTGCCTGGAGATGCTGGAGCACGTGCCGGACCCGGGCTCTGTGGTGCAGGCCTGCCAGAAGCTGCTGCGCCCCGGGGGCCAGCTGTTTGTCTCCACCATCAACCGCAACCCCAAGTCTTTCCTGTTTGCCATTGTGGGGGCGGAATACGTGTTGCAGCTGCTGCCCAAGGGCACCCACAGCTGGCGCAAGTTTATCCGCCCCTCGGAGATGTCCCGCTATTTCCGGGAAGCGGATCTGACGGTGCAGGATGTCACGGGGCTGACCTACAACCCCCTGACCAAGCGCTACCGCCTGGGGCGAGATGTGGATGTCAATTACTTCATGCACGGCAGCAAGGCCGGCAATGAACCGTCGGGTGAAGGCAATGCCTGAGACGCGGTCAGCCTGTACGGCGCTGCTGTTTGATCTGGACGGCACCCTGATTGATACGGCACCGGATTTTATCTGGTGCCTGAACACACAGCGTGCCCGCCACGGGCTGGCGCCACTGCCCCATACGGTGATCCGCCGTGCGGTTTCCAACGGCGCCAAAGCCCTGGTGACACTGGGTTTTGACCTGGCTCCTGAGCAGGGCGGCTTCAGCGACAGGCACGGCGAGTTGCTGGACCTTTACCGGGGCCACCTGGCGGTGGATACCGTGCTGTTTCCGGGCATGGCCGAGCTTCTGGAAGCCCTTGAGGCTCAGGGTATCCCCTGGGGCATTGTCACCAACAAGCCCAGGCCCTTTACCGAGCCGCTGCTGGCGGGGCTCGGCCTGGCACACCGCTGTGCCGTCACCGTCTGCCCGGACGATGTCACCCACCCCAAACCCCACCCGGAGCCCCTGTTGCTGGCCGCCCGTTCACTGGGACAGCCTCCCGAACGGATCCTGTATGTGGGGGACCATGAGCGGGATATCATTGCCGGGCGCGAGGCCGGCATGAAAACCATTGCCGCCCGCTACGGTTATATCAACGAACCCGGTGATGTGGCCGCCTGGAAAGCGGATCATGTGATTGACCATGGCCATGAGCTGATGGCCCTGTGCGGGCTGGGCCGCTGACGCCGCCCTTCAGCCGCGGCGGCGTATTCGCTATCATGCCCTCCCGGATGGATGCCCCGGGATCCGTTGACCCAGACCACAGAGCCCATCTCAGGAGCCACCTTTCATGACCGCGACAGCCACCATTCCCAGCCATTACCAGCCCGCACCGGATCTGCTCAGGGGCCGTGTGATTCTGGTCACCGGCGCCGGCGCCGGTATCGGCCGCGCCGCCGCACTGAGCTTTGCCGGCCACGGCGCCAGTGTGATTCTCATGGGGCGCACGGTCAGCAAGCTGGAGGCGGTGTACGACGAGATCGAGGCGGCGGGGGGGCCGGAGCCGGCCATCGTGCCACTGGATCTGATGGGGGCCAGACAGGAGGATTACGAGCTGACGGCGAGCCGCATCCGCGAGGCCTTCGGGCGGCTGGACGGGCTGCTGCACAACGCCAGCGTTCTGGGTCAGCGCACTCCCATGGAGCTGTACGACCCGGAAACCTGGAACAAGGTGATGCAGATCAACGTCAACGGGCCCTTTCTGCTGACCCGGGCCTGCATCCCGCTGCTGCGGGAATCCGGGGACGCCAGCCTGCTTTGGACCGCCTCCAGTGTGGGGCGCAAGGGGCGCGCCTACTGGGGGGCCTATGCCGTGTCCAAGTTCGCCAACGAGGGCATGATGCAGATACTGGCGGACGAGCTGGACGACGAGCGCCACCGCATCCGGGTCAACAGCATCAACCCGGGTGCCACCCGCACGGCCATGCGCCAGCTGGCCTACCCGGGGGAGGATCCGGGGGTCAATCCCTGGCCGAAGGACATCATGACGCCGTACCTGTACCTGATGGGAGGCGACTCTGAGGGTGTCACCGGCCAGGCCTTTGACGCCCAGCCCAAATAGGCACCGGCCCCGGGAGCGTCCTGCCGGGGGGAATCAGTCCCCCCGGGTAAAGACCCACTTGTCCCCTTCCGAAAGATCCCGGTTGAAGGCGTAGCCTTCCACATCAAAGCCCTTGGCCTGCTCCGGGTCCGTGATGCGGTGGCGGATGATGTAGCCGGCCATCATGCCCCGGGCCTTCTTGGCGTAGAAGCTGATCATCTTGAATCGACCGTTGCGCCAGTCACGGAATTCGGGGGTAATGACCCGTGCGTTGAGACGGCGCTTGTTCACGGACTTGAAGTATTCCTGTGAGGCCAGGTTCATCAGCACCCCGTCGCCCTGCTCCAGCACCTGGTTGAGATACGCCGTGATGCGATCCCCCCAGAAGCTGTAAAGGTCCTTGCCACGGCGGTTTTCAAATTTGGTGCCCATTTCCAGCCGGTAGGGCTGCATCAGGTCCAGTGGCCGCAGTGCCCCGTAAAGCCCCGACAGGATGCGCAGGTGGTCCTGGGCAAAGGCAAAGTCCTCTTCCCGGAATTCGTAGGCGTTCATGCCCTCGTAGACATCCCCCTTGAAGGCCAGCAGTGCCTGACGGGCGTTGTCCGGGGTGAAGGGAATCTGCCACTCCTGATAGCGTTGGGCATTGAGCTCACCGAGTTTCTCGCTGATGCCCATGAGGTTGCTCACCTGATGGGGCTCCAGTGTCTTGAGCTGCTCGATCAGCTCCATGACATCGTCCAGAAACAGCGGCTGTGTGTAGCGCTGTGTGGGCAGCGGGGATTCGTAGTCCAGTTTCTTTGCGGGAGAGACAACCAGCAGCATGATAGGGACACTCTTATGAAAAAAGGGTTTCGATAAAATATAACTACTATTCTAGGCGTTCGTCACAAAGCGTACAACGTCCGCTTCCGTGAAGGGCCAGTTGAGCTCCGCACCATCCGACTCCCGCCTCAGTACCGGGATACGGGTACCGTAGCGGTCCACCAGCTCCTGGGACTCGGCGATATCCACCACATCCACGGGAATCGGGTCCTCAATGGGGGTGGCCATCAGCACCGCTTCGGCTTTCTCGCACAATTCGCAGTGCTCGGTGATAAAAAAACTCAGTGTACTTTCAGTCATGACAGGGGTTCACAGCCATTGATGGAGAGGATCATCGTCCATTCAGATTACCTTACTTGAAGCCCCCGCCCAACTCCCCGATAATGCCGCGTCCCGTCAGTCAACGGCAAGAGGATCCCCTGCCATGTGGTTTCGTAACGCCCGCCTGTACCGTTTCAGCAAGCCCTTCAACCTCGATGAGGCCAGCGTGGAATCACAACTGGCCGAAGCCGCCTTCAAGCCCTGCGGCTCCCAGGAGAGCTTCCGGCAGGGCTGGGTACCGCCAATGGGCCGCCATGGCGAGCAGTTTCTGTTCTCCTCAAACGGCTATCACCTGGTCTGCCTGCGCAAGGAGGAGCGCCTGCTGCCCAGCGCCGTGGTCAAGGAAGCCCTGACAGAGCGGGTGGAAATGCTCGAGCAGGAACAGGGCCGCCCCCTCAAGCGCAAGGAGAAGAACGACCTGCAGGAGCAGCTCACCCTGGAGATGCTGCCAAGGGCTTTCACCAAGTCCCGCCACACCTTTGCCTATATCGCCCCCAACGAGGGGCTGATGGTGGTGGACGCCGCCTCGGACACCGCCGCCGAGGCCCTGCTGAGCCACTTGCGGGAAACACTGGGCTCACTGCCGGTACGCCCGCCTGTGGTCACACAGGCGCCGGCCTTCACCATGACCGGCTGGGTCAGCGGCGAGGTGGATGTGCCACAGCACCTGGCCCTGGAAGACGAGTGCGAGCTGCGGGACGACAGCGAGGAAGGCGGTGTGATCCGCATCAAGGGCTTTGACCTGCGTGAGGACGAGATCCGCGCCCACCTGGCCGGTGGCATGGAAGTGGCCCGTCTGGCACTGAACTGGGACGAGCAACTGAGCTTCACACTGGACCACGAGCTGACCATCCGCCGCCTGAAATTCGGCGACGGTTTCCAGGACCAGGTCCAGGACATCGACAGCGACGATGCCGCCGCCCGCTTCGACACCAGCTTCCAGCTGATGGCGCTGGAATTCTCCCGGCTGGTGCCGGCTCTGCTGGAGGCCTTTGGCGGTGAAGACCGCAGCGCCATTGTGGAAGGCTGAGACCGCCCCCGTCACGGCGTCGCCCTCTTGCCCCCCTATACGGGCGGCAGGGCATCGTCCAGATGGGACTCACGGGGCTGGGGGTCCGGCTTGGGGCCGTTGAGTATCAGGCGCAGATCCATCACCCCCTCCTCCGGGTTCTGGTGGATCCCGAATCCCAGCCGCTCCGCCAGGTGCAGCATGGGGAAGTTCTCAGGCAGTACCGTGCCCACCATCTCACGGGTGCCACGGCTGCGGCAGTAGGCGATCATTTTCTCCAGCAGTGTCCGGCCCAGCCCCTCTCCTCTCTGGTCGTCCCTTACCATCACGGCGAATTCGCACTGCTGGTTGTCCGCATCGGTCCAGACCCGCACCGTGCCCAGGGTTTCCCTGCCCTCCCCCTCCGGGTCGGCAATAAACACCATTTCCCGGTCGTAGTCGATCTGCACCATGCGGGCGATATCATCGTGGCTGAAGTGGCTGCGGTAGTGGAAGAAACGATAACGCAGTGATTCCGCCGATTGCTGACGGTGCAGTTCCAGGTGTGCCGGCTCGTCCTCGGCGCGCACCGGCCTCAGCAGCACCTTGCGGCCGGAACGGGGCAGCGTCACCCACGCCTCCAGCTCCCTTGGGTAGGGCTGTATCACCATGGCGGCCGGCTCGTCCAGGTCCATGGCCATATCACAGGCAATGGCACCCTGCTCATTGAACAGCAGCGGCAGTATCTCAAGGCCGCGGATTTCGGGCAGGTCCGCCACCATCTGGGAGAGAGTCACCAGTGTCTGGCAGACGCTGCGGATATCCGCCTCCGGGTGCAGGCTGTACTCCCGCAACAGCCGATGCATGTAGGTACGCTCCAGCAGCTCCCTGGCCAGCACCATGTTCAGTGGCGGCAATGCCACCTGGCGGTCACTCATCACCGTGACACGGGCCCCTGCGGCGCCACAGACAATCAGTGGGCCGAACACCGGATCCCGGGTGATACCCACGCTGAAACCCACGCCCCCCAGGTGGGAGTCGGTTCTCTGCAGAGCGAAGCCCAGAAAGCGGCTGCCCGGGAAGTGCTGCTGGTACTGGTCCATGAGCATATGGCCGGACTGGCGCAGCGCCAGTGGGTCGTTCAGTCGCCGTACCGTGGACTTGTAGCGCCCACGGCCACTGCGCTCCTCCAGAAAGGGGTGACCGCTCATTTCATGGAGCAGCGTCAGGTTGACGGGGCCACCCCACTCGTCAAAGGTTTCCAGCACCTGGTCCACGTCTTCGCAGTAACGCGTCGGCACCGTCTGCACACCGTAGTCCGTAAGAATACGGGCACATTCCTGGTGGGTCAGCTGGCTGCGTTGGCTCTTGCGGACCCCTTCGATCAGCCCGCGGGCATGGTCCCGGTCGGTGCTGCGCTCCGGGGTGGTTTCCGGGGTTTCCTGCAGCAGGCGCTGGCTGCGCTGGTGGCTGACGTGGTGCATGAAGGACTTGATGGCTTTCTCCGGGGAGAAAAAGCTGGGCACGCCGGCTCTGTAGAAAGCATCACGGGCTTCCAGCACGGTGCTGTGCCCCAGCCAGCAGGTAAAGACATTGAGACGGTGACGCTGTTGCGCGGCGATCAGGGCATCGGCAATCTGCAGGCTGTCCTGGGTCAGCATGGGGGTGTACATCACCAGCACATTGCCTATCTGGGGGTCCTGGGCCAGGAGGTCCAGCACCTGGGCGTAGAGGGCCGGGTTGGCGTCGAAACCCAGATCCAGCGGGTTGCCCGGGCTCAGGTAGCGTGGCAGCAGCTTGCCCAGTGCCTTGACGGTCTTTTCGGAGGGGGTGGCCAGTTCCCCCTGCAGGTGCATCAGCCGGTCCACCGCCAGCACACCGGGGCCCACACCGTTGGCCACGATCATCAAGTCGTCACGGCGCACCTTGCGCATGCGTGAGAGGCTCTCCAGAGCATCGAACATCTCATCCAGCCCATTGACCCGCAACACACCGCCGCGCTTCAGTGCCGCCTCATACACCGGGTCACGACTGGTCAGCCCCTCCGGCACCGGCGTCGGCAACCATTCGGACTGGGGGTAGCGGCCGCTTTTCACGGCAATCACCGGTTTGCTGCGTGAGGCGGCCCGCACTGCGGAGATAAACCGGGCCGGATGGGGGATATGCTCCATATGCAGCAGTATGGCCCGTGTGCCGGCGTCCTGTGCCAAGTAGTCGATCAGGTCGTCATGGGCAATGTCCACCCCATCCCCCAGTGTGAGCAGGTGGGAAAACCCCACCCCCCGGGCAAAGGCCCAGTCCACCACCACACTGCCAATGGAGCCGGACTGGCCGACAAAACCGATCTTGCCCTCCAGCACCCCCATATGGGCGTAGGTGGCGTTGACCTGGGCGGAGGGGTTCATGATGCCGATGGTGTTGGGGCCGAGAATGCGCACACGGGCCTTGCGGGCGGCGTCGCGCACCGAGTACATCAGTGGCCGGCCGTTGCGGCTGAAGCGCCGTGACATGCCGCCGGTCATGACTATGGCCACCCGCACCCCCATCTCACCCAGTTGCCGCACCAGTCGCGGCACCGTCTCCGGCGGCGTGCAGATAATGGCCAGGTCCGGCACCCCGGGGAGACGGCTCAGGCGACGCACACAGGGCACACCATGAACGGAACCGTAGTCCTGGCGGTTGACCACCATCAGTTGCCCGGTAAAACCGGAGGCCATGAGATTGCGCAGCACCATGCCGCCGAGGTTGGCGGGCCGTTCCGAGGCCCCCAGTATGGCGATGGAACGGGGGTTGAAGAGTCGGTCCAGGTAGCGGGTGGTCATAACCGGCTTCCGTGATTGGCGGGACTTGTGTTGAGGGGCACTAGTCCAGCTGCACGACGTCATCCAGGCGCTTGTCGAAAAGCCGGTCCAGCTCCCCCTGCTTTCTCAGCGTCTCCAGGGCTTTTCTCATGACCGGCAGGCTTTCCTCCCGCCTGGAGGCCTTTGAGAAGAACAGATACCCCTCGGATTCGTCCAGTTCCATCATGATCCGTATGGGCGGGTCCTGTTGCGGGTCGTACTCGCTGACCACCCCCATCTCGCCCACAATGATGGCGGCAATCCGATGGTGTTTAAGCAGCTCCAGGCCATGGCGGAAATCCCGCACCGGTACCTGGTCGATCCCCTCATGCTGAACAAATTCGGGTCGGTAATAGGCACCACGGATGTAGGCCACTTTCTCGCCGCTCAGATCGTCCAGTGAATCAATGGCCGGGGCATCCGCGGTGCCCAGAACCAGCGTGCGCAGTGTGATTACCTTGCCAGAGTAGTGCACCCGTTCTTTCGCGTCCGGGAAATCAAACAAGAAGGTAAAGTCCGCATCACCCCGTTCCAGTTCCCGGTGCACCCTGGGGTAAGGCCGGACCTGGTACTCGATATCGAGCCCTGAAACCGCCTCCAGCTTTTTCACCAGCTCCACCAGCAGGCCATAAGCCTCACCCTGTTCATTCATCTGGGCCCATGGGGCCACCTCAGGCAACGAGAAACGGACCCTGTCCTGATCCTGTGCCTGTCCACAGGGCACCAACATCAGGGCAAGCAATACAGCGGGCACTAGGTAACGCCTGAAAAAGTCCATTCACTGATTAAAGCAGATTAACAAGGCCAATGCGATGAATGGGTGGAACGGGATGACAAGTCTGTCCGGTGCAGTGCAGAATGCAGGATCAGGGATTTTCAAGAGTGTGTTTATGGCCACGGCGTATTTCAGCGATTGCGCTTTCACGCAACATGACATGGGTGAGGGACACCCGGAAAGCCCGGCACGACTGAAGGCCATTGAGCAACGGCTGGAAAGCTCCGGGCTGGCCTCGGAACTGGACCGGGTCTGTCCCCAGGAAGCCACCCGTGAACAGCTGCAGCGGGCCCACCCGGCCGGCTACCTGGATCAGCTGGCGCTGATGGCGCCAAAACAGGGCCGGATTATGGCCGATCCGGACACACTGATGACACCCCATACCCTGCAGGCCGCCCGTCTTGCCGCCGGCGCCGGCGTGG
>JAWWAC010000087.1:0-9425 GCA_033721915.1 Oleiphilaceae bacterium
ACCTGCGTCTGCCCGGCATCTGTGAGCTGTCCAGGACCTTTGCCCATGTGGATCCGGTCAAGGAGCCGATCCCCGTGGTCCCCACCTGTCACTACATGATGGGTGGCCTGCCCACCAACGTGGGTGGCCAGGCACTGGGCCAGGACAAAGATGGCAACAACTATGTGATTGACGGCCTGTTTGCCTGTGGCGAAGCCGCCTGTGTGTCCGTGCACGGTGCCAACCGCCTGGGTGGCAACTCACTGCTGGATCTGGTGGTCTTTGGCCGCGCAGCCGGCCTGCAGATCGAGAAGCAGCTGGCGGAAGGCTTCGAGACCCTGGAGGCCAGCGATACCGACATTGAAAACGCCATGGCCCGTCTCAACCGCCTGAACAACTCCACCGGTACCGAAAAGGTGGCAGACCTGAGGGCGGAACTGCAGCAGACCATGCAGCTGTACTTCGGTGTTTTCCGTGATGGCGAGCCCATGAAGAAAGGCCTTGGCATCCTCGACGAGCTGGGGGAGCGTCTCAAGAACATCGCCCTTGAGGATCGCAGCAACGCCTTCAACACGGCCCGTATCGAGGCACTGGAACTGGAGAACCTCTACGAGGTGGCCTACGCCACCGCCGTCTCCGCACTGGAGCGTCGTGAGAGCCGGGGTGCCCACGCCCGTAACGACTTCACCGAGCGTGATGACGAGAACTGGCTCAAGCATTCCGTGTACTTTCCGCTGGAAAAACGTCTTGGCAAGCGCGATGTAAACTTCGCACCCAAGACCATGGAAGCTTTCGCGCCAATGATTCGTAAATACTGATCGGGGGAGGTCGGACAATGTTAGTCAGCGTATACCGTTACAATCCGGAAACAGACAACGCCCCATACATGCAGGACGTTGAGGTGGAGATACCGGCCGGCAAGGACCTGATGGTGCTGGACGTGCTGCACCTGATGAAAGAGCAGGACCCCAGCCTGGCCTTCCGCCGTTCCTGCCGTGAAGGGGTCTGTGGCTCCGATGGCATGAACATCAACGGCAAGAACGGGCTGGGCTGTGTCACGCCTCTTTCCGAGGCCGTTGGCAAGAAGAACAAGCTGGTCATCCGCCCGCTGCCGGGTCTGCCGGTGATCCGGGACCTGGTGGTGGACATGTCCGCTTTCTATGCCCAGTACGAGAAGATCCAGCCGTACCTGATCAATGACGACATCCCGCCGGAGCAGGAACGTCTTCAGAGCCCCGAGGAGCGTGAAAAGCTGGACGGGCTCTACGAGTGCATTCTCTGCGCCTGCTGCTCCACGTCCTGCCCCTCCTTCTGGTGGAATCCGGACAAGTTCATTGGTCCCGCGGGTCTGCTGCAGGCCTACCGCTTTCTGGCGGACAGCCGCGACTCGGCCACGGACGAACGTCTGGAGAACCTGGACGACCCGTTCAGCGTGTTCCGCTGCAGGGGCATCATGAACTGTGTCAGTGTCTGCCCCAAGGGGCTGAACCCGACCCGGGCCATCGGCCATATCAGGACCATGCTGATGCAAAGGGCGACCTGATCAGACAAACACGGTAAGAATCACTATACTGTGACGACGAATCCGCCGGCGCCTGTCCTCAAAGACAGCCGCCGGCGGTGTTATAGAGTGGAGTCCGGCTCACAAGGCGGGTCTCTGCCAGCTGACACGATCCACCGGGGAGTCGGGAAACATCCGTACTGTCTCAGTGGTGGCAGCGTCATCAGGTTATACGAACGTCGACTTGACTGATTCTCCCGCTAAAAGAGATAGTGCTCTCCGTTACGTAAAAGGCGAGCGATCACAATGCACGACAGCACAATGGAGCAGTTGTGGCGGACTTCCCATTTACAGGGGGGTAATCTGTCCTATGTGGAAGACCTGTTTGAGACTTATCTGACAGACCCGAACGCCATACCGGAAGAGTGGCGTCGTTATTTTGAAAAGCTGCCCGGCGTAGAAGGTGGCCGCACTACCGACATTCCCCATGCCCCCATCCGGGAGCAGTTCCGCCATATTGCCCGCAATCAGCTGCGCACCGGCACCGTCGCCGGCCCCAGCGATATCTCCGAAGCCGAGAAGAAACAGGTCCGCGTCCTGCAGATGATCAATGCCTACCGTTTCCGTGGGCATCAGCAGGCCAGCCTCGACCCACTGGATCTGAAGCCCCGCGATCGGGTGGAAGATCTGCAGTACGAGTTTCACGGTCTGACGGAAGACGACCTGGATATCGAATACCAGACCGGTTCGTTGTGTTTCGGCGCCGAGCGCATGAAGCTGCGGGACATTATTGCCAACCTCGAGCGCACCTATTGTTCCACCGTGGGCGCCGAGTACATGCATATTGTGGACACCAAGGTGAAGCGCTGGTTCCAGCAGCGTCTGGAGTCCACCCGCTCCCACCCCACTTTCGAGCGCGAGACCCGTACCCACCTGCTGGAGCGTCTCAACGCCGCGGAGGGCCTGGAGAAATACCTGGGTTCCAAGTACCCGGGGGTGAAGCGCTTCGGCCTGGAAGGGGCGGAGTCACTGATCCCCTGTGTGGACGAGCTGATCCAGAGGGCCGGCTCCTACGGTGCCAAGGAAATCGTCATTGGCATGGCCCACCGTGGCCGGTTGAACATACTGGTCAACACACTGGGCAAGAACCCACGGGATCTGTTCGACGAATTCGAGGGCAAGATCACCAACGAGAACGGCTCCGGTGATGTGAAATACCACCAGGGCTTTTCCTCCAACATCATGACCCCCGGGGGCGAGGTGCACCTGGCGCTGGCGTTCAACCCCTCCCACCTGGAAATTGTCACTCCGGTGGTGGAGGGCTCGGTGCGGGCCCGCCAGATGCGCCGCAATGACATGACCGGTGACCAGGTGCTGCCCATCGCATTGCACGGTGATGCCGCCTTTGCCGGGCAGGGCGTGGTGATGGAGACTTTCCAGATGTCACTGACCCGGGGATTCGGCACCGGTGGCACCGTGCACATCGTGGTCAACAACCAGGTGGGCTTTACCACCAGCCGTCGCGAGGACGCCCGCTCCACGGAGTACTGCACCGATGTGGCCAAGATGGTCCAGGCGCCCATACTCCACGTCAACGCGGACGATGCCGAAGCCGTGCTCTTTGTCACCCAGCTGGCCATGGATTACCGCAAGGAGTTCGGCCAGGACGTGGTGGTGGACCTGGTCTGCTACCGCCGTCGCGGCCATAACGAGGCGGACGAGCCATCCTCCACCCAGCCGGAAATGTATTCGGTGATCCGCAAGCACCCCACCACACGGGATATCTACCTCAGACAGTTGATTGAGGAAGGCGTGGTGGCGGAAAAAGACGCCGAGAAGATGGCACTGGATTACCGGGACGCACTGGACCGTGGCGATCACGTGGTGGAGGCGCTGGTCAAAGAGCCCAACAAGGAGCTCTTCGTGGACTGGACGCCCTACCTGGGCCATGAGTGGACGGCACGGGCGGAAACCGCCGTGCCCATGAAAACACTGCAGCGTCTCGGCAAGCAGATGAGCGAAGTGCCCGAGGGCTTCTCACTGCAGCGCCAGGTGCGCAAAATCGTGGAAGACCGCAGCAAGATGACCCAGGGCGCCATGCCCGTCAACTGGGGCTATGCGGAAGTGATGGCCTACGCCACGCTGCTGGAAGAGGGGCACCCGATCCGCTTCTCAGGTCAGGACTCCGGCCGTGGCACCTTCTCACACCGCCATGCGGTGCTGCACAACCAGAAAGACGGTGAGCAGTACATTCCCCTGCAGCACATCGCCGAAGATCAGCCGGTGTTCGAGATCTACGACTCACTGCTCTCGGAGGAGGCGGTTCTGGCCTTTGAGTACGGCTACGCCACCACGACGCCGAGAACACTGACCATCTGGGAGGCCCAGTTCGGCGACTTCGTCAACGGCGCCCAGGTGGTGATCGACCAGTTCATCACCAGCGGCGAGCACAAGTGGGACCGGCTTTGTGGCCTCACACTGCTGCTGCCCCACGGTTATGAAGGGCAGGGCCCCGAGCACTCTTCGGCCCGTCTTGAGCGCTTCCTGCAGCTGTGTGCCGAGCACAACATCCAGGTGTGCGTGCCCACCACACCCTCACAGGTGTTCCACATGCTGCGCCGTCAGGTGCGCCGTCCGCTGCGCAAGCCGCTGATCGCACTGACACCGAAAAGCCTGCTGCGGCACAAGGAGGCCGTGTCCTCACTGGAGGATCTCTGTGAGGGTACCTTCAAGACGGTGCTGCTCCCCCTGAATCCGCCGGACCCCAAGAAGGTCACACGGCTGATCATGTGCAGTGGCAAGGTCTATTACGACCTGCTGGAGAAGGTCAAGAGCGAGGAGCGGGAAGACACACTGATCATCCGCATCGAGCAGCTGTATCCTTTCCCGGCGGACGACTTTGACGAGGTGGTGGCCCCCTACAAGAAGATCCGCGATGCGGTCTGGTGTCAGGAGGAGCCCATGAACCAGGGCGCCTGGTATTCCAGCCAGCACCACCTGCGCCAGGCACTGCATCGCCTGAACCCGAAACTCTTCCTGCAGTACGCCGGACGCAAGGCGTCCGCCGCACCGGCCTCCGGCTACGCCTCGGTCCACGCGGAAGAACAGAAACAACTTGTCGAAGACGCTTTCAAGGCCTGAGCCGACAGTGAATAAAAAGGACTGGTAATGACCACAGATATCAAAGCACCCGTATTTCCCGAATCCGTCGCTGAAGGCGAGATTGCCACCTGGCACAAGAAGCCCGGTGAGGCCTGTGCCCGTGACGAGCTGATTGTCGACATCGAAACCGACAAGGTGGTCCTTGAGGTGGTGGCACCGGCAGACGGTGTCATTGAGAAGATCATCAAGGACGAAGGGGATACCGTGCAGAGCGGTGAAGTCGTTGGCGTGTTCAAGGAAGGCGCCAAGGGCGAGGCCTCCGGCGGCAAGGAAGACAAGGAAGAGAAAGAGAAGGACGAAAAAGCGTCCGCTGGCAAGGAAGAGGCCTCCAAAGAGAAAGAACAGAGCCAGTCCGCTTCGGACAAGGAGTCGGAGAGCGGTGGCCAGAAAGCGGACGATGACTCCATTGTCAGCCCCGCCGCCAAGAAGATGATGGATGAGAACAACCTGGCTCCGTCACAGATCGAGCCCACCGGCAAGGGTGGCCGCATTCTCAAGGAGGACGTTCAGCGGGCCCTGGAAAACAGCCAGAGTGAGGCCCCCGAATCCTCCCCGGGCGAGGGCCCCTCAGTGGCCGATATGCCCAGGGGTGAGATGCCCGAAGGGGAGCGTCCCTCCAAGCGTGTGCCCATGACCCGCCTGCGCGCCAGCATCGCCAAGCGCCTGGTGGAAGCCCAGCAAACCGCCGCCATGCTCACCACCTTCAACGAGGTGAACATGGGGCCCATCATGGAGCTGCGCAAGCAGTACAAGGACTCCTTCGAGAAGCGCCACGGCACCAAGCTGGGCTTCATGGGCTTCTTCGTCAAGGCCGCCACCGAGGCCCTCAAGCGCTTCCCGGCGGTCAACGCCTCCATTGACGGCAACGACATGGTCTACCACGGCTACCAGGACATCGGCATTGCCGTCTCCACGGACCGTGGCCTGGTGGTGCCGGTACTGCGTGACGCGGACGCACTGTCCCTGTCCGACGTGGAGAAGGGCATCGTGGAATACGGCCAGAAGGCCAAGCAGGGCAAGCTGGGCATCGACGAGATGACCGGTGGCACCTTCACCATCACCAACGGTGGCATCTTCGGCTCACTGATTTCCACGCCCATTCTCAACCCGCCGCAAACCGCCATACTCGGCATGCACAAGATCCAGGAGCGGCCCATGGCCGTGGACGGCCAGGTGGTGGTGCAACCCATGATGTACCTGGCCCTGTCCTACGACCACCGCATGATCGACGGCAAGGAAGCGGTGCAGTTCCTGGTGGTGATCAAGGAACTGCTGGAAGACCCGGCGCGCATCCTGCTGGACGTGTAATGCCCGGCCGGACCGGCGTGAAAATCCACCGCCGGCCCGGTACTGCGAATTGATTTGAATGACAACAGGATCCGAACATGGCTGACAAATACGACATCATCGTCATTGGCTCTGGACCCGGCGGCTACGTGGCCGCCATCCGTGCCGCGCAACTGGGCATGAAAGTCGCCTGCGTGGAAGGCTGGCTGGATGACAAGGACAAGCAGGTCCTCGGCGGCACCTGCCTGAACGTGGGCTGCATCCCCTCCAAGGCACTGCTGGAGATCTCCCACAAGTACGAGGAGGCCAAGCACGGCTTTGAGCACCAGGGCCTGATCGCCGGCAACCTGGATGTGGACGTGCCGAAGATGATGGCACACAAGGAACAGATCGTGGGCAACCTCACCGGCGGCATTGCCGGTCTGTTCAAATCCAACGGTGTGACGCCCATTACCGGATGGGGCACCGTGCTGAGCAAGAAGCAGGTGTCCGTGAAGGACAAGGACGGCAAAGAGACCGTCTATGAAGCGGACAACATTATCCTCGCCACCGGCTCCCGCGCCATCGAGATTCCACCGGCCAAGTTCGATAATGACCGCATCGTGGACAGCACCGGGGCACTGGAATTCCAGGAAGTGCCCAAGCGGGTGGGTGTCATCGGCGCCGGTGTCATCGGACTGGAGCTGGGCAGCGTCTGGTCCCGCCTGGGCTCCGAGGTGACGGTGCTGGAAGCCCAGGAGAAGTTCCTGCCGGCGGTGGATCAGACCATCGCCAAAGATGCCCTCAAGCATTTCAAGAAGCAGGGCCTGGACATCAAGCTCAAGTCCCGTCTCACCGGCACCGAGATCAAGCGCAACCTGGTGTACGTCCACTACGAGGACGCCGACGGCAAGGAGCAGCAGTTCAAGTGCGACCGCCTGATTGTGGCCGTTGGCCGTACGCCTAACAGCGAGCACCTGTTCTCCTCGGACTCCGGTGTGAACCTGGACGAACGGGGCTTTGTGTTTGTGGACGACGAGTGCCTCACCAGCGTACCGGGCATCTACGCCATCGGTGACCTGGTGCGCGGCCCCATGCTCGCCCACAAGGCCTCGGAAGAGGGCATCATGGTGGTGGACCGCATCGCCGGCGAAAAGACCGAAGTGAATTACGACTGCATTCCCAACGTCATCTACACCCATCCCGAACTGGCCTGGGTGGGGCAGACGGAAGAAGAGCTCAAGGCGGAAGGCGAACCCTACAAAGTGGGTACCTTTCCCTTTTCCGCCAATGGCCGTGCCATGGCGGCCAATGCCACCGAAGGCATGGTGAAAGTGATTGCCCATGAAAAGACGGATCGCATCCTGGGGGTCCATATTGTCGGCCACCAGGCCTCTGAGATGATCGCGCAGGCGGTGATCGCCATGGAATTCGGCTCCAGCGCCGAAGATCTGGCACTGACCTGCTTCGCCCATCCGACACTGTCCGAGTCCATGCACGAAGCAGCACTGAACGTCGATGGCAGGGCGATCCACAAAGCCAACCGCCGCAAGAAGAAGTAAGCGGCGTCCACAAACACCATAACCAACAGGGTTGGAACTATGAATCTGCACGAGTACCAGGGTAAACAGCTGTTTGCCGAGTACGGGTTGCCCGTCTCAGAGGGCATTGCCTGTGACAGCGCGGAAGAAGCTGTTGCCGCCGCCGACAGGATCGGTGGCTCACGGTGGGTGGTCAAGGCCCAGGTTCACGCCGGTGGCCGGGGCAAGGCCGGAGGCGTCAAGCTGGTGGACAACAAGGATGCCATCCGCGACTTTGCCAACCAGTGGCTGGGCAAGAACCTGGTGACTTTCCAGACCGACGAGAAAGGCCAGCCGGTCAGCAAGATCCTGGTGGAGTCCCTCACGGACATCGACCAGGAGCTGTACCTGGGCGCTGTGGTGGACAGGGCCTCGCGCCGTGTGGTTTTCATGGCCTCCACAGAGGGTGGCGTGGAAATCGAGAAAGTCGCCGAAGAGACCCCTGAGAAAATCATCAAGGCGGAAATCGACCCGCTGGTGGGCGCTCAGCCCTACCAGGGCCGTGAACTGGCCTTTGCACTGGGCCTGAAAGGGGACCAGATCAAGCAGTTCGTGAAGATCTTCCTGGGCCTGTCCCAGCTCTTTCACGAGAAAGACCTGGCGCTGATCGAGATCAACCCGCTGGTGGTCACCAGCGAAGGCAACCTGCACTGCCTGGACGCCAAACTGGGTGCCGACGGCAACGCCCTGTACCGCCAGAAGCAGCTGCAGTCCATGCGCGACCCCTCCCAGGAAGACGAGCGGGAAGCCCACGCGGCGCGCTTTGAGCTCAACTACGTGGCACTGGACGGCAACATCGGCTGCATGGTCAATGGCGCCGGTCTGGCCATGGGCACCATGGACATCATCAAGCTTCACGGTGGCCAGCCAGCCAACTTCCTGGACGTGGGTGGCGGTGCCACCAAGGAGCGGGTGGCCGAGGCCTTCAAGATCATCCTCTCCGACAGCAGCGTCAAGGCGGTGCTGGTGAACATCTTTGGCGGCATCGTCCGCTGCGACATGATCGCCGAAGGCATTATCGGCGCCGTGGAAGAGGTGGGCGTCAAGGTCCCCGTGGTGGTCCGGCTGGAAGGCAACAATGCCGAACTGGGAACCAAGAAGCTGGCTGACAGCGGCCTCAACATCATCGCCGCCAACAGCCTCACTCACGCGGCCGAGCAAGTGGTCGCCGCCGCCGGAGGTGCACAATGAGCGTACTGATCAACAAGGACACCAAGGTAATCTGCCAGGGCTTCACCGGCGCACAGGGCACCTTCCACAGCGAACAGGCCATCGACTACGGCACCAAAATGGTCGGTGGCGTCAGCCCCGGCAAGGGCGGCACCGAGCACCTGGGCCTGCCGGTGTTCAACACCGTGCGTGAAGCGGTCAACCAGACCGGCGCCACCGCCAGTGTCATTTATGTGCCGGCGCCGTTCTGCAAGGACGCCATCATCGAGGCGGCGGACGCGGGCATCCAGCTGGTGGTCTGCATCACCGAAGGCATCCCCACACTGGATATGCTGGAAGTAAAGGAATACGTGGACCGCAAGGGCGTGGTCATGATCGGCCCCAACTGCCCCGGTGTCATCACCCCCGGTGAGAGCAAGATCGGCATCATGCCCGGGCATATCCACAAGCCCGGCAAGGTGGGCATCATCTCCCGCTCAGGTACACTCACCTACGAGGCGGTCAAGCAGACCACGGACTACGGCTATGGCCAGTCCAGCTGTGTGGGTATCGGTGGCGACCCCATCCCCGGTTCCAGCTTTATCGACATGCTGGCCCTGTTCGAGAAGGACCCGGCCACCGAGGCTATCGTCATGATCGGCGAGATCGGCGGCACTGCGGAAGAAGAAGCCGCCGCCTACATCAAGGACCATGTCAGCAAGCCCGTGGTGTCCTACATCGCCGGTGTCACCGCACCCCCCGGCAAGCGCATGGGCCATGCCGGTGCC
>JAWWAC010000088.1:0-8855 GCA_033721915.1 Oleiphilaceae bacterium
TGACCAGACCGGCTGGCAGGCGGCGCTTGAGGGCAAACCAGCGCCTGTCCCAGCGATAGCGCCTTTCAGTGTCTGCGGCGTAAGGCTCAAGCTCCGCCACCACCCCCAGCTCCCGGGCCAGACACTGAAGCAGTCGGGCATCCCGCCACAGACCCCGTCCCGTATCGGTAAACACAATCCGTACTCGTCTCTCAACCGATCTTGCTTCAGGCACTCAGTTTGCCTCTCTTCAGCAGGATGGCCCCGAGAGCCCGCCAGGGAGCCCGGTAAAAGGGTCGGTACTGTATGGCTTTTGTCAGGCTGGCAAAAGCCCGCCCGTATTGACGGGTTTCGGCCAGGTAACGGGCCTTGCGGGTATAAAAGAAGGCAAAGGCCTCGTTGAACTGGGCCGCCGGCAGCGCCTGTGGGTAGTCCCGCCTGAAATCACGGATAATGGCCTCATTGGTTTCAAAGCGCCGGGTCTTGTCGGAAGAGATCTGGTCCTTCATGACCCGGTAATAGGCCAGATACTCCGGCCGGTAATAAAACCGGTAGCGGGCGGAGAATTTCAGCCACAGATCGTAGTCGTCCGCCACACGGCGCTGGCCACTCATGCCGCCCATTTCATCGAAGCAGGATTTCCTGGCCATGGTGGTGTTCATGCTGACGCAGTTGTCCTTGAGCATGGGAAACACAATGTGCCCAGAGTGGCGGCGCATGTTTTTGCGGCTGATCTCATGGCCCTGCTCATCAATGGTGATGATATCCCCATAGACAACGTCCACCTGAGGATGCTCCCGGAACACTTCCAGCTGGGTGGCCAGCTTGTCCCGTGGCCAGACATTATCGGAGTCCAGGAAACAGATAAAATCCCCCCGGGCATGGGACAACGCCAGATTTCTCGCCACACTCTGCCCCTGGTTGGGCTGGTAAAAGTAGCGCAACCGGGGATCCGCCATCAATGACGCCAGAACCGCCCGGGTGTCATCCGTGGACCCGTCATCCACCACGATCAGCTCAAGCTGCGTGACTGTCTGGTCCAGGACACTCTGTACCGCCTCGCCGATAAAGCCGGCGCGGTTGAACGTGGGCGTAATCACGCTCACCAGGGGCTGCTCCCTGCCAGTGTTGTTTTCCATAACCCTCCTACCCTTGTTGCCGGGTGATCCACGTCACCCTGAAGAAATACAGATTCAACAGATACAGTCTGGCGAACGGGTAGAACCCCGCCTTACGGATGCCTCTCACGGAGTTGGTGTTGCCGGCACGGCAGGCCACATAACAGTCCCGGCCTGAAGCCAGTTCTGCGAAGTGCCTCAGTACCACGGCAAACAATCCCTGGCCACGAAACGCCTTCAGGGTGACGCAGTCATAGACATACAGCACATCCCGATGGAAATGCAGCGAGTTGGCCACATAGGAGAAATGCACGGAAGGCTTTACCTGCCCCCAGCCATAAGCGGCCAGCTCGCGGTTTTGAAAGCCACACACCAGAATGTCACCGGACAGGAGACGCCGTTTTGCCCCCGCCAGCCTCTCCCCCTGGAAGTACGACTCAAGGGACTGACTGTCATGGCTGTGAATGACGACAAACCGAAAACCCGGTTTTTCCACCGGAGTCGACGCAGGTCCGGCACGGAACACCCGTTCAATTTTCAGGAGTCGCTGCCAGAATCCCATGGCCGCCAGTGAAAACCCCCGGAGCATGCCATGACGGCGAAGCTTGCGAAACAGCCTGAGAGTCTGATTCATGTCCGTCCAGCCATCCATGATCGGCAAACCCGCTTTCCATAGAGAACCAGCTTGCGCAGGAAACGGCGCGCGTTCAGCACCTGGAGATAAAAGGTCATCCCCGGATCCCTGAGGTTGAAGTGATCCACAATCACCCGGCTTCCGGGACCCAGTGCCTCCAGATAGCTCCGTAAAAAGGGTTTCAGGCCGAGATGGCCTCTGACCATGTTCACCAGACCGTCCGTGATATCACCGGGATAGCGCAGGCTTTCAAAGTACAGGATCTTCCTGTCCCGGTTTTGAGGGGGCTGCAGTGGCGGCGGCGAATAAGGCTGCCCCAGTAGATCCCGGCAATAGTAACAGGCCTGTTCATGGCCTGTGGCGCTGAGAAGATAGGCGTAACCGGGCAAACGGGGATTCACCTCGGTCAGCAGGTACTCATCACGGTCGGCTGAATGGATAAACTCCACATGGGCAAAACCCCGCCATTGCTGCCCTTCAAGAAGCTGACGGGTTCTTTCCAGCAGCAGGGGATTGTGCCGGATGCGGCCACAGTACATCCGGCTGGTGGGATAACCGCTGTCATTCAGCGAGGTGCGCACCCGCTGTATGGTGACCGCATCCTGCAGACGGCCAGAACGGTCCACAAACACATCGCAGCTCCAGTTGTCCTCCATGGTCGATTCCACCCACTCCTGGAGAATGAGGCCGGATTCGTTGATGCGTAACTGGGCGCGGTGAATGGTTTTCTGCAGGCGGAAAAAGGCCTCTGACAGGGCCTGTTCGCTGTGCACCCGGACATAATTGCCACCGGCCAGTGTGGTGGGCTTGAGCAGTAACGGCCAGCGCATGTCACGGCAGGCCATCAGTGCCGACTCCAGATCCTGAACCCGTGCGGTTCCGGCCACAGGAATCCCCTGATCACGGCACAGGCGGTGGCACTGCCACTTGTCAAAAAGGCGCTCAAGCTCCTCCGGGTCCGGCACATTGACCAGGAAACCGGCCCTTTCCAGTGTCTCCCGGTTTCGGCTGAGAAAACGCACACTCAGGTCCCCGGAAGGGATCAGGGGGCCCCGCTCGGGCAACTCCTGCAAAAAGGCCAGGTAGTTGCTGAAGCCCTGTGACAGCAACGGCGAGTGATACCACTGCGACAGATGCCGGGACAGACGGGCCGGAAAGCGGATTTCCGCACTCAGCCCCACCACCCTGAAGCCATTACGGGCCAGTGAGTAGAGCACCCCTTCCGCACAGCGCTGTTCACAATCCATCAGTACAACGGTATTCACACTGCAGCTCCCCGACTGACATGGCCATCACGGCCCGGTTGCGGCATCTCTGCCACCGCGCTGGAGGAGGGGTCGACTCCATTGGCGGTGAGATTCTCCCTGTCCAGCCAGGACTGGAACATCAGGATGCTCCACAGCTCAAAGCTGTAATCCTCACGGCCACTGAGATGCTCCTGCCAGAACCAGCGCACCACCGGTGTCCGCCAGTAGCCCTGTGCCTCAAGACGCTCTGGTGCAAGCAGCGACTCGGCCCACTCCCGCAGGGCGCCACGAAGCCAGCTGGCAATGGGCACGGCAAAACCCTGTTTCGGCCTTTCCACCAGTTCCCTGGGCACGTGGCGGTAAAGCAGATCCCGCAGAACCTGCTTGCCACCGCCTCCCCGGTTGTTCAGTGCCGTGGGCAGTGACAGGGCAAACTCCACCACACGGTGATCCAGCATGGGAATGCGCGTCTCCAGACTGCAGGCCATGGCGGCCCTGTCCACCTTGGTGAGGATGTCGTCCGGCAGATACCAGTGCAGATCCCGCCACATCAGGGTTTTAAGGGGGTCACTGTGAAGCCCGTATGGCAATGGCCGGTTCAGGGCATAGGGTGGCTCCTGTGAACGGGACAGTACCTGGCCCGGGTCAGCCCAGAAAGAGACTCTCCGGCGGTAGAACTCCGACAGATCCCCGGCACCGGCGAGTGCCGCTTCCACGCCCAGACGCACCCGGATGCCACCGCTGGAACGATGACGCTGTGAGGGCACCAGTCGGCGAATCAGCGCTGCCGCCAGTTCCGGCGGCAGCCTGGTCAGAAGCGCCCTGGCTCTGGTGGACAGGCGCCGCCGTCTCTGCCAGGCCATCAGTGAGTCACGGTAGCGGCTGTAGCCGCAGAACAGCTCATCGCCACCATCACCGGAGAGGGCCACGGTCACCTGTTCCCGGGTCATGCGGCTGACCAGGTAGGTGGGAATCTGTGACGAGTCCGCAAAGGGTTCGTCGTACATGGACGCCAAATCCGGAATCACCGCCAGTGCGTCCTCAGCAGTGACATACAGCTCATGGTGTTCTGTCCCCAGATACCGGGCCACTTCACGGGCGTGTTGGGCTTCATTAAAGCCCTCCTCAGCAAAACCGATGGAAAAAGTCCGGACCGGCCGTTCAGACTGCTTCTGCATCAATGCCACCACCGTGGAGGAGTCAATGCCGCCGGAAAGAAAGGCGCCCAGTGGCACATCCGACAGTCTCTGACCGGCAATGGACTGGTTCAGCAGCGATTCCAGTTTCACAGAGGCGCTTTCCCGGTCGATGGGGGTGGAGTCATGGATAAAGTCTTCCGCCCGCCAGTACCGTTCCGGCTCGGGCAGGATTCCGGGGGTGGGACGGCGCAGATCAAAACTCACGATACTGGCGGGGGGCAGTTTACGAATGCCCTGATAGATGGAATAAGGCGCCGGTATCAGGTTGTGACGCAGATAAAGGGGCAGCACCGAGGCATCGATACGACCCTGCCACTGTGGATGGCATTTGAGCGCCTTGAGCTCTGAGGCAAACAGCAGTGACTGGCCCTGCCAGCCGTAATACAGCGGTTTCTCACCCAGCCGGTCCCGCACCAGATAGAGGCGCCCTTCATCACGGTCCACCAGGGCAAAGGCAAACATCCCCACAAAGCGGCTGAGAGAGGCGTGAAGCCCCCAGTGCTCAAAGGCCGCCAGCATCACCTCGGTGTCGGAATGGCCCCGGAAGCGGGCACCCAGTGATTCCAGCTCATCACGCAGCTGTGGAAAATTGTAGATTTCACCGTTGAAGACCAGCATGAAGCGCAGGCCGTTGGAGGCCATGGGCTGAGTGCCCGCCTCGGACAGATCCTGTATGGACAGGCGGCGATGCACCAGTGCAATGGACAGGGTCTGATCCTGCCACTGCCCTTCCCCATCAGGCCCACGGTGTTTCAGTTGCTGCCCCATGGCCCTGAGGCACTCATCCGCAAGACTGCCTGAAAGGGTGCCCGTAAAACCGGCAAAACCACACATTTCACTCTCCCTGTCACATGTCCACGGTGCCCGGCCCACTCAGCGACCGGTTTTGCGAAGCCTGTCCATGAAAAACCGTTTTTCAGCGGCGTCGAGTGACAGGCCCCAGAACAACACCAGATACACAACACCCGCGGCCACCACCGCCATTATAATGCCCCCATAGGTGTCCATAAGCCCCTGGTGGCGCATCCAGAGCACCAGCGCGGCCATGGGTATCACCGGCAGCAGTGAGGGCAGCAGACAGCGTCGCAGATAACGGCTCACCGGAATACCGAGAGAGCGGCAGCTGGCTCTGAGAAACACCGGCGTCACAATAAACACCGGAAACACAGAGCCCAGTGCCGCACCGATGACACCCACTTCGGTCACCAGCCAGACGCTCAGCGCCAGATTCAGCAGTGCCGCCGGCGGCGCCACCCTGGCAAAAATGCCATGACGGTTGATGGCGGTGAGATACCGGCTGGCGAAGGGGTTGAGCTTGGGCACCGCTATGTAGATCACCAGCAGCACCAGAATGCTGTTCACCGTCACCGGATCAAACACACCGTTCATCCAGATATGGATAAAAGGCGCGCCGACAACGGCAATACCCACACTCATGGGGACCACCAGCCCCACCACAAACTTGCTGGCCACCTGGTAAATCTCACGGATACGGTCCGTCTCACCACGGGCGTTCAGGTCGCTGAACAATGGCATGAACACATGGGTCAGTGTCATGGTCAGGTTGCCCACATAGCTGACCAGTGTCGAGGAAATGGTATACACCGGCACCGAAGCGGGCCCGAGAAGCGTACCGATCACCAGCCGGTCAGAGGCGGTCTCGACTTTCTGTGACGCCCCCTGGATAAAGGACTTCAGTCCGAAAGCCAGCATCTCCCTCAATTGGGCCGGTGAAAAATACCGCAGACTGGGGTAAATGACGCCCAGCGCCGGGCGCCAGAGAATGACGGTGAAAATCACCAGCTTGACCACCACGGAGATGGCCACCAGGCTGACCAGCAGAATCAGGCCGTTTTCCGGTGTAATACAGATATAGCTGATCACCGCGATGGCGATGGTGGAGGCAATATTGATCAGATTCTTCAGGTAATAACGCTGCAGACCTTCCAGATAGCTTTCCGCCACAAACTTGGGAAAGGCGAACAGCAACTGCGCCCCCACAATCAGCAGGAACAGGGCGTATCTGGCACTGTCATTGCCCTCCTCCGGCACCAGGATCTGCGGGAAAGACAGGGCCCAGACCCAGAAAAACACCGCCAGAACCACCCCCACCAGCACCATGAACACCAGACTGCTGGCGTACACCACCAGCAACTGACGGCGGTCACGGCTGGCGTTGTACAGTGCGGCAAAACGGCTCACTGTGGGCCGCATCCCCAGATCCAGCATGCCCATATAGCCCACCAGTGCCATGACCATTTCCCGCAGTCCGTAATCATGATGTCCCATCATCTGGAGATAAATGGGGGCCATGACAAAGGTGACCACCATGCCCACCAGCAACTGCGCCAGGTTGGAACCGGTATTGACGGCCAGTTTTCTTAACATCCCGTGTTTATTCCCTGTGGCCATCTGCGACAGGCTGGACACCATCCACAGGGATGGCCTGGATCAATCGCCGGATCAGCCCCTCACGGCAGCGTTCATTGGGGGGATCCCAGCGGCAATTGGCCTCCACCATCACCGGCCCCGATGCCGTGCAGGCGATATCCCAGCCCACAACCCGCACCGGGGACAGGACCTTTGCTCCGGCCGTGGCCAGTTTGACCAGCTCCGGCCAGAACGGCATCTGGAAGCCCGGCAGAGTGGCGCCTGTGGCCGGATGCTGGTGGATGCACTGATAATGTCCCATGGGTGAGCGTTGTACGGCCTCAAACACCCTGCCGGTGCGGATCTCGATCTGGGCCAGCATGCTGCCGAGATCTCCGGCCCTGAAGTTATCCGTGACGGTTTTGCCCGTCACCAGACGCAGCCGGGCCAACAGGACTTCCACCTGGTTGCCGGGCTTGAGCAGTGTGACCACGCGAACGGTCTGCAGGGCTGTCGAGTCGCTCAGGGCCTGAATGGCCGGATGGTTCAGCAACCGCTCCTGAAACAGGTAACAGGAAAAGAAGCGGTCACGGCTGAGTGTGTTGATCAGCTCGGGCAGTGTGCGCCTCTGTCCACTGGCCTGGCAGGTCAGCTCGTCCCCCTCGCGTCGATACACACGGACACCGGCCCCCAGGGCGCCTGTGGCGGGTTTCAGCACGAACTCGGCGGGCAGGCACCGGCGCAGGGCTGTCAGCCACTGTTGTGAGCTGGTGGGGAAATCCCCGTTCACGGTGTGTCCCTGTGAGCCCCGGAAAAAAACCGCCACGGTGGGCAGCACTGGAAGCCGATAAGCCTCCATCAGCGTCTGGAATACCGCTTTGTCCTCGGTCAGGCACTCCAGTGACGATGGATTAAGTCGGGCCTGAAGCGCCACCAGTGACTGTTTTGAAATCCGGGTGCGGGCGGCTTCCAGGGGATTGCTGCCATGAATGATGCCGTTGTTGCGGATTTCCTTCGGGGTGAAGCCATAACGGTAATGGAGTTCAAGGGCTGTGGTGAACAGATGCCAGTGGGACTTTCCGGTCTGTGCCGCCAGGGGCGGAATGACACGGGCAATGAGCAACGTATCGCGAAGCCCCCGGTAAAGCCGGCGATACGGCGAGACCGGGGCACGGATGCCCACTGTGGTGAGGTCCCTGTACCGCGTTGTCACTACGGCCTGTCCTTTGGTCTGAATCATCCCTTGTCACTCCTTGTCTCCGGGGAGACTGCGATCGATCCTTTTTGCCGGGCCCCGTAGGACCGTCCGACCTGTTACCGGGTGCCTGGCACCCGCGTGCGCAGCCGGGCGCGAAACAGGCGAAAGAGTTTAACCCCGTACCAGGCCAGTGCCGGAAGCGGATCCAGCCGTGACCAGTACGCATCCACAGCGGAGCGGCCCTTGCGGGGGATCTCCGGCACGGCGGCACCGCTCAGGCGGCTCAGAACCACCAGAGAACGATCCCGCCACAGCGAGTGAACCGCACCGGGGAGGTGCCCGCCACGGTATTGCCCTTCGCGGCCAAGGGCGTACAGATAGGCGTGAAACATCAGGTTGATACCGGCCCCCTCGGCAATGGCCAGAATATTCTCCGGCCGGAAATTCACCTCGATGAAGTAAAACCGCCGGGTGACGGCATCGTACTTGAACTCCACCCCCAGAACCCCTGGCAGTGCAAAGGCACGGAACACCGCCCTGGCCGCATCGGACAGGTCGCTGTTATGGACCGTCTCGCCGATGCACATGAGTCCCTCGGGGTACTCGTAAAGCTTGCGTCCGGTCACCATCGCCGCCACCTCACCGCCACGGGTACAACTGGCCAGGGCAAAATACAGCTGGTCGTTGCCACCGGGGATGTATTCCTGCAGCAACACCTCACCCGGCTCGCTGACGGTGTCCGCCCCCGGCTGCCGTGAGAAGACAGGCTCCAGCCTGGCCCTGAGATCCGCCTCGTCACGGGCCACAAACAATTTTCCGGCAAAGCGCCCCCTGCGGGCCAGCTCCACGGGTCGGCCGATCAACGGGAAACGCAGGTCACGGCTGACGGAAGCCAGTTCCGAGAGCTCCTGCAGCACCCGTGTCCTGGGAACGGTCACACCGAGACGTTCCACCAGAGCCACCTGGCTGGCCTTGTCATTGAAGGCCGATGCGGTTTCCGGCGGGGTGACGGCACACACCCTGTTGCGAATCCGTGGCCACAGACGGGCCGTGAGAGTGATGTCGTAATCGCCGCCAAAAAACAGCACCGGTCGGTCTTTCTCACAGTCA
>JAWWAC010000089.1:0-8208 GCA_033721915.1 Oleiphilaceae bacterium
AAGGTAGTCCAATTCTTTCCGAGCTTGTTGCCGGCGCTCAGTGGCCTTTTTTTCATTAAGGCTAGCCTGGGTAATTTCATCGGCCCTGCTGGCCCACTCCTCACTTTTGCTTTGATCCTTTTCAACGCCCTTGCCTTCGGCGTAGCGTTCCGACATGGCTTTCATGGCTTCCACTTCACCGGATTTGGCTCTGATCAGTGTCAGATCGGCCTCTGATTCCTCCGCTTTTCTGCGCCACCGGGCCGCTTTCTCCGTGTCCCTGTCGACACCGCGTCCCTCTTCATAAAGCCCGGCAAGCTCACGCATGGCGTCAACACTGCCCCTTTCAGCACGTTGGCGCACCGCATCCGCCTCGCTGGCCAGCTCCGCTGACCTGGCTTTGTTGTCCCAGCCCTCGGCCTTGGCAATGTTCTTTTCGACGCCACTCCCTTCGCGATAAAAGGAGGCCATGCGGCGCATTGCCTCTATATTACCGTCCCTGGCTTCACTCAGGGTCCTGTCCGCCCTCGCACGCTTTGCCTCAGCGGTCAGTCTGGGCTGTGAGAGCTCGACATTCACCCTTTTGGGGCTGTCAGCCCGCAGGACCAGTTCGGTTTCGAAAACCCGCTCATAATCCTCGCCCAAGGACTGGACCACCCGGATCCGCTTGCGGCCCGGTTCAATAAACAGGTTGGCCGGGCAGTTGTCGGCAAATTCGCCGTTGATAAACACCTTGGCACCCTCAGCCTCGCCAACGCAGCCGATACGGATCATCGATTCCGCAAAGGCATTGGCAGAGAGCAAAGAGACGGCAATAACGCTGAGGATCAAGAGGGGGGTTCTGTTATCCATAAGACGTCCACTTCTGAATGGATATCGGCGGTTGCAGCAGTCCGATTGAAGATCGCGGGGGATAGGCAAAATAGTTTAGCCACATTGATGACTCTAACAAATCATTACTGAAAAGCGAATTCCCGGTAATGTTAAATCCGGGTTTTTGGTGGACATATGTGGACGGCCACGGTGCTGAAAGCAACAGCGGGTTTTTTGATCAGACGCGAGGGTCACGGATACTCCGGGCAGGCGCCACAGGGCCTCTCCGGAGGAATCCGCCCGGATTGGGGGAAGTCCAGCGGGAAAAGAAAGCGATGATCAGTAGAGGCCACTGAGGATAAAAGTGCCCAGCATGATGCCCCAGAGGGCGCAGATGACCAACGGCAACCCCCTGGCGAAAAGAGCGCCAAAAGCGCTCGCCCTCATTTTACCGAAAGGCCTTGGGTATCCCTGATAGGTTTCATCATCCCACATCTTCTTCAACCGGTTCAGGGTTGATAATGCGGCTTCTATGGCGGCGTAGGACAGTAACGCGACAATGATTCCAATCACCGGGATCGCGTATTTCAGAAACTCCTGAATGAGTGGATCACCGCCATCCGATGCAAGTGCCAATGCAGCCAGTAGAAAGCCTTCAAAGGTGAGCATCCAGCGAATACGGGTATCCACAAGCCCATCTTCACGCTCAATCTGGTAGGCCATGTATTCGTAGCGTTCCTTGTTACTCAACATGTTTTCCATTCCCTTCCTGTTCTCCATTCCCGGGTGGAGTCTCAAGTCACTCCATAACGTCTGAATCCGTGCAGCTTTCTGCGTCACCGTGACTGACACGATCGGAGCGACCAACGCCATGACGGGAAAAACCGACAGGCAAAAGCACCTGAAACCCCCTCAATAGTGGTATCTGCAGGAGATGATCGTGATGGAGAAATCATCCACGACATAAACCAGCCGGTTGGTTTCATCAATGCGACGCGACCAGAACCCGGCCAGGTGCTCTTTCAGAGGCTCCGGTTTGCCAATACCTTCAAGGGGTGATCGCTTTACGTCAGCGATTAACCGGTTAATTCGCTTCAGAGTCTTGTTGTCCTGACTTTGCCAACAGAGATAGCCGCCCCATGATTCGTCTGTCCAGTAGAGCAGCCGGCTACTCGTCTTCATCAATGAGCCCACGCTCGACGACCTTTCCAGCCCTGTATTGTGCAATGGACTCATTCAGGTGCCGGGCATTAGCGGGCGAACGCAACAGGTGAACGGTCTCCATAAGGCTGTTGTAATAGTCCAGTGACATCACCACGGCGTCCTCGGAGTCACGGCGTGTAATCACCGTGGTGTCGGCGTCGTTAACCACGGCATCAAGAACCGCTTTGAGGCTGTTGCGAGCTTCTGTAAACGAAATAATCCTCATGGAAGACCTCCTGTACGTTTCACTGTACAAGTTTAGTCCAGCCAGTCGACATGTACAATATAAAGGACATGTTTTGGTGCGCGCTGATAGAGAGCGCAGCGAATTCGTCTGTAGACCCTGGGGTATTGGTTCAGAACTCTGTACACCGACACCGGCCGCTCAGCTCTGGCAGCGGCGGCAGTAGACGGTGCTGCGCTGGCCGATGCGACGGCCCCGCAGTGGGGTCTGGCAGCGGGGGCAGGCTTCGCCCAGGCGGCCGTAGACGTGGAGTGACTGTCTGAAATAGCCGGGCTGGCCGTCGCTGTTGATGAAGTCCCGCAGTGTGGTGCCGCCCTGGGCGATGGCGTTGGCCAGGACTTCCCGGATGGCGGCGACCAGTGCGGTGAGGCGGGCGCGGCTGATGCGTCCGGCGGCTCTGGCCGGGTCGATGCCGGCCATGAAGAGGGCTTCACTGGCGTAGATGTTGCCGACGCCCACCACCACATGATGATCCATGATAAAGGCCTTGATGGCGGTACGCCGGCCACGGGCGCGCTGGTACAGGTAGTCGCCGGTGAACAGCTCCCCCAGGGGTTCCGGGCCCAGCTCCCGGATCAGGGGGTGGGCTGGCCAGTCTTCGGACCAGAGCCAGGCGCCGAAGCGTCGTGGGTCGTTGAACCGCAGGTGCCGGCCTGAGGTGAGCCGTATTTCCACATGGTCGTGACGGCGCAGCGGCTCGTCCGGGTCGCTCAGGCGCAGGCTGCCGGACATGCCCAGGTGCACCAGTGCGGTGCCCGCTTCCTGGTGCATCAGCAGGTACTTGGCACGGCGGTCCACCCCGGTCACGGTCTGCCCCTGCATCAGGGAGGGCAGGTTGGCGGGGACCGGCCAGCGCAGCGAGGGGTTGTGCAGCCAGAGGGTCTCGATGGTCTGCCCCAGCAGGTGGGGGGCAATCCCTCTGCGGGTGGTTTCGACTTCAGGTAATTCAGGCACGATGACTTCCTGTAACAGGCCGCTTCCTCAGGGCGGAGGGCATGAAACCCGGTCCCGGAAGGCCATGTTTCACGCCGGGTCCGCACAGCGGGGTGGTTGCCCTGGGGGCTCTCCGGGGCCGCCATGGTGCCATTGCGGACCTGTCAGCAACAGCAAAGTTCACAATAATAACCAAGTTTAACCCTCTGTGGCTTTTATGGAGTACGCCCGTACGCTAATATAGGCCCTTCTGGTTAAGAACCCCTCCGCTCTAGAGTGAACTCGCGTCCTGCGACCGTTGCTGCCGGCCCCAAGGGTTCAGACCCTAATCACGAGGTACTATACATGGGATTTTACGGCCTGCTCGATCTGCCGGTCTGGCAACTGGTTCTGGTGGCGCTGGGGCTGACTCACGTCACCATCGTCAGTGTCACCATTTATCTGCATCGTCACTCCGCACACAACGCGGTGGACCTGCATCCGGCCCTGGCCCACTTCTTCCGTTTCTGGCTCTGGCTCACCACGGCCACTGTGACCAAGGAATGGACCGCCATCCATCGCAAGCACCACGCCACCTGCGAAACCGAAAACGACCCCCACAGCCCGGTGGTCCTCGGTATCAACAAGGTGATGTGGGAAGGCGCCGAGCTGTACCAGGCCGCCGTCACGCCGGAAACCCTGGAACGCTACGGCCAGCGCACCCCGGAAGACTGGGTTGAGCGCAATGTCTACACCCGCCACCGCAACCTGGGTATCACCCTGATGGCGCTGATCGACCTGGCGCTGTTTGGTGTGCACGGCATCTGGATCTGGGCCGTGCAGATGGTCTGGATTCCCTTCTTCGCCGCCGGTGTGATCAACGGCCTGGGGCACTTCTTTGGCTATCGCAATTTCGAATGCAGCGACAATGCCCACAATATCGTGCCCTGGGGCATTCTGGTGGGCGGTGAAGAGCTGCACAACAACCACCACAGTTACCCCAACTCTGCCAAGCTCTCCAGGCGCTGGTACGAGCTGGACATGGGCTGGGCCTGGATCCGCGTGTTCCAGGCACTGAGGCTGGCCCACCCGAAAGGCGTGAACCCCATTGCGTTCCGCTCACCGGGCAAGAAGCAGATTGACATGGACACGGTGCATGCCATTGCCAACAACCGGCTGCAGATCATGCGCCAGTACCGCAAGAGGGTGATGGAGCCGGTCTTCCGCCAGCAGCGCCAGTGGGTGGAAGGGGATCTCAAGCCCCTGTACCGCAAGGCCGGCAAGCTGCTGACCCGGGAGAAGGGTCTGCTGCGTCCCCGGGACCATCAGTCCATTGAGAAGGTGCTCAGTGAGAGCGCGGTGGCCCGCTTGCTGCACGAGAAGAGTCTGGAGCTGCAGCGTATCTGGGCACGTCGTTCCGGAATGCGCCCCCAGGAGAAAATCCAGGCGCTGCTGGACTGGTGTCACCAGGCGGAGCAGAGCGGTATCCATTACCTGGAAGAGTTTGCCGCCACACTGCGCAGTTACACCCTCAGCGCCTCACGCTGATGGCTTTCCCCGGGCGGGGTTCTCCCGCCCGGGGGCTTGCTGGCCTCTGACGGCCAGTGCCTTATCCGGATTTCCCGTAACCCGTCTTTTCTGTCAGGGCCCCTCAAGGCCCTTTGGCTGGTCCCTGTCCCTCTGGTACAGGTGCAGTGACACCTGCCCCGCCGACTTGTGGCGGTGCAGGCGCCAGTGCGCCGGCACAACGGGCGGGGGAGCGCTGCTGGACTGCTCCACACAGACAAAGGCCCTTTCCGACAGCCACTGGTGCTGCTCCAGTGACTGGCACAGGGCGGTGATATCCCCCTGGCCATAGGGCGGGTCCATAAAGACCAGTTGGCCGGGGCGAGCGTTGTGGCGGCTGAGAAATTCCAGGCAGGACTGCTGTACCACCAGGCCCCGGTCGCCGCCTCCCAGTGTGGCCAGGTTCTCTTTCAGTGCCTGGCAAAGCCGGGGGGACTGGTCCACAAAGGTGGCGCTGGCGGCGCCACGGGAGAGGGCCTCCAGCCCCAGAACGCCACTGCCGGCGAACAGGTCGAGGCAGTGGCTGCCGGGCAGGTGACCCTGCAGCCAGCTGAACAGGGTTTCCCGCACCCGGTCCGGCGTGGGGCGCACGCCGTCAACCGCCGGAAAGCCCAGCTGACGGCGTCGCCAGTCACCGCCGATGATTCTCAGCTGGCCCCGTTCCGCCGTCTGCGGTCGCCGCCGTTTCCTGCCTTGAGCTGTCATGGAAACCCCTGTTCGTCGGTCGAAACAGCGCCAATGGTAGCGCCGGGGGCGTGGCGACACAATTTGGTCCCCGGCCGGGGTAACGGTAGAATGCACCGCTTATCGTTGCAGGACCCGGGCAATGATCCGGCCACCGAGGCTTTTCCGGCGCCAGGCTGTGCCCACAGGGCCATGCCGTGCCGACACCAATGACAGGAACCGTTATGACCCCCGAATTGATCATGGCTTTGATGGGCCTTTTGCTGTTGCTGGTTTTTGCTCTGGATGTGTGGGGCCGCCACCGCCAGCTGCCACGGCCGAAACCGGTGCCCCAAAAGCGTGAGGAGAAGCGTGAAGCACCGCCGGAAGAGCGTGGCGAGGCAGGGGTGGAAGAGGGCGAAGCCCAGGCGCCACCGGCCGAGGCCCGCCAGGCTCCCGTTGCTGAGCCCGTCCCGGAGGCGGTTCCCGAGGAAGAGCCGAAAACCCTTATGCAGCGCATGCGCGAGGGGCTGGGCCGCACACGGGGCAACCTGGCGGAAGGGCTGAGCACGCTCTTCGCCGGCCGCAAGAGCATTGACGACGACCTGCTGGAAGAGGTGGAAACCCTGCTTCTGACCGCCGATGTGGGCATGACCGCCACCACGGAAATCATCGACCGTCTCACCGGGCAACTCAAGCGCAGCGAGCTGAAAGACCCCGAGTCCCTCCACGAAGCCCTCAAGGCGGAGCTGCGGGGGATTCTCGAGCCCCACACCACGCCACTGGACCTGAGCCAGGGCAAAAAGCCTTTTGTGATCCTGATGGTGGGGGTGAACGGCGTGGGCAAGACCACCACCATCGGCAAGCTGGCACGGCGTTTCCAGGACGAGGGCAAGCGTGTCATGCTGGCCGCCGGCGATACCTTCCGTGCCGCGGCGGTGGAGCAGCTTCAGGTCTGGGGGGAGCGCAACCAGGTGCCGGTGGTGGCCCAGCACACCGGTGCCGACAGCGCCTCGGTGGTGTTTGACGCACTCCAGTCCGCACAGGCACGGGAAATGGATGTGCTGATTGCCGACACCGCCGGGCGCCTTCAGAACAAGGAAAACCTCATGAACGAGCTGCAGAAGGTGGTGCGTGTCATGAAGAAGCTGGACCCGGAGGCGCCCCATGAGGTGATGCTGGTACTGGATGCCGGTACCGGCCAGAACGCCCTCAGCCAGGCCCAGGTGTTCCAGCAGGCGGTGGGGGTGTCGGGGATTACCCTGACGAAACTGGACGGCACCGCCAAAGGGGGTATCATCTTTGCCATCGCCCGGCAGCTTCAGCTGCCCATCCGCTATATTGGTGTGGGTGAGAAGATCGAGGATCTGCGCCCCTTTGCCGCGGACGAATTCGTGCAAGCCCTGTTTGATTAAGGCCCGTTTCCAGGGGCCGGGACACTGTGAGGCCCCATGATCGAGTTCCAGCATGTCAGCAAGCATTACGGTGAGCACCACACCGCCTTGCGGGATCTCAACTTCAGCATGAGCCGTGGTGACATGGCCTTTCTCACCGGCCATTCCGGGGCCGGTAAAAGCACGCTGCTGAAGCTGATCATGCTCATGGAACGCCCCTCACAGGGCCGTGTCATTGTCGGCAACCAGCCACTGGACCGCACGCCCCCCCGCCAGGTGCCCTATCTGCGACGCCACATCGGCGTGGTTTTTCAGGACCATCAATTGCTGTTCGACCGCACCGTGTTTGATAACGTGGCCCTGCCGCTGAGGGTCTGCGGCACGCCTCCCCGTGAGATCGGCCGTCGTGTCCGGGCGGCACTGGACAAGGTGGGGCTTCTGAACAAGGAGAAGATGTCTCCGGTCCAGCTCTCAGGCGGCGAGCAGCAGCGCATCGGCATTGCCCGCGCCGTGGTCAACAAGCCCTCCGTGTTGCTGGCGGACGAGCCCACGGGCAACCTGGACCCGGCCCTGTCGGCGGACATCATGGGGCTGTTCCAGCAGTTCAACCAGGTGGGGGTGACGGTACTGATCGCCACCCACGATATCGCCCTGGTGGAGCGCATGGGGCGCTCTGTCATGACACTGGACCAGGGCCGGCTGGTGCGCAATGACCCCCCGGGAGGGCGAGCGGCCCATGGTTAAAGGCGCCTCCTCCAACCGTCCACCGCAACGCCGCCAGAACGCCCCTTCCAGGCCTGGAAAGACCGACAGGTCTGAGGCCCCAAAGCGCAAGCGCCGTGGTGCCGACCAGGCCCGCAGCCCCTGGCGCGAGCAGCTGGACAGCTACCTGCAGCACCACCGCAGCAGCGCCGCCGACAGCGGCCTGCGGCTGTGGCACTCACCCCTGTCCAGCATGATGACCGGCATGGTCATTGCCATCGCACTGGCACTGCCGGTGATACTGCTGCTGGTGCTGGCCAGCGTGCAGCAGCTCAGCGGTGACTGGCGCGACAGCGCCCGCATTGCGGTTTACATGAGTCAGGACGCGGAGGAATCACAGGCCCGTTCCCTGCAGCAGCAATGGCAGGAGTCCGGGGCCTTCTCCCAGGTGCGTTTTATCCACCGGGACGAGGCCCTGGAGAGCTTCCGGGCCGAGGCGGGGCTGGAAGAGGCACTGGATTACCTGGACCACAACCCGCTGCCCCACACACTGATTTTCACCCCCGTACCGGAACACCGTGACGAGGCCACCCTCAGGCAGGTCATGGATGAGCTTGAGGCCCTGCCGGAGGTGGACCGGGTGCAGCTGGACATGGCCTGGCTGCAGCGCCTGAACGCCATGGCGGAGCTGATGCGACAGGCGGTCTGGGTGCTGGGGCTGTTGCTGGGGGT
>JAWWAC010000090.1:0-8178 GCA_033721915.1 Oleiphilaceae bacterium
ACTCCGCCAAGGCCTCCAACATGATGGGCATGACCGCGGAAATGCTGGCCAAGATGCACGGCATCAGCCGCGAGCAGCAGGACGAGTTCGGTGCCCGCTCTCACCAGCGTGCCCATGCCGCCACCCAGGAAGGCCGTTTCCGCAACGAGATCGTACCCATCGAGGGTCACGACGAGAACGGTTTCCGCGTGCTGATCACCGAGGACGAGACCATCCGTCCCGACACCACGGCAGAGAGCCTGTCCCAGCTGCCGCCGGCCTTTAATCCCAAGGGCGGCACCGTGACAGCCGGGACCTCCTCGCAGCTTACCGACGGTGCCTCGGCACTGGTGGTGATGTCCGCGGAGAAGGCCAAGTCACTGGGGCTCAAGCCCATCGCCAAGATCCGCAGCATGGCCGTGGCCGGCTGTGATCCCGCCATCATGGGCTACGGCCCGGTGCCGGCCACCAAGAAGGCCCTCAAGCGGGCCGGCCTGAAGGTGGAAGACATCGATTTCTGGGAACTGAACGAAGCCTTCGCCGGTCAGTCACTGCCCGTGCTGAAGGATCTCAAGCTGATCGACAAGATGGACGACATCGTCAATGTCAATGGCGGCGCCATTGCGCTGGGCCACCCACTGGGCTGCTCCGGTGCGCGCATTTCCACCACCCTGCTGAACGTGCTGCAGGACCGTGGTGGCAAGCTCGGCGTGTCCACCATGTGTATCGGTCTGGGCCAGGGCATTGCCACTGTGTGGGAACGTCTCTGACCGGTCTGTAGGGACCTGAAACCCGGCCTCAGGCCGGGTTTTTTTTCGGCTGCGGGAAAGACGCAACTTGACCGGGGCCGGTTGAGGCCATATAAATTGTCGCCAACAGGCTCCCGGAAAGCAGCCACCGGGAACGAATTGCGGAACTAAGGGACACACGCCCTATGGGTAAAAGTCTGGTCATAGTCGAGTCACCGGCCAAAGCGAAGACCATCAACAAGTACCTGGGGGACGATTACATCGTCAAATCCAGTGTCGGCCATATTCGCGATCTGCCAGTGAGCGGCTCGGGCACCCCGGTGGACCCCAAGGAAAGGGCCCGTCAGGCGGCACAGACACGCAAGATGGAGCCCGAGGAAAAAGCGCGTTACCAGAAACAGAAACAGCGCCATCAACTGATCAGGCGCATGGGGGTGGACCCGGAGAACAACTGGGAAGCCCGCTACGAGATTCTGCCGGGCAAGGAAAAAGTGGTCAGCGAACTGGTGCGTCTGGCGAAAAGCGCCGACGCCATCTATCTGGCCACGGACCTTGACCGGGAAGGGGAGGCCATTGCCTGGCACCTCAAGGAGACCATCGGCGGCAGCGACGACAAGTACCGCCGCGTGGTGTTCAACGAAATCACCAAGAAAGCCATCCAGAAAGCCTTCACCAAACCCACTGACGTGGACTACGCCCGTGTGAGCGCCCAGCAGGCCAGGCGTTTCCTGGACCGTGTGGTGGGCTACATGGTCTCGCCATTGCTGTGGGCCAAGCTGGCCCGTGGCCTCTCCGCCGGCCGGGTGCAGTCCGTGGCGGTGCGGCTGATTGTGGAGCGCGAGCGGGAAATCCGCGCCTTTGTGCCGGAAGAATACTGGGAAATGAAAGCCGACCTGAAGGCGGACAGCACCCGTGTACCCTTCGAGGTCACCCGTGTGGCGGGCAAGGCCTACCGGCCCACCAGCGAGGAGGAGAGCAAAAAGCACGAAGCGGCCCTGAAGGCGGCCAGCTACCAGGTGGTCAAGCGGGAAGACAAGCCCACCCGCTCAAAGCCCAATGCGCCTTTTATTACCTCCACACTGCAACAGGCTGCCAGCAACCGGCTGGGCTTCAGTGTGAAGAAAACCATGACACTGGCACAGCGCCTGTACGAGGCGGGTTACATCACCTATATGCGGACCGACTCCACCAACCTGAGTCAGGACGCCATCCAGAGTGCCCGTCACCATATAAAGAGTATGTTCGGGGAGCAGTACCTGCCGGAGTCCCCCCGCTATTACTCCTCCAAGGAAGGGGCCCAGGAGGCCCACGAGGCCATACGCCCCTCCGACGTGACCGTGACAGCGGGCAGGATCAACGACCTTGAGAAGGACGCTGAGCGCCTCTATGACCTGATCTGGCGTCAGTTTGTGGCCTGTCAGATGACGGACGCGGAGTTCATCAGCTCCTCCATTACCGTCAACGCCGGTGATTACGAGCTGCGCACCCGTGGCCGCATCGTCAAGTTCGACGGTTTCCAGCACGTGCTGCCCCCCGGTGGCAAGAAAGAGGCGGATGTGGTGCTGCCGGATGTGAACTCCGGCGACAAGCTGGCACTGGAGAAGCTCCATCCCAGCCAGCACTTCACCAAGCCCACCCCCCGTTTCTCCGAGGCGGCACTGGTCAAGGAGCTGGAGAAGCGCGGCATCGGCCGTCCCTCCACCTACGCTTCCATTATCTCCACCATCCAGGACAGGGGCTATGTGCGCCTTGAGAACCGCCGCTTCTACGCCGAGAAAATGGGGGACATTGTCACCGACCGTCTCTGCGAGTCCTTTTCCAACCTGATGGACTACGGCTTTACCGCCCGCATGGAGGAGGAGCTGGACGAGATCGCCGAGGGTGATGCGGACTGGAAGGCGGTGCTCAACGACTTCTACCGCCAGTTTGCCAGGCAGCTGGAAGAGGCGGAGTCCCCCGATGCCGGCATGCGTGGCAACACCCCCACCAACACCGACATCGAGTGCCCCAACTGTGGCCGTCCCATGCAGATCCGCATTGCCAGCACCGGGGTCTTCCTGGGCTGCTCGGGCTACTCACTGCCGCCCAAGGAGCGCTGCAAGAAAACCATCAACCTGATCCCCGGAGACGAGGCGGTCAGTGCCGACGACGAGGAAGGGGAATCCCGTCTGCTGCGCCAGAAGCACCGCTGCAAGCGCTGCGGCACCGCCATGGACAGTTACCTGATCGACGAGAAGCGCAAGCTGCACATCTGTGGCAACAACCCGGACTGCCCGGGCCACGAGGTGGAATACGGCAGCTTCCGCATCAAGGGCTACGAGGGTCCGACGCTGGAGTGCGACAAGTGCGGCAGCGAGATGCAGCTCAAGACAGGGCGTTTCGGCAAGTATTTCGGTTGCACCAACGAAAACTGCAAGAACACCCGCAAGCTGCTGCGCAGCGGTGAGCCGGCGCCACCGAAAATGGACCCGGTGCCCATGCCGGAGCTGGCCTGTGAGAAGGTGGACGACACCTATGTGCTGCGCGACGGCGCCGCCGGCCTCTTCCTGGCCGCCAGCAAGTTCCCCAAGAACCGGGAAACCCGCGCGCCACTGGTGAGTGAGATCAAGCCTCACGCCAGTGAGATCGACCCCAAATACAATTACCTGCTGGAAGCTCCGGAACAGGACCCGGAAGGCAACCCGGCGGTGATCCGTTATTCCCGCAAGACCCAGGAGCAGTACGTGCTCTCTGAGAAAGAGGGCAAGGCCACCGGCTGGTCTGCCTGGTACCGTGATGGCCGCTGGGAGGAGCAGCAGACGGCGAAAAAGGCCCCGGCCAGGAAGAAGTCAGCCACCAGGAAGACCACTGCCAGGAAAACCGCCGCTAAAAAGGCCCCGGCCAAAAAAGCGGTCAGCAAAAAGACCGGTACCGGTTAACGGCTTTTGGCACAGTCCAGGGAGAGGGACTGTATTTGATGGGAATCCATCACGGCCTGGCCTCATCCTCCGGAACCACTAATCAATGACTGCACCAGTGACTGCGTCAGGGTCAAACCAGGCAGTACTGCCCATTGGGGCCAAGAGGCCAGACAGGCTGGAGTGAGTTGAGTACCCGGGCGACAGCATCGGAACAGGGGCAGGGGGGTTCGCTGGGTAACCCGCGCTGCCCGGTTTCGGGCAGCGGCTTGTGGCGGATCCGTTACGACTTGCGGTTGTGGCGCAGCCGGGCCAGCAGGCTGGAGGTGTCCCAGCGGCCGCCGCCCAGTGCCTGTACATCCCCGTAGAACTGGTCAATCAGTGCCGTGGCGGGCAGGGCGGCGCCGTTGTCACGGGCTTCCTGCAGGCAGATGGCCAGGTCCTTGCGCATCCAGTCCACGGCAAAACCATGCTGGTACTCATCCGCCAGCATGGTGGCGCCCCGGTTGTCCATCTGCCAGGACTGGGCCGCCCCCTGGGAGATCACCCGCAGCACCGCCGCGCGGTCCAGCCCGGACTGCTCGGCAAAGTGCAGCCCCTCCGCCAGGCCCTGCAGCACACCGGCCACGGCAATCTGGTTGACGCACTTGGTCAGTTGACCGGCGCCGGCCTCACCCAGGTGGTTGATGGCTTTGGCATAGACGCCCATCACCGGCTGGGCCCGTTCAAAGGCGTCTCTTTGGCCACCGCACATAATGGTCAGCTGGCCTTTCTCCGCCCCCTGCTGGCCGCCGGAGACCGGTGCGTCCAGCCACTGAAGGCCCTTGGCGGCGGCTTCCTGGGCCAGCAGACGGGCCATATGGGCGGAGGCAGTGGTGTGGTCGATCAGCAGCGCCCCCGGGGCGGCATTGGCGATAATGCCGTCAGGGCCCAGGTAGAGGGCCTTCAGGTCCGGGTCGGCACCGACACAGGTCAGCACCAGATCCGCACCGGCCACCGCCTCGGGCAGACTGTCAAACGCCTCTCCGCCAAACTCGTCCACCCAGTGACGGGTCTTTTCGGGACTGCGGTTCCAGACACCCACCCGTGCCGCGTCCAGGCGGGTCAGGTGGCCGGCCATGGGGTAGCCCATGACGCCCAGTCCGATAAAGCGGATGTTCAGGGACATGGCAATACTCCAGATGCTGGTGGGTGAAAGGCAAAGGGTAAGCATTTAAGGAACGGGGGGAAAGGCGCCAGTGGTAAAAAAATACCCGCCAGTGGCGGGTATTTTGTGATGCCGATGTTGATGGCGCCTTACTTCCTGGGGTAATCCCGCTTGCTGGGCCCGGTGTAGAGCTGGCGCGGGCGGCCGATGCGGTAGCTGGTGCTGACCATCTCGTTCCAGTGGGCGAACCAGCCGATGGTGCGGGACAGGGCAAAGATCACCGTGAACATGGATGTGGGGATGCCGATGGCCTTGAGGATGATGCCGGAATAGAAGTCCACGTTGGGGTAGAGCTTGCGCTCCACGAAGTACTCGTCTTCCAGTGCGATCTTCTCCAGTTTCTGGGCCATTCTGAACAGCGGGTCGTCTTCCACGCCCAGCTCCTTGAGCACCTCGTGACAGGTCTCGCGCATGACTTTGGCGCGGGGGTCGAAGTTCTTGTAGACCCGGTGTCCGAAGCCCATCAGGCGGAAAGGGTCGTTCTTGTCCTTGGCTTTGGCCACGTATTCCTCGATGCGGGACTCATCACCGATCTCCGCCAGCATGCTCAGCACCGCTTCGTTGGCGCCACCGTGGGCCGGGCCCCAGAGGGCGGCGATGCCGGAGGCGATACAGGCGAAGGGGTTGGCGCCGGTGGAGCCGGCCAGGCGTACCGTGGAGGTGGAGGCATTCTGCTCGTGATCCGCATGAAGGATGAAGATGCGGTCCATGGCCTTGGCGATCACCGGGTTGGCCTTGTACTCCTCGCAGGGCACGGCGAACATCATGTGCAGGAAGTTCTCCGCATAGGGCAGGTCGTTGCGGGGGAACATGAAGGGCTGACCCATGGAGTATTTGTAGCACATGGCGGCAATGGTGGGCATCTTGGCGATCAGGCGGAAGGCGGCGATTTCCCGCTCGTGCTCGTCGGTCATGTCCATGGTGTCGTGGTAGAAGGCGGACAGGGCGCCCACGACGCCGCACATGATGGCCATGGGGTGGGCATCACGGCGGAAGCCATTGAAGAAATGGCTCATCTGGTCATGGATCATGGTGTGGTTGTTGACGGTCTTGCGGAAGCGCTCGTTCTCCGCCGGGGTGGGCAGCTCGCCGTGCAGCAGCAGGTAGCAGACTTCCAGGTAGTCGGCATTTTCCGCCAGCTGATCAATGGGGTAGCCACGGTGTAACAGAATGCCCGCGGCACCGTCGATATAGGTGATGGCGGACTCGCAGGCGGCGGTGGACACAAAACCGGGGTCGTAGGTGAACAGGCCCTGCTTGACCAGGCTGCGCACGTCAACGACGTCGGGCCCTTCTGAACCGGAGTAAATGGGCAGTTCAATCGTTTTGTCACCCACCGAAAGCGTCGCTTTCTCGTTGCTCATTGTGCTCTCCTGTTGATCAGCAATCCGGGCGCTGTTGACGCGCTCGTTCTTTATCAGGGGTGCATAGTATCTCAAATCGGGCACCGGGCGTCACCGTAAAAGAAACTCTTGTCACCTTTCGGGACACCCTTAGCCTCGACCTGTTGCAGTGACACTACGCCGTTCAAGACGTTTTAGCGACGCCCTTGCCGCAGGCAAACGTGGCGGCAAAATATCGGGTTCTGTGACTTTCTGTCAATGCCAACTTGATGGGGTGTACCGGTGTCAGTCGGGATTCTGTGCTCTTGTGACTAACCGGTTTGTAATTAAAAAAGGCAGTCATTATAATTTGAGGCCCGGAAACGGGGGCCCGTCAATGATGGCGACACCCTTCCTTCCTGACTGCACGTCCGAGTCATTAATCCACCAATCGCTCTACCGGATCCTCCGGCTGGGCCACCAAGAGTGTGAGTGAACTGTGAATAGCCAAAGACCAGTTAACCTTGATCTCAGCAAGTTCCACTTTCCCTTGCCTGCGATCACTTCCATATTGCACCGGATCAGCGGAATCATCGTATTCGTCGGTATGGCAATCCTGCTGTACCTGCTGGGCCGTTCCCTCTCCGGTGAAGCGGGGTTTGCAGCCGTTGCCGGCCTCATGGATAACCCTCTGGTGAAACTGATTCTCTGGGGCACCCTGTCCGGACTGGCCTATCACCTGATTGCCGGCGTAAAACACCTGATCGCGGATTTCGGCGTCGGTGAAGAGCTGGAGTCGGCCCGTCTGGCGGCCAAGGCCACCGTGGTGTTGTCCGTGATTGCGATTGTGCTGCTGGGAGTATGGATATGGTGAAGAGTGTAACGAATTTCGGTCGCAGTGGTGTTTCTGACTGGATATTGCAGCGGGTTTCCGCCGTTATCCTGGCACTGTATACCTTGTTTCTGGTGGGCTATGTACTGGCCGTGCCAGAAATGGGTTACGCCCAGTGGGCCGGGCTCTTTGAGCAGACATGGATGCGCATCTTCAGCCTGCTGGCGCTGCTGTCGCTGATTGTGCACGCCTGGGTCGGTGTCTGGACCGTGATCACCGATTATCTCCACGGTACCGCAATCCGTTTTCTGGCACAGCTCATCACTGTGCTGATTCTGTTCGTATACCTGATCTGGGGTATTCAGATTTTCTGGGGGCTGTAATCCATGGCAAATATCAAGACGATTGAATTTGATGCGCTGGTTATCGGTGGCGGCGGTTCCGGCCTGAGGGCGGCACAGCAGCTGACGGAATCCGGTGTCAAGACCGCCTGTGTCACCAAGGTGTTTCCCACCCGTTCCCACACCGTTTCCGCCCAGGGTGGCATCACCTGCGCCATCGCCAGTGACGATCCCAACGACGACTGGCGCTGGCACATGTATGACACGGTCAAGGGTTCCGACTACATCGGCGACCAGGAGGCCATCGAGTACATGTGCTCCGTGGGTCCCAAGGCCGTGTTCGAGCTGGAGCATATGGGTCTGCCGTTCTCACGCACCGAAAAGGGCCGTATTTACCAGCGCCCCTTCGGCGGTCAGTCCAAGGATTACGGCAAGGGCGGCCAGGCGGCCCGTACCTGTGCCGCCGCGGACCGTACCGGTCACGCACTGCTGCACACTCTCTACCAGGCCAACCTGCGCAGTGGCACCACCTTCCTTAATGAATGGTACGCCGTGGATCTGGTGAAAAACGCCAAGGATCAGGTGGTGGGCGTGGTGGCCCTGGAAATCGAGACCGGCGAAGTGGCCTATCTCAAGTCCAAGGCCACGGTGCTGGCCACCGGCGGTGCCGGACGCATCTACGCCTCCACCACCAATGCCCTGATCAACACCGGCGACGGCCTGGGCATGTCACTGCGTGCCGGCTTCTCCGCCCAGGACATGGAAATGTGGCAGTTCCACCCCACCGGTATCTACGGTGCCGGCACGCTGGTGACCGAGGGTTGCCGGGGTGAGGGCGGTTATCTGATCAA
>JAWWAC010000091.1:0-7849 GCA_033721915.1 Oleiphilaceae bacterium
CATCGTCAGGCTCCTATACCGGAAACCCCGGGGTTCAATGAACCCCGGGGTTTTTTTATGCCTCACATGGGGAGCCCCGCTCTTTATGGTGGGGTCGTCCGGCCCTTCGCCAGAGGCTACGGGCGTCCGCCCCGGACCAAGCGGCGCTTTGTGCAGGGGGGGCGGTCCCACCTGTGAGAGTAGGTCATCGTCAGGCTCCCAAATAAAAAGCCCACCAGCCAAAGCTGGTGGGCTTTTTTTTTTGGGATACGATATCTATCTCCCACTACAACTCGGGCCATGTGACCAGTCATGCACAGCATGACTGGGACGCCGTGCCCCGCACGGCGGGCCCGAAGGGCCGAGCGCGAAAGCGCGAGCAAAGTAGGTCATCGAGTGCCCCAAAGGGGCACCTGAGGCCACCCGAAAAACACGTCGAGCCCCAAAACTCACCTATCCCGGTTTTACAAAACCCTGGTTCCCGTAAAGGGCCGAGCACGAAAGCGCGAGCAAAGCAGGTCATCGAGTGCCCCGAAGGGGCACCTGAGGCCACCGACAAATCCTCTCGAGCCCTGGAACTCACCTATCCCGGTTCCACAAGCCCCGGACTCCCTTAAGGGCCAGGCGTCAGCGCAATCAAAGCCGATCATCAAAGCCCTTAAGGCCCGCGAAGCCCCGGAACTCAACTGTCCAGTTCCCCCCCCCACCCAAAAAAAAGACCACCTCACCACAACCCACCAATTCCCAATTCTGAGCACCAGATCAACGCAACAGTCCCCAAGCGCCCTACCATGGTCCTATCCACACAACCGGAAGAGCGTCAGAGACCATGGTCTGCAGCCCGCACCCTATAACAGCAAGAAGGTCATTGCGTTCATGGCCCTGTTCCCTGCTGATGTTTGCCTCACTATCCATCAACACATCCATGGCCAGCGATTCCCTCAAGCAGTCGGGCCAGGAAGCACTGCAGCCCCTCTCCGAAACGGAAATGAGCCAGGTCTCAGGCCAGAATATCGGTGTGGTACTGGAGGACTTCACTTTCTCCCACGGCACTAACGCCGATTCCGGACAGTTGTTTGAAATCGGCGGTATCACCACCTCCGGGGGTGATCCGGTGAAGCTCACCGTCAACCAGCTCTATATCACAGGTCCGGACAGCCAGTACGGACAGAACCTGGGACCGGTGAATCTCGGCCGGCTCAACAATCCTTACCGGATCGCACTGCTTGACGGTGATGACCCGGACGTCACTGTGCCTGGACAGGCGGTGGTGGAGTTTGCCGCGCCCTCGAAATTAACGGATGGCTCCGGTTTTGACTGCCTCTCCAGGGGCGCTGCTGCGGGGTCCGGCAGCTGCTCCAGTCGCCCCGCCACGGAGGATTTTGTGGGTGAACGTCCGGACCGGGGGCTGGCTCTTCAGGCGGATGCCGGGGGATCTACCCACCATCTGAATATTCATGCCCGCAGCGCTGTCATGGATGGCTCCTCTATCCGGCTCTGGGGCGATCAGGATCTGAACCAGCTGGCCGGTCAGATACAGCTCAACTTCTATACCCCGGAGTTGACCATCAATGCCTGTGATGACGCAGGAGGCAATTGCGCCGGAGCAATACGGCTGACGGACCTGGCCATGGAGCTGAGCCTGGGTAACCGGCATCAGCCTTTGCTGCTCAGTGTCCATGGCACAGAGGCGGAAGCCGACAGGGCCGGTAATCTCAATGTCCGGATCGCGACCATCCGTCAGCCGGCTCCAGGTGAGATTGCCGCCGATGGCAGTCGCTCGGGCAGCGATACCGCGGCCTGGGATTTTTATGAGGATTACTACACCAATCCGGAATTCCGCAGCGATATCACGTTGGGAAACATGCAGGTGGGGGATCGCAACTTTGGCGGTGCCCGGCTGGAAGGTATGCTGATACAGCACCTGGATGTCACAACAAGGGACCTCAACCCATGATCAGCACCCAGCAACGGTCACTGTTATTCGTGCAGTGGTGTCTCCTGATGGCATTAGCCTGGACCAGTCTGTTTCAGTCTGCGGTGGCCATGGAGCCCATGGACGAGGAAGCCTTGTCCGAGGTGGCCGCTCAGGGAGGGATGTCCCTCTCCGGTGACATCTTTTTCAATGAGCAGGGCGGGCCCATCGATAACGCCTCCTTTGGTGATTGCAGCGACAATCGTCGCTGCGGTGCCCGTCTCGCCAGTCGCCTGAGTCAGGAAGGCGGCTGGTGGGTCCTTGATGATTTCCGGGGCCGCCTTCTGTTTGATGGCCTGACATTCCGTGTGCGCCATATAGACGGGGGCTTTGCCGGGGATGGGGCCGACTTTGATGGCACGGTTCTGGAGGTGGGGCTGCCCGGCTCCATCACCCTTGAGGAAATGCGCTACACATTGGGTACCAGTACGACCGCAAGACCGACGGATCCGGGGTTCCAGCAGACGGATTTTTATTCGGTGCATATGGAAGGGGATATGACCCTGGAAGGGAATGTCCTGATATTTCCCACGGGCAATCCCTGACACTCCCTGCAGGTCGCGCGCATTGCGGAGACGGACCCCCAACCGGAGCCTGGAATGAAAAGCCTTTACCGAAAAAACAGCGTTTTGCACTGGTCGGTGACCATGGTCTGTGCCGGAATCATGTGGAATGGAATGCTGTTGTTGCCGGCCGTCGCCTATGGCGGCATGCAGGCCCTGGATGATTCGGAAATGTCTTCGGTCTCAGGCCAGGCCGGATTGGTGATTGAATCGGAAGCCCGTGCCAGTATCGATTCATTGCGCTATGGCGCCAATGGGCACGGCCTTCATTTTGACGGCATTGAGCTGGGTGCTGCCAGTGAGGCGGAGCGCCCCATGTCGCAGCGCCACGACATCAGCCTGCGTGACAGCGGAGCCATGAATGTGGACTTCCGTCTCAGAGACTGGCGACTTCAGGTGGATGATATCCGGCTCAGTGACCGCCCCGATCAGAGTATGGGGGCGTTGTACCTGGACCAGAATGCAGCCAGTGGATTCCTGACGGTCTCCCCGGGTGGTGCTGTGACTGCCGAGGGGTTTGAGTTTGATCTTTTCTACAACCTCATGGAAGGACGATTCGGTTACCGCACTAATGATAACCAGGTGATTCTGGACGATATGGGGGTGGGCCTGATTGCACTGGGAATGAGTCTCGACATGCAGGACGGTGTGGCTGTCCTGAGAATGCCACAGGTGTTCAGCGAGCTTAGGGTGGGGGGTATCCGCTATGGCCAGTCAGAAGAGAACTTCCGTGGCTCTCTGCATGATCTCCCCAGTATGGGTAATCTGCGCTTCAATCTGAATTTTGGCGGTCGAATGGCATTTCAGGCCGGAGGACGTTTTGGTAATGAAGGTCTGCGCATCGACAGTGAGACCATGATTAACACGGGTCGCTTCTTGTATGGCACCAATGGTCACGACATTATCATGCGGCTGAGATCCGGTGAGTCCCATCTGCGGGACCTGAGGATGGATGTGGCACCGGATCCGCAGGGTCGCCTTGGCCTGGCCTTTACTCTGGATGAGGCAGAAGGCGAGATGGATTTCGCTTCCATCACCTTCGGGGACAGCGGCAGTATGGGTGAGCTGAACCTGCAGTGGTTGTTTGCCGATACAAACTTTCACGGCGAGGGTTTTACCAACCAGGTCTTTCTCCAGGGCGGTGGCCACCCGGCCACGGGGCCTCAGGGGTTGCGCCTGGCCTCGCAATGGAGCCTTCAGGAAGGGCAGATTGGCTACACCACCAACGGCAACCCGGTTTACATCACCGGCATTCAGTCCTGGGGTAAAGGGGATCTGACAGTGGATGTTACCCGTGAGGGCACCCTGGAGGGCGTGGATTTCTACGACGGCCTGCGGCTGGGTTTTGACGGTCTTTCCGGAGGGGTTCGCAGCGACGGTTTGCGGGTCGGTGACGAGGAGGCCCCCAGGCAGGCCGGTCTGGAGCTTCTGGGGCTGCATCCCCACTACGAGTTTGGCAACCTGGATGGCCATATCACCTTTGGCCCGCCGGGCCATGAAGAGGGGGATGAGGGGCTTGCCGGTATGACCATCAATGCGGACCTGGTCATCCGGGATGCGATTTCCGGCGCGCTGATCAATGACCAGGGCCAGGGGCTCTGGGCGGCGGATCAGAGCCACGACATTATCCTCAGGGACATGACGCTGCAGGTCACCGAGGAAGGCCTTGAGCTGGTAATGGATGAAGGGCGTCAGACCCTGGATATCGGCAACCTGCGACTGGGCACCCGTGAAGAGGGCGAGAGTTTTGGTCGCCTTGTGTTTCAGAGCTACGAAACCGGCAGTGAAATCACCATCGGTGGCATGGGGGATGGCAGTGAGGGGCTGAGAATCCGCCGTCAGCGCATACTGGCTCCGGAAGTGGACGAAGACCGGCGTAACCGGTTTGTCTGGGAGACCGGCCGTGAGCGTTCTGATGGGGTGCCTGTCAACGATACCGGCATGAAACTGGTGCTTGAGAACATCCATACCAGCGACGGTGCGGACCTGAACGGTGACGGTGAGATCAGCAACACCTTTGGCCTGCAGAGTGATACACGCATTGATGTCAGGCCGGACCCGCGCCGTGATGACGGGGCCCTGGGGCTGGGGATTGAAAACCGCACCCGCTTCCGTGAGCTGAATGTGGGCTCCGTGGACCTGGTACACCCCACCGGGGGAGCCACCACGGCGCTCCATGGTATCAGCCTGCAGAACATGGACGTCCGGTCCGATCTGGTGGCAACCCCGATCCGATAGGTCATGGCCGAGCCAAGGCATCGGGCATGGGAAGGGTGGCCCCGCTGGCCGCTTTTTCAGGCATTCTTTGGTTTTTCCCACTCCTGCTGGTAAATTCACCTCACAGCAGGAGAGCCTATGAACCTTTACCCCGTTATTCAGATACTGGCAGACGGCCAGCTCCACTCTGGTCAGGAGCTGGCAACGGCTTTGGGCGTGAGCCGCACTGCGGTGTGGAAGCAGCTGCAGTTGCTGGAAAAAGACTATGCGCTCCAGGTGACTGCCGTTCGGGGGCAGGGCTACCAGCTGACGCAACCACTGGATCTTCTGGACCCTGAGCGACTGAGGGCTTATCTGGAGCCGGAGATTGAGGCACAGCTGAATCTCCAGCTGGAGCCGGTTCTGGCCTCCACCAATGATCAACTGAGAATGGCCCCTGACAGCGGGGCCGGGTATGACCTGTGCGTGGCGGAAATGCAGACCGCGGGCAAGGGCCGTCGTGGCCGTCGCTGGCACAGCCCCTTTGCCAGCAATCTCTATTTCAGCCTGGCCTTTGATCTGGATGGAGGCGGTGCCGCGGTGGATGGCCTGAGCCTGGTGGCCGGGCTGTCTCTGGCCGAGGCCCTTGAGGGGCTGGGGCAGAATTCCGTGGGGCTGAAATGGCCCAATGATGTCTGGCTGGATGGCAAAAAGGTGGCAGGCATTCTGGTTGAACTGCAGGGTGAGGCCCAGAGCGGTTTCCGCGTGGTACTGGGTATTGGCCTGAATGTGTACCTGATGCCCGCTGAAGGTGAGTCCATCGACCAGCCATGGACATCACTGCAGCAGTTCAACGGAGTGCCGCAAGGAGGCCGCAACCGGCTTCTGGCTGAGCTTCTCAACCACCTGATACCGCAGCTGGATCAATTCCGCGCCCAGGGCTTTGCGCCCTTTCACGAACGATGGCAGCATTTTGATGCACTGCGTCATCAGTCCCTGTTTGTACCCGGCCGGGAAATTCGCGGCAACGGTGCCGGTGTGGACAGCCGGGGCTGCCTGATTCTGGAGACGGAGGAGGGCCCGCGGACGCTGAATGCCGGTGAGGTCAGTGTCCGCAGGGAGCCCGCATGATTCTTCAGGTGGACGCGGGCAACAGCCGTATCAAGTGGCGCCTACTGGACCCGGTAACCGGTGAGCCGGCCGCCAGCGGGGCCCTGAGCCATGGTGAGCCCCTGTGGCTGCCGGAGGATCTGGCCAGGCCCACACAGGTGCAGCTGGCCAGTGTGGCAGGGCCGGATCAGCACGGGGCCCTGACAGAGTGTCTGAAGCACACCTTTTCCCTGCCGGTGCGCGAGGCGGTTACACTGGCCCGACTGGGTTCGCTGCGTAACAGCTACAGTCAGCCTCAGACCATGGGAGTGGACCGCTGGCTGGCCATGCTCTCAGCCCATGACCGTTACGGGGGCGGCGTGGCGGTACTGGATGCCGGCAGTGCGCTGACCCTGGATTATGTGAACGCCCAGGGTCACCACCTGGGAGGCTATATACTGCCGGGCATCAACACCATGGCCCGGTCGCTGAAGCAGGACACCGCCAGGGTGCCTTTCGAGTTTGACGAAGACGCCCCGCCGGGGCCGGGGCAAAGCACCCAGGATTGCGTCAGTGGCGGCCTGATCTGGCTGACCCGGCAGTTAATGACCGGGGTGCGTGAGGATATGGCGCGCTTTCAGCTGGCCCAGATGGTGATTACCGGAGGAGATGGGCGACTTCTGTGCCCGCAACCCCAGGATGGAGTCCACATGGAACCGGAGCTGGTGCTGGACGGTCTCAGGCGGTACTGGCAGCTTATGGATGCCGTAGATGGACGTCCTGGGAGGGCAGGCACATGATTCGCTGGCTGTGTTATGGACTGCTGCTGGCCAATGGCCTGGTGTTCTGGCTGGCGGCGCAGACGCCGGCGCCAAAGCAGGAGACATTAGCGCACGCCAATCTGCCCCGGGTCAGCACGCTGCAGCTGGTGGGGGAGTCTTCGCCACCCAGTGAGCCCACCAGCAACGGGGGTGAACGGCCCTTGACGGACTGTTACGTGGCATCGGGGTTTGCCAGCCCGGAGGATGCCCGCCTCTGGCGTGACAGCCAGTCACTGACCGAGACTCAGGCCCGTCCGCGCAGTCTGACCGTGGCCATGCCGCCTTACTATTGGGTGCTGATACCACCGCAGGACTCCCGGGAAGAGGCCCTGGCCCGTCTGGCGCAGTTGCAGCAGAAGGGCATCGACAGCTATCTGATCGATCAGGGCGAGCAGCGATGGGGCATCTCACTGGGGCTGTTCGAGGCCAGTGACCGGGCCAGGGCACTGCTGCAGCGTCGCCGCAATGCCGGTATCGAGGATGCGGTACTCAGCCAGCGGCCCCGCAGTCGTGAACTGTACGCCCTGGAGGGCGACAGTGCGCTGCAGAGTGCAGTCAGGGCCGGTCAGCTCAAGCCCAATGGCCTGGCGCTGTCATTGAGAGCCTGTGAAGGTGTTGCAAAGGCGGATAAAAGTCCTTAAGATACCGCTCCTCGCTGAATGGCGTGAGTAGCTGGTGTAGCTCAGCAGGCAGAGCAACTGACTTGTAATCAGTAGGTCGGGGGTTCGATTCCCTCCACCAGCTCCATTACATCAGGCGAGAAAGGTTTAAAGGCAACGGGTGACAAGCCGGTTGCTTCGAGGAGGGGTTCCCGAGTGGTCAAAGGGATCAGACTGTAAATCTGACGCGAGAGCTTCGAAGGTTCGAATCCTTCCCCCTCCACCATATACAGCGGGTGTCGTATAGTGGCTATTACCTCAGCCTTCCAAGCTGATGACGCGGGTTCGATTCCCGCCACCCGCTCCAGGTTTCGGCTCATGTAGCTCAGTCGGTAGAGCACATCCTTGGTAAGGATGAGGTCACCGGTTCAATTCCGGTCATGAGCTCCAGTAAAGCCGGTAGCGTAAGTATCCTTTCATAGGAGATTGATCAAGTGGCCAAGGCAAAGTTTGAACGCAGCAAACCCCATATCAACGTCGGCACCATCGGTCACGTTGACCATGGCAAGACCACACTGACCGCCGCTCTGACCCGTGTCAGCGCCGAAGTCTTTGGTGGCGAAGCCC
>JAWWAC010000092.1:0-7504 GCA_033721915.1 Oleiphilaceae bacterium
GTACCAGACCGTCTCCAAGAAGGCCTGGCAGGAATGGCAGGCCCAGCAGACCATGCTGATCAACGAGAAGCACCTGAACCTGATGGAGCCCAACACCCGCAAATACCTGCAGGCCCAGATGGAACACTTCCTCGACAACGAGCCCTTCGACAAAGCCGAAGGCTACGTACCACCCGAGGCCTGACCGCAACTGGTCAGGCTTTGTACAACCCGGAAAAGTTTCAGAAATTTTTCCCGATCAGCCTTGACTCAATACCGCTAAACCGGTTTAATAACGCCCCGTTGCACGGCAAGCGCAACATTTGCCCGGATAGCTCAGTTGGGTGAGGCAAGCGATTACGAAGCACCACTTCGTGCGCAGCCGAACGACACAAATCTACGATTTGTGGCCGGAATGAGCAGGGGTGCAGGCGCCAGCCTGCCGGTGTAAGGCAAGCACCGAGTAAACTAAATGCCATATGCCCGGATAGCTCAGTCGGTAGAGCAGGGGATTGAAAATCCCCGTGTCGGTGGTTCGATTCCGCCTCCGGGCACCACGAATTCCAGAAAAAAGCCGCTCACTTGAGCGGCTTTTTTCGTTCTGGCTCCCTGCCACTCAACCTGGCCACTGTCTGGTGAATATCACCCTGCCCCGCCAGCGCATCACCGTTCTCGCGCCAAATGATGCGGCTGCACACCAAATACAGGCATCACGCCCACTCACCACCCCAAAGAAGAAACCCAGTAAAGCGAAGCCGCACCCATCAGGGTTATCGACAGGCCAATCAAAACAAAATGCCAATCTTTCATTGTGTTATCCCGTAACGTCGATCCTTCCGATCGAGTTAGCGACAGCCTCTGAATGCCCTCCTCCGCTGAGTCAGATGCTTCTCGTTATTGAATGACTGCGGACCGGATTCGATACCACGGCGGCAGCCTACTCCCCCATAAACAACTACTTACGTGGGGTACCGGATTAACGTTGCCGGCGAACGATTCGTTCCCTATTTATTTCGCAATCGCAGCCGTTGGCACGATAGGACATGGGCTGGCGTTCATCGGGCAGATTTTCAGGGGTGCGACAAGGACTTGATGAAGTCGCTCGGGCTGGCCTTCAGTAGTTTGCGGGCCTTGCGGTGGGCTTGGTTCTGCAGGGTGTTTATCCGCCTGTGTAGAATCTGTTGCAGGGAGCTCCAGTCATCTGGGCTCAGGTTGATCGCCTGCTGCTGTGCAGTCAGGAACTCCAGCAGCACGGCGTGGTCGTTCACCAGGCCCTGGGTTTCGGTCATGTCCCGTAGGGCGCGAACGGTTGGCTTGGCCTGTTTGCTCAGCAGCGGCCGCAACATGCGGAGGCAGTAGAACAGGTCCTTGGAGCGTTTGCGGAATTCGTGAAAATCGTCGATTTGGTCAGACTTGTCAGCGATACGTTCCGATTTTCGAGCTTTTCGGTAGATGCGCTCAAGGCTGGGTATCAATCCCTTACGCTTGGAAGGAAACGCCCTGTCGGCAGCGGCAAATCGTTCCCGCTCCAGTTCCCGCGCCAGGTTGATGAAAAAGCTCTCCCCCTGGTGGGAGATGGGGTCTATCTTTTCCTCCGCCGTCAGGCGGGTATCCACCGACCGGAAGCCCTCGGAGCGAAGCTCGGGCCATAGGTCCTGAAGGTTTCGCCAGGTGTTGAGCATGACCATGGCATCGCGATTGCCAGCCAGTTGACCGGCAACGGATCTGTAGAACTGCTGGTGCCGGCGGAAGGTATCGCCCCCTAGCTGGGGTCGCAGGAGGCGCAACAGCGCGCGCACCTCTTTGCAACCCTTGCGGGCTTCGTGGATGCCCGTTTCGGAATCGCGACAGGCCTGCAACAACGACAGGGCGATGTCTTCGCTGAGCGACTGAAACAGGCGCCTCAGGTGGGTTGCCAGATCGCCCGTCGCCTTGACTCGGTAGCGCATGACGCCCCCGGTAGGTTTGGCCTTGGCTGGTTTCCGTTATAGGGAGTAGCCTGCGCGACTGGCAGAGAGGCTAAACACCTTGCGGTCCAGGTAGCGCTGGCCAGTGGCGTCGTACTTGACGTAGCCGTAGCAAGCCCCTTCCACACACCAGGCATCGATGACCGACAGCGTTTGTCCAGCTTCACCAACCACCTTGTAGGTGTTCGTCCCCGGCGACCGAACCCAATCCTGGCCGACATCCCGGGCGTGGGGTTCCAGGTGCTGGCCCTGGGGCAGTTGCAAGGTTTGGTCTAACAGCTGGCGAATCATAGGCGGATCTCCTGGGCACTGTACCCGTTGGTGTCAGTTCCGGAACATCGCTGAATACGACACACCTAAAGCTAGCACAGCCGTACCGTCTGTCAGTTGACTGATCTCAAATGCGTGCATGGTTGGCTGGTCAGACATGCAGGGTCAGCCTATGTGCATCACCGGCCACCATGGTACTTAAATGCTGTTCTACACCGGGGGGGGGGGGGCGCCGCCATGGGGCTTCGGAGGGCAGGGTTGATATACTCCCACCATGGACCACACCAACCCGACCCTGGAAATCCGCAGCTACGACGACGAGGCCCGGACCCACCACCACGACCACCACCAACTGGTGCTGCCGGTGGCCGGCCAGTTGGCGCTGACCATCCACCACACCGAGGGACGGGTCAGCGAGGAGCAGGCCGCGGTGATTCCGGCCGGCTTTGACCACGGTTTTGCCGCGGACAATCCCAACCGCTTCCTGGTGGCGGACGTGCCGGCCGCCCTGGCCCCGGCCCTGGAGCGGCTACCGCTGTTCATTCCCCTGGATCGGTCCTTGGCCCACTACATTGCCTTCCTGAACCAGCAATTGGCGCAGGGCGTGGGGGGACGTAACACGGAACGGCAGATGTTGATGCTGCTGATCCAGCTGTTCCAGGAACGTCACCAGGAGTCACTGGGCATGGACCGGCGCATCGCCCTGGCCACGGCCTATCTGGACGAGCACTTCCAGCAACCGGCATCCCTCGCCGGCCTCGCCGGCGTGGCCCACCTCAGCGTTCGGCAACTCAGCGAGCTGTTCCGCCAGCAGGTGGGCATGACGCCCCAGCAGTACCTCACCGAGAAGCGCATGCAGCGGGCCTGGCAGTTATTGGAGACCTCGCCCCTGAGTATCCAGGCCATTGCCGAGCAGGTCGGCTACACCAGTTTGGCGGCCTTCAGCGACCGCTTCCGCAGACACTTCGGCCAGTCTCCCCGTTATTTCCGCCAGAGCGGCAAATAACCCCGCCAGCCCACGAAAGACGGTCCCCCGGCGGCGTCCTACACTCTTGCGGCACAGCGATGAACCGTCACTTTCAAGGACCCGCCATGACTACCCGCAATGCCGCCACCCTGATCGGCACCATCTCCATCCTGCTCTGGGGTACCCTGGCCCTGCTGACCAAGCTGACCGACGGCGCCATTCCCGAATTCCAGCTGATGGCGATGACCTTCGGCATTGCCTTCTTGCTGATGGCCGCTCGCTGGTGGCAACGGGGCGAGTCCGGGACCGAGTACCTGCGCCAGGCCCCTATGGCCTGGCTGATCGGCGTGGGCGGGCTGTTTGGCTACCACTTCTGCTACTTCAAGGCGATGACCCTGGCCCCGGCGGTGGAGGTCAGCCTGCTGGCCTACCTGTGGCCGTTGCTGATCGTGCTGCTGTCGGCCCTGCTACCCGGGGAGAGCCTGCGCAGCCAACACCTCATTGGCGCCCTGCTCGCGCTGGCCGGTTGCTGGCTGCTGGTGGGCAAGAACGGCACCGACTTTGACTGGACCAGTCTCCCCGGCTACCTGGTGGCACTGGCCTGCGCACTGATCTGGTCCAGCTATTCGGTGCTGAGCCGGCTGGTACGCTCGGTACCCACGGACGCCGTGGGCTGGTTCTGTCTGGTGACCGCCGTGCTAGCCCTGGGCTGTCACTGGCTGTGGGAGGAGACCGTCCTGCCGCAGGGTGCCCTGCAATGGCTCGGGGTGATTGGCCTTGGTCTGGGGCCGGTGGGCGTTGCCTTCTTTACCTGGGACTATGGGGTGAAACAGGGCAACCTGCAGCTGCTGGGTACCCTGGCTTACAGCGCGCCACTGATTTCGGTAGTGCTGCTGGTGCTGGCCGGGGAAGCGGAGCCGAGCGCGACCCTGTTCATCGCCAGCCTGGCGATTGTTGGCGGCTCGCTGGTGGCCGGCTGGCAGTGGAAACGGCCCCGGATCACCCCCCGGGGCCACTCGAAAGGTGAGCCGGCGGCTATTGATCCAGCAACTCAATCCAGTGACTGACCGGCACCGGTGACTTGCTGCCCAGGTGCATCTGGCAGCCGATGTTGGCGGTGGCGATCACTGCCGGGTTGTCGCCGGTCAGGGCCTGGATCTTGTTGTCCAGCAGCTTCTGGCTCATCTCCGGCTGGGTGATGGAATAGGTCCCGGCGGAGCCGCAGCACAGGTGCTTGTCTTTGGTCTGCGCCAGTTCGAGTCCGGCCTTGCGCAACACCTGCTCCACGGTACCGCTTTGCTGCATCGCGTGCTGCAGGGTGCAGGGGCAGTGGAAGGCCACCTTGCCGGGGTTGTGGTGAATCTTCAGCGGCGTCAGGTCCTGTTTCAGCAGGTAGGCACCCAGGTCGATGGTCAACTCGCTCACCCGCCTGGCCTTGGTCGCGTAGACCGGATCGTCCTTCAGCAGGTGGCCGTAGTCCTGCACCATGGCGCCGCAGCCGGAGGCGGTCATGATGATCGCCTCGGCCCCGGCCTCTATGGCGGGCCACCAGGCATCGATATTACGGCGCATGGCCTCCAATCCGGCCTCGTGGTTGGACAGGTGGTAGTTGACCGCTCCGCAACAGCCCGCTTCCGGGGCCTCCACCAGGGTGATGCCCAGCCGATCCAATACCCGTGCGGCGGAGGCATTGGTGTTGGGTGTAGCAGAGGGTTGTACGCAACCCGCCAGTGCCAGCGCCACCCGCTCATGGCTAGCCGCCGGCCAGGGGTTGGGGTGCTGCCGGGGCGGAACCTTGGCGGCCAGGGCCTTCGGCAACATGGGTTGAAAGAACTGGCCCAGCCGTAGCAGCCAACCAAACAGGCGCCGGTTCGGCAACACCTTGGCCAAGGCCAGGCGAAGGTACTTGTCCCGGGCGGGTCGCTCGATTTCCTTCTCGATCAGCCCCCGACTGATGTCCACCAAACGGCCGTACTGCACACCGGACGGACAGGTGGTCTCGCAGCTGCGACAGGTCAGGCAGCGGTCCAGGTGCTCCCGGGTTTTGTCGGAGACCTCGCCGCCTTCCAGGAACTGCTTCATCAGGTAGATGCGGCCCCGGGGCCCGTCCCGCTCGTCGTTCAGTTCCTGGTAGGTGGGACAGGTGGCGGTGCAGAAGCCACAGTGGACGCAGGCCCGCAAGATGGACTCTGCCTCCTGGCCTTCCGCAGTATTGGCAAATTGTTCGACCAGATTGGTTTGCATGGAGCTCGTTGACCTCTGCGTTTACAGCCAGCTGTACAGCCGTCCGGGGTTGAACAGCCCGTCCGGATCGAAGGAATGTTTCAGGCGCTTCTGCAGCCCCACCAAGGCACCGGGCTGGTGGTGCATCACCTCGCCACGGCGGTCATCGCCACGGAACAGGCTGACCTGCCCCCCGGCATCCCGCGCCATCTGCTCCAGCTGCGGCTTCTCCCCCGCGCCCCGATACCAGCGCTGGGCGCCGGCCCAGTCGACCAACCAGGTGCCTTCCAGGTTTGGCAATGGGGCGGTGGACCGTACCGAGAACCGCCACAGGGGCTCATCCCCGGCGAAAAAGTCCAACTGCTGGTCCCGCAGTTGTCGCCAGAAGCCGTCGCCGTCGTCCAGTACGGTTCCGTCCCACTTCTCGGCGGTGGCCTCCACCGCCGAGCGGGCGCCGGAGAGCCGCAGGTAGACCTTGCCGTCCAGCCAGCAGGCGGCGGAAAGGGGTTTGGGCTCGGCGGCGCGGGCGTTCATGTAATGGATCACCTGCTCCGGGGACATCTCCTGCACCAGGGTCAGGGTGGCCGCCGGTTGCGGCATCACCTTCAGGCTGATCTCGGTCATCACCCCCAGGGTGCCCATGGCGCCGGCCTGCAGCCGGGACACGTCGTAACCGGCCACGTTCTTCATCACCTGGCCGCCAAACTTCAGCTGCTCGCCCTTGCCGTTGATCAACCGCACCCCCAGCACCTGGTCACGCACGGAACCGCTCCAGGGGCGGGCGGGACCGGACAGGTTGCACGCCAGGGTGCCGCCGATGGTGTCCGACTCTCCCAGCCGGGGCGGCTCGAAATGCAGCGCCTGGCCCTGTTCGGCCAAAGTGGCCTCGATCTCGGTCAGTGGCGTGCCGGCGCGCACCGTGAGCACCAGCTCCACCGGGTGGTAATCGACGATGCCGGTGTGCTCGCGCACGCTCAGCTCGGTGGTTTCCACCTCCGACTCCCGGCCCAGGAAGGCCTTGCTGCCACCGCCAACGATGTTCAGTTTCTGGTCCTTGTCCCGGGCCGCCAGCACCTGTTCCTGTAATTGTTGGGCGATATCAGCCATGGCTCGTTTCCGTTGCCGGGTGAATGGAATGGGGTTTGTGGTCCAGGGACCGGTATTCCTGACAGAACCTCAGGGTGGGCACGCCCTTGCCCGGGTTGAGGATGCCGTCCGGATCGAACGCCGCCTTCAGTTCGTGGAACTGGGTGACTTCCTGGTCGCTGAACTGGAAGGCCATCTGGCGGATCTTCTCAACGCCGACGCCGTGCTCACCGGTAATACAGCCGCCAACGTCCACACACAGCTGGAGGATTTGGGTGCCGAAGGCCTCGGTGCGCTCGAACTCCCCCGGCACATTGGCATCAAACAGGATCAGCGGGTGCAGGTTGCCATCCCCGGCGTGGAAGACGTTGGCCACCCGCAGGCCGCACTCCTCGGACATCCGTTCCATCTCGGTCAATACGTGGGCCAATTGGCTGCGGGGGATGGTGCCGTCCATGCAGTAGTAATCCGGCGAGATCCGGCCCACGGCGGGAAACGCGGATTTGCGCCCCTTCCACAACAGGGCCCGCTCCGCTTCGTCCTTCGAGGTGCGCACGGAGGTGGCCCCCAGCTCGCGGAACAGGGCCTCCGCCTGCTCAATGTGTTCCTGCACTTCCTCGGCGGTACCGTCCACCTCGCACAGCAACAGCGCCTTGGCGTCCCGCGGGTAACCGGCGTGGGCGAAATCGTCGGCGGCAATGATGGCGTGGCTGTCCATCATCTCCAGGCCACCGGGAATGATGCCGTGGGCGATGATGCCCCCCACCGCATCACCGGCCTTCTGTACGCTGTCGAAGCCGGCCATCACCACCTGGGCCCGCTCCGGTGTCGGCAGCAGTTTCACGGTCACCTCGGTGACAATGCCCAGCAATCCCTCGGAGCCGGTGGCCAGGGCCAGCAGGTCCATGCCACACACATCCAGGCCGTCGCTGCCCAGCACCACCCGCTCGCCCTCGACGGTGATCATCTCCACACTCAGCAGGTTGTGGACGGTCAGGCCGTATTTCAGACA
>JAWWAC010000093.1:0-6878 GCA_033721915.1 Oleiphilaceae bacterium
AGCTCGGCAATCCGCTCACCCAGTGCATCCTGGCTGGCGCCGCCGGCGGCCGTCATGGCGGGAACCCCAAGCAGCTGTTTCTCCAGTGAGTCCCGCTGGGCCCGCACTTCCTGCAGTTCCAGTTCGGTATCCTCTATCTGACGACGCAGATGGCTGATGCGCTGATTCACATCCGCCTCGGTGCCGTCCACATTTTGGGACAGGAACTCCTGGATTTTTTCTTCGGTGCGCTGGATCTGCTGCTCGTAGGCCTTGACCTGTTTGTCGATAAACTCGTAGGCATTGCGGCTTTCCTGGCGTTTGCGGCGGTTGGTCTCCTCGAGAAACAGCTGCCCCAGGCGCTGTGCCACCAGATAGGCCTCCCTGGGGTTCTGCCCCTGAAAGCGGATGGAAAAGTAGCTTTTGCCCTGGGGGCGCACATCGATACCGCTGCGCAGCCGCGCATAGACCCGCTCCTGCTGCTCCACAGTCAGGTTGCGGTGGGCGTCTGCGTAGATACGCTCGTCCTGGGCGATGTCCTCCAGGATACGCCTGGACCAGAGCAGTTCCCGGGCGGAGGAGGCTTGATCACTGATGCCGGTGATCTCCGCCGAGCCTTCCATCAGTGGCCGGATAATATTGCTGTCATCCACATAGACCACCACATCGGAGCGGTACTCATAGGGATAGACAAAGCCCACCAGCAACACCGAGAAGGCCACCAGGCAGGCCAGGGCAAACGCCGCCCAGCGCCAGCGGGCCAGTTCACGCAGGGTTTCGGAAGGCAGTCTGGATAAGGGTAATGCCATATGAATCACTCCATCCTCTGGAAATCATCCGGATCCTGTCAGAAGCGGCGCTCGGGAATGGACAGGATATCCCCCGGCAACAGCGGGTAATTGGTCTCCACCCGGCCCTTGTTCAGTATATCGTCCAGCCTGACCGGAATGGCCACCACCTCCCGCTCCGTCCGCGGTTCTTCCTGTCCATTCTCTACAGTCTGGATGGGGCGGTACAATACGGCGCGGTTCATGGCGGCAAACTCGTTGACACCGCCAGCCCCAAGGACCATATCCATCACCGTCATGCCCTCACGCCATGGCTGTGAGAGCGGGTTGTTGACCGCACCGGTAACCCGGACACGGTGGCTGAACTCGTGACTCCCCATCTGCGCCACAATGACACTGACCCTTGGCTGTCGCACATACTCCGCGAGCTTTTCCTCGATCACCCCGGACAGCGCCTGTGGCGTGCGTCCACGGGCCACCAGATCCCCCAGCAAAGGCATGGAAATCCGGCCGTCCGGGCGGACCGTGACCTGTTCGCTGAGTTCCGGGTTGCGCCAGACGGAAATACGCAGTGCGTCGGTGGGGCCGATGCGGTATTCACTGATGGGCTCCTGCGCCCGTGCCAGCGCCTTTTCCACCTTCTCCTCACTGGAATAGGGGCTGGCCGCACAGCCTGAGAGCATCAGCAGTAACAGTGCCAGGAAAAGCCCGTGGGGCTGTTTGTCGTGCATTCCATTTGCCTCGTTATCGATCACAACATCCGGCCCTGTTCAGGGCCACCCTTGTGGTTTCTGTCCCTGGGCTCCCTGCGGGGTGCTGTTGTCCACGGCCTCTGACGGGTGGTGGTGGACGCCGGCACGAACCCCGGCGATTCACCGGGAGCCTTTTTTAAAGAGAACCACTTCCACCGTCTGCAGGATAATCAGTATATCCAGAAGCAGGCTGCGGTTCTTGATGTAATAGAGGTCGTAACGCAGCTTTTCACGGCTGTCCTCCTCGTTGTCGGCATAGGCGAAACACAGTTGCGCCCAGCCGGTAATGCCCGGCTTGGTGCGGTGCCTTTCCGTGTAGAACGGGATTGCCTGACTCAGCTGCGTGACAAATACCGGCCGCTCCGGCCGGGGCCCGACAAAGGCCATCTCCCCTTTCAGGACATTGAAAATCTGGGGAAGTTCATCCACCCGCAGTTTCCGGATCACCGCCCCCACCCGGGTCACCCGGGTGTCATTCTTGCGGGCCCAGACCGCACCGCCCTTCTCCGCATCCGTGGTCATGGAGCGGAATTTGTGTACCCGGAACACCTGACCATTGAGCCCCACCCGCTCCTGACTGTAGAACACCGGCGCCCTCAGCCCGTCTTCCAGTTTGATGGCCATTGCGGTGACCAGCATCACCGGCCAGGTGACCAACAGCAGCAGCAGGCTTGCGGCAAAGTCGATGCTGCGCTTGCCCAGGCGGGACAGGCTGGTAAGAGAAAAGCCGTCGGAAAACACCAGCCAGCCAGGGGTGATCATCTCAAGGGCCACCTTGCGGGATTCCCGCTCATAAAAGCTGGCCGCGTCGATGATCTTTACACCGGCCATGCGACATTCCAGCAACTGCTCCATGGGCAGGCCGCCCTGGCGGCGGTCGTCCACCGCCACCACGATTTCCTGCACCCGCAGCCGGGCACAAAGGGCCTTGAGGGGTTCGTCGGGGTTTTTGGTCAGTATGGAATCCCTGTCAATGCAGGGGGTTTCTTCCGTGCCATTGATAAAACCGACAAAACGGAAACCCTTTCGGTTAAAGGGGGTGGTGAGATCGTGCTGCAACTGGGCGGCCCTGTGCCCGGTGCCGATGACCAGAACACGGCGCTTGAAGCTGTACTCACCGGCCAGGCGAAAGAACAGGGTGCGCCCGATGCCCAGCAGGAAGAAACCGAAAACCGACGCCGCTGGAAGCACCTTGTCGCCAGTGAGGTACCACAGATAATCGGGCATCAGAAAGCCCAGCACCACCACCAGGGGAAGACTGAGGATCAGGGCCAGTATGGTGCGCAGCATCATCCCGGTCAGACCCTCTTCGAGTTTGGCCTGATGGACACCCAGAGCCTGCATCACCACCAGGTTCACCAGGCCGAACGCCATTGCTGAGGGCAGCACAAAAGGCCAGGCGGCCTCCAGAAGGGGCAGATGGCCAAAGTAACGGAAGAAAACCGCGATGGTAAAAGCCGCAACAAGAGCCAGTAAATCCAGAAGACCCAGCAAGACAAAGGGCAAATGGATGTAGTGCCTGAATACTCGGACGTGGGCCACGTCAACTCCTTTATTGGTCCAACGCCTACCTGCCATGGAGGCGCGGGCACACTGCCATCCCGGGGGATCACGGGAGGTGCCAATGCACGGGGAACGTCACTGGCGTGCCGGACCCATGCACTTCCTGAACGCTGTAATAGTAAACATGGACAACATTTTTACTACCAACGGCGTCACACTTTCAATAAGTAGAAAAACCACTATCAGGACCATCTCGCCAAGCGCCCCACTCTCAGGCAGAATAGCGTCCCTATTCACTCTTCACAGGGAGCAGTCATGCAGTCACTCAAGGATTCCCGCATCGCACTGATCGGTCTCGGCTACGTGGGCCTGCCACTGGCGGTGGAGTTTGGCCGCCAGTACCCGACCCAGGGTTACGACATTGACCGCGAACGGATTGAGCAACTGCAGTCGGGCTATGACGACACCCGGGAGGTGGAACCGCACCTGCTGGCGGAATCCACCCAGCTGACTTTCACCACACAGCTGAAAGACCTGGAGGAGGCCAATGTCTACATCGTGACGGTGCCCACCCCCATCGACAGTTTCAAGACACCGGACTTGACGCCCCTGCGCAGCGCCTCCAGGGCCGTGGCCCGGGTGCTTCGCCCCGGCAACCTGGTGATCTTCGAGTCCACCGTCTATCCGGGGGCGACGGAGGAGGTCTGTGTGCCACTCCTGGAGGAACACTCCGGGCTGCGCTATCAGGTGGATTTCCAGGTGGGCTACAGCCCTGAGCGGATCAACCCGGGTGACAAGCTGCACCGTGTGACGGACATCCTCAAGGTCACCTCCGGCTCCACCCCGGAGGCGGCGGACTTTATCGATCGTCTCTATCAGTCCGTGATCCGCGCCGGCACCCACAAGGCCAGCTCCATCCGGGTGGCAGAGGCCGCCAAGGTGATCGAGAACACACAGCGTGATGTGAATATTGCCCTGGTCAACGAGCTGTCATTGCTGTTTGAGCGTCTCGGTATCGATACCCTGGAAGTGCTGGAGGCGGCCGGCACCAAATGGAACTTCCTGCCATTCCGACCCGGTCTGGTGGGCGGTCACTGCATTGGCGTGGACCCCTATTACCTCACCCACAAGGCCCAGTCCGTGGGCTTTCATCCGGAGATGATCCTCTCCGGGCGGCGCGTCAATGACGCCATGGGAGGCCAGGTGGCAGAGCGGGTAATCAAGATGATGACCCGCAACCGCATCCAGGTGGTGGATTCACGGGTGCTGATCATGGGCCTGACCTTCAAGGAGAACTGCCCGGATATCCGCAACACCCGGGTGGTGGACCTGATCAGCGAGTTTGAGGACTACCACGCCAATGTGGATGTCTGGGACCCCTGGGCCGACGCCGGGGATGTCCGTCATGAATACGGTCTGGAACTGGTAAGCGAACCCCGGGCCGGTCAGTACGACGCCATCATACTGGCGGTGGGTCATGATCAGTTCCGTGAAATGGGCGTTGAGGCGATCCGGGCACTGGGGCGTGAGCAGCATGTGCTGTTTGATGTGAAATACGTTCTGCCCAAGGAATCGGTGGATGGGCGGCTCTAGTCCGGAGTGGCAACGCCGAGCCGTTCCCGGTTCCTTTGCAGGCAGTCACCGATCGGCGTCACAGAATTTTACAGGCCATTCAGAAGGATTCTTTAAAAGCACATGGTTTCAATAAGATATAACTAGGCACGGCGATTGCAAGATCCTCCATGAACAGAAATTGACTGTTTATACTCAATGGAGGAGTAACAAATGAAAACCGCTATACGTACTATCCAGGGTCTGACCCTGGCCATTGGCGCCAGTCTTGCCATTGGTGCCCAGGCGTCCTACATCGGCATTGATACCACCGGACTGTCCACTGCGACCACCGACTCCAGCAACGACTACACCGCCGAACCCGGTGCCGAAATTGCGATCGGAGATACCGCTTATGAAGGCGCCACCGTGGAGGCCTTTGAGTCCGGCCCCTTCCGGCTGACCTTCACTTACCTGTTCAAGGAAGCCGGCTTTACCAACAGCTTCTGGTACGCGGGCAGTGAGCTGTTCAACACCGCCAGCAGCAGCTACGGTGACAGTGTCAGCACCCTCTTCAGTGGTGCCGCCGGTCCGCTGGATTTCTTCTTCCGTTCACAGGGCCATGTCAGCACCATCGACATTCATAACGAAGACAATGACGCCAGTGAAGTGCCCAACTTCCAGACTTTCTGGGAAGCAGGCAGCAACAGTCTGATCGTTGCCCTGGACGATTTCGGGGCCGGTCCGGATGACAACCACGACGACATGATCATCAGGATCACTGCCTCCAAGGTGCCCGAACCCGGCACCATGGCACTGCTGGGCCTGGGCCTGGCCGCCATGGGAGTCAGCCTGCGTCGCCGTCAGTCCGCCAGCTGAAAGCGCTAAAGCGTCACCCGTACTTGAAGCGGCCCCGACGGGGTCGCTTTTTTTTGCCCGATGCATCTTTCTTGCAGGTGGCTTAAACGCGGGACCTCACCGGTCCCGGACGACAGTTGTCGATGGGTTTAACAGCCGGAGAAAAGGTCCATAAAGGCATTCACCGGGGTCTGCTCGAGAGTGTCCTGATCCAGGCACAGGTCCAGAATCGACCGGACCCGTCCCGGGGCAAAGCGGGTGGAGAGATTGTTGCGGAACTTCTCTTCCAGCAGCGGTATGCCCTCTTTACGGCGCCGCCGATGGCCGATGGGGTACTCCACCGCCACGGTCTCAGTGCTGCTGCCATCCCTGAAAAACACCTGTATGGCATTGGCAATGGAGCGCTTGTCCTCCTCCAGGTACTCCCGGGTATAACGGGGGTCCTCCACCACCTCCATTTTCTCCCGCAGACGGTCGATTTCGGGATGGGCCTCATGGAAGCTGTCCTCGTAGTGCTCCGCCGTCAGATTGCCGAAGATCAGCGGTACGGCGGTCATGTACTGCAGGCAGTGATCCCGGTCGGCGGCGTTGGCCAGGGCCCCCTCCTTGGAGATAATCCGGATGGCGGACTCGTGGGTGGTGATCAGGATGCGGTCAATCTCATCCAGACGGTCCTTCACCTGGGGGTGCAGCGTCACCGCCGCCTCCGCCGCCGTCTGCGCATGGAATTCCGCCGGGAAGGAGATCTTGAACAGCACGTTCTCCATGACATAGGCGCCAAAGGGCTGTGGCAGGCTGAACTGGCGCTTGCCCTCCTCCTTGATCTTCTGGTCCTTGTTGGTCTTGGAGAAGAGTACGTCGTAAAAGCCCCACTGGGGAGCAGTCAGGGCACCGGGAATGCCCATTTCGCCGCGCATGGCGATATCCGCCAGGCGGACACCGCGGGAACTGGCATCCCCCGCCGCCCAGGACTTGCGGGAGCCGGCGTTGGGGGCATGGCGGTAGGTGCGCAGTGACTGGCCGTCCACCCAGGCGTGGGACAGGGCCGACATCATCTGCTCACGGTTGGCCCCCATCAGCCGGGCGGTGACCGCGCAGGAGGCCACTTTCACCAGCACCACATGGTCCAGACCCACCCGGTTGAAGGAGTTCTCCAGTGCCAGCACCCCCTGGATCTCATGGGCCATGATCATGGCCTCCAGCACCGACTTCATGGTCAGGGGGGGCTGGCCGCTGGCCACCCGTTTCCGGGACAGGTGATCCGCCACCGCCAGAATGCCACCCAGGTTGTCCGACGGGTGGCCCCACTCCGCCGCCAGCCAGGTGTCGTTGTAATCCAGCCAGCGCACAATGCAGCCAATATCCCAGGCGGCCTTGACCGGATCCAGACTGAATGGCGTACCCGGAACACGGGCGCCGTTGGGTACAAGGGTCCCCTCCACCAGTG
>JAWWAC010000094.1:0-6718 GCA_033721915.1 Oleiphilaceae bacterium
ATGTATTACTCACCCGTCCGCCGCTCGTCAGCATCCCGAAGGACCTGTTACCGCTCGACTTGCATGTGTTAGGCCTGCCGCCAGCGTTCAATCTGAGCCATGATCAAACTCTTCAGTTTAAATCAAGCGAAAGCCGAAGCTTTCTGTTCTTGCTCAAAGTATTTCACTCAACTGTTTCAACGAGCTACTAACTTTGATGATCTGTTGCCGGATCATCCCAGTCAGCGCCCACACGCAATTACTTGACCTGATTGTTAAAGAGCTCGGCGCCAGCGCTTCGCTGTGCCGTCAAGAGGATGCGAATTCTACGCCTTTTCCTCTCCCTGTCAACCGTTTTCTTTAGCTTCCCGGGATCGTGAATCGCCCTGCAAAGCCCGGTGTGACAGCCCCCGGAGGCTTCAGCGATTTGCTGTGTGGTCTCAAGGGACTGCGCATTCTACAGCTTTTTCCGGGGGCGTCAACGGGTTCAGGTGTTTTTCCCGTTTTCTTTGCCGTCGCCCGCTTTGCCACCCTCCGCGGCAGTCGGTGATGGGGTACTGGCGCGCGCCTTTGCAGACGCCTCTCTGGCATCGCGGCGCTGGTAAAAACGTCTCAGTGCCATGGCCGGGCCCGAGAGGCCGTAAATCAGGAAGCCGATAAACAGCACCATGGCCGGCTGCAATGCCACCACCGCAAAGCCCAGCACCACCAGCAGTATGGCCGCAAAAGGCACACGCCCTTTCAGGTCCAGATCCTTGCCACTGTAGTAGAGGATATTGCTCACCATCAGCACTCCCACGCTGCCGACGGCCACCACCGTGGCCACCGCCAGGGGCAGGCTGGGTTCGAGCCAGTGAAAGCACCAGATCAGTCCGGCCACCAGTGCCGCCGCGGCAGGACTGGGGAGCCCGACGAAATAGCGCTTGTCCACCGAGCCGATCTGGGTATTGAACCGTGCCAGGCGCAGTGCGGCACCGGCCACGTAGATGAAGGTCACCACCCAGCCCAGCTTGCCCAGACCATTCAGTATCCAGAAAAAGGCCACCAGGCCCGGAGCCACACCAAAGGCCACCATGTCCGCCAGGCTGTCGTACTCCTCGCCGAACCGGCTCTGGGTATTGGTCATGCGGGCCACGCGGCCGTCCAGCCCATCCAGCACCATGGAGACAAATATGGCGATGGCAGCCGGGGCAAAGTCCCCATTGGAGGCCGCCACAATGGCGTAGAACCCGGAAAACAGGGACGCCGTGGTAAACAGGTTGGGTAACAGGTAGATTCCACGGCGTCGGACCTTGGCATTGCCCACCACTTCCTCCTCGACCACTTCCGCCCCCAGGACTTCGTTGCCGTCACTGGCATGATCGGCCTTCGGTGACGGGCCCTCCGGGGCACCGGATTTTCTGGATGTCATAGTAAAACCTGCTCTGAATAATAAAGCCCACCAGGGGGCAAAGCCTGTCTAGGGTCGCATAAATCCGTGGCAGGAATCACGTTTTGCCCCCTACTCAGCACGTCCGACACAAAAAAACGCCCGGGCAGCGCAATGCTGGCCGGGCGTTTCGGGAAACGGCAAAAGCCTGTCCGCTGACCGTGAGCTGAGCGCCCCCGGGCCCGGATCAGTTCTTGCTCTTGTCCACCAGCTTGCCTTCCTGCAGCCACGGCATCATGCCACGCAGCTTGGCACCCACTTCCTCGATCTGGTGCTCCTGGGCGATGCGGCGCTTGGCCTTGAGTGTGGACTGACCGGCCTGGTTTTCCAGAATGAATTCACGGGCGAATTCGCCGTTCTGGATTTCCTTCAGGCACTCGCGCATGCGGTCCTTGGTGTCCTCGGTGATGATGCGCGGTCCACGGGTGACATCGCCGTACTCGGCGGTGTTGGAGATGGAGTAGCGCATATCGGCAATGCCGCCCTGGTACATCAGGTCCACAATCAGCTTCAGCTCGTGGAGGCACTCGAAGTAGGCCATTTCCGGGGCGTAACCGGCTTCCACCAGGGTCTCAAAACCGGCCTGGACCAGTGCTGTGGTGCCGCCACAGAGAACCATCTGCTCGCCAAAGAGGTCCGTCTCGGTCTCTTCACGGAAGGAGGTCTCGATGATGCCGGCACGGCCGCCGCCATTGGCGGAGGCGTAGGACAGGGCGATGTTTTTGGCGTTGCCGGAGGCATCCTGGAAGATGGCGATCAGTGTGGGGACACCGCTGCCTTCCACGTACTGACCGCGAACGGTGTGACCGGGGCCCTTGGGGGCGATCATGATCACGTCCAGATCGGCACGGGGCTCGATCTGGTTGTAGTGGATGTTGAAGCCGTGAGCAAAGGCCAGTGCGGCGCCCTGCTTGATGTTGGGGGCCACGTTGGCCTTGTAGATGGCCGCCTGGTGCTCGTCCGGGGCCAGCAGCATGACCACATCGGCATCCTGGACCGCATCATCCACTTCCGCCACCTGCAGGCCGGCGTTTTCCGCCTTGGTCCAGGAAGAGGAGCCCTTGCGCAGACCCACCACCACGTTGGCAACGCCGGAATCTTTCAGGTTGTTGGCGTGGGCATGGCCCTGTGAGCCGTAGCCAATGATGGCGACTTTCTGACCCTTGACGATGGACAGGTCACAGTCTTTGTCGTAATAAACTTGCATTGAAATCCCCTGTTATCATTCTGACCCGTAGCGGGTCGCTTAAGTAAAATGCCTGTTCACAGCGCCAGGACTTTCTCGCCCCGCGCGATTCCGGAAACACCGGAACGTACCACTTCCAGCACACCCAGAGCGCTGACCGCCTGGATAAAGGCGTCCAGCTTGTCGCTGTCGCCGGCCAGCTGCACCGTGTAGACGGTGCTGGTGACGTCCACGATCTGGCCACGGAAGATGTCCACGGTACGCTTGACCTCGGCCCTCTGGGCGCCGCTGGCCTTGAGCTTGATGAGCATCAGCTCCCGCTCAATGTGGGCCCCTTCGGTGAGGTCCACCAGCTTGACCACCTCCACCAGCTTGTTGAGCTGCTTGGTGATCTGCTCGATGACCCGGTCGGAGCCTTCCGTGGTGACGGTCAGCCGGGACAGGGTGTCATCGTCCGTGGGTGCCACGGTGAGTGTCTCGATGTTGTAGTTGCGCTGGGAAAACAGCCCCACCACCCGCGAGAGTGAGCCGGGCTCGTTTTCCATCAGTACCGAAATAATCCGCCGCATGGTCTAGACCCTCTCCGTCTTGCTGAGCCACATGTCCTTCATGGAGCCGCGGGCGACCTGCATGGGGTACACGTGCTCGAAGGGGTCCACATAGATATCCAGGAACACCAGCTGATCCTTCATGGCAAAGGCCTTCTCCATGGCCGGCTCCAGATCCTCCAGCCTGGTCACCTTGATGCCCACGTGGCCATAGGCTTCCATCAGCTTGCAGAAATCCGGCAGTGAGTCCATGTAGGAATGGGCATAGCGGGACTCGTAGTTCATGTCCTGCCACTGCTTGACCATGCCCAGTGCCTGGTTGTTGACGTTGATGATCTTCAGCGGCAGATGGTACTGCTTGCAGGTGGACAGCTCCTGGATGTTCATCTGGATGCTGCCTTCACCGGTGACACAGGCCACCTCCGCGTCCGGGTAATGGAGCTTGATGCCCATGGCGGCGGGGAAGCCAAAGCCCATGGTGCCCAGGCCACCGGAGTTGATCCAGCGGTTGGGCTTGTCGAACTTGTAGTACTGGGCGGCGAACATCTGGTGCTGCCCCACATCGGAGGTGATGTAGGCATCCCCTCTGGTGACCTTGTAAAGGGCCTCGATCACCTGCTGGGGCATGATGTGCTTGTCGCTCTTGACGTAGAGCTCCTTGCGATAGCCACGCCACTCGTTGATCTGCTTCCACCAGGCATCCAGTGCGTCCGGATCCGGTTTGGCCTTGCTCTCCTTGACCAGGCTGAGCATTTCCTTCAGCACCGAATCCACCGGACCGACAATGGGCACATCCGCCGACACCGTCTTGGAGATGGAGGTGGGGTCGATATCAATGTGCACAATGCGGGCACCGGGGCAGAACTTGTCCGTGGCGTTGGTGACACGGTCGTCAAACCGCGCGCCCACCGCCAGGATCAGGTCCGAGTGGTGCATGGCCATGTTGGACTCATAGCTGCCGTGCATGCCCAGCCAGCCCAGCGACTGGGGGTCCGTGGCCGGGAAGCCACCCAGCCCCATGATGGTGTTGGTGACCGGGAAGTTCAGCTTGTGGGCCAGATCCGTCAGTTGCTTTGAGGCCTTGCCCAGGATGACACCGCCGCCGGCGTAGATCACCGGCCGCTTGGCGGCGAGCATCATGTCCACGGCCTTCTTGATCTGCCCGGCATGGCCGCGCACGGCGGGGCTGTAGGAGCGCAGCTTGACCTTTTCCGGGTAGCGGTACTCGAAGCGCTCGTTGGGGGCGGTCATGTCCTTGGGGATGTCCACCACCACGGGCCCGGGGCGGCCGGTCTGGGCCAGGTAGAAGGCCTTCTTGATGATGGTGGGGATCTCGGACGGGTGACGCACCGTCATGTTGTGCTTCACGATGGGCCTTGAGACGCCGATCATGTCCGTCTCCTGAAAGGCGTCCTCGCCGATCAGATTGGACACCACCTGGCCACAGAGGACCACCATGGGGATGGAATCCATGAAGGCGGTGGCGATGCCGGTAATGGTGTTGGTGGCCCCGGGACCGGAGGTCACCAGCACCACGCCGGGCTCACCGGAGGCACGGGCGTAGCCGTCGGCCATGTGCACCGCCGCCTGCTCGTGACGCACCAGTATGTGCTTGACGTCATCCTGCCTGAAAAGTGCGTCGTAAATATGCAACGCCGCACCACCCGGATAGCCGTAAATGTATTCCACGCCCTGGTCTTTCAGGGAGCGGATGATCATATCGGCGCCAGATAATAACTCCACGATTAACTACCCTCTCTACAGGTGAAACAGTTGTGTTCCGATTTTTCGCTCACAGTGCCTGAGGGGCCGCCGCTTGGCTTCTTGTGAAAGCCGCCGGGGGCAGTTGCCACACTGTCGCTTGCGAGAGGTTCTCTCCGGATGGATTGAGGCCCGAGGGTGACGGCCGACAATCGGAAGTGCGCATTGGCAGCGTCTTCGGACAAAGGCCCCGGAAGGTCCTTCACCCGTTGACCTGACCAGTGTGGTTACAGGCAGCCACGGTGCTTCGGGGTTACCGAGACGGAGTCTGACTGAATTCAGGCAATCGGTAATTTTGACAGGCGTGGATACAGTGTCAATAGAAATGGCGCGCAAAGCGCAATTTATCGCCGCGTTTACCCCATTGCGTGGCTGGACTAAACTTCATGGAAGCACTTTTGCCCTGGGACACCTCACAAGCCGCCGGAGTCAATGATGAAACCCCGCCCACTGATGATCCTCACTTTCACCAGCCTGATGGCTGTTGCCGCCATGACCGCCCCGGCCTGGGGTGGCACCGTATACCGCTGGGTGGATGATGAGGGCAACGTGCAGTTCGGCGAGAACCCGCCGCCGGGCAGTGATGCCCGTGACACCGGGCACCGCACCCGGAATCCGGACCGGGAAACCGCATCGCCACAGGACAACAGAGAGCCCCAGGCCCCCAGGCCCGGCCCGGAAAAGACAGACAGCCAGGAAAAGCCCGTGCTGAAAGAGCGCCCACTGACGCCGGAGCAGAAAGAGGAGCTGGCCAGGCAGCACAAGGCCAATTGCGAGGCGGCCCGATCCGCTCTGGAGACCATGGACAACTATGCCCGGCTGCAGATTGAGGAAAATGGGGAAAGGCGCTACCTCACCCCCGAGGAAATCCAGGAGCGACGCCAGCGCCTTGAGGGCATCCGGGAGGAGAGCTGCAACTGGTCCCCGGATGACTGACAGGCCGGTGTCTCGCCCGGGACACCGGGGATCAGACGGTGCGGAAGACCAGCTTGTCCCCTTCCACGTCGCCCCGGATCCGGCTGCCCGGCAAGAACTCCCCTTTCAGCAGCTGCTGAGACAGCGGGTTCTCGATGAAGCGCTGTATGGCCCGCTTCAGGGGCCTGGCGCCATAGACCGGGTCGTAACCCACGGCCGACAGTTTCTCCAGGGCCTCCTCTGAGAGCGTCAGTGACAGATCCTGCTCGGCCAGGCGCTGGTTGAGCCGCTCCAGCTGGATGCTGGCGATGCCCCGGATCTGATCTCCTGACAGGGGATGGAAGACCACCACCTCGTCCACGCGGTTGATGAACTCGGGACGGAAGTGGCGGCCCACCACCTCCATCACCGATTCCTTTATCTGGTCGTACTGTCCCTCTTCAGTGAGGGCCTGGATGATGTCGGAGCCCAGGTTGGAGGTCATCACCACCACCGTGTTGCGGAAGTCCACGGTGCGGCCCTGGCCGTCCGTCAGGCGGCCGTCTTCCAGCACCTGCAGCAGCACATTGAACACATCCCCGTGGGCCTTCTCCACCTCATCCAGCAGCAGCACCGAATAGGGCCTGCGACGCACCGCCTCGGTGAGGTAGCCCCCCTGCTCGTAACCCACATAGCCGGGCGGGGCACCGATCAGTCGGGCCACGGAGTGTTTCTCCATGAACTCCGACATGTCGATGCGCACCATGGCCTCTTCCGTATCGAACAGGAAGTGGGCCAGCGCCTTGCACAGCTCGGTCTTGCCCACACCGGTGGGGCCCAGGAACAGGAAGGAACCGTTGGGCCTTGAGGGGTCGGAGAGGCCGGCACGGGAGCGGCGCACCGCATCGCACACGGCACTGA
>JAWWAC010000095.1:0-6604 GCA_033721915.1 Oleiphilaceae bacterium
ACCAGCACCAGCACCACCAGTGCCACACCCGCCAGGCTCATCTTCTGTTTGCGCTTCCGGCTCTCCAGGGCCGGCAGATGGCCAGAGGTCCGCTCATGCTCCTCTTCCGACTCCTTTTCCGGAGCCAGTTCGCGGGACAGCCGCTCAATCATTTCATCGTCGGAGACACCCACATGGCGGGCGTAAGAGCGCACATACCCTTTCAGGAAAAGCTCACTGGGTACGGAGCCGTAATCCCCCTCCTCGATGGCCCTGACGATGGCGGGACGCAGATGCAGCTGGTCAGCCAGTGTCTGCAGCTCAAGGCCGGCCTTTTCCCGGGCGGCTCTGAGACGACGACCGGTTTCTCCGTGAGCGGTTTCCTCAGTGCTGTCCCGGGTTGGTTCAGTCATTGGCTTTCATGGCCTTATATTGCTGATATTCCAATGAGTCTGGATAGCGCTTACGCAAAAGTAAAGCCAGGCTGGAAACCCTGTCCTGATCGTCATAATAATCCGCGATGCGAATCCCGGCCCAGAGCGTGGCGGGTGAATGGTCCACAGCCTCCGTGGCGCGGATGGACATCCTCAGGCGTTCATACAGGGGCGCGGCCTCTTCAAAGCGGCCCGCCTCCACCAGGTTGACCAGTGCCCCCTCCAGGGCGCGCTGGTTTCCGCGATCCAGCCTCAGTGCCCTGAGGTAGGCCTCGGCGGCTCGGTCATGGCGACCCAGCGCCTGTGCGGTACGCCCAAGCTTGATAAACACCCCCGGGCGACCGTCGTATTCCCGGTCCTGTGCGGCGATTTCAAACTGCTCGAGGGCTTCCTCGTAACGCTGTTCGCCGTAGAGGAAGGCCCCGTAATAGGAACGTCCACGGGTATAATCCCCGTCAGCGGCAATGGATTCCAGGAAGCGCTCCTCGGCCACCTCCATTTCCCCCTGGACCTGGTTGAGCAAGCCCAGACCGGCCAGTGCCTCCGCACTCTTCCTGTTGATTTCCAGTGCCCGGTTGAGATGCTGCCGTGCGCGATCGTACTGCTCCTCCTGGAGATAGGCCAGACCGAGCCGGACATAGGCCTGCTCGGCCTTGGCCTTGTCGGCAGACTCCGAGAAGCTGCCCTCGGTGCTGCGCACACAGCCTCCCAGGCCCATGCCCAGGACCAGGCACAGGACCAACAGGCGGAACAGCGGTGGCGGCATACTCTGGCTCATGGGCTTCAGCTCACCTTCTGATGCACTGGAATATAGCGGGCACTGCGTTTGGTGCGGTCTTCGAACTGACCCACCAGCTGGCCACAGGCCGCGTCAATATCATCACCACGGGGGGTTCGCACCGTGGCCACATAACCGTCCCGGTTGAGCACATCCTGGAAACGCTTGATGGCATTGCCACTGGGGCGCTGATAGTGGCTTTCCGGGAAGGGGTTGAAGGGAATCAGGTTGATCTTGCAGGGCAGATCCCGCAAGAGCACAGACAGCTCCTCAGCGTGAGCCACCTGGTCGTTCACCCCCTGTATCAGGGTGTACTCAATGGTGGCCTTGCGCTTGTCGCTCAGCCCCGCCAGGTAGTTTTTGGTGGCTTCCAGCAGCATCTCAATGGGGTACTTGCGGTTGATGGGCACCAGCTCGTCCCTCAGCGCATTGTTGGGCGCGTGGAGAGAGATGGCCAGCGACACATCGGACACCTCGCCGAGCTTGCGCAGCGCCGGTATCACACCCGCCGTGCTGACGGTCACCCGGCGCTTGGAGATGCCATAAGCCCAGTCATCCATCATCAGGTCCATGGCGTCCACCACGTTGTCGAAGTTCAACAACGGCTCGCCCATACCCATCATCACCACGTTGGTGATGGGGCGGTCATTGCGGTCAAAGGGCATGAAAGTGCGCCTGGCCACCCACACCTGGCCGATGATTTCCGCCGCCGACAGGTTGCGGTTGAAGCCGCGCTTGCCGGTGGAGCAGAAGCTGCAGTCGAGACTGCAGCCCACCTGTGAGGAAACGCAGAGGGTGCCGCGCTCGCCGTCCGGGATCAGCACGGTTTCAATGCTGTTGCCCTCGGCCATGCGCATCACCCATTTGCGGGTGCCGTCCGTGGAGGTCTCATGGAGCAGCACCTCGGGGCCACGGATTTCCGCCACTTCGGCCAGGCGCTGTCGCAGCGCCTTGCTGACATCGGTCATGGCCTCGAAGTCGTCCACACCGTGCTGGTGGATCCACTTGATCACCTGCCCGGCGCGGAATTTCTTCTCGCCCATGGCGACGAAGAAGGCTTCCATCTTGCGACGTGACAGGCCAAGCAGATTCACCTTGGCCGTTTCAGATCCTGATTGCGGTGTCGCCATGACCCCTGACCCCTTGTGTACCGGGATGCGGCTCAGCCCCGCGGGCAGATTTCCGCATCATTGAAAAAATAGGCAATTTCGCGCTGCGCGGATTCCGGAGAATCGGAACCGTGGGCCGCATTGGCATCAATGGAGGTGGCAAAATCGGCACGAATGGTGCCTGGCTCGGCTTCCTTCGGGTTGGTGGCCCCCATCAGGTCGCGGTTGGCCGCAATGGCGTTTTCGCCTTCCAGCACCTGGACCATCACCGGGCCTGAGGTCATGAAACCCACCAGCGCCTGGAAGAACGGACGCTCCTTGTGCTCGGCGTAGAACCCTTCCGCCTGCTCCTGTGTCAGGTGCAGCATCTTGGCGGCCACGATTTTCAGGCCGGCCTTTTCAAAGCGGGTGTAAATCTCGCCAATCACGTTCTTGGCGACGGCGTCGGGCTTGACGATGGAGAAAGTGCGTTCTACGGCCATGCTGGTTGCTCCTGATGAATAGTGAATAATAAAGAGGCGCGAATTATACCTGTGTTGTCGGCAAAGTTATACCGTGGCACGCCTCCGGGCCGCCCTCTCACGCAACTGACGTAACGCCGTCACCACCTGCTGTGCCGCTGTCTCCGCCTCCTCCGTGGTACTGAAGCGGCCGAAGGAGAAACGCAGGGAACCCTGTGCCAGCTCGTCATTGACGCCAATCCCCCGCAGGACAAAAGAGGGCTCCAGTGAAGCGGAGGCACAGGCGGAGCCGGAAGACAGGGCCAGACCCCGCAATGCCAGCATCAGTGACTCACCGTCCACGCCGGTAAAACCGATATTGGCGATCCCCGGCACCGTGGGCGCGCCGGCGCCGTGGAGGTGCACGTCCGGCTCGGCCAGCACCTTTTCCAGAAAGCGCTCACGCAGTGCCTGCAGGTGCGCCCGCTCGGACTCCAGCTCTTCACCGGCAACGGCGCAGGCTTCACCAAAGGCCACAATCTGGTGGGTCGCCAGTGTGCCGGAGCGCAGGCCCCGCTCATGGCCGCCGCCGTGAATCTGGGCATCGATCTGCACATCCGGTGAGCGGCGCACATAGAGCGCACCGATGCCCTTGGGGGCATACAGCTTGTGAGCCGAGAACGACATCAGATCCACCGGCAGCTGGCTCAGGTCCAGTGCCATCTTGCCCAGTGCCTGTGCCGCGTCCACATGGAAGAGAATGCCACGCTCGCGCACCACCTCTCCCAGTGCAGCGATGTCACTGATCACCCCCAGCTCGTTGTTCACCGCCATGAGTGACACCAGAATGGTGTCTTCCCGCAGGGCTTCGGACAGTGCCTGTGGCGAGATGCGTCCGTCAGGGGCGGGGGTCAGCCAGGTGACCTCAAAGCCCTGCTGCTCCAGCCACTTGACGCTGTCGATCACCGCCTTGTGCTCAATGGCGCTGGTGACGATATGGTGGCCCTTGTGGCGGTTGGCAGTGGCAGCGCCCTTGATGGCCAGGTTATCCGACTCGGTGGCCCCTGAGGTCCAGACAATTTCACGGGGGTCGCAGCCGGTCAGGTCCGCCAGCTGTCGCCGAGCCTCTTCCACGGCGGATTCCGCCTGCCAGCCCAGTGCGTGGGTGCGTGAGGCGGGATTGCCGAAAACGCCGTCCGGGGTCAGGTACTGCATCAGTTTTTTGGCAACACGGGGATCCACAGGAGTGGTGGCCGCATAGTCCAGATAAATGGTCTTGTTCATGGTCGTCCGGGAAGTTCGTGGCTCTTGGCCGGATTGTCGGTTTCGGTGGTGCACTGATTTACTGACACCCAGGGTTACGGGGCCGGTTCAGGACAGGGTCATCCGGATCGGTTCGGGTTTGTCCTCCGCCCTGGCCTCTTTCTGCAGCTGGTCCTGGCGGGCGGCCACATCGCGGATCTCGTGCTTGCGCATCAGGTCCGCAAGACTGATGTTACTCAGGAACTGATGGATCTGATCACTCAGATCGGACCAGAGATGGTGTGTGAGACAGGTGACACCGTTCTGGCAGTCCGCCTTGTTGTTGCAGCGGGTGGTATCCAGTGACTCATTGACCGCATCCACCACCTCGGCCACATAGATGGACTCATTGTCCCTGGCCAGACAGTAGCCACCGCCCGGGCCACGCACGCTCTGCACCAGGCCCACACGACGCAGCCGGGCAAACAGCTGCTCCAGGTAGGACAGGGAAATCTCCTGGCGGCTGGAAATATCGGCCAGGCTGACGGGCCCCTGGTCACCGTGGATCGCCAGGTCCAGCATGGCGGTAACCGCGTATCGGCCTTTGGTCGTGAGTCGCATCGGCTGTTATCCAGAGAGGCTGGCGGAAACTTGCATCATATCCGAAGTATGATTTAATCCGAGTAAATCGGTCAAGTATTCAGGCGCCGTCACCGCCCTGCCCCCCGGGTGCACCGTCCCGTGGCTTGCTGGCGCTGGTCAGGATGCCACGCATGATGGCCAGCTCGTTACGGTCCATGCGGGCTCTCTGATACAGACGCCGCAGCCGCATCATCAGCTGGCGGGGGCGCTCCGGGTTATGGAAACCCGTGGCCACCAGGGTCTCTTCCAGGTGCTCCATGAAGCGTTCGAATTCCTCCACCGTGGCCGGGCTGTCCCCCCAGCCGGCATCCTCCGGGGAGAGTATGGGGGACAGGACCTGGCGCTCCCCCTCCCCCTGTGGCGATTGCAGGTACATCATGCGCAACTCGTAGCTCAGCACCTGAACCGCCATGGCCAGGTTCAGTGAGCTGTAGTCGGGGTTGGCGGGAATATGCACATGGAAGTGGCAGCGTTGCAGCTCCTCATTGGTCAGGCCGCTGTCCTCGCGACCAAACACCAGCGCCACCGGCCCCTGTGGCAATGTCTGCCAGAGGCTGGCGGCACAGTCCCTGGGGTTGATCACCGGCCAGGTCAGGCTGCGTGAGCGGGCACTGGCACCCACCACCTGCACACAGTCACTGATGGCCTCACCCAGGCTCTCCACCACACGGGCGGAGCGTAAAAGGTCGCTGGCGCCGGAGGAGCGGGCATAGGCTTTCTCGTGGGGGAACTGGGCCGGGTTCACCAGCACCAGCTCACTCAGCCCCATGTTTTTCATGGCCCGGGCCACGGCCCCGATATTGCCCGGATGGGAGGTTTCCACCAGCACCACCCGCAAGCCCCGGAAAGGATCGTCCTGTGTCATAGCCTTGAATTCTCTGGTCAGTGGCAGTGTCAGGCTGCAAGGTTAACACGATACCGGTCTCTCGCCGCAGGTTCTGGCCTGCCGGGGGCTTTGGCTTTACCCGTTGCTGCGGGATTTTGTGCCAATTGCTCAGCATTATTTGCTATAGTGCCGCTCTCTATCACCAACCGGGTACGACGAGCTCCATGCAACCAGCCATCAAGATGGCCTTGCGCATTGCAAGGCAGAGCAGTGATTTTCTCAGAAACCAGCATGAAAAGCTGGAGCCGGCCACACAACAGGCGGAAAGCGTGTTGCGCATGCTCGAAACCATCGAGCAGTCCGTGTACGAAAACTCCTGTGAACAGCTGAGCAAGGCCTACAAGGATCACTACCTGGCCCCGGCCGGTGACATCCACGCCGAAGGCCATGAGAAAAGCTGGCACGTCTTTCCACTGCTGGGGGTACAGAACTTCTCCCGGGGGCTGCCGGAATTTGTCACCGCACTGCTGCAAAAGCGCAATAACCGCCCTGAGCACCTGGTGCTGATCAGCCCCCTCACGGGCGAGGAATACAGCGCCAGCCGTGGCTACGGCGCCGCACTCAACAGCCGCCGCATCCGCACCGCCAATGCCGACCATCTCAACCAGACACTGATCAGCTGCAACCTGGCCGCCCACAGTGGCCGTGACCAGGACCCACTGCTGTGGCCCGAGATCAGCGGCGCACTGGCGGACACCGAGAGCAGCCTGCGCTTTTCCGGCTGCCCGGTACTGGACCTGGCCCGTGTGGCCGGCGGCAAGCTGGATGCGGCGGCACTCAGCCCGGTCAGCGACACAGAACTGGTGCTGGGCGGCCTTCTGGGCCAGGAGGCCGGCGCCCTCAGTGGCGACCTGCTGGGCAACCCCATCACGGAGCGCAGCCACAGCATTCTCATGGCCAACAACCGCATCTTCCGTGAGTGCCTGAAAACACTGCAGCCCTTCCGCGCCCGCCTGTCCAAAAGCGTTCTCTGAAGTCGTTACCGGTTGCTGATTGCGACCCGCCGCCCACAGGCCCCCGCACCGGGGCGGGGCCGCGTCGGCCGCCGCGGTCCGGGAAACCCGGGCCCAACCCACCAATAAGTCACGGAATCC
>JAWWAC010000096.1:0-6463 GCA_033721915.1 Oleiphilaceae bacterium
AGAAAACGGGTCTGAAAGTAGGGCTCGACAAGGGACGGGAAGAAGGACGGGAGGCTGGCCTTGAGGAAGGGCGCCGTCAGGCCACGGCCGGAATCCTCCAGCATCTGGTGACTCAGCGCTTTGGCAGGCTGGAGTCGATCACCAAAGCGCGGATTGAAGGCGCGGACATGGAAACGCTGCAGCGCTGGATCGACAATCTGCTCAGGGCACAGACACTGGAACAGGTCTTTGAGTCCCGCCTGGAGTCCCGCTGATACCGTATCGCCGCACAATACGGCCTCTACGCCCGCTTCTCAGGCACCCAGACGGGTCACTGGTCACAGAACCGGTCCGGATTGCCCCGGGTTTTCCCGCAAAACTGCTGATCCAGCCAGGTACTGGACTGGCTACGGGCCAGGTCCACCAGATTGCCCTGTGCCAGGTTCACATCCGCCAGATGCAGTCCCCAGTTCGAGCCACCGATAAACTCACCGGGGTAGTCATCGGCCCGGGCATCCTCCGGATTGGCCTCAATCACCACCTCCAGATAATGGGCGCCCTGATCCGTGCGCTGACACTGGCCACGGATCTGACCCGGTACGGCAAAGAAGGGGGCCTCCAGCCTGGCGGAGACATTCTCCAGAGGGTTGGCATAGGGCCCGCCACTGCCCCTTGGAATCAGCAGGACTTCATAGACTGGAGGCAGGCGGTAGGGGAGACGCACCTGAAGGGACCCGGTGCCACCACTGAGTGCGGCCGGATTGACACACATTGCCTCGGTGTTTCCATCCGCCGTGGTGCCGAAACGGGGATCCGCCAGTTCCGGATCGCCGGCACGATAACTGGCATAGCCGATCACACAGCCGGTTTCATCACTGTGGCGGCAAGCCGGGGTGCGGGCAAAACGGCCTCCCACATCCGCACCCACAGGCACCTCAATGTCGGTGCCGGGAATATGGGCCGCCACCAGCCGCTCCCGCAGGGCCGGTTCCGGCTCGATTTCCTCGGCGATCAGGCGCGCCAGGATCCTTGAACCCTGTGAGTGTCCCAGCAACAAAAAGCCCCGGTCTGTGTCACGGCCTGCGACAAAGGCCCTGAAGGCATCCAGCACGTCGGCATAGGCCAGTGCATCCGCCTCACTGTTGATGTCAGACAGTGTGGTCTCCGTGGTCTCAGTGGGCGTCAGGAGTTTTCCCAGTTCGGACTCGGACAGGGGTGGCTGATTCAGTGGCGCCAGCAGCGCATCCAGTGCTTCGCTGCGCGGGTAGACATTGGCCAGTGCGCCGCGAACCGCCAGCAGTGTCAGTGTGCGCTGGCGGTAAACCGGTGCAAACAGCTCACAGACTTCCCCATAACGGCCCGCCTGCAGCTTTGTCACCTCAATTTCCTGAAGATCCGGCTGGAAATCCGAATTGGGGAATGGGTCGGCACTGGCCGTGGGGTAGACGTAGAAACAGTCGATGCCGCGGTCCTCACCAGTGCTGAAGGGCAGCAGTTGCGAATTGCCGCTGGCATCCACGGACAGGGTGTCCAGGTTTGTGTGGCAGATGTTGTCTTCATACGCCTGATCCGGATGGCACAGCCAGTTATCCAGCCCCCCGTAGTTGACGCTTTCATAGCCGTCGTAAGGGTTCTGGCGCTGAAATGGCCGCTGACCCGGGGATTGCCCGGCCGGGTTGGCGGCGGCCGCGGTGGCGGGCTCGGTCACCCCGGTACGGGTGTCGGCGGTATCCTCGGTACAGCCGCTTCCCACTAGAATGGCCGCTGCAACAACAGTCATCGAAAAATGCTGACACAGAGTCATGGACACACCTGTTCTGTTTATTTTTGTATCTGGAAAAAGAGTAGGTTGGTAATTATCTGAAAGGATTGGCGCCTGTGACGGCAGTTTCCGGCACTTCTGTGAGTGCCAGTGGCTGAAAAGCCGTAACCCTCTGCAGTTGGCCCAATCACATTGACCCGTGTTCATGAATAGCGCGCTGTTTCCGCACTTTTTTGGTTGTGTCTGGCGCCCTCGTTGCCGCGAGTTCAATCCGCTTATGGCCCCGCAAGCCTGTCTCCGGGGCCTCAAAAAGCGTTCAAGAAAAAAGAGTGAACTGACACAAAATATTTGTTGCTTTCCTAACTGTACTTAATAGAATCCAATTCGAGAACTACAGGGTTTCATCTGCACTTGCCCGCAGAGGACTCTCCCCCCGGTGCATTTAAGTCTCTGCTGTGCTGAATGCGCTTTCCTCTAAACGCCTTATTGGGTTCCTGCCAACAGAATGATCACGCTGTCTTGTCGTACCTCGATTGTATTCACTGCATTGTTACTGATGATTTCCACCAATACGTGGTCTGCGGATCCCCCGGATGCGGGTCGCTTTCTCAGGGAACAGCCCAAAGAGCAACCCCGTCTCTTTACACCCCCCCGGATCACGATCCCCGAAGAGGCTGCCGAGACACCCGCCGACCCCATGGCGCAGCAGATCCTGATCCGGGAGTTTCGCCTGGAAGGGGTGACGCTGGTCTCGCAGGAGCAGTTGCAGGCTGAGCTGGCCCAATTCCGGGACAAGGAATACACCTTTGCCGGCCTGGGCCGGATCACCAATGCGGTGACGGCCTTTTATGCCAGTCAGGGACTGGTGGCCAGGGCCCTGTTCCCACCACAGGACATCGAGGACGGGGTCATACGGATCCGGGTCATTGAGGGAAAACTGGGTGAGGTGCGGATCGACAATCAGGGCGAACGTGCCCGGACCGGGATCATCCGTGGTTTTGTCAGGCACCGCATGGAGAAGGGTGAACCGGTGGATCTGGAGGCCCTGGGCGAAACCCTCAATATCCTCAATGATCAACCCGGTGTGACGGTTTCCTCGTCACTGGGCTCCGGCGACAGTGAGGGCCTTGTCAATCTGCGGGTCACCAGCCGGGACAAGCCTGCCATGACCTTCAGCGCCAGTGTCAGCAACCAGGGCTCAAGGGCCACCGGTGAGGCACAGGCAGTGGCCAGTGCCACCTCCCACAACCCCTCCGGCAATTTTGACCTGGGCACTTTGTTGTACTCCAAAACCGAGGGCAGCAACTTTCTGCTGGCAGACTACAGCCGGGCTGTGGGTTACAGCGGCCTGCGCCTTGGCGGGAACCTCTCCAGGCTGGACTATGAAGTTACCCAGGACAGTCTCAGGGGCTCGGGATCCAGGGGCGATGCGGGCACCCTGGGTCTGAATGCCTATTACCCCCTTTACCGCCTCAGGCTGTTCAGCCTTGCACTCACAGGCCTGGTGGAGCGCAAAAATCTGGAAGATTTCACCTTCGCCGGTGAAGTGGGCGACCGGGTCGTTATGACGTCCGGACTGGGTTTTACCACCAGCGCACAGGATGATTTCCTGAGTGGTGGACTGACCAGCCTCAATGCCACTTTCTTTTATGGTGACAGCGACCAGCGCAATGATTCGGCCCGTCTGCAGGACGCCACTACGCGCCAGGCGTTTTCCGACTTTACCAAGATCACCTACGCCCTCAGGCGCCAGCAGCAACTGGTGCCCCTCTGGATTCTGGACATCGACCTGAGAGGCCAGTTTGCCTTCGACAATCTGGACTCCTCGGAGCGTTTCTCACTGGGTGGCGTCAATGGCGTCAGGGCCTACCCCTCTGGTGAGGCCGGTGGCGATGAGGGCCATATCCTGTCCGTGAACCTGGTGAAACAGTTCCCCGGCTCAGTAACCGCCACGCTTTTTGCGGACAGCGGTTATATCCGGGACAACCATGAGCTCTGGGCCGGCTGGAACGCGGCCGACCCGGACCAGGAAAACACCTACCGGCTCTCCGGTTATGGCACGTCCCTGGACTGGGCCATTTCCAGCCATTTTTCGCTCTCTGCCATCGTCGCGAAACCGATCGGTAACAACCCCGGTCGCGATGCCACTGGCAATGATTCTGATGGCAGAAACCAGGACCTGCGTGGCTGGGTCAGTCTGGTTTCACAATTCTGATGGCACTCTTTGACGGACAGAATGATGAATAAAGTATTCAGTATTGTATGGAACCATGCGCTCCAATCCTGGGTTGTGGCCTCCGAGCTGACGCCCCGCCGTGGCAAACGCGGCGGCGCGGGCAAAAAGGCCATGGCACTGATCCTCGGCGGCACGCTCTCGGCGGTCGCGCAGGCGGCACCCCCGGCCAGCAACGCACTGCCCTCTCATGGTCAGGTGGCGTCCGGTCAGGTGAGTATCTCCCAGACCAGCAACACCATGACCATTCACCAGAGCACCCAGAAGGGCATTATCAACTGGCAGTCGTTCAATATCGGCTCCGATGCCACGGTCAACTTCCAGCAGCCGGACCGTCACTCGGCCACTCTGAACCGGGTCAACACAGGCAATGCCTCCAAGATCTACGGCAACCTGAATGCCAACGGCCAGGTCTTCCTGATCAACCCCAGCGGCGTGCTGTTCGGGCAGGGCGCCCGGGTGGACGTGGGCGGGCTCGTGGCCAGCACACTGAATCTGCGGGACGGGGATTTCCTGTCCGGTTATTACCAGTTCCGCCAGAACGGCGCCGGCGGCTCGGTGGTCAACGAAGGTGAACTGATCGGCCAGTACATCGCCATGCTGGCACCGGAAGTGCGCAACCAGGGAGTGGTCATTGCCCGCCAGGGCACCGTGGCCATGGCCGCCGGTGAGGCCATTACTCTGAATATTGCCGGTCACCAGCTGATCGACGTGCAGGTCAGCCAGGCCACATTCGACACTCTGGTGGAGAACCGCCACCTGATCCAGGCGGAAGAGGGTCTGGTGATCCTGTCGGCTCAATCCGCGTCACAGCTGCTGGGACAGACCGTGAACAGTGGTCAGATCGCGGCCGGCGGCATGGTCAGCGACGGCGGCCGTGTCCGACTGGTCGCCAGCAGCCAGGTCAGTCACAGCGGTGATATCACCGTGGATGGCGGTATCCAGGGGCAGGGCGGTGAGGCTATATTGCTGGCCTCTCTGGACAACCCGACCAGCCGCACCGACGTCAGTGGCCGCATCAGCGCCAGGGGCGGCTCCCAGTCCGGCCATGGCGGCTTTATCGAAACCAGCGCCAATCAGGTGCGGATCGCGGATTCCGCGACCGTGGATACCCGCGCGGACCAGGGGGAAACCGGGCAGTGGCTGATCGACCCGGTGGATTTCACCATCGGTGTCAATGGCGATATCACCGGCGCCGCCCTGAGCAACCAGCTCAGCACCAGCAACATCACCATTGAGTCGGTAAATGGCGCCAATGAAGGCAACGGCGACATTTTTGTCAATGACAGCCTGAGCTGGAGCGACAACGCGCTGACCCTGAGCGCCGAGCGTCACATTGAAATCAATGCGCCCATCAGCGTTTCCGGCACGGGTGGGCTGAATCTTGAGTTTGCCCAGAGTGGCAGCCTCTCTGACTCCCTCCCACCGCTGGGCGATTATTTTGTCAAGGCACCGGTGACTCTGGCCTCGGGAGCAAGCTTCACCACCAAGTACGCGAGTGACGGAGAAACCATCCAGTACACTGTGCTCACTGATGAAACCGACCTGCTCGCTATCGACAGCAATATGACCGGCAACTATGTGCTGGGCACCAGCATTGCCCTGTCGACCAACCCATGGGCCCCCCTTGGCAATGCCTCCGGGGATGTGTTCTCAGCCACGGCGTTTGACGGCTACCTGGATGGTCTTGGGCACGAGATCAGTGGTCTGACCCGCTCGAACACAGACAACGCCACTGGCATCGGGCTGTTTGGACGCATCGGTCCAATGGGTTTTGTCCGCAATCTGGGACTGACCAATGTGGATCTGGCCGGCCTGAGCTCCGTGGGTGCGCTGGCGGGACAAAGTGAAGGTTTAATCAGCAATGTCTATGCAACCGGTAACGTGAAGGGTAGTGATGCAACCGGTGTAGGGCCAAATCCTGGCACTAACGACGACCTGGTAGGGGAGATCGGAGGACTGGTTGGCAACAATTTTGGGTTCATCAATAACAGCTATTCCGCCGTCAACGTTGAAGCAATTACAGGTGAACAGGGTTTCGATAGTGAATTCGACGGTGGAATCGGCGGTCTGGTGGGCATTAACAACGGTGTTATTGATAATTCCTACGCCACCGGCAGCGTTAATGGGCTTAATAATGTGGGTGGTCTCGTAGGTGCAACCATTGGCAGTATTGTCAGCAGTTTCTCATCCGGTGCCGTTTCAGGAGCTACCAATTTCGGTGGCTTGGTCGGTGGTCTCTTTACCATGGATGATCCCTTTGGTGGTCCCGGACCTGAACTCCTCTCTGACACCTACTGGAATATCGACACCTCCGGCCAAACCACCAGTGCCAGTGACGCCAACAACAGCTCTACCGGCCTTACTACAGCTGAGGCCCTGCAACAGTCCAGCTACGGCTTCTTTGATTTTACCAACACTTGGGTCATTTATGACGGCATCAGTGCCCCACTGCTGCGCAGCATGCTGACCCCCTATTTCGTCACCGC
>JAWWAC010000097.1:0-6226 GCA_033721915.1 Oleiphilaceae bacterium
CCGCGCCCCCCCTCCCCCCCCCCCGGCGCGCGGGGCGCCGGCGGTTCGACGATCGGGGGGGGGGCGGCCCGGGGCGCCCCCCCCACCACCGGGGTGCGGTGCCTCTGGCGGTTGACGCTCAGCCACTGGTCGGCCACCTGGATTTCATCCTCTTCCAGTGGCAGATAGTGGCGCACACTCATGATGCGTTCGCTGTGGATCACCTCGAAGGGCGTGCGGTTGGAAACGATGAAGTTGTCGCTGAACAGACGCCGCTCCACGGCATTGATCAGCGACCAGAAGGCCCGCTCGCTGAGGGTTGGCTTTGCCCGCTCGCCGGGGGCCTGTTGGGTATCCGGTGCATTCACGGCTCTGACTCCGTTCAGGGACAGGGGTAAGTGTAGCGCTGGTGCAGCGACTCGATGCCCTGTAACAGCTCATCGCTGAGTGTGATGTCCGCACTGGCGATGTTCTCTGAGAGCTGCTCCAGGCGGGTGGCGCCGATGATGTTGCTGGTCACGAAGGGGCGGCTGTTGATGTAGGCCAGTGCCATCTGGGCCGGCGTCAGATCGTGGGCCAGCGCCAGGTCCACATAGGCGGCGGTGGCTTCCAGTGCCTGCTCGGAATTGTAGCGGGCGAAGCGCTGGTAGAGGGAAAGCCTGGCACCGGCGGGTTTCCGGCCCCCCAGGTACTTGCCGGTGAGCATGCCAAAGGCCAGTGGCGAGTAGGCCAGCAGACCGGTCTGCTCACGCCAGGCCACCTCCGCCATGCCTGCCTCGAAGGAGCGGTTGAGCAGGTTGTAGGGGTTCTGCACGCTCACCGGCCTCGGCCAGCCATGCTGTTCCGCCAGTTGCAGGTAGCGCATGGTGCCCCAGGGGCTTTCGTTCGACAGACCCACGTGGCGCACCTTGCCGGATTTCACCAGCTCATCCAGTGCCGAGAGGGTCTCCTCAATGGGCACGGCATCCCCGTCGTCACCGGGCTGGAACCCCAGCTTGCCGAAGAAGTTGCTGCGCCGCTCCGGCCAGTGCACCTGGTAGAGGTCGATGTAGTCGGTCTGCAGACGCCGCAGGCTGTCCTCCGCCGCCTGCAGTATCTGCTGGCGGTTGAGACGGGGGCCGCCACGGATGTAGTCCATGCTGCCGGGGCCCGTCACCTTGCTGGCAATCACCAGCTTGTCGCGACCGCCACGGGCGCTGAGCCAGTTGCCCAGGTACTGCTCGGTCAGCCCCTGGGTTTCGGCCCTGGGGGGCACCGGGTACATTTCCGCCGCATCAATGAAGTTGATGCCCGAGTCCACGGCCAGGTCCAGCTGTTCGAAGGCCTCCTGCTCGGTGTTCTGCTCACCCCAGGTCATGGAGCCCAGGCAGATCAGGCTCACCTCCAGATCGGTGCGGCCCAGCGGTCGCTTTTCCATAACAGTCTCCGGTTACTTATCAGAAAAGGAACGGATGCTGTGGCAAATGCTACGGCATAACGGGACTTTGAACCAGAAAAGCCACCGGGGACCGGAAAAACAGCCGGACCCACTAACTCTGGTGGGCGGGCGGCGCAAAGAGCGTCAGCTGACGGGGGTTTTCATCCGCCTGGGCCAGGCGCACACCCAGCCCCAGCAGCCGCACGCCCCGGCTCTCCTCCTGGCCGTAGAGATGGTCCAGCAGTGGGGCGAAGTCCGACTCCACCGGCAGACCGGGGCGCTGCCAGAGTGTCTCGCGGGTGTGGGTGGAGAAATCGGCGAAGCGCAGCTTCACAAAGAGTTTGGCAAAGGGGGCCCGGTCCGGGCGGTCCAGTGACTTGCGCCCCAGACGCTGGTGAAGCTCCTCCACCAGCGTCTCCAGGCGCTCATGGCAGGCGGGTAGCCCCGGCAGGTTCTGGCTGAAGGTGCGCTCCACGCTCAGTGATTTGCGCACACGGCTGACCACCACGGCCCGCTCGTCCTGCCCCCAGGCCAGCTCGTACAGGCGCTCGCCGTGACGGCCGAAGCGCTCCGCCAGTGCCGGCTGTGACCACTGACGCAGGTCCTCACAGGTGTGGATGCCCAGGTCGTGCAGCTTGCCGGCGGTCACCCGGCCCACCCCGTGGAGCTTGGTCACCGGCAATGGCCGCAGAAAGGCCTCCACTTCCCCCGGGGTGATCACGCAGAGCCCGTCGGGCTTGTGCCAGTCACTGGCGATCTTGGCCAGAAACTTGTTGGGGGCGACCCCGGCGGAGATGGTGATGCCCAGCTCGGCGGCCACCTCACGGCGCAGTGCCTGTGCGATCCGGGTGGCACTGCCCCGGAAGTCCCTGGCCGCGGAGACGTCCAGGTAGGCCTCATCCAGTGACAGGGGCTCCACCAGGTCGGTGTATCGGCGGAAAATCCCCATCATCTGCCGCGATACCGCCTGGTAGCGGGCCATATCCGTGGGCAGAATGGTCAGGTGGGGACAGCGTTGCAGTGCCTGGGCCATGGGCATGGCGGAGTGAATGCCGTATTCTCGCGCCGGGTAGTTGCAGGTGGTGACCACACCACGACCACTGGCGGCGCCAATGGCCAGTGGCCGTTCACGCAGCTCCGGGCGGGAGCGCATTTCCACGGCGGCATAGAAACAATCGGCGTCACAGTGGATAATCTTGCGCTGCATGTCGGACCCCGGTCCCGCGCTGGCCATCAATAAGACCCTGGCGGTAGAATCCCCGGCAAGGCCTGTACACAATCACAGGCTTGTATCTTACGACAAGACCCCGAGAATGTCAGTTCCCGGTGCGACACAAAACCTAAGGACACCATGCCATGACGGATGCCGACCTCAAGGCGGACACCCAGAGCCACTGCTTCGAGCTCAAGGGCGGGATGCTGACCCTGACCCTGCTGGAGCTGCGTTATTTCGACCTGGACGCCTTTGAAGCCACACTGCGGGAAAAGATCCGCCAGGCACCCGGCTTTTTCCGGGATCTGCCCATTGTGATCAGCCTGGACAAGTACGAGCGGCCCGCTGCGGAACTGGATTTCTTCCAGATGATCGGCTGCTGCCGCCGCCATTCCATTCAGGTGGCCGCGGTGCGCGGTGGCGATGAAGACGTCAAGCGTCTGGCCCGCAACGCCTCACTGGCCTGGCTGCCCTCCCACGCCGCCAAAACCACCCCGGTGGCCCCGGCGGAAATGGCGCCCCCGGAGACGCCGGCGGCGGACAGCGCGGCCACTGAGCCCGCCGAGACCGCCGCCCAGGCCACACCAACAAGCCAGCCCGGCCAAGGAGAGGCGCCGGAAGCCGCTGCGCCACCAGGGCGGGTGATTACCCAGCCGGTGCGCTCCGGCCAGCAGATCTATGCCCCGGAAGGGGATCTGATCATCATGGCGCCGGTGGGGGCCGGTGCCGAGGTGCTGGCGGCCGGCCACATCCATGTCTACGGCCCGCTGCGCGGGCGGGCACTGGCGGGAGTCCATGGCAACACGGAAGCGCGCATTTTCTGCCAGTCTCTGGAAGCAGAGCTTGTGTCCGTGGCTGGACACTATAAAATCTCCGAAGATCTCCAGGACAGCTGCTGGAAAAAACCGGCAGAGGTCGGGTTCAGGGACGACGCACTCACCGTCAGGCCACTGGACTGATCCGGATACAGATTCATCCATCGGCAAACAGGACGACACTCTTGGCTAAAATCATTGTTGTGACCTCAGGCAAAGGCGGGGTGGGTAAAACCACCTCCAGCGCTTCCATCAGTACCGGTCTGGCCAAGCGCGGCTACCGTACCGTGGTCATCGATTTCGATGTGGGACTGCGCAACCTGGACCTGATCATGAACTGCGAGCGTCGTGTGGTGTACGACTTCGTCAACGTGATCCAGGGGGAGGCCACGCTCAACCAGGCCCTGATCCGTGACAAGCGGGTGGAGAACCTCTACATCCTGCCCGCCTCACAGACCCGGGACAAGGAAGCCCTGACCAAGGAAGGGGTGGAGAAAGTCCTCAACGAACTGGCGGAACAGTTCGACTACCTGATCTGCGACTCCCCGGCGGGCATCGAACACGGCGCCCTCATGGCCCTGTACTTCGCCGATGAGGCCATTGTGGTCACCAATCCGGAAGTCTCCTCGGTACGGGACTCGGATCGCATTCTGGGCATCCTTCAGAGCAAGTCCCGGCGCTCTGAGCTGGGGCTGGAGCCGGTGAAAGAGCACCTGCTGCTGACCCGCTACAATCCCGAGCGGGTCCATCGCGGCGAAATGCTGTCCCTGGAGGATGTGAATGATATCCTGAGCATTCCGCTGATGGGGGCCATCCCGGAATCACAGGCGGTACTCAACGCCTCCAACCAGGGGGTGCCGGTGATTCTGGACGAGGAAAGCACCGCCGGGCAGGCCTACGACGATGCCGTGGCACGGCTTCTTGGGGAAGAACGGGAATTGCGCTTTCTGGATCTGCAGAAGAAAGGCATCTTCAAACGCATGTTCGGGGGTTGATACGCCATGAGTTTTTTCGACTACTTCCGCAACAAGAAGCGCCCCAATACGGCTTCCATCGCCAAGGAGCGGCTGCAGATCATTGTCGCCCATGAGCGTAACACCCGGGATCAGCCGGACTACCTGCCACAGCTCCAGCAGGAGCTGCTGGATGTCATTCGCAAATACGTGGCCATTCAGGATGATCAGGTCCAGGTACAGCTCGACAAGAATGACAGCTGTTCGGTACTGGAGCTTAACGTCACCCTGCCGGACAAAGTCTGATGGCCGCCGGGCCTGGTGTCACGCACCGGCGCCCGGCCATCAACCACAGGGCTCTTCATGCGCCTCACGACCTTAGTGCCCCTGCTGTGTCTGCTGCTGGCAAGCCACGGCGCGAGTGGCGACGTGCCCACGGACGACCGTGACTGGTCCCTCAGGGAGGACAGCCGGGGCATCCGCGTCTACACCCGTTCACTGGAGCACTCCCCCTTCGACGCCTTCCGTGCGGTGACCGAGCTGGATGCCCCCATGGACCAGCTGATGGCCGTCATGGGCCAGCCCGAGTCCTGTCTGCGCTGGGTGCATACCTGCATTGAGGCCAGGGCCGTGGGTGACGGAGACTTCCACGACCGCTACGCCTACTCCGTCAACCAGATGCCCTGGCCGGTGCACAACCGGGATTACGTGGTGCGTATCCGCACTTCGGGGGACGCTGACGGCATCACCATCACCATGGATGCGCAGCAGGACATCCACCCCCGGCAGGATGGACTGGTGCGCATTACCCACTCCCACAGTGTCTACCACATCACCCCGCTGGGGGATGAGGGCACAAGGCTGGAGTGGTTCCAGCATACCGAGCCGGGCGGGGCCGTGCCCGGATGGCTGGTGAACCGCATGACCACCGACCTGCCCTATCGCTCGTTGCGCAATCTGCAGGAAGAAGTGCGAGACCCGCGCTATGCTGATTATCGTATCGAATACGACGATGGAGGCCGTATTGCGGGATTGATCCGTGAGAAGGCGGGGCCGGATTAACCCCGCCAAGACGCTGCCGCTTGCATCCCGATGCGGCCCTAATGCATTGTTGATTGAACGCTTTCTTTCGCCAACCAGGACGCCCAATGACCATCACTGCCAAGGACATCATGACACCCAGCGTCAAAGCGGTCCCACAGAGCTGGACCATGCAGCAACTGGCCCACTTCCTGACCGACCACGAAATCACCGGCAGCCCCGTGTGTGACGAGCAGGAGCGCATCATCGGCATCGTCACCCTCAAGGATGTGGCGGAATTTCACTGGAACCAGGTCAGCCCCGAGAACGAGCAGCGCCTGACCGAGGAAGACCGCAAGGAAATCCGCCGGCTGCGCCACTTCCTGTTTGAGGGGCTGGCACAGATGCCGGTGGAAGTGCGGGATATCATGACCCCCATGGTCATGGCGGTGGATGAGCACAGCGAGGTGCGGGATGTGGCCAACACCATGATGGAAAAACACCTGCACCGGATTTTCGTCAAACGGGGGCAGGACATCATCGGCATCATTACCACCTACGACATGCTCCGCGTCATCGCCGACCCGGACCTGATCCGCCGCTGCCTGCCGGATGCCTCCTGAGCCTCCCCGGAGACTCGGCGACAGTCCGGCGAAGACGGTTTTTTCCCAACCAGAGAGGTGATGCCCCCATGGCTCGGCAACCCCGGTCGCAAACCAAGATGTTCGTTCTGGACACCAACGTTCTGATTCACGACCCCACCGCCCTGCTCAACTTCGAGGAACACGACGTGGTCATCCCCATGACAGTCCTGGAGGAGCTGGATGCC
>JAWWAC010000098.1:0-5946 GCA_033721915.1 Oleiphilaceae bacterium
CCCAAGCAGGAAGCCCCTAAGCAGGAAGCTCCCAAGCAGGAGGAGCCCAAGCAGGAGGCTCCCAAGCAGGAAGCTCCCAAGCAGGAGGAGCCCAAGCAGGAAGCCCCCAAGCAGGAAGCCCCCAAGCAGGAGGCTCCCAAGCAGGAGGCTCCCAAGCAGGAAGCTCCCCAGCAGGAAGAGCCCAAGCAGGAAGCTCCCAAGCAGGAAGCTCCCAAGCAGGAAGAATCTGGTCAGGAGCAGGAGAGAGCCAAGGCCGGGCCGGATGAATCCGAAGATTCCGCTGAGGCCGGGAAAACCGCCAGGCCCAAATCAGGCCGTCCACGCAACCGCAAGCCACGGGGCAAGAGCGCCCAGGGTGAATCCGGTGGCGAGCAGGATCAGCCGGCATCCGGTCAGCCTGGCGGACAGCCGTCAGAGGTGAAAGACCGCCCCGTGGGAGACCGCCCTTCCGCGGCGGCCAACCTGCCTCCCATCAAGGGCCGGGCTTTCAACGACCCCCGGGAGATCCGTCGTCGCGAACTGGCCGCCCAGAAAGAGGCGGCGGACCGTGGCCATGCGACGGAATCCGGCAGCAGTGAATCGGGAAATCCTTGATGGTGGACAACAACCAGACACTGGCTTTGAGTGAGCAGGCGGTTGCCGAGCTGGAAGACGTGCTCTTCGACGAGCGCTGGCCTGAAGGCGCCATGGACTTCTTCGGATTCCACGGCGCTGTCTGTGCCGCAGCCATAGGCCCGGTGACGGTGCCGGACAAAACGCTGTTTGCCATTGTCACGGCCCAGGACCCGGACAGCGCCGGGACACCCCCGGAGGCCTTCACCCGGGCGGCGTCCGTTCTGCTCAGGCAGGTGCGTCAGATTCTGGAACAGGGTGAGTCACTGCAACTGCCGGAGCCCGAGGAAGGCAGTGTCAGGGACGCCCTGGAGAACTGGTGTGCCGGCTTTGTGGATACCTTCCTGATGGCGGAAGATGAGTGGCTGGCACGGGACGAGGCACTGGTGGGGGAACTGATGGTGCCCATGATGACCCTGTCCAACCTCTTTGATGACGAGGACTTCCAGAAAGCCCGCAAGGACGAGGGTCTGTCAGAACAGATGGCGGATCGTCTGCCGGAAAGCCTGACCGACCTGTATCTTCTGTTTCACAGCCCCTGATCCCTCAGGGCACCTGCAGGCCACTGCGTGTGGCCTCCCTGAACAGCTCCCAGACCGGCTGCACCTTCGCCGGCAGAGGCGGCAGGCGCCCCAGCTCGCACCAGTGGTTGCCTGGGTGATGAAAGTCACTGCCCAGTGAGGCCGCGCACTGGAACTGTTCACACAGCAATGTCAGAAAACGGGTATCGGCGTCGGACTGTCCGGCGCTGAGCACCTCCATGGCCTGCCCCCCTGCCCCCATAAAGTCTGTCAGCAAGGCCCTGAGCTTCACGCCGGTGAGGCCGTATTTCCGTGGATGGGCCAGAACCGGGACGCCTCCCGACTGGCGTATCCACTCCACGATGGTCTCCATGGGTGGCCAGAGACTGCTGATATCCCCCACCTTGCCATTGCCCAGGTAACGGTCGAAGGCCTGATGGTGCTTTTTCACCAGCCCCGCCGTGAGCATGGCCGTGGCAAAATGGGGGCGCCCGGGCACACGGCCTCCCGAGGCCTCTGTGGCGGCTTCAAGCAGTGCCGGCAGTCCCGCCTTGACCAGGCGCTGCTCAATCAGGCGCGCCCTCTGCCAGCGATTGTCCTCCTGGCGGGTCACGGCCTGGTTCATCACCCGGGACAGGGCGTCAAAATCCAGCCCCACCACGTGGATGGTACGGCCACGCCAGAGGCAGGACAGCTCGATACCACTGATCAGCGTGAAGCCCTCGGAGAGCCTGGCGCCACTCAACTGGCTGTATCCGGCAAAGGTGTCATGGTCGGTCACCGCCAGTGCCGTAACCCCTTTCTTCAGCGCGCGCTCCAGCAGCGCCTCTGGACTGAGGTGGCCATCGGAGGCGGTGCTGTGGCAGTGGAAATCCGGCCGGAAAGAGGTGTTGACTGACTGCATGAAGGGGCTGCCCGGTGTCTGTGAAATAGCGTTGTGCCAAGGTACCATAGTCGTCTCATTCAAGGGACCTCAGGGGGCGCCAAAACCCATGTACTACGCGATTATCAGCCAGGATGTGGCCAACAGCCTGCCACTGCGCCAGAAAGCCAGGCCGGACCATATTGCCCGACTGCACGCACTGCGGGATCAGGGTCGACTGCTGGTGGCCGGGCCTTTTCCGGCCATAGACAACAATGACCCGGGAGAAGCGGGCTTTACCGGCAGCCTGGTGATTGCGGAATTCGACAGCCTTGAGCAGGCCAGGCAGTGGGCGGATGAGGACCCCTATGTGGCCGCCGGTGTCTATGAGCGTGTGGAGGTCCGCCCTTACAAGACCGTGTTGCCATAGGCAACGCGGCGCTCTTTGTGTCAGAATCCTTTCTTTTACGGGCCTGCCACTGACAGGGCCCCTGTATCGTTAAACCCAGGAAACCAGCCGTGAAACTTTCTTCTCTTATTCTATTGCCACTGGCCCTTGCCCTGCTGGCCGGCCCGCTGCAGGCACGCACCATGTACATCGACGACACACTGCTTGCTCCGGTGCGCACCGGCGAGAGCAACCAGTACCGCATTATCCACAGCGGCCTGCGCAGCGGCACCCGGGTGGAGGTGCTGGATCAGAACCCGGATACCGGCTACAGCCGTATCCGCTTCGGGGACGGCAAGGAAGGGTACATACTCACCCGCTATCTCAGCTCACAACCCATCGCCGCGGAACGGCTGGCCACCGCCAATGCGGAGCTGGAAAAGGTACGCGGCCAGCTGGCGGAGGTGCGCTCTGAAAAGCAGGATCTGGAAAAGCAGGTCGCCGAACTGCAGAACCGTGAAGCACAATTGCAGAAAGAGCTGGATAAGGTGAGCAGCGAGCTGGAAGAGATCACCCGCATTTCCGAAGACACATTGCGGATCAATGAGCGCAACAAGGAGCTTCGGGAGTCCAACCAGGAACTGAAAAGCGAGAAGGAGCTGCTGAGCACCGAGAATCAGCGCCTGAAGGACAGCAGGGAATCGGATTTTCTGCTGATCGGTGGCGGTCTGGTACTGGCAGGCATCTTGATGGCACTGCTTTTCCCCATGCTCAAGCCCAGCCGCAAGAGCGACACCTGGGCCTGATACGGGTCTGACTTAAGCCCCGGAGCCCGGCGCGGTCGCCCCGGGCGCCTCTGCTTACGCTTACCGGGTCACTTCCAGTATCTCCAGCCCCAGTGACACGGCCCCCTCCTCCAGATGATCGCAACGGACCACCCTGGCGCGGGTTTCAAACGGCGGAAAATCCGGGTTGTGACTGGCCATGCGAGTCTCAAGCTCGGTGCCCAGATCCAGCGGCTGGGACAGACGCACGGACATGCCGGTGGCACTGAGATCTTCACAATGGCCTTTCAGTACCGGGCTGGGCCCGTCACGGACAAACAGTTCAATGTCCGTCTCCACCTGCATGCGAATGAAATCGCGTTTCTCCGAGTAGTCTCTCATGGTCACCGTTACCCTTAATGGCCAGAAAAGGGGCACCCGCGATGCCCACCAAACCTCCTTTTATAGACCGCTCCGGAAACAAGGTCAAAGGTCCGGCGGCGAGCAAGCAGGCCCTTACCCGGAGAGGCCGCCACCTCAGGCAGGCAGGTTCAGTGCCTCCCGGGAGACCACGATGCCGTTGTTGTCGGCATAAATGTAGTGGCCCGGATGGAAGGTGACACCGGCAAAGGTCACCGGCACGTTCAGATCCCCCAGGCCGCGCTTGTCGGTCTTGCGGGGATGGGTGCCCAATGCCTGCACGCCCAGGTCCGTGGCGGCAATCACATCGATATCGCGGATGCAGCCATAGACGATAATGCCCTGCCAGCCATTGGCAGCGGCCTTCTCGGCCAGCATGTCACCCAGCAGAGCGGCGCGCATGGAGCCGCCGCCGTCCACCACCATGACCCGGTCATGGCCCGGTTTTGCCACCTGTTCCTTGACCACGGAATTGTCCTCAAAGCATTTCACGGTGACAATCTCGCCGCCAAAACTGCGCCGTCCGCCCAGGTTGCGGAACATCGGCTCCAGTACCTGTACCTCGGGGTAGGTATCGCAAATATCCGGTGTCACGATGGAATCGGTCACATTGATCTCCTCTCTGGTGTGGGTGTTATTGGGGTGACGGTTGGCATTCCCGGGCCATACGGTCCGAGCTGATGATGGCCCTGTGGCGGCGTACCGTCGGTGCCGTGAGCCGCTCAGCAGCCGCCCTGTGCATGGCCTGTGCCACACAGTGGCTGTGAATGGGCGCCCAGGAGGCCAGCGGGCCCCTCATCAGGTGCCTGAGAGGGCCTGTCAGTCGCTGACCCAGACCCTCCAGAAAACGGCTGTCATGGCGCTCACCCAGCAGCAGCGAAGGGCGAAGCAGTGTCACGGCCGGGATGGCGCTGCGGTTGAGTGTCTGCTCCAGCTCCCCCTTGATGCGGTTGTAGAAGAGGCGGCTGCGGGGGTGGCTGCCCATGGCGGTGATGGCCAGCAGGTGTTGCAGTCCGGCCCCGCTGTGGAGTGCCTCGGCCACCCACAGGGCGTAGTCCCGGTCGATGCGGGCAAAGGCCTCCCTGCTACCGGCCTGTCTGAGTGTGCTGCCAAGGCACCAGAACAGGTCGTCCACCGCCACGCCGGCAAGCGCCTCGTGGGACCTGGTGAAATCCACGGTCAGGCACTCCACACCGGGAGGCAGTGCCGCCAGAGGGCGCCGTGACAGGAGTATGACCCTGGACCAGCGTGGATCTTCCGCCAGGCGGGGCCACAACTGACTGCCCACCAGACCGGTGGCGCCGGCCACCATCGCAACACGTTCTGTCATAATGCCTCTCTGTAGTGACTGTGTCCGGCCTGTTGCTCCTGCAGCCATTCCAGCAGGGTCAGGGCGGTTTTCCCATCCGGGGGCTGACAGGCCGGGGGGAGCGGGCCCTGTGAGTTGGCGGAGTGGCGCAGCAGGGTGCGACGGCTCTGTGCGCCCAGCAGTCCGGAGAATTCCCGGGCCGGGTCATCGTTACCGTTGGAGATCACCAGTGACGGGGTACTGACCCGCCGCAACTGACCGTATACCGGGTGGCTGTCACCACGGCGGGCCCGGCGGTGCAGCGTGAAGAGTGTCCTCAGCAGTGCTGCGGGCTCCTCTTCCGGGCCCCAGGTGCCGGACACGCTGTGGCGCCGGGACAGGCGCCAGCGTGTACGCCGCGAGAGCTGCTTCTGCAGCCAGTGGCGGCGTGGCTCTCCGGGCTCGATAAACACCGCCCCACGGACCCGGGCCGCCTCGCCGGGGGCACTGACCAGCATCTGCGCCAGGCTCAGTGCCGACAGCCCCTGGCCCAGCCAGAACGCCTCACCGGATTGCTCCGCCACAAAGGCCAGCACCGCCGGCCAATCCTGTTGCACATAGTCGGACACCTGGTTGGAACGCCAGTGGGTGTTGCGGGGGGAGCGTCCATGGCCGCGCATTTCCGGCATCCACACATCGTATCCGGCACGGGCCAGTTGCCGTGCCAGACCCTGTGAGTCACTGCCAAGCCACTGGTGGCGGTTGTGGAACTCGCTGTGCAGCAGCACCACGGGCACCCGTGGCCCCTGACGGCCGACATCCCAGGCGGGGTCGGTCAGACGGCTGACGGCGACCCGCACACTGGGGTCCTGACTGACTCCGGGGTTGAGCAGATAGGCGTCGTCGTGGAGGTGATCCAGCACCTCTGCCGCCACCAGGCTGACCGGAAATAACGCGCTGCTGCTTCGCATGGCTCTACCTTGACCTTGTTCCCCGGGCGCGATTGTCTGCGAGGCCGGCGTCCCGCCAGCCCCTTCCAGAAAGCCTTACTGGCCGTGCTCTTCCGCCAGGAAGAACCAGGTGTCCAGCAC
>JAWWAC010000099.1:0-5350 GCA_033721915.1 Oleiphilaceae bacterium
GACACACGCAGCTTTCTCTTAAGCCTTCATGATGGCAGCCCTGATTTCAGGGCTATTAACCGCGAATGGGCAAAAGAATTGCCAGCTGTTCGCTGGAAACTCATCAATCTGAAAAAACTGAAGACCGAAAATGCCGACAAACACGCATGGCAAAGAGCCGAATTAGAAAATGTTTGGCGATAAATTTCACCATGGCAGCTTGGCAGCCGTATCAAGCTCCGCTAAATGGCTCAGGCAAACAGCCGAGGCTCGCTTTTTACTAAGAAATAGTAACGCCAAATACTGAAAAGTCATTCGTTCCACCGATAGGATGATAATCTCATCTCCTCAATGGAAACCAACCTCCCGCCACTCTTGATGCTTCCCTGAAGATCGAACAAGCCCCCTCCAGCCAGCCGGACCCGGATCTCTCCTGACTCATCCAGGGTCCAGGTAAGCTTATCGCCGGGTTGAATACCCAGGGCCTTCCGCACCCCGTGGGGAATCACCAGCTGCCCATTTTTATCAACGACGGATTCACCTTCGGTAACCATGTTTCCTCCTGAAACAGCCAATGTCAGTTTCCCACTCCTGAAAGTTAACCCTCAACCACAGAAACTCGCCCCGGTGTTTCTTTATGGGTATCGGGGCCAATAACAATTTGAACATCCCGGCCCAGACGTGTCAGGCAGTCCAGCATTTTCGCTTCGCTGATACCGCGAAACTTGCCGTTAAGCAGATTGGAGAGCTTCGACCGGCTCAGATCCAGAACTTTACTGGTCTCTGTCTGTGTCCATTGATTGGTACTGATAATTTTGCGGATCTGTGATGCCAGCTGTGCTTTTACCAACATCTCATTCGCATTGGTAAAGTCCAGATCGGCGTAGACGTTGCTGCTCCCCTCTACGATCAAGCTCACTTTCCGCCTCCCGCAATCTGTTTATCCTTGATCAAGCGAAGGATACGGGAGTGTCTGATACGATATTGCGATAAAGTCGACCTTTATTCCCGCTCCAAGAAATACGCTACAAGCAGGTTTCCAATACTACTATGCGGAGTCTCAGCCATGACCCAACTCCATCGCATAACCACCAACCTTGACCAGTGTGGCGGACGTCCATGCATCCGTGGGCTCAGGATTCGAGTCAAGGATGTCCTGGATCTTCTCGCTGCAGGGGCCTCCCGTGAGAAAATTCTAGAGGACCTTCCTTATCGGAAAGATGAAGATATTACTGCAGAGCTGGAGTTTGCCTCCGGGCAAATCGACCACTCCGCTCCCACCCGCCCTTGGTAGCCGCATCAAAGCCCGCTTTAGTGGCACAGGTTGTGGCGAGGAACTGCCTTTGCCTGAGCGCAACCAGTGATCCACTGGAAACGTCCCAACCTAATAGGCGCTGATGGCCATCCGGGAATCCGGATGAAACCGGATATTACGGATCGTGATATTCCCCAGACTGTTGTTGCTGCCCGCCAGCCGGAGATTGTCCAGAGTAATACGCTCGATGCGGCTTGGCATGGGCAGCTCCAGGGCGCCGTCCTCACGTACTCTTATGGCCGCATCCGTGGCAAAGTGCACCCCCTGCACCGAGGAGTCCGAAGTGAGCAGCCCCATCACCGGCACCAGCACCCTGGCGACGTACTCCAGTGTATCCAGGCTCAGTGACTCCGAGTCCGGGTTCTCATCCGCCACGGGAATGGTCAGCAGCGCATTGGACTGCCCCTGCACCGCACTCATCTGCGCCGCCGTCAGGGGCTGAAGGCCACCGACTCCCTCACCGGCCCCGTCACTGAACGCGGCCGCCCCACCGGACAGCCCCATCAGGGCACTGAAGGCCACAACAGCCCCCACACGCTCGGCTCTTACTTTCACAGCGCCCACAACAGACAACGAACTCACAGTACAGCGCATTACCCCGGCACCTCTTACGGATTGTATTGGCACCATCATGCCCGGGGGGTCTGTGAGGAAGTAGCCGGCGTTGTTGAGGATGGGTTACGGATTGTCGGGTAATTTGTCGGATGGAACGGAACTTGTTAAAGCCCCAACGCTTGTTAAACTCATCCATGAGCCAACGAGCACTGCCAGAGCACCACGCAGTCGGCAACCGGGGAACAGCCCTGTAATGGCAGCTTGCCAGAGGCCCCCAAACCGCCCTGCCCGGCCTTGGACCACCCAGTGGCCAATCCAGTCATAGGACAGCTATGTATACCATTGCGAATATAAGACCCATAGGCCACAACGTCGGTAACCAGGCCATCAACTTTGCATTGCGGCATATGCTCTATGAGACCTTTGGCCGCCTGGTCTCCATCATCGATTACCCGGCCACCAACAAACATGAAAGCACGGCCAAATCCGGCCTGACACCGGCCACCATACACGAGATCAACCGCTACGCGGACGGCGTGATTGTCGGCGGTGGCAACCTCTACGAGAACGATGAGATCGACGTGGATGCACGGGCCCTGAACACCCTTCAGCCACCACTCATGCTGTTTTCCAACTCCCGCGGCCGCATATTCGACCGCCATGGCAACCTGTCGGACCGCTCAGATGTAATCCCGGACTCCAAGCTGGTGAGTCTGCTGGAGCGTGCCGATCTCTCTCTGTCCCGGGACAGCGCCACCCATGTGCACCTCAAGGCCATTAACCCCAAGGACCAGATCGGCTGGTGCCCGACCATCAACCTGAGCCGTTACACGAACCAGCTGCCCAGACTGCCGGAAAACGAGAAAGTCGGCACCCTGATCTCGGTGCGCACACCTGGCCTGATGAATGTCCCCTACCGGTTCCAGAGCAGCATACAGAACCACATCGAGCTGACCATAGACCGGCTAAGGCAGCAGGGGCACAAACGCATCCGGATCCTCTGCAACGACAGCCGGGACCTGGATTTCGCCACCGCCTTCCGTTACACCAAATCCGTCGACTCGGTGTATTCCAACGATGTGTACCAGTACCTGAGCCTGCTAAAAAATGCCGACCTGGTCGTCAGCTACCGGCTCCATGCCACATTACCGGCCATGTCCTTCGGCGTCCCCACCCTCAATATCGTTTACGACGAGCGCGCCATGTCACTGTTCAACGATCTTGGACTGCAGGATGCCTACCTGAACATGGTGGAAAAAGGGGACGGCTTCATCGATGAACTGCTCCACCAGGTGGACACCGGGGGTTGCACTGCCACTGACAGCCACCAACTGACCGACCAATGGCAGACCATTACAGCCACACAGTTCGACCAGATGAAGCAATTCAAAGCCATGATGGAGCATTACCTGAAGACCGGAGTGACCCGGAAATGAACACCCGGCCCGAGCCGCTGGCACTCTACGTTCAGGCCAGTGCCTCCATGGGTCTGGGGCACCTGACAAGAAGCCTGGCCGTCTCAAGGGCCCTGACGGCCATGGGCTTTGAAGTCCGGTTCATGCTGGCCGCTGACAGCTACGGGCGGGAAAAGGCGGAAGCAATGGGCATCCGCAGCGAAACCCTCTCCACCTTCACCAGTGTCATCATCGACGCCGCTTCCATCCCGGAGGAAGACGCCCGCTTTTTAAGGCAGTTCCGTCATCGCATTCTGATCTCCCCTGTCTGCGACCGTGCCGATCTGGCAACGCAGGTCCTGGTTCGGGCCGTCTCGGAGAAGCTTCGATCCTCATTGGATCAGAATGCCCGGGTCACTGAAGACCCCTCCTTTGCACTCACCACCACAAAGCGCCTGGAACCACGGAAGCTGACGTTCGAAAGAATACGCCTTGGCATCTGCCTGTCCGGCGGACGGGATGCATTGAACATGGGCGAATTCGTGGACAGAATGGTCAGAATCCCGTCGGTATCGACAATCCACGTGTTGCACCATGAAGCCCTTGAGGTGTCACCGGAATGGAGCACAGAGATCCATCAGGCGCGTTATCACGAGGACCCCTGGTCCTATTTTTCCGACATCAATGTGTTTATTGGCGGCGATGGGTTGTTGATCAGTGAAGCCATTGCACAGGGTATCCCGACCCTGTCACTGACCACGGAAGACCATTACTTCAAGAACCAGCACCTGAACGATTCAGGCCACCTGAAATGCTTTTTCCGGGAAGCACTGGACTACTGGTCACTGCAACAACTGCTTGCAAACCGGCATTCACTGGAAGAGATGCACAGAACAGCCCGGGAGCACCCCCTGCCCGATGGCGCCAGACTGCTGGCACAATCAATCGCTCACGGCATAACAGACTGAGGTAACCACCATGCCCCATATCATCGCTGAAGCGGGCAGCAACCATAACGGCTCGGTGCAGCGGGCCAAAGACCTTGTGGACCTGGCCAAAAGGTCCGGAGCGGACTCCGTCAAGTTCCAGTTCATCTTTGCGGAAGGCCTCTACCTGCCCGCGTATTTTGACGGCCAAAGCTATGTGGACAACACCGTTTATCAGGCACGGAAAGCCGAAGAACTCGCCCGTTCGGACTGGGAGGCCATCTGGGCCCATGCCCGTTCCATTGGCATGGACATATCCGCATCCGTCTTTGACACACAGGGCGTTGAGCTGCTGTCAGACCTGGGGGCCAACTACGTCAAAATCGCCTCCACAGACCTGACCAACCACGAACTGATCAGAGCCGCATGCAGCGCGTTCAGGCGGGTTATTATCAGCACTGGCATGGCCACCCTCTCGGAAGTCGACGCCACCTACCAGTTCGTCAGGCAGAACTTTCCCGAGGTGAACCTTGAGCTCATGCACTGTGTCTCCTCATACCCCTGCTCATTGAGGGATGCGAACATCCAGCGCATCGCCATGCTCTCTCACGCCTTCGACTGCCCTGTCGGCTACTCGGACCATACCGAAGGTGTCACCAGCGCGGCCATGGCGCTGGTAAAGGGCGCCGGGTTTTTTGAAAAACACTTCACCGTGGACCAGACACTGCCAGGCTTTGATCACGCCCACGCCATGAATGAAGAGGAGCTGGTGAACTACATCACCACCCTTCAGGAAGGCGCCCAGGGCCTGAAGAGGCCGGCCAATCAATCCGCAGACAGTGAAAAGGTGACCAAGATACGCGCCAGACGAGGTGTCTATGCCGCCCGGGATCTGCCCCAAGGGCACATTCTCCAGAAAGAAGACCTGCTCTTTGTCCGGCCCAGTACCCGCTATGCCCCCAACGACCTCTCCGAGCTGATCGGTACCACAACGGAATCCCCGGTCAGCCGCTATGAGGCCATCGAGCCCGCGCGCAGTGCAGCCCCCGGCGTCTCGAACTGGCAGTCCGCCCAGGACTACTGGCACAACGAAATGCAACAGAAAGGCATGAAACCCCGGAATGACCAGTAAAATCGCAGGACTCGTCTATGCCCGGCTGGACTCAAGCCGCTTGCCAGGC
>JAWWAC010000100.1:0-5171 GCA_033721915.1 Oleiphilaceae bacterium
AAAAGGGTTGTGGTGACTGGCGGGAGACTCGCCGCTGCCGGACTGGCCGGCAGCGGCGACGGTTGCGGTTTACCGGCCGGCGAACTTCCAGTGGGAGGCCATGTACTGCTGGATGCTCTCCAGGTTGTTCTCCAGCACCTCATACTCCTCCGGGCGCTGGAACAGGTCCGCCAGGTGCTTGGGCAGTGTCGCCTCCACACCCACGCCGGAGCGCTCCACCGCTTCCGGGAACTTGGCCGGATGGGCGGTGCCCATGGTCACCATGGGGACGCTGCTGTCACGGCGGCAGGCCCTGGCGGCACAGACACCGATGGCGGTGTGGGGGTCCAGCAGGTACTCGGTGTCCCGGTACACATCGGCGATGGTCTCGCAGGTGGTCTCGTCGTCCACCGCGTGGCTGTCAAACAGCGCCCTGGCCTTCTCCCAGCGCGGCGGTTCCAGCCCCATGGAGGCCCCCTCGCCGGTGTGGCGCATGAAGTGGGTGACAGCGGCACCGTCACGGCCGTAGAGGTCAAACAGCAGACGCTCGAAGTTGCTGGAGACGGCAATGTCCATGCTCGGTGTCAGTGTGTGCTGAAGCGCCCTGGGCTCGTAGTGGTTGCCGCTCATGAAGCGGTGCAGTATGTCATTGCGGTTGGTGGCCACAATCAGCTGCTGTATGGGCAGCCCCATGTCACGGGCCAGGTAGCCGGCGAAGATGTCGCCGAAGTTGCCCGTGGGCACCGAGAAGGACAGGCTGCGGTGGGGCCCGCCCAGTGACAGGGAAGCGTGGAAGTAATACACCAGCTGTCCCATGATGCGGGCCCAGTTGATGGAGTTCACCGCCACCAGCTGGGTCTTGTCACCCAGGAAGGACTGGTCCGCGAAGCTGGCCTTGACCATCTTCTGGCAGTCATCGAAGTTGCCTTTCACCGCCACATTGTGGATGTTGTCACCGATGACAGTGGTCATCTGCCGGCGCTGCACTTCCGAGACACGCTGGTGGGGGTGCAGGATAAAAATGTCCACATGCTTCGAATGGCGGCAGCCCTCGATGGCGGCGGAGCCGGTATCCCCGGAGGTGGCCCCCATGATCACCACGTGCTGCTGCCTGCGCTCCAGCACATAATCCAGCAGGCGACCGAGCAACTGCAGGGCAAAATCCTTGAACGCCAGCGTGGGCCCGCGGAACAGCTCCAGCACCCATTCGTTGCTGTCGATCTGCACCAGCGGGGCCACGGCCCTGTGGGGGAAGGACTGGTAGGTTTCCGTGACAATGGCCCGGAAGTCCTCCGCCTCGATGGAGCCCTCCACGAAGGGGTACATGACGTTGTAGGCCAGCTCGTGATAAGGCAGGCCTCGCCAGGACATGATCTCTTCGGGAGTGAAGTGGGGCAGGTACTCGGGCACGTAAAGGCCACCGTCGGTGGCCAGTCCGGTGAGAAGAACGTCTTCAAATTCCAGTGCGGGGGACTGCCCCCGGGTGCTGATGTATTTCACGTGGGAAACCTGTCTGGGACTGCGTTTACTGGAAGTTCTCGGCCCGGATACGGATCACCTTGCCTTCCACATCCTCCAGGGCCTCCATGGCCGCGATGGCCTGGTTGACCTGGCGCTCCTGTACCGTATGGGTGAGCAGTATGACCGGGATGCGGCCGTCCTTGAGCTCGGACTCTTTCTGCATGATGGATTCGATGTTGATGCCGTGCTCGCTCATGATGGTGGCCACCTTGGCCAGCACACCGGGGCGGTCAAAGGCCTGGATGCGCAGGTAATAGGCCGAGCGGATCTCGTCCATGGGCAGTATGCGGTGGTCCAGCACCGCCTCCGGACCAAAGCCCAGGTAAGGCACCCGCTGGTTGCTGCCTGCGGCCACGGAGCGGGCCACATCCACCAGGTCGGCGATCACCGAGGAGGCGGTGGCCTCGGCACCGGCGCCCGGGCCGTGGTACAGGGTCTGGCCCACGGCGTCACCGTCCACCAGTATGGCGTTGAGCACGCCGTCCACCTTGCCCATCATGTGGTTCACGGGCACCAGTGTGGGGTGCACCCGCAGCTCCACCCCGTCTTCCCTCTGGCGGGCAATGCCCAGGTGCTTGACCCGGTAGCCGAGGGTTTCGGCGTGGGCGATGTCGTAGGGGGTCAGGTCACGGATGCCTTCCGTGTAGGCCCTCTCGAACTGCAGCGGCACGCCGAAGGCGGCCGAAGCCATGATGGTCAGCTTGTGGGCGGCATCGGTGCCCTCCACATCGAAGGTGGGGTCCGCCTCGGCGTAGCCCAGTGCCTGTGCTTCCGCCAGCACCTCATCAAAGGGCCGTCCGGCGCGCATTTCCGTGAGGATGTAGTTGCCGGTGCCGTTGATGATGCCTGCCAGCCAGTTGATGCGGTTGGCGGCCAGGCCCTCGCGGATGGCCTTGATCACCGGGATGCCACCGGCCACGCCGGCCTCGTAGGCGACAATCACCCCCTTCTCGGCGGCGGCGGCAAAGATCTCGTTACCATGCACGGCAATCAGTGCCTTGTTGGCGGTGACCACATGCTTGCCTTCGGCGATGGCGGCCAGCACCAGCTCACGGGCGGTGTCGTAGCCGCCGATCAGCTCCACCAGCACATCAATGGAGGGGTCCTTGACCACATCAAACACATCGGTGGAAGACGGGATATCCCCCAGCTCCACATCACCCCGCTTGGAGCGGCTGGCAACCCGGGCAATCCGCAATTCGCAACCGGCGCGGCCGCTGATAAGAGCGGCATTACGGCGCAGCACCTGAACGGTTCCGCCGCCCACGGTGCCAAGACCACAGATTCCGATATTGACCTGTTTCAAGATTCACCTCTTTGCATACCTGAGCGGCGCGACAACCACGCGACGCCGTAAATGATCGGCCGGAAAACCGGGCACAGCATGGTATAACGTTTGTGTCCGGAAAAAAACTGAAGGCCCGCCCCGCCCGGGCCTTTTCTGCCCGGAACCCCGGTGGAGATTACTCGATGCCCATCACCTTGGCCATGTCACTGGCAGGACGGAATCCCGGCACCATGCGGCCATCGGAGAGCACCGTGGCGGGGGTGCCGCTGACACCCAGTGCCTGGCCCAGGCGGAACTGCTCGGCCACGGGATTATCGCAGGAGCGCCGCTCCGGGGTGCCGCCGGACTTGGCTTTGTTCATGGCCGCCTGGGGATCATCGGCACACCAGACGGAAACCAGCTTGCGGGCACTCTCGGAGCCGGGGCCGGCCCTGGGGAAGGCCAGGTAGTTCACCTGAATGCCGAGCTTGTGGTAATCGTCCATGGCGGAGTGAAGGCGACGGCAGTAACCGCAGTCCACATCGGTAAAGACATACATCTGGCCCTTCACTTCCCCGTCCGGCACAAAGCTCACCATCTCTTCCGGGGACAGGGCGTCTATGGCCTCCTTGCGGGCCACGCTGCGGGACTGCTCGGTGAGGTTGACCACTCCCTCCTCCGGGTCCAGCCGCAGGATTTCACCCAGCAGCACGTGCTGACCGTCGCCGCTGACATAGATGGTGTCCTGGTCGGTCTTCACCTCATAAAAACCGCTCACCTCGGTGGCACTGACAGCGCGCACCGTCACACCCGGCACCAGCTGGGCCAGGCGCTCGCGAATGCGCTCTTCGGCGGCGCCCTCCTCTGCGGACGCCTGCAGCGGCATCAGTAAAAAGCCAACACACAGCAGCAGCATCAGCCGGGCCAGTGGTGAAACAGTCAATTGCCGTAACGCAGCCATGACGGACTCCCGTTATTGTCGATGAAAGGCCCCGGGGGCCAGCTTGTCTCCGCTCTTTCCGGTGTTTTGGTTGAGAGACCGGCGGCAGCCAGTGTATCACCACAACACCCCATTTTAACCTTAAACCCGCGTTAAACCCGGCCAACAGCGCCGGCCTGATTCACAGGCACGGACACTGGCACGGCCGGACAACGACCACACCGCAGGGGGCACTAACCCCGGGGGTGATGCTCGCCGTGGAGTTTCTGCAGCCGCTCACGGGCCACGTGGGTGTAGATCTGTGTGGTGGAGAGGTCGCTGTGGCCCAGCAGCATCTGCACCACCCGCAGGTCGGCGCCGTGGTTGAGCAGGTGGGTGGCAAAGGCATGGCGCAGCGTGTGGGGCGAGAGGGGCTTGTTGATATGGGCCCGCAGGGCGTAATGGCGTATGCGGTACCAGAAGGCCTGACGGCTCATGGCCCTGGACTGGTTGCCGGGGAACAGGGCATCACTGGGGCGGCCCTTGAGCAGCACGGCACGGCCCTGGCGCAGGTAGTGATCCAGCCAGTCCATGGCGTCTTCCCCCATGGGCACCAGACGCTCCTTGTTGCCCTTGCCGGTGATGCGCACCACCCCCTGGCGCAGGTTGATCTGGGAGAGGGTCAGCGACACCAGCTCGCTGACACGCAGGCCGCAGGCGTAGAGCAGCTCCAGCATGGCCCTGTCACGCAGCTCCAGTGGCAGCTGGGTATCCGGTGCCTCCAGCAGAGCGTCCACATCCGCCTCGGAGAGACTGTCAGGAAGGCGCCGCATTTTCAGCGGACTGTCCAGTCGCAGTGTCGGGTCCTCGCTGATCACGCCCTGTCGCACCAGGTAGCGATAAAAACGCCGCAGGCTGCTCAGGCGCCGTGCTGCGGTGCTGGCCTTGTCCCCGGCCTTGAAGCCCGCGGCCAGATAGGCCTGAATCCGGGCACGGTCCAGGTCCTGGTAGCGGGCCTGCTCGTTCAACGGGCCGGATTTCTCAGGCTGCACCAGCCAGCGACCCAGGCGTAACAGGTCACTGGCGTAGGAGCGGCGGGTGGCCTCACTCAGGCCATCCTCCAGCCAGAGTGATTGCAGAAAGTCCTCCACCCGGAAGAGGTCCGCCGGCAGTGTCTGTGGCTCTTCAGCACCCATGAGCAGTCTCCGGGGAAAGGCCCGTGAAAACACGGAAGCGGCGCCAGCGGCTGTGATAGCGGTGGCGCCGGGTGCAAAGCGTGGGGGCCGGACACAACAACGGGCAGCCATGGCCGCCCGTTGTCAGTCCCCGCCGGGCACAGGGCCCGGTGAGGTTGTCGGCATGCGCTGACACGCCGTAACCGCTCAACCGGCTTAGTTGAGCTTTTCCTTGATGCGTGCCGCCTTGCCGGACAGATCCCGCAGGTAGTACAGCTTGGCCTGGCGCACGTCGCCGCGACGCTTGACC
>JAWWAC010000101.1:0-5034 GCA_033721915.1 Oleiphilaceae bacterium
GAGCCGCTCAGGCTGATGCCCATCAGTCGCAGCAGGTTGTTGGTGATCAGGTTCAGGCTCCAGACCACCGGGTAAAACACCTTGAGCAGCGGCGACAGAACATGGGAGGCAGGGAAGGCGATCTGCTCCGGGTAGAGCGCCGCCAGGGTCTTGGGGGTGACTTCGGCGAAAATCAGTATGATCAGTGTCAGGCCCACGGTGGCAATGACAATGCCCGTATCCCCCCACAGGCGGATGGCAATGACCGTGGCGATGGCCGAGGCCAGTATGTTGACGAAATTGTTGCCGATCAGGATCACACCGATCAGCTGATCGGTGCGCTGCAGCAGCCGGCTGGCCCGTTGTGCGCTCTTATGGCCGTTCTTGCTCAGGTGCCGCAACCGGTAGCGGTTGAGTGCCATCATGCCGGTCTCGGAGCTGGAGAAGAACGCCGAGAGCAGAATCAGTACCACCAGTACGATCAGCAGGGTTGAGAGTGGAGCTTCGTTCAAAAGCGGGAGTCCTTGCAGTGGAGAGGCTTGATGCAGGCCTTCAGTAACCGATCAGTTGCAGCGCGAGTTTACTGCCAAAATAGCCCAGGGTCAGGAACAGGCAGCCCATCAGTGTCCATCGACTGGCCACGGCACCGCGCCAGCCAAACAGATGATGCCCCGCCAGAAGCCCCGTGAACACGCCCCAGGCCAGCAGTGAGAAGACCGTCTTGTGGGCCAGGTGCTGGGCAAACAGATCTTCCATGAACAGAGTGCCACTGATAATGGCCAGTGTCAGCAACACAACGCCGCCACGCACCAGTGCAAACAGCAGTGCCTCCATGGTCTGCAGCGCCGGCAGGCTGAGTATCAGGGCGTTCTGGCGGTGGGCCTTGAGCTGGCGGTTCTGAATATAGAGAAGCAGTGCCTGTATGCCGGAGAAAAGAAACAGGCTGTAGGCGGCAACAGCCAGCACCACATGGGTGAGCACGCCATAGGCGCTCTGGTCGACAATCTTGGGGCTGGATGAGAAGGTGATGGCGGCAAGAATGCTGGCCAGAGCCAGCGGGTAAATGATCAGCAGCAGCGCCCCCACCGCCCGGCTCAGCGACAAAGACAGCCCCAGTGCGACAATCAGAGCCGAGATCAGTACGCCGGATTCAAACAGGGACAGGTTCAGCCCTGCCTGTGTCCACACCAGGTCGGCCACCAGGGCCCCGTGGGCGAGCAGCCCCAGCAGGCCGATAATCAGTGCCATTCTGCGCTGTGAAGGCAACCGCCCCCGAACCACCAGTGTTTGCTGTATGATACCCAGGCTGTAGAGCAGCAGCGTGGTGACTGCCAGTATCAGTGTACTCATTCCTGCGTGGCTCGCTTGATAGCTTGGAGTTAGGGGACGGATTGTGCCGGTTCCGTTCCGGATTGTACCAGAGGCGTTCATGTAAGATGCCTAGTCTGGTTATAATGGCAGATCAGTGCAACAGTAAGACAGACGAGGCTGCATTGCTGATGGCGAGTCAGTGGCTGCCACAACGGTCGTGTTCCACCCTTAAGAGTATGTTGAAAGCGCCATGTTTGAGAATCTGACAGATCGACTATCCGGCAGCCTGCGCAGGATTTCCGGCCAAGCACGGCTGAGCGAGGACAACATCAAGGAGACCCTGCGCGAGGTGCGCATGGCTCTGCTGGAGGCAGACGTCGCACTGCCCGTGGTCAAGGCCTTTGTGGACGGTGTCCGTGAGCGGGCACTGGGCCAGGAGGTGCAGCGCAGCCTGAGCCCCGGCCAGACCTTTATCAAGGTGGTGCAGGCCGAGCTGGAATCGGTCATGGGGGCCGCCAACGAGGACCTCAACCTCAACGCCAAGCCGCCGGCGGTGATCATGATGGCGGGCCTGCAGGGTGCGGGCAAGACCACCACCGTGGCCAAGCTGGGCCGTCACCTGCGTGAGCGGCGCAAGAAGTCCGTGCTGGTGGTCAGCGCCGACGTCTACCGCCCTGCGGCCATACAGCAGCTGCAGACGCTGGCCGGTGAGGTGGAGGTGGAATTCTTTCCCAGCGATTCCAGCCAGGACCCGGTGGACATCGCCAACAGCGCCATCGATTACGCCCGGCGCAAGTTTATCGACGTGGTGATACTGGATACCGCCGGCCGAACCGCCATCGACGAGGTCATGATGGGGGAGATCCGCCGGCTTCATCAGGCGGTGAACCCGGTGGAGACCCTGTTCGTGGTGGACGCCATGACCGGTCAGGACGCCGCCAACACCGCCAGGGCCTTCAATGACGCACTGCCACTGACCGGTGTGGTTCTGACCAAGACCGACGGTGACGCCCGTGGCGGTGCCGCCCTGTCGGTGCGTCACATCACCGGCAAGCCCATCAAGTTTCTCGGTGTGGGTGAGAAGAACAACGCCCTGGAGGCCTTCCACCCGGAGCGGGTGGCCTCGCGCATACTGGGCATGGGGGATGTGCTCTCACTGATCGAGGACGCAGAGCGCAACCTGGACCAGAAAAAGGCCCAGAAGCTCACCCGCAAGATCAAGAAGGGCAAGCGCTTTGACCTGGAGGACTTCCGGGACCAGCTTCAACAGATGAAGAAAATGGGTGGCATGGCCGGCATGCTGGACAAGCTCCCCGGCATGGGCCAGATGAAGCAGATGGCGGAAAGCCAGGTGAACGACAAGTCCATGGGCCAGATGGAGGCCATTATCTGTTCCATGACCCCCAAGGAGCGCCGCTACCCGGATGTCATCACCAACTCCCGCAAGCGCCGTATCGCCACTGGCTCCGGCACCCACATCCAGGACGTGAACCGTCTTCTCAAGCAGCACAAGCAGATGCAGAAGATGATGAAGCGCATGGGGAAAAAGGGCGGCATGGCCAACATGATGCGCGGCATGCAGGGCATGATGGGCCAGAACGGCCCGGGTGGCCCCGGTGGCGGTCCGCCCATGGGACGCATGTAAAGACTCTGGCAGGAAGCCATTGCCAGCCTCCTTGAGAGGCTCCAGACCGGCCCCGATTGCACGGGGCAGTTTGCAGCAGGGAATTTTTAGCGTAGAATGCGCCGTCTTTCGGGTGGAGCTTTGCTCTTGCCGCAACAACATTCGTTGATCTGAACAGGATATGGGTCGAAATGGTAACAATTCGTTTGTCACGTGGTGGCTCCAAGAAGCGCCCCTTTTATCATCTGACCGTTACTGACAGCCGTAAGTCGCGGGATGGCCGTTTCATTGAGCGCGTCGGTTTTTTCAATCCGATTGCCAAGGGTCAGGAAGAGCGACTGCGCATTGACCGTGAGCGCGTCGAGCACTGGGTGGGTCTGGGCGCCCAGGTCAGCGGCCGTGTCAACGCGCTGCTGAAAGAGCAGCAAAAGGCCACTGCCGAGTAATCCCCGGGAGTCCAAGTGATGCCGCAGAACCCGGAGGAAACCGTCCTGGGACGTATTACCTCGGTCTTTGGCGTCAAGGGCTGGGTCAAGGTGTATTCCTTTACCGACCCCATGAGCAACATCCTGAACTATCGCCAGTGGGTGTTGTTACAGGACGGCCAGCGGCGCAGTGTCCGGCTCAGTGCCGGCAAAGTGCATGGCAAGGGTCTGGTGGCACTGATCGACGGTGTGGATGACCCGGATCAGGCCAGATCGCTTTGTGGCGCCGAAATCCGCGTCAGTGCCAGTGATCTGCCCGAGTTGCCCGTGGGTGAGTACTACTGGCATCAGCTGGAAGGTCTGGCCGTGTTCACCACGGACGGTGTCCGTCTGGGCTCTGTCAGCCATCTGCTGGAGACCGGCTCCAACGATGTGCTGGTGGTGGATCCGGATGTGGACAGTCTGGATGGTCGCCGCCGCCTGGTGCCTTACGCACCGGACGAGTATGTGCGGCGCATTGATCTCGATCAGGGCCTTATCGAGGTGGATTGGGATCCGGAATTTTGATCCATCCGGAAGCACAGGAGTGAGGGCATTGTGAAAATCTGTGCTGTCACGCTGTTTCCGGAAATGTTCTCTGCGGTCACCGAGTACGGGGTGACCGGGAGGGCGGTGCGGGAGGGGCTGCTGGAGTTTACGGCATTCAACCCCCGGGACTTTACCCGGGACCGTCACCGCACCGTGGATGACCGCCCCTTCGGCGGCGGCCCCGGGATGCTGATGAAGGTGGGGCCCCTGAGGGACGCCATACAGCAGGCCAGGGCAGTACTGGGAGGCAGGGCCCGGACCCTGTACCTCTCGCCACAGGGTCGCACACTGGACCAGTCCATGGTCCGTGAGCTGGCCTCGGAACCGGCACTGATACTGGTGGCGGGGCGCTACGAAGGGGTCGACGAACGCCTGTTGCAGTCCGAAGTGGATGACGAGATCTCCATCGGGGATTTTGTCCTAAGCGGCGGTGAGCTGGGCGCCATGGTGATCATGGATGCCCTGACCCGACAGATACCGGGCGCTCTGGGTCATGCCCAGTCGGCAGAACAGGACTCCTTTGCGGAGGGTCTGCTGGATTGCCCGCATTACACCCGTCCTGAGACGTTCCAGGGGGTGGCGGTGCCGGAGGTGCTGCGGGGAGGCAACCATGAGGCGATTCGCCGCTGGCGGCTGAAACAGTCCCTGGGGCGCACCTGGGAGCGACGGCCGGACCTGCTGGAAGGCCGTGACATGAGCCGGGAAGAGCAGCAGTTGCTGGAAGCGTATCAGCAGGAAAAGCAGGAACGGCAGGAAGCACAACACCGGCCGTCGCAAAAAAGCAGTCAGGCTCCGGGCAGTCCGGAGAACAACCGAACATAATCTTATGCGGGCCTCATCAGGAGGCCTGAACAGTTGGTGGTTAGGAGCGAACGATGAGCGGCAAAAATACTATCATCCAGGAAATCGAAAAAGAGCAATTGGCCAAGGCGTCCCCGGAGTTTGGTCCCGGTGATACCGTCGTCGTTCAGGTGCGTGTGACGGAAGGCAACCGCGAACGTCTCCAGGCCTTTGAAGGCGTGGTGATCGGCAAGCGCAACCGCGGCCTCAACTCCGCCTTTACCGTGCGCAAGGTCTCCTACGGCGTGGGCGTGGAGCGTACCTTCC
>JAWWAC010000102.1:0-4604 GCA_033721915.1 Oleiphilaceae bacterium
CATCAAGCCGGTTAATCCGCATGTCAGAGTTTCAGGCTGTACTTGATTCCCCTTTTTATTTTTACCCTCTGTTAATCGTCATCTCCCTCTGCGTAGGCAGCTTCCTCAACGTCGTCATCCTCCGCCTTCCCAAAATGATGGAGCAGGACTGGCGCTGCCAGTGCGAGGAATTCCTGGAGCTGCCGGAGAAAGACCGCAAACCGGCGCAGCGCATCACTCTGGCCTCGCCCAATTCCACCTGCCCGGGCTGTGGCCACGAGATCAAGCCCTGGGAGAACGTCCCGGTGCTGAGCTACCTGTTCCTGCGGGGCAAGTGCTCCTCCTGCAATACCCGCATTTCGCCCCGTTATCCCATCATCGAGGCAGTCACAGCACTGTTCTCGGTGCTGACTGTCTTCCTGCTGGGTCCGTCGCTGGATGCGCTGTTCGCGCTGGTTCTGGTGTGGGGGCTGATCGCACTGACGGTGATTGATTTCGACACCCAGCTGCTGCCGGACAGCATCACGCTGCCCCTGCTCTGGCTGGGGCTGATCCTGAGCTACTTTGGCTTTTTGACGGACTTCCACAGTGCCTTCTGGGGCGCGGTGGCGGGCTACCTGTCACTCTGGTCGGTGTACTGGCTGTTCAAACTGGTGACCGGCAAGGAGGGCATGGGCCATGGTGATTTCAAGCTGCTGGCTGCGCTGGGGGCCTGGCTGGGCTGGCAGTTGCTGCCGGCGGTGATTCTGCTGTCGTCCGTGGTAGGTGCGGTAGTGGGCATCAGCCTGATCATCTTCAAGCGTCATGGCCGTGAAGTACCGATTCCCTTTGGGCCCTATCTGGCGGCGGCGGGCCTGCTGTGCCTCTGGTTCGGGCCGGAGATTCAGGCGGCCTGGTATGCGTATCTGGGCGTGTAAGGGGCAACCATGAGCCAACCCGTCATCATCGGCCTGACCGGCGGTATCGGCAGCGGAAAATCCACGGTGGCCAGGCTCTTTGGCGACCTGGGAGTGCACTGGGTGGATGCGGATGACGTGGCACGGGAGGTTGTGGAACCCGGTATGCCGGCGCTGGATCGGATCCGTGATCATTTCGGCGAGCATATTCTGACCGGAGATGGCCGGCTGGACCGGGCGGCCCTGCGCAAGATTGTGTTCGAGGATCCGGCCCAGCGGGAATGGCTGGAATCCCTGCTGCATCCTGTGATCCGTGACGAAATCGTGCGCCAGCTGGAGCCTTCGGATTACGAGCTGCCCTACACCCTGCTGGTGTCGCCGCTGCTGCTGGAGACCGACCAGCACGCCCTCACCCGGGAAGTGGTGGTGGTGGACGTACCGGTAGAAGTACAGATTGAGCGCACCATGGCGCGGGATGACAATCCCCGCGATCAGGTGAGCCGCATCATTGCCGCCCAGATCTCCCGTGAACAGCGTCTGGCCCGGGCGGACCACGTGATTGATAATGACCAGCCACTGGAGCGGGTGAAAGAGGCCGTCCGGCGCCTTCACGGTCAGTTCCTGGCAGCCTACGGGGCGTCACCGGACAACGGTTGAAGTCGCCCCCGGAGATGCATTTAAATAACCGCTTCCCGCACTAAGGATCCAGCTGTCATGTCCTGCATCTTCTGCCAGATTTCCCGGGGTGAGCTGCCCGCCTCGATGGTTCACGAGGACTCGCAGTGTCTGGCCTTCATGGATATCCACCCGCTGGGTCGTGGCCATGTGCTGGTGATCCCGAAACAACACGTGGTGCAGTCCACCGAAACCGATCCCGCCCTGACCGCCCATCTGTTCGCTGTGGCCCATCGCATCCTGGTGGCGCAGCGGGCGCTGGGCTGGGGCCTGGAGGGCACCCACCTGCTGCTCAATGACGGGCGTGCTGCCAACCAGACGGTGCCCCATATGCATGTGCATGTGATTCCCCGCGAACGGGGCGATGCCCTGCGCTCCATCGGCCGGCTGGCGCTGCACGTTACCAAGGTCTTCGGGCCCGCCACCCGCCGTGGCGAGCTGGATCGCCAGGCCCAGCAGTTGCGTCAGCAACTGCTGGGTTCCACCTCAGCGGAGGCGGTCGCCGCTCAGGTATAACGTGATTCATCGCCACCTCGCTCATCTTCTTCTGCCAGCCCTGACGCTTCAGCTGACCCTGAACACGCCACTCCAGGCCCAGGAAATCCAGGTACTGGATCAGCCGGCAGCACAGCCCTATGTGTCGCTGGATTACCTGCCGCCGGCCTTCTACACCTTCCACCCGGACGAATACTGGCGCGAGCCCCGTGATTCCTACTGGATGAGCTTCTCCAACTGGGTACTGACCCAGGAGGATGTGCAGGGCCGACGGGTGCAGGCGGTGGGGGAATGGGCGGACCGCACCCTGTCCGGCAGCACCTACGCCGCCCCCAACAACGAGAGTTACCTGCGGCTGGGCTTTGCCAGCGAGTCCGAATACGGCGACCCACTGAAATTCGAGCCGGAGGCCCGCTTCAAGCTGGATATCCCCACGGTGGAAGAGAAACTGCGTCTGGTGGTGGAAAGCGAGAGCGACGAGCTGATCCCGCTGGGGGAGAGTCGCCGGGACCGCCAACTGACCGGCGAGGACCGCACTGACACCGGCACCACCGGCGCCCTGCGCTACCTCTACCGGCTCAGCGATGTCATCAACCTCTCCAACGATGTGGGCGCGCGCCTGCGTTTCCCGCCGGACGCTTTCTGGCGCGCCCGGGCCCGGGGCCAGTGGCAGCTCCAGGATGACTGGCGGCTGAGTCTGGACCAGCGGCTCTATTATTTCCACGTGGAAGGCTGGGGGGAGCGTACCTGGCTCGGCCTGGACAAGAACATCGGCAACGGCTGGCACTTATTGAGCGCCTCCGAGGCGGCCTGGGTCCATCGTGATCGCAACTTCGAGCTGTCCCACATCGTCAGCACTTACAAGCGCCTCAATACCCGCGCCACTCTCAACCCCCGCGGCGGGGTGCTCGGGGAAAGCAACCCCAACTGGCGTACCACCAGCTACTTCGCTGATGTAACCTATCGTTATCGTCTGCACGAGGACTGGCTGTACGGGGAGATCATCCCCGCCATCGAGTTCCCGCGAGACTACCGGTTCAAGGACCGGATCTCCCTGGTGCTGCGGATTGAACTCTTTTTCGCTGGTGACCTGAGCAATGACCCGCCATATCGCTAAACCGGCCGATGAAGCCCTGACGCTGACCCCCATTGCCCTCACCCGCTCCTGTTTTCGCGATAAATTTGGGGTGCCCCGCCAGCCGGGCCTGACGCGAAACGCCTGGGCCGACCTGATTATCCAGCCACCGTTTGACCGGGAGGATGCCTTCCGGGGCCTGGAGTCCTGCAGCCATCTGTGGCTGACCTTCCAGTTCCACCAGGCGGTGCGGGCCGAATGGCGGCCGGTGGTGCGTCCGCCCCGGCTGGGAGGCAACCAGAAGATGGGGGTGTTCGCCAGCCGTTCACCCTTTCGCCCCAACAGCCTGGGCCTGTCCGTCGTCAGCAACGAGGGCCTGCGCCGGGAAGACGGCCGCCTGCTGCTGCGCATCCGCGACCATGACCTGATCGATGGCACGCCCATCCTGGACATCAAACCCTATCTGCCCTTTGCCGACTCGGTCGCCTCCGCCCATATCGGCTGGGCGGATACGCCGCCGGTGGAGCGGCTGCCGGTCCGGTTCAGCGAGCAAGCCAGGGATCAACTGGCCGACCTCCCGCCAGACCGCTACCCGGACCTGCATGGACTGATCGAAGACGTGGTGGCCTACGACCCCCGGCCCTCCTTTCGTCGTGGCCGTGAGGAAGAGCGCATCTACGGCGCCCACCTGTACGATCTGAATGTACGCTTCCGGTTTGGGCGGGTGGAGGAAGTATCGGGAAACGGCGCGGTGGCGGGTGTCGAGGTGGTGGGTGTCGAGGTGATGAGCGTCTGTTAGACTCTCTGTGAATGACTATTCAGGCGTTTGCATAACGGCTCCGAGATGTCCGGCGACGCCCGCTAGACCGTCCTGGCAATGTTCCCGCAAAGGGTATTGCCCAGATTGCAGGGATGACGCATCGAGTGACACTACCAAGGCTTGCGAGAAAGCTCGGGATACGCCCCTTGACGGCCCGATTGCTGCTTTACGTGCTGATCTTCAGCCTGGTGCTGTCGGTGCTGGCCACCGGTCTTCAGATGCTGGGGGAGCTCTCCAACCGCCGCAGCGAGCTGGCCACCACCCAGCAGAAGGTGGCGGAGATGATGGCCGGAAGTCTAAGCAGCAACCTCTGGCTGATGAATTACAGTGAGCTGGCCAACACCCTGGACGACCTGCTCACCCTGCCCAGTATCCAGCATGCGCAATTGACCACCCCGGGCGGAGAAAATTTTATTGCCGGCACCTATCCCTCCGGTGACGTACTGAGCCAGTCCTTTCCGCTGAGGCTGGAGAGTACTCGGCTCAATCTGCCTCAGCCCCTGGGCACCCTGACCCTGACCTCGTCCCTTTCACAGGTCTCCGGCGAGCTGGTGGACCGGGCCCTGACCACGCTGCTGCTGCAGTCGTGTATAGTACTGCAGGGCACCCCTGGGCGGCTGCTGATAGTAAGCTTGAACCACACCCCGCCCCGCGAGACCCAGGC
>JAWWAC010000103.1:0-3901 GCA_033721915.1 Oleiphilaceae bacterium
ACTGGAGGCCTGGCTTAGAATCGTAACCGCCTCGGAAGCCTTCACCCAATACTGGCACCACTGCACCTACCCGGGACGCTATTGTGCCGTATCGCCCCCCCCCCCCTTGATTCCAGGCTTGTTGCCTTTATGTCTCTTAAAGGTAATGTCAGATCAAGGGAGCGAACATGGCCATCAGCACCGCTGAGTGGTCGAGCCACAACGGCAATGACGACGACTCAGTGCGGGGAGAGCCCCGATCCGTCCGCCGTCTGGCCCGGCAGGACTGGGAGATCACACTGCGCACCCGTACACTGCTGCGCTCCGACAGCGAGTACTTCTACCTGCAGGCGGAAATGGACAGTTACGAGGGAGACCGGCGGGTCCACTCCCACCGTATCAGCCGACGTATCCCCCGCAATCTGGTCTAATGGCGGACAGATGATAGAATGCGCGCCCTCTGAAACCCTTGGGGAGAACACTATGGCATCACGGATTGTGATTATCGGCGGTGGCGCCGGCGGACTGGAACTGGCCACCGCCCTGGGGCGTCGCCGTCGCTGGCGCCGGAAACAGGGAGTGGAGGTGGTGCTGGTGGACCGCAACCCCACCCACCTGTGGAAACCCCTGCTGCACGAAGTGGCCACCGGCGCCATGGACTCCTCAGTGGACGAGGTCAGCTACCGGGCACTGGCCCGCCAGCACGGCTTCCAGTTTGTCATTGGCGAATTCAGCGGACTGGACCGGGGCCGCAAGCGCATCACATTGAGCCCCATACATGACGAGCGTGGAAAGGCGGTCCTGCCTGAGCGCCAGATCAGCTACGACCGGCTGGTACTGGGTATTGGCAGCATCACCAACGACTTCAACACCCCCGGGGTGGCCGAGCACTGCCTGTTTCTCGACAGTCCCCAGCAGGCACAGCACTTCCAGAAGCGGTTTCTCAACCTGCTGATGCGCACCGATAACGAACGGGCCCGTCAGCTGGCATCACGGGTGAGCATCACCATCGTCGGTGGCGGCGCCACCGGTGTGGAACTCTCCGCAGAGCTGATGGCGGCGGTCAACACCGTACGTGATTACGGCTTCCCCTCACTCAGCCGTGAGGCGCTGCAGGTGACCTTGCTGGAGGCCGGGCCAAGGCTGCTGCCGGCGTTGCCGGAGCGGCTGTCCCAGAGCACCCGGCGGGAGCTCGAGGCGCTGGGCATCGAGGTGCGCCTGGAGTCACCGGTGACCGAGGCCCGGCCCGGTGCGCTCATCACCAAGGATGGCCGCCGCCTGGAGTCGGACATGATGGTCTGGGCCGCCGGCGTGCGCGGCCCGGACATTCTGGCGGAGCTGGGCCTGAGCGTGACCCGCAACCAGCAGATACGGGTGCATGAGACCATGCAGGCCCTGGATGATCCGGCCATTTACGCACTGGGGGACTGCGCCGCCTGCCCTCAGGGGGAAGACGGACACCTTGTGCCACCCAGGGCACAGAGCGCCCACCAGATGGCCAGCCAGATGCTGCACAACCTGCGCCTGGACCTGGCCGGCAAGCCACTCAGGCCCTTCCGCTACGTGGACCACGGCTCACTGGTCACCCTCAGTCATTACTCCGCCGTCGGCACGCTCATGGGCAGCCTCTCCAGCGGCTCTCTTCGGGTGGAAGGGCGTATTGCCCGGCTGGTGTATGTCTCCCTGTACCGCATGCACCAGATCGCCATCTACGGCTGGATGCGGGGACTGCTGATTGCCTTCACTGACCGGCTGCACCGGGCCTTCCGTCCGCGCCTCAAGCTGCACTGAGGCGGTCGCAGCCCCTGCCCGGGGCCATGCCCGAGTGACTCCGTTGCTGAACTTTCTGTCATGAAAAGGAATCCGCCACCACGGGACGACCGTAATCTTTTGTGAACTCACAGAATAAAGAACCCGCAAGGAGTTGTGTTCATGAAAACCCTGTATCCCGCCGCACTGGTGCTGCCGCTGATGCTGGCACTGGGCGCCTGCAGTGACGGCAACAGCGATTCAGCCGCCAGTGGCACCCAACTGACGCCACCCTCAGAGTCCGGCGTACTCAAGGTGGCCACCCGCAACGGCTCCACCACCTATTACGTCAACCGCCATGAACAGCCCTCCGGACCGGAATACGACCTGGTGCAGGCCTTTGCGGAATCACAGGGTCTGGAGGTGGAGTGGGAGATGCTCAACTCCACAGCCGCCGTGCTGAACCGCATCGAGCGGGGCGAAGCCCACCTGGCCGCCGCGGGCCTCACCCACCTGGCCAGCCGCAACGAGCGCTTCGAGCGTGGCCCGGCTCACACGGAAATCCGCCAGCAGGTGGTCTGCCACCGTGACACCAAGCCACAGATACGCAGCCTCGAGCGTCTTGCCGAGAGCGATGTGGCGCTGATGGTCACCAGTGATTCCAGTTACCTGGAAACCCTGACACAGCTCAGCGACAGCCACCCGGGGCTGACGTTCACAGAAAGTGACGCCAGCACCGAAGTATTGCTGACCAAAGTGGCTCAGGGCCAACTCGACTGCACCGTTGCGGACTCCAATATCGTCATGGTCAACCAGCGTTTCCAGCCCAACCTGGATGTGGCGGTGAACCTGACCGAAGGCCAGAACATTGGCTGGTACCTGCCCAAAGGCAGCGATGACCTGGCCCAGAAGTCCCGGTCCTGGATGAACAGTCAAGCCGGTGACGAGGCGATCACCGCCATGGAGAATCGCTATTATTCCTACATTGACGACTTTGACTTCGTGGATCTGCGGGCCCTGAATCGCCGCATTGAAGATCGCCTGCCGAAGTTCCAGCCCCTGTTTGAGGAAGCCGCCGAGAAGACCGGGCTGGAGCCGGATCTGATTGCTGCGTTGTCCTATCAGGAATCCCACTGGGATCCCGAAGCACGCAGCCCCACTGGCGTGCGTGGCCTGATGATGCTGACCGGCCCCACCGCCAAAGAGCTGGGTGTGACCGACCGCCTGGATCCGGAGCAGAGCATCGATGCCGGTGCCCGTTACCTGGCGGACCGCCACCGCCGACTGGACGAGGAAATCGGCGAGCCGGACCGCATGTTCCTGGCACTGGCCAGTTACAACGTCGGACGTGGCCATCTGCTGGACGCCCGTCAACTGGCTCGTGACCTGGGCAAGGACCCGGACAGCTGGTCGGACATGAAAGAAGTGCTGCCACTGCTGGCGGATGAACGGTACTACCCCAATCTGCGCTACGGCTACGCAAGGGGCTATGAGCCAGTGCACTATGTGCAACGCATCCGCAACTACCGGGACGTAATCAGCGACGCTTTCCAGTGAAACGGTAATCCCCGGCAAGCCCGCACCCTTTGCGGGCTTTTTTATTGCCGGCGTAACAGCTCCAACCGCGGTAGGGCACCTGCGGCCCTCCTTTTTGCCAGTCACTTTGTATACACTGTGCGGATTCTTTTAACCTGCCCTTCCCCGGGGCGAAGATCCGCACTGAAGGACCGAATCGATGATCAAGAAATGCCTGTTTCCTGTGGCCGGTTACGGCACCCGCTTCCTGCCCGCCACCAAGGCCATGCCCAAGGAAATACTGCCCATCGTGAACAAACCGCTGGTGCAATACGGCGTTGAGGAAGCCTCCGCCGCCGGCATCCGCGAGTTCGGTTTTGTCACCGGCCGCGGCAAGCGGGCCATCGAGGATCACTTTGACATCAGCTACGAGCTGGAGCACCAGATTGCCGGCACCGGCAAGGAAGAACAGCTCCAGTCCATCAACGAGCTGATCAACCACCACACCTTTGCCTTTACCCGGCAGAATGAAATGAAGGGCCTGGGCCACGCCATACTCACCGGGCGCAACCTGATCGGCGACCACGCCTTTGCCGTGGTGCTGGCGGACGACTTCTGCGTGGTGGAAGACGGCGACGACGGGGTGCTGGCCCAGATG
>JAWWAC010000104.1:0-3666 GCA_033721915.1 Oleiphilaceae bacterium
CCCCCCCCGCCCCCCCGGCCGCCCCCCCCCCCGCCGCCGATTCTCCCGCCTGTCACCACAACCGTTTTTCATCCCACAGGACCTGCACCATGACGTCACCGCGCAAGCGCATTCAGCGACGTGTACCGCCACAGGCGCCCGAGTGGGGCCTGTCACTGCCGCCACTGCTGCGCCGCCTCTATCAGGCCCGTGGCGTCACGGATGAGCGGGAACTGGACTACCGCCTCGGCGCGCTCACACCACCGGACCGCCTGCGTGGGCTGGACAGGGCCGCGCAGCTGCTGGCACAGACCATTGCCGATAACGGCGCCATACTCATTGTGGGGGACTTCGACGCGGACGGTGCCACCAGCACGGCGCTGGCCATGCTGGGCCTGTCCATGCTGGGGGCGCGCAAGCTAGACTTCCGTGTCCCCAGCCGCTTCTCCGACGGCTATGGCCTGACACCGGGCATCGTACAGCGTCTCCAGGCGGAAAACGCACTGCCGGACCTGCTGCTGACGGTGGACAACGGCATTGCCGCCCACGAGGGAGTGCAGGCCGCCAAAGAGGCCGGCCTGACGGTGGTGGTGACGGACCACCACCTGCCCGGAGACACTCTTCCCGATGCGGACGCCATCGTCAATCCCAACCAGCCGGGCTGCGAGTTTGTCAGCAAGAACGCCGCCGGTGTGGGGGTCATGTTCTACCTGCTCACGGCACTGCGCCGCCACCAGCGTAACGGGGGGCTGTACCGTGACAGCCCGCCGCCGAATCTGGGCCAGCTGCTGGACCTGGTGGCACTGGGCACCGTGGCGGATGTGGTGCCGCTGGACCACAACAACCGCATCTTCGTGGACCAGGGGCTGAAGCGCATCCGCGCCGGTCGCAGCCGCCCGGGTATCCGTGCACTGCTGGAAGTGGCCGGCCGCGAGGCGGACCGGCTCACCGCCACGGACCTGGGCTTTGTGCTGGGGCCCCGCCTTAATGCCGCAGGCCGGCTGGACGACATGAGCATCGGCATCCACTGCCTGCTCACCGGCGACGAGGACCGGGCACTGGCACTGGCCCGTGAGCTGGACGGACTCAACCGGCAGCGCCGCACCATCGAGGGGGACATGCGCGAGCAGGCCAACGCCCACCTGCAGGCACTGCAACTGGGCGAGGCACTGCCCAGGGGGCTGTGCCTGTTCGATGGCGGCTGGCACCAGGGGGTGATCGGCATTCTGGCCTCCCGCATCAAGGAACAGCTGCACCGCCCGGTGATCGCCTTTGCCCCGGGCGATGAAGGGGAGATCAAGGGCTCGGCCCGCTCCATCCCCGGTGTGCACATACGGGATCTGCTGGTGAGCCTGGACGCCCGCCACCCGGGGCTGCTGCTGCGCTACGGTGGCCATGCCATGGCCGCCGGAATGACGGTGCGCGAGAGCGACTACAGCACCTTCTCCAGTGCCTTCGCCCGGGTCGTGGAGGAGCTGGCGGACCCGGAGGCCTTTGATGCCAGCATCCACACCGACGGCCCTCTGGAAGGGCAGGAGTTGACCATTGAGACGGCCCGCCTGCTGGCCGACGCCGGTCCCTGGGGGCAACAGTTCCCGGCACCGGTGTTTGACGGTGAGTTTGTGCTGGTCAGCCAGCGCATCGTCGGCGAGCGTCATCTCAAGCTGCTGGTGCAGGTACCGGGGCAGGACCGGATGCTGGACGCCATCGCCTTTTCCGTGGACACCGACCAGTGGCCGGCCCAGTGCGAGCGGGTGCGGCTGGTCTATCAGCTGGAAGTGAACCGCTTCCGGGGCCGTGAATCCGTGCAGCTGAAAGTGGACTATCTGGAACCTGCCTGAGGGCCGTGTTCACAGGGCACTCCTTTGGGTAAAATACTCCTCTTCAATCACCGACCGGACAGGATTTTCCATGGAAATCAACCCCATTGTTCAGAACATCAAGGACCTGCAAGGGCGCACAGAAGCCCTTAGGGGGTATCTTTGACTACGATGCCCGCAAGGAGCGTCTGGACGAGGTAGAACGGGAACTGGAACAGCCCAGTGTCTGGGACAACCCGGAACGGGCCCAGGAGCTGGGCAAGGAGCAGGCCACCCTCAGCCGCATCATCGAGACACTGGACCGGCTGACCAATGGCCTGGGGGACGCCTCTGACCTGCTGGAGATGGCCGCCGCGGAGGAGGACGAGCAGACCGTCTCCGAGGTGGAGGCGGATGTGGCCAGCCTGCAGAAAGAGCTGGAAGGGCTGGAATTCCGCCGCATGTTCTCCGGTGACATGGACGAAAGCCCCGCCTACCTGGACATCCAGGCCGGCAGCGGCGGCACCGAGGCCCAGGACTGGGCCAATATGCTGCTGCGCATGTACCTGCGCTGGGCCGAGTCCCGGGGCTTCAAGGCGGAGCTGATCGAACTGCAGGATGGCGAAGTGGCGGGCATCAAGAGTGCCACCATCAGGGTGGAAGGGGAGTACGCCTACGGCTGGCTGCGCACCGAGACCGGCGTGCACCGTCTGGTGCGCAAGTCCCCCTTCGACTCCGGGGCACGGCGCCACACCTCCTTCGCCTCGGTGTTTGCCTCACCGGAGGTGGACGACGACATCGAAATCGACCTGGACCCCTCGGACATCCGGGTGGATGTCTACCGCGCCTCAGGCGCCGGTGGCCAGCACGTCAACCGGACCGAATCGGCGGTGCGACTCACCCACGGCCCCTCCGGCATCGTGGTGGCCAACCAGTCCGGCCGCTCACAGCACGCCAACAAGGCGGCGGCCATGAAGCAGCTCAAGGCCAAGCTCTACGAGATGGAGCTGCAGAAGCAGAACGCCGAGAAACAGGCCGCCGAGGAGGCCAAGTCCGACATCGGCTGGGGCAGCCAGATCCGCTCCTACGTGCTGGATGACCAGCGCATCAAGGATCTGCGCACCAAGGTGGAAACCAGTAACACCCAGTCGGTACTGGATGGCAACCTGGACGCCTTCATGATCGCCAGCCTCAAGCAGGGCCTGTGACACCACAGGCCCGCACCCCGAATCCACGTCTGACCACAAGTGACCCGTCACCATGAGCGAGAAAAACACCGACCAGAGCGCCCCGGACGAAAACCGACTGATCGCCGAGCGCCGTGACAAGCTCCATGCACTGCGCGAGGGCAGCCACAACCCCTTCCCCAATGACTTCCGCCGTGACAGCTACGCGGCGGATCTGCAGGCCGCCTATGGCGAGCGCAGCAAGGAGGATCTGGCCGGGGCGGGCGTCCGTGTGGCGGTGGCCGGGCGGCTGATGCTGGACCGCAAGATGTTCAAGGAAATCCAGGACATGAGCGGGCGCATCCAGGTCTACGCGGACAAGTCGGTGCAGAAGGCCACCAAAGGCTGGGACATCGGTGATCTGATCGGTGTGGCGGGCACACTGTACAAGTCCGGCAAGGGCGACCTGTACGTGATGATGGAAGAGTACGTGCTGCTGACCAAGTCACTGCGCCCGCTGCCGGAGAAGCACAAGGGCCTGACGGACACCGAGACCCGCTACCGCCAGCGCTATGTGGACCTGATCATGAACGAGGACGCCCGACAGGTGTTCCGTATCCGCTCACAGGTGATCAACGGCATCCGTGGTTTCTTTGCCAGCCGTGACTTCATGGAGGTGGAAACCCCCATGCTGCAGGCCATCCCCGGTGGCGCGGCGGCAC
>JAWWAC010000105.1:0-3595 GCA_033721915.1 Oleiphilaceae bacterium
GAACTGGAGCATGGCAATTCCCCGGGCCACACTCCTCGCGCCTCAACCGGGGGGGGGCTCCATTGAGAGGCAAAGTGCAACCGACTTTTGTTGTATTTGTGAGACAGTTTGTATCACACGCCTTACATCAACAAAAGGTTCACAAAGCCTGCTGCCGCTGATGACTCCTTTGGCCTGACCCTCAGCTACTGCCCGAAAGCCGCCCCACCCTCTTCCAGCCAGGCCTTCTCATCCGCGCTGCTGGGTCTTTTCAGAACCCGGTTGCGGTGGGGGAAACGGCCAAAGCGGGCAATGATGTCGTGGTGTTGCTGTGCACTGCGACGGAAGCTGTCCAGCAATTCCCGCAGCGGACCCTCCCTGGCGGTCTGGGTCAGCTGGTGATAGAGATCCAGGCCCTCCTTCTGCACGGGAAGGCTCTCGCTGTGCTGGTAGGGCATGTAGAAAAAGGCCCTCTGTATCAATGGCAGTGGCACATCCCGGGCCAGGCTGACCCCCTCCCTGGCCAACTCCAGTGCCAGTGGGTCGTTGCGGAAGGCCATGAAGGTGCGCCGGTGGATGTTGCGGGAGAACTGGTCCAGCAGCAGGATCTCCGCCAGGGCCCCTCCCGGCTCGCTGCGCCAGTGGGACAGACTGCCTTCACTGGCCAGCAGTACCAGGGTGAAAAACCGCCGGCGCATCACCTGGTCATCACGGCGGCTGGCGTTGAACCAGAAGCGCCGGTGGCTGCTGTCAGGCAGGCCTTGCGGGTCCAGTTCACCAAACCAGTAATCCAGAATGTAGGGCCAGTCGAACATATAGGCAGTTCCTGAGTCTGAGTGTCAGCCAGTCATGGCCGGGTTTACGAAGGACAAAACCGTTGGGACTGTTTCCACGGAGCCGGTTTTTCCGCTAGTTTAACAGTCTACGGTGCGGGTTTGCCCGATGATCCGGCATCAGGCGGCCGTCCGGATGAAAGGCCACGCCTGCGGGTTGAAGGCCGTGCCACTCTTTCGGGGTCGCTCCGGTGTTTGACACTCTTTGTCATTACCGTGACGGTAAGACAAGCCAGTGACGGCAGGACAAACCCAGGTTTCATCACCGGATCTAACGGACAACCGATACAGCCCTGACGGCACCATCCGATGCAGGCCGTCAGCAGGAGAGTCACCATGGAAAGACACATTGTTATAACCGGCGGTACCGGCTTTATCGGCCAGAAGCTGTGCCGTGCACTGCAACAGCGCGGCACCCAGGTCTCGGTCTACAGCCGCCAGGACCCGGAGCAGGTGCAGTCGCTGTGTGGCCCGGTGCGGCCACTGGACCGTCTCTCGGCGTTGCCCGGTCTGGGCCGGATTGATGGGGTGATCAACCTTGCCGGAGAAGGCATCGCTGACAAACGCTGGACCCGGGCCCGCAAGCAGACGCTGATGGACAGCCGTGTGGCTCTGACCCAAGAGCTGGTCCGCCACATGAATCGCTGCAAAGAGGCCCCCGGGGTACTGATCTCCGGCTCTGCCGTGGGTTATTACGGCGATCAGGGCGAGCGGGAAGTCACTGAAGACACAGCTCCCGCGGACAATGACGATTTTGCCCACCGCATGTGCGCGGAATGGGAGACGGCGGCACTGCAGGCACAGGACATCACCCGGGTCTGCCTGTCCCGCACGGGACTGGTGGTGGGCCGTGACGGGGGCTTCCTGCAGCGCATGACGCTGCCTTTCCGCATGGGTCTTGGCGGGCGCATCGGCCATGGCCACCAGTACATGCCCTGGATTCACCGTGACGACATGGTGGCCGGGCTGCTGTTCCTGCTGGACAACGGGAACACCCAGGGGCCCTACAACCTCACCGCCCCCCACCCGGTGACCAATGCCGGGTTCACCCGCACACTGGGCAGTGTGCTTCACCGTCCCACGCTGATGCCGGTGCCGGCACTGGCCCTGAAGGCCGCCATGGGGGAAATGTCCAGTCTGCTGCTGGGGGGGCAGAAAGCCCTGCCGGCCCGGCTGCTGGAGGCCGGCTTTGAATTCCGCTACCCGACACTGGAGCCGGCACTGAAGGAAGTGTTCCCACAGGCTTGACAGCCTGCCGGCCCCTGATTAATATGCGCACCTTCTCGACGAGAGCCGCAGCGTCCCCTTCGTCTAGTGGTCCAGGACACCGCCCTTTCACGGCGGTAACAGGGGTTCGACTCCCCTAGGGGACGCCATTACCGACTCCGCAGAGAAGCCTCCCTCCAGCCTTTCTGTCATTTCTTTTTTCCCGGTGTCTTTATTTCAGCCGTCCCAGCATTTCAGGCAAGCTGGCCCTCGGGCTGCTATATTGCTGTAACCCTTGATCACCCAGGTACTGCACCAGCTAATGCCCAGATTCAGACTCCCGCAAGCGATTCACCAGATCCAGGCCCGGTCTCCGCTGTCATTCCGTCTGTTGGCCTATATCCTGGTCTGCAGCTCTCTGTTTACCCTCGCCGCCGCCGCCTTTCAGCTGTACAGTGACTTCCGCCAGGACCTGTCCCAGGTGGACGAGCGCATGCTGCTGATAGAGACCAGTTACAAAAGCAGTCTCGCCAGCAGCGTCTGGGCACTGGACCAGAACCTGCTGGAGATCCAGATGGAGGGGATTTTCAGCCTGCCGGAGATCGAGCACCTGAGCCTGAACATACTGCCGGACACCACCATCACCATGGGCAAAGACCCCGGGGAAATTGAAGCGGCCACCCGAACACGGCAGTTCGACCTGAACCACCCCCGCAGCAACGACGATGAAAAACTCGGCTCCGTGACCATGGTGGCCAGCATGGAAGGCATTTACCGCAACCTCAGGCGCAAGGCGGTTCTGATACTGGCCACCCAGGGGGTCAAGACCTTTCTGTTGTCCTTTCTGATCCTGTTTATCATCCAGCAGGTGGTGACACGGCACCTGGCGACCATGGCCGGTTATGCCCGTCATTTCAGTCTCAGGGACCTGCCACAACCGCTGCGACTGTGGCGTAAGGCCACCCCCGCCAACCGCCATGACGAACTGGCTCAGGTCACCGACGCCATCAATGACATGCGTGAGCGTCTCAACGAGGACATGCAGCGCCAGAAGGCCGACGCCAGCGAGATCCGCAAGCTGTCCAAGGCCATCGAGCAGAGCCCCTCCTCGGTGCTGATCTGTGACCGTTACTGGCAGGTGGAATACGCCAACTACAAGTTCGAGGAACTCACCGGCCACCGGCTTGAGGCCATTCGTGGCAAGCACCCCGGCATGCTCAGCCCCAGATCCCGTGAAAACCAGGAGCACCGGCGCCTGTGGCAGCTGATCCAGAAGGATGTGTCACTCAACGGCACCTGGCAGGGTGAGATGCACAGCAGTCGCTACAACGGCGAGCGCTTCTGGGAGCAGGTCACCATTTCCCCCATCCGCGACGAGCAGGGCGAGCCCACCCATTACCTGATACTGGGTGAGGACATCAGCATCCGCAAACGCTACGAACAGCAACTGCTGCGCCAGGCCAATTACGATCTGCTCACCGGACTGCCCAACCGCATGATGGCGCTGGACCGGCTCAAGCTGGCACTGGCACAGGCCCGTCGTGGCAGTGAGATGGTGGGAGTGATGTTTCTCGACC
>JAWWAC010000106.1:0-3592 GCA_033721915.1 Oleiphilaceae bacterium
AAGGATAAAAAAACAGCGGGCATCGCCCCCATTTCAACCAGCAGTCAGGATCAATTAACCAACACCTAACCGCCAAGGGTGGGTCAGTTTTAAACCGGCGATATTGCCGAAAAGTGGGTCAGTTTTAACCCGGCGTTGACAGCCAGGGTGCCGGAATGGATCGAGGACTATAACCGTAGCCACCCGCACAAGGGGCTGAAAATGAAATCGCCCTGGGAGTACCGGGCAGAACTGGCATCAAATTGATGAGGTGGTGTCCGGTTAAGCGGGGGCAACTACACCGTTACCCTGATACTCCTGTCAGGATTCGCAAGCACTGTGAAGAGGCATTGAGAGGCATGGAGTGAAGCCTCATCAACAGGCTGTTTGACTGTCCGGTTCGACAGTGATGTCGGGTTGGTAACAGGCGGGCGCCTGCTTTGAAGGAAAGGGTGAAATGCCGGGTGACTAATCCATGGCCAGCAGGCTGGCAATGGACTCTTTCCACTCCAGATACGCGGTATCGTCGCTTTCCAGGATCTCCAGACCGATGCGGTAACCCTGGCCGCGGGAACCTGGCTGGCACCATCGCACCTCCCCCATCAGGGTCAGCGGCCTGGACTGGTCGATGGTCAGTGTCACGGGCAGCAGCGCCCCCTGAGGCAGTGGCTCAGGGGCATTGAGGCTGACGCCGTTGGCGGACAGGTCACGGCTGCTGCCCCTGAGAATCCGGGCGGCCCGGCCGGACTCTGCCGCCTCCACCTCAATACTCACGGCCACGCGGCCGGTCAGGCGGTACTCGTCCCGTTGTTCTTCATCCGCAGAGCCCTGCATGGGCTCCTGGTCATTGGCTGGTTTCATATCATCGTCCTACCCGAATCCTTCCCACCACCCGGGACAGGGTATCCTCGAACTCGGCTCCCTGATCCAGTATTTTCGCCCGCTCCTCCAGCAGCATGGCCGCCAGGTCATAGCGGTTGAGTGTTTCCCGGTTCAGACCCAGTCGGTCCACAAACACCAGCTTGCCACTGGCCTTGATACGCAGTGCCAGCTTCAGCCGCCGCGCCTTGCCGGTGCCAGGGTCCAGCTCCACCCAGCCGCCCAGGTGCACCGCATCCACCAGCGCCAGCAGCGCATCGTGTCGGGCACGCTCCTCGTTCTGGCGGGCAATGCGCTCACGCTCACGGGCATCCTCGGCGCTGCGCCTTGCGGCGGCCTCCTCCAGCAGGCGCTGGTCCTCGATACGCTGCTGCTCGGCGGCCTCCTGGGCTTCACGGGCACGGCGCAGGGCCTCGGCCTCTTCACGGGCACGCAGCAGTGCCTGCTGGCGTTTTTTCTGCTGCACCGCCAGCAGCTGACTGAGGCTCTCCAGGGTTTTGTTCAGCACCGTGCCGAAACTGTGCAGCGGTGGCAGGCACTGCAGATAGCCCGATGACAGCTCCGCCCTGGCCTCACTGAATGACTGGATGCCGAGTTTCATGCCAAAGCCGTTGGTCCAGAGCACCTCCCCGGTATCCTCCAGATAACAGAACAGGAACTGGCGGATCTCACGCTCACCATCCAGATACAGGTACCACTGGCCTTCCCAGTCGCGGGCCTCGGCGGAGGCGCTGGGGGCTTCCAGCCAGACGCTGTCAAAAGCCAGCTCCGGCGCCGGCTCCAGTTCCGGCTCCTCCCCTCTCATGCGCAGCACCAGCAGGGACTCCACCACCGCGTAATCCAGCTGCGGTCGTGTGGAAGCGCCGGGCCAGAGTTCCACCACCAGTGAATGCATTTTCTCAACCAGCTGCTCCCCCACCTGGTAGAGCTTGTCACGGGCATTCCCTGACAGTGAGGGATCGGCCACCCAGACCAGCCATTCCAGCAGGCGGTGGGCATGTCGCCATTGCTGTGAGCCCACTCCGGAGCGCCGCACGGCCTGGCGCAGCACCGGGTGCCAGTCATCCAGCAGAAAACGGGTAATGCTCAACGGCAGGGCCCGACCCTGTAAGGCGCGCCCGAGGGCGGCCTGGGCGGCATTCTCCGAGGCCCTTTGCAGTGCCGCCCCCTGCTCGGTTTTCAGTAGACGCTGTTGCAGTGTGGCGGCCTTGCGATGCTGGCTGTCGATCAGCTCCAGCCACTGGCTGAAAAAGGCATTCACCGGGGCATCGCTGTGGGCACTGAAGGCTTCCGTGACGGCCTGTTGCAGTGTGTCCAGCTGTGAGAACATCTGACGATCCGAGCGTCCACCGGTTTCGCTCCAGCCCTTGAGCCAGTGCAGGCTGTCGAGCCACTCCCGCAGGGGGGCGTTCTCCCCCACGGCCTGACTGTTGCGCTGGTGCAGGTCCCAGGCCAGCCAGAAGCGCAGCCTGGCGACCCGGGCAACCAGTGTGGGGTGCAACCCCGACTTCTGCAGAAACACATCCATGATGCGGTCCGCCAGGTAACCGGCATTGACCTGGGTCATGCTCCAGGTCACCGACTCCTCGGCACTGAGCAGATCCATCACCGACAGGTCGGTCTGCTGCTGCCAGGCATCGGCCAGGAATCCGGTCCAGTCGCTTTCACCGGAACCGGACTGCTGACCCACCGGGTAAGGCAGACCGGGGACGCGCAGCTGACGGATGATGGCTTCTACAGCGTTCACGACAACAACAGACTCCAGTGGCAAAAAACCATCAGACCAGGGATTGAAACGCACCCCACCGCGGCCGGTTCCCGGCATTGCATCAATGACGCATTTGTCGCAGTATACCAAGCCTTGACGCCCGTGACCGGCCCCTGTACACGCCCCCTCAGGGCCCGTCACCGCCTGACTTTCACACAATCGGATACCGTACCGGGAATTGCTGCAATGGCCAAACAGGAAATCGAGAACATCAATATAGATCATCAGGACGTGCTGATCACGCCGCAGGCCCTGAAAGAAGAAATGCCGTTGACCGACAAGGCCGCGCAGACCGTTCTGAAGGGACGTGAAACCATCAACAACATCCTCGACGGCACAGACCCGAGGCTGTTTCTGGTGGTGGGGCCCTGCTCCATTCACGACATCGAGGCCGCCAGGGACTACGCACAGCGGCTCAGGAAACTGGCGGACGAGGTCAGCGACACCCTCTACCTGGTAATGCGGGTGTATTTCGAGAAGCCACGCACCACCGTGGGCTGGAAGGGGCTGATCAACGACCCGCACCTGGACGATTCCTTTGATATCCAGCAGGGCCTGCACCTGGGGCGGCGCCTTCTGATTGATATCGCAGAGACCGGACTGCCAGCGGCCACCGAGGCACTGGACCCCATCTCGCCACAGTACCTGCAGGACACCATCTCCTGGTCCGCCATCGGTGCCCGCACCACCGAGTCACAGACCCACCGTGAGATGAGCAGCGGCCTGTCCATGGCCATCGGCTTCAAGAACGGCACCGACGGCAGCCTGGATGTGGCGGTCAACGCCATGAAGTCCGTGTCCCAGCCCCACAGCTTTCTGGGCATCAGCCAGGAAGGCCAGGTCTCCGTGATCCGCACCAAGGGCAACCCCTACGGCCATGTGGTGCTGCGCGGCGGCAACAACGGCCCCAACTACGACACCGTCAATGTCAGGCTGTGCGAGCAGGAGCTGGAGAAGGCGGGGCTG
>JAWWAC010000107.1:0-3242 GCA_033721915.1 Oleiphilaceae bacterium
CGGTAAAGGGGCAACTGCAGAGCCAGACGGGCTGCCAGCTCATTACGCCACTGCTCCGGCACTATGGCCTGATAACCGGACTGGGCGTCTTCACTGGACATGGCCGCCGTCTCACCGGGCGGGGCCACAATGGGGGCATACAGCGGCTCCCGCCCCAGAAAACCACGCAGCTGGTCCCGCACGGCCAGGGCGCTGAGTTTGACCAGAGTCCCCACTCCGGCATAGCCGACCATATGGGTCACCGCCGCCAGACCATCCATCATGGGCCCCTGTGCGGAAACGGCGCCGATACGACCATCACGGGCCGCTGCCACCACCACGTGACCGCCTGAGAAAGAGCTGCCCCAGAGGGCAATCCGGGCCGGATCCACCTCCCGCTGACTGCGGGCCCAGGCAATGGCGGCGGCCCAGTCAGCCAGCTGACGGCGTATGGAAATCAGCTGACGTGGCTGCCCCTCGCTGGCACCGAAATGGCGGTAGTCAAACAGCAGCACCGGAAAACCGGCCTCGGCAAAGACCCGGGCATAGGGCTCAAGCCCCGCATCCCGGGTCCCGCCCAGGCCGTGGGCCATGAGGATACAGGGCGCCGGCACATCCACCGGCTCACCGGGCTGATACCACCAGCCGGCCACGGCCGACCCCTTCACCTTGAAACTGACATCCTGCCTGGTGACTTCCATGACAAGACTCCTTGATAACGACCGGTTATTTCATCAGCTCCGGCAGGAACAGGGCAATCTGCGGGAACAGGATCAACAGAGCCGTGGAGAACAGCAATATGGCCACAAAGGGCGGCGTGCCACGGATCACCTCCAGGTAGGGGCGCCGGAATATCGCCACCGCCGTGAAGATATCGCAGCCGAAGGGCGGTGTCGCCGACCCGATGGCCGCCTGCAGGACCACGATGGTGCCCACGTGCACCGGATTCAGCCCGGCGGCGTCAATGGCCGGCGAGAAAATCGGCGTCAGCACCAGTATCACCACAATGGGGTCCACAAACATACAGCCGATAAAGTAGGCCACAGCAATGATCACCAGCACCCGGTAGGGGTGGTCCGCCGCGCTGGCCAGAAGATCCCCCAGCAACAGACCGGGAATCTGGGCAAAGGAGATCATCCAGGAGAAGGCCATGCCCGCCGCCACAAGAATGAACACCACCGCCGTGATCATGCCCGTGGACAGGGCGATCTCGGGCAGGTCGGAGACCTTCACCTCCCGGTAGATCACCATCTCCAGCAGCAGCGCGTAGGCCACGGACATGGAGGCCGCCTCCGTGGGACTGAAGATGCCGCTGTAGATACCGCCGATGATGATCACCGGAAAGCCGCCGGCCAGTGCGGCGCGCTTCATTGATGTGAGACGCTCCGCCCAGGTGGACCTGGGCAGCACCGGAATTTTCAGCCAGATGGAATAGATCCAGCAGTAAACCGCGAACAGACACAGGATCATGATACCGGGGCCGATGCCGGCAATAAACAGATCCCCCACGGAAGTGCCCGAGGCCACGCCGTAGATGATCATGCCAATGGAGGGAGGAATCAGCAGTGCGATGTCACTGGCATTGATAATCAGCGCCATGGAGAAACGGTCCGTATAGCCCGCCTCCATCAGCTTGGGCCGCAAGGGCTTGCCCATGGCCACCACCGTGGCCTGTGTGGAGCCGGAAACGGCGCCGAACAGGGTGCAGGAAACGGCGGTGGTGACCGGAAGACCACCACGGACATGGCCGACAAACTTGGACACCAGGTCCAGCAGCCGGTTGGCGGTATTGCCCTTGATCATCACATCCGCCGCCAGAATGAACATGGGCACCGCCACCAGCACACTCTGCTCCACCCCGCCGATCATCTGCTGCACGAAGTTGGACGGGTTCAGCCCGGAGAACTTGGCAAACAGCAGTATGATGGCTCCCACAATCAGCGGCACCATCATGGGGTAGCCCATCAGCAGCAGTATCAGCATCACCAGCCCCGCCACCATGGCCACCTCCGGGGTGGACATGGAAGCCAGACCAATCCAGTCGAAAAAATCACCCATTGTGGCTGCCTCCCCTGCCGTCGCTGTTATCCGTGTCGCTGGCCGGGGTGGAGCCCTGGCCGGAGCCGTCCCCGGAATCCGTGACCTCGGCATTCAGCATGGCGTCGTCCGCGGATTCGTATTCGTCCTTGTTGTACCAGGAGAGGTAATTGTCCCTGCTGATCAGGTTGCGCACACCCGCCAGGAAAAACTGGATCCCCCCCAGCAAAAAGCCCATGGGTACAATCATGTAGACGATATAAACCGGAAACTGGGTGGAAGAGGTGACACGGCAGCGGCCGCTGCGGTTTTTCACCAGCTCGACAAACAGCTCGAACAGCCAGGAGGCGATCAAAAGCCCCACCACCACCAGGAACACCATGGCGATGTTACGTGCCAGTGGGCTCAGTGGCTCGGAGCGTTTACGCCACTGCTGGTGACCCAGGCGGTTGAGGTGGCCGGCCAGGGCCAGTGCGACAAGAATGACCGGCAACACCACCGCCATGGGCATATGCCAGGATTCCGGCAGGACACGGCAGCTGCGCTGTGCCGCCATGGCGTAGTCCCAGCCATAGGAGGCCAGTGTAAAAAGCAGCAGAGCCGTGGTGAAACTGACCAGTATCAGGAGCACCTTGCGGGCCCGGTGGGGAAGCATGTCATGGAGGGCCGACACCCGGATATGGCGGGCATGGCGAGCACCGATACCAATACCCATGAAGGTGACGAGCACCAGCAGAATCTGTGTCAGGTCGTTGGCATACAGCAGGCTGCTGCCCAGCACGTTGCGGGACAGCACGTTGGCTACGGAGACGGAGGCCATGGCCAGTATGCAGACAATCAGCGTTGAACGTTCGAACCAGTCAAGGCCGGTGTCCAGCCACTCAAAAGGGGCTTTCAGGACAGATCGCCAACCGGGACGACTCTGCGACTGTGTGCCTGCAGTCATTGGCAACTCCGTTAATCAGGGAAGTTAAGGCATTGGCCTTTCTATCCGTTTTTGAATACGCACAACAATTCACTAACCATAGCGGTGCTACGCTGCACAGCGCAAATAGTTTCACCCGGTTTAAATACAAGGGGATTGTCAATTTGCAAATGAATTCCGTGACAACCTGTTGAACAGTTAAAGTTGTGTTATGTTTATGTGGACGAAAAAAACACGCAAAGGGAGAACATGATGACCAGATCGACTCACTGGCTTTCAGGCCTGACGATGGCAATTGCAC
>JAWWAC010000108.1:0-3021 GCA_033721915.1 Oleiphilaceae bacterium
GACTATTTCACCATTCACGCCGGGGTATTGCTGCGCTATGTGCCGCTGACCGCCAAGCGCACCACGGGCATTGTCTCCCGCGGCGGTTCCATCATGGCCAAGTGGTGCCTGGCCCACCACAAGGAAAGCTTCCTGTACGAGCATTTCGATGACATCTGCGAAATCATGAAGGCCTATGACGTCAGCTTCTCGCTGGGCGACGGCTTAAGGCCGGGCTCGATTGCCGATGCCAACGATGCGGCCCAGTTTGCCGAACTCAAGACCCTGGGCGAGCTGACCAAGATCGCATGGGAGCATGACTGCCAGGTCATGATAGAAGGCCCCGGCCATGTGCCCATGCAGCTGATCAAGGAGAACATGGACAAGCAGCTGGAGTGCTGTGACGAGGCCCCCTTCTACACACTGGGCCCGCTGACCACGGACATCGCACCGGGCTACGACCACATCACCTCTGGCATCGGTGCCGCCATGATCGGCTGGTACGGCTGCGCCATGCTCTGCTACGTCACCCCCAAGGAGCACCTGGGCCTGCCCAACCGGGACGATGTGAAGACTGGCATCATCACCTACAAGATCGCCGCCCACGCTGCCGACCTGGCCAAAGGCCACCCGGGCGCCCAGGTGCGTGACAACGCCCTGTCCAAGGCCCGCTTCGAGTTCCGCTGGGAAGACCAGTTCAACCTGGGTCTGGACCCGGACACCGCCAGGGCCTTCCACGACGAGACCCTGCCCAAGGACTCCGCCAAGGTGGCCCACTTCTGCTCCATGTGTGGCCCCAAGTTCTGTTCCATGAAAATCTCCCAGGAAGTCCGGGAGTACGCCAAAGAGCTGGACGTCAAAGACGAAGAAGCCCTGCGCAAAGGCATGGAAGAGAAATCCGCCGAGTTCCGCAACCAGGGCGCCGACCTCTACCACAAGGTCTGACGGGGTCGGACCAGAGCAAGCCTTTGTTTTAAAATAAAAAACCGCTCAAAAAGGGCGGTTTTTTTGCGTTAAAAGGGGGTTTTTGGGGGTAAAAAGGCCGTTTTAAGGGCAGCCCTGGCGGTCAACCATCCCCGCCGCCGTTCCCGGCAAAAGGCCGAATTTGTGCACTGGCCCCTTACAATGTCTAAAAAGGGCAAAAAAACAGTGTTTGGGCTGGGACTGATGCCGTGGGACCATTACATTAGTGCTCGCAGAATGAAGCCGGTCTTATCAGGACCCGGATGATTGGATGACAGGACCTGGACGAGGAGTGCCATGAGCCAGTATCAACCCTCTCTCGGGAAAGGGGATGTGCAGATCGAGCAGGAAACCGACCTGCACCGGGGTTTCTTTGCCCTGAAGGGGCTGACGTTGCGCCACCGGCGTTTTGACGGCCAATGGACCCCCGCCATGCACCGTGAGCTCTTTATGCGGGACGACGCCACCTGTGTGCTGCCCTGGGACCCGGTGCGGCGTGAGATTGTGCTGGTGGAACAGTTCCGGGCCGGGGCATTATGGCGTGATCAGTCCCCCTGGCTGCTGGAGCTGGTGGCGGGGATCAACGAGCCGGGGGAGCATCCCGAGCAGGTGGCTCACCGGGAGGCCCTTGAGGAGGCGGACCTCACCCTTCAGGCCCTGGCGCCCATCTGCCGTTATCTGGCGTCCCCGGGAGGCAGCAATGAAATGGTGAATCTCTATTGCGCCCGCGTGGATGCCTCCGGTGCCGGTGGGCTGCATGGTCTGGCGGAGGAGAACGAGGATATCCGGGTGTCGGTATGGCCACTGGATGAGGCCATGGAGGCACTGGAGTCGGGGGTGATCAACAATGCCCCGGCCATCATTGCACTGCAGTGGCTGGCGCTGAACGAGCAGTCACTGGCCAGACGTTGGGGGCTGCTATGAGGCGCAGGCGTTATGTACCGGACCTGAGCCGGCTGGGTGCGGTCTGTGATGGCAACTATGTCCGTCTGACACGGCTGATCCGCCTCTCCCGTGAGGTGGACGGTGAGGTGACGTTTGAACTCCACGACGGCCAGCGTCTGGCCGGGCGGGTGCGCATGCAGCGGCTGCAACAGGCCCGTTACACCGATACCTGGCTGCTTGAGCAGACACAGAACAACGGCCGCTGGCTGAACAACCCCCGCATGACGGTACGCAGCTACCACGATGCCCGCATGACGGAGGTGATCAGCTGCTACCGCTATGGCCGGATTGAGGCGGTGCACGATTACCCCAATCGCTTCATGCACCACCCGGATGAAAAGATGCAGACCAATGTATTCCTGGCCGACTGGCTGGATTTCTGTCTGCGCTTTGGCAAAGTGGCCGGAATGGACACCATCTGGACGGTTCAGGGTTGATGGACCCGTCGACAGGATGGTCGTACTGATGAGTCCCGGCTAATGATTTGCTTTTCATGAAAAGGTAACCTGTCTGCAAGGTGCCTTGAGAGCTGCTACACAGGAATCACTGCTGTCAGTGGCAATCATTCGGGTGCTAACCTAACCTGTTTTGACAGTAACGGATCACACGGATCACACTGACGGTAACAGCGGCCTATGGACTCACCGCAAAACCCCCTTTATCTGCTGCAGATCACCGACCCCCACCTCAAGGCGGAGCCGGACGGTGAACTCATGGGTATGCGCACCCATGACAGCCTGGACGCGGTACTGGCCCATGTCCGGGCCCACCACCCGGAGCCGGATGCGGTGCTGGCCACCGGGGATCTCTCCCAGGACGGCAGCGAGACGTCCTACCGGCATTTCCAGTCCCGCATGGGGCAGTTCCGTTGCCCGGTGTACTGGTTTGCCGGCAATCACGATCGCGTCCCGGTGATGCAGAAACTGATTGCCGGCAGCGAGTCGGCCAGTAAACGCCTGCTCAGCCACGGCTGGCAGCTGCTGTTTCTCGACTCTTCTGTGCCGAACCGTGTCCATGGCCACCTGAGCGACGCAGAGCTGGATTTTGTGGACCGCTCACTGAGTGAATACCCACAGCATCATGCGCTGATCTGCCTGCATCACCACCCGGTTCCCATCAGTGCCCGCTGGATGA
>JAWWAC010000109.1:0-2942 GCA_033721915.1 Oleiphilaceae bacterium
CCAGCAGAGAGCCAAACGCCAGAGGCATCAACAGCAGGGACGGCGAATGGCCACCTTTGCGGGATAGCCACACGGCAACGGGCATGAGCAGCGCCAGGGCCCCGGTATTGTTCATGAAAGCGGAACAGAGAGCGACGACACCGGTCAGGGTGACCACCTGGATCACCGGATGGCTGCCCACCCGGCCGATAAAGCGTGCAATGCCATCCACCACGCCTGCATTGACCAGACCCTGGCTGACAACAAGCACCCCCGCAACCGTGACCACGGCGGGGTGGCCAAAACCGGCAAACACATCATCCGGCGGAACCAGACCAATAATGGCGACAACCAGCAGGGCAAGCATGGCTACTACGTCAAATCTCAACCGGCCCCAGATGAACATGGCCAGAGTGGCCCCGAGAACTGCAAATACGATGCCCTGATCGACAGTCAAATTGATCCTCCCGAAAGGCACTGCCTGTAGGCAGTGCAAACAATGTAGTAGGCTTGGGTCTCAGGTTTCTCAAAGGGTGATTACAGAACCATGACCGGAAAAAAGCCAAAACCCGTTTCTGATTCTGCTATAGACAATCACGTTTACAAAGTTTTTCCAAACGACATGAACGCCCAGAACACGGTTTTCGGGGGCATGATCATGGCCAAATGCGACCGACTGGCGCTGGTTGTGGCGGAAAGACACTCCGGCCATGTCTGTGTCACCGCAGCCGTGGACTCCATTCATTTTCGCGCGCCCGCCAAGGGCAACGACACCCTGCTGTTCAGCCTGGCACTCAATCGCAGCTGGGGGTCCTCCATGGAAATCGGCGCCAGGGTGATTGCTGAAAACAGTTACACCGGCGATGTGCGCCACATTCTGTCGGCATTCTTTACGTTTGTTGCCCTGGACAGCGATGGCAAACCCACAGATGTCGTCCCGGTGAAACCGGAAACCGAAGAACAGCAGCGCCGCTTTGACGACGCCCGTATCCGGCGGGAGGGGCGGCTGGCGACGCGCAAGGAGCTGGACAGGCACGACAGGGAATATCACGAAGAATGAGAGGCATGTCCATGCCACCGGAGGGCGAGCCGGCCCAGCTGAGCCTCAAGACCCTTCGCAGCCTCTGGCCCTACCTGCTGGAATACCGCAAGCGGATCATCCTCGCCATGCTCTGTCTGGTGGGGGCCAAGGTGGCAACCGTGGGCGTTCCCTTCATCCTGAAGTACATTGTCGACGGTCTTGATCGCGGTGCCATGCCCGACACAGCCATCGCCCTGCCGCTGGGACTTCTCCTTGCCTATGGTGCCGCCCGCTTCGCCACTACCCTGTTCGGAGAACTCCGGGACACGGTATTTGGCAGGGTTACAGAGCGGGCAATGCGGCGCATAGGTCTGAAGGTCTTTCAGCACCTCCATGCCCTGGAACTGGACTTTCACCTCAACCGTCGCACCGGGGGTCTTTCCCGTGACATCGAGCGGGGCGTGACTGGCGTAGGCTTTCTGCTCAGGATCATGGTATTCAATATCGTGCCTACGCTGGTGGAACTGGCGATGGTCACCGGCATCCTGCTGCTCAATTACAATATCGGTTTTGTAATTATCACCCTGCTCGCCGTAGGCGCTTACATTCTGTTTTCAGTGCTGGTCACCAATTGGCGTCTCTCCTTCGTGCGGGAGGCCAATCTGGCAGATTCCACCAGTAATACCCGGGCTGTGGACAGCCTTCTGAATTACGAAACCGTCAAATACTTTGGCAATGAGGCCTTTGAGGCCAGCCGTTACGACGAGGACCTGGCCCACTGGGAACAGGCGAGACGCAAGAACCGCCTGTCACTGTTCCTGCTCAATGGCGGCCAGGCGCTTATTATTGCGCTGGCGGTAACCGCCATGATGGTTCTGGCTGCCAGCCAGGTGATTGAGGGCCAGATCACCCTGGGCGATTTCGTTCTGATCAACGCCTTTACGATGCAGCTTTTCATTCCGCTGGGCTTTCTCGGCTTTGTCTACCGCGAGCTTAAAAGCGCCACCGCCAACATTGAGCGTATGTTCGGCCTGCTCGATCAGGCACCTGCAATCACCGACGTCCCCGACGCGCCCCCCCTGAAAATCACCGATGGCACCATCGAATTTGACCGGGTGAGTTTTGCCTATTCCGAGCGGCGCCCGATCCTTCAGGACGTCAGCTTCCGGGTCCGGCCACGCCAGAAGGTGGCGGTGGTCGGCAGCAGTGGCGCCGGCAAGTCCACTCTCGTCAAGCTGCTTTTCCGCTTCTACGACGTCAGCAGTGGCAGCATCCGCGTCGACGGCCAGGACATCCGGGGAGTCTCTCAGGCGTCCCTGCGAGAGGCTATTGGCATAGTGCCCCAGGACACGGTTCTGTTTAACAGCACGCTCTACGAGAATGTGCGCTACGGCCGGATCGAGGCCACCGAGGAGGAGGTCATGGAGGCCATCCGGATGGCACACCTCGATGAATTCATCCGGGATCTTCCGGACGGCGTGGAAACCCTGGTGGGCGAGCGTGGCCTGAAGCTCAGTGGTGGCGAAAAGCAGCGGGTGGCCATCGCCCGCACCATTCTGAAACGGCCACCCATCCTGGTTTTCGACGAGGCCACCTCGTCACTGGACAGCGAATCGGAGCAGGGCATTCTGCAGGCAATCCGTGAAGTTTCCAGAAACCACACCAGCCTGGTAATCGCCCACCGGTTGTCCACCATTGTGGATGCTGATGTCATCCTGGTGATGAGCCATGGCCGAATCGTGGAGAAAGGAAACCACGATGAGCTGCTGTCCCGGGGCGGCACCTATGCCAACCTCTGGCAGATCCAGCAGCGTGAGGAGGCATAGCGGCTCGTGGCGTGGCGGGCCACGGCGAATGCTCGCGCCGCCGTCGATAAACCTTACACAACCGACCTCTCCCGGGCACCCCTGGATTGTTCAGGGCGTTGTTTTTAAACGCTGTC
>JAWWAC010000110.1:0-2860 GCA_033721915.1 Oleiphilaceae bacterium
CTCCGCTGATGGCTCTCGTGACTCCGCTGATGGCTCTGCAAAACGCCAGGCCCGCGTGGCGGCGGATTTTGGCAAGGCCGCCGGGGCTTATGACAGTGCCGCCAGGCTGCAGCGTCAGGTGGGAGAGCGTCTGCTGGAAAAGATGGCCCCGGGGCAGGGCGGTGCGGTGATGGACCTGGGCTGTGGTACCGGTTATTTCCTGCCCGCACTGGCCCGGCGACTGGCACCGGCCACCCTCACGGCGGTGGACCTGTCGCCGCAGATGCTGGATTACGCCCGTGAGCACCGTCCCGTCGAGGCCAGCTTTATCGCCGCCTCCGCAGAGTCCGTGCCTCTGCCAGAGTCCAGCCAGCGCCGGATCTTCTCCAGCCTGATGGTGCAGTGGTGCCAGGACCTGCCCGCCGTGGCCGCCGAGATCCACCGTCTGCTGGCCCCTGGCGGCGAGGCGCTGCTGTCCACACTGGTGGAGGGCACACTGGGCGAGCTGCGGGAGGCCTGGCATGAGGCGGACCCCGGTGTGGCCCACGTGAACGACTTCCTGGCCCCGGGGGAGCTGGAGCGGCAGCTGCGGCGGGTTTTCCCCGACGCCCGGTTGGATTACGAATGCATCCGTCTCTGGTACCCACAGCCCATGGCGCTGCTGAAAGAGCTGAAAACACTGGGTGCCCGGCACAAGGACAACGGCCGCCGCAGTGCCACCAGCCCAGGCCGCCTGCGGGCACTGAACAGGGCCTACAGCCGCTGGCGCGACCCCGGTCAGGGCGTGCCCGCCAGCTATCAGGTGGCCTATATCCGTCTGCACAAACCCCTCTGAGGGGCGCCTCCCCCTTCGGAAACGCTGAGAACAACCAGGAAAATCCATGGCCCGACAGACCTTCTTTATCACCGGCACCGACACCGAAATCGGCAAGACCACCGTCAGTTGCGGTTTTCTCAAACTGGCCAACTCCGCCGGTCTGCGCACCATTGGCATGAAGCCTGTGGCTTCCGGCTGCGAGCAGACCCCGGACGGGCTGCGCAACGGGGACGCACTGGCACTGCAGGCCTGTGCCAGCGAGGCGCTGGACTACGAGCGCATCAACCCGGTGGCGCTGGAGCCGGCCATCGCCCCCCATGTGGCGGCAAAACAGGCCGGGCGCACCCTGTCCGCAGACCGTCTGGCGGGTTTCTGCCGGGGCCTGATGACCGCCCCGGCGGACCTGCTGCTGATCGAGGGGGCCGGTGGCTGGCGGGTACCCCTGAATGACCGGGAGACCTACAGCGAAGTGCCCAGGGCACTGGGCATACCGGTGATACTGGTGGTGGGTCTGCGCCTGGGGGCCATCAACCAGGCCATGCTCACCGCCGAGGCCATTCTCAATGACCGGGTGGCACTGGTCGGATGGGTGGCCAACCAGGTGTCTGACCGGCCCATGGAGGCCATGCAGGACACACTGGATTACCTGCGCGCCCACATGCCGGCCCCCTGCCTGGGTCAGGTGCCCTATATTGGCCCGGACCAGGCCGGCAGCGAGGTGGAGCGGGCGTCCCGGTGTGCCCGTTATCTCTCGTTACCGGTGCATAACAAATCCTGACAGGCGGTAATTGTGTCCTGGCGGGGGCCGTGTTCTTATGGTGTAGTTGACTCAGGAGGCGATGACCATGATCAGCAATGTCCTGACTTCCGGGCTGGAAGGGGTGCGTAACGGCACCAACGGCATGCAGGATGCGGCCAGCCGCATTGCCCGTGCCGGCACCGGTCTGGAACGGCCACAGACGGCGAATCCCGCGATGGCGCCAGAGCAGCCGGCACCGGCCACGGCCAGGGAGGCCGGCAGCGGCGACCTGCTTGAGCCCATCGTGGATCTCAAGCTCAGCCAGCGCCAGGCGGAAGCCTCACTGGTAGTGGTCAGCAGCGCCGATGAGATGCTGGGCACCCTGCTGGATGTAAAAGCCTGACCGCTATCTTATGACCCGTACACAGAACGGCTGACTGGCCTGTCACAACGCCGGAACCCCCTCTCCGGTGCGGCCGGGCGGCCCTTGTAAGCGTTTTTTATATCCCTAAAATGAGCCTGTTTGACGGACTCCGTCGTACCATGCTTGACAAACATCGTCTAACAAACGTATGTTTCAAACAGTCGTTTTAATACGACCGCCGCAGTTTGTTTTCACACCACCCATACCATGGCTCCGGCCAGCAGCGTGGTGGCGTTGAAAACGGCAACGCCGGCAGGGTCGGCTTCCAGCCGGTCACCGTCGTGCGGCCAATCGCTTTCGGGTCACAGCCGTGACTCCAGGGTAGCAGCGAGCCGGTCTCAGCACCGCCCTCTGCAGCAGATCAATTATTCCGAGGTGAACCGTTATGCCCCAGTACAAAGCGCCCCTGCGTGATATTCAATTCGTGATGCAAGAGCTGCTGGACAGTGCCACGCACTACAGCAAGTTGCCGGGTGCGGAGGACGCCACACCCGATATGGTGGACGCCATCATCCAGGAAGGTGCCAAGTTCTGTGAGCAGGTGCTCTCGCCACTCAACCAGGTGGGCGACCGCGAGGGCTGCACCTGGAGCGAAGACGGTGTGAAGACCCCCACCGGCTTCCGCGAAGCCTACCAGCAGTACATCGAGGGCGGCTGGCCCTCCATGACCGCCAGCCCCGAGCTGGGCGGACAGGGCCTGCCGGGCTCACTGTCCATCGTCATGAGCGAAATGGTGGGCACCTGCAACTGGGCCTTTGGCATGTACCCCGGCCTCAGTCACGGCTGCATCCACTCACTGGAAGCCCACGGTTCCGATGAGCAGAAAAAGACCTACCTGCCCAAGATGACCAGCGGCGAGTGGACCGGCACCATGTGTCTGACCGAAGCCCACTGTGGCTCC
>JAWWAC010000111.1:0-2636 GCA_033721915.1 Oleiphilaceae bacterium
ACGCCCATCGAGGAGATCCACAGCGAACGCATCATGAGTGTGCGCCCCTATCTGCCACTGGAAGAGGATGAAAGCCAGGTGGCCGACCAGTGGCTGAGCGCCAACCGCCAGAGGCACCGCACCCCGGTGGTGCTGGTGCCGCCACTGGCCGCCACCAGCATGATCTTCGACCTGCTGCCGCAGCGCTCGCTGGTGCGCTATCTGCTGGCGCAGGGGTTTGACGTGTACCTGGTGGACTGGGGGGAAGTGACCGGCGAGCACAGCGAACTCTCACTGGAGACCTATGTGCTGGACTGGCTGCCATCGGCCCTGGAGGCGGTACGCCGTGACAGCGGCGAGCAGGACCTGACCCTCTACGCCTACTGCATGGGCGGGCTGCTGAGCCTGATGTACGCGGCCGTGTCACAGGACCCCCATATCCGCAACATTGTCTCCATTGCCAGCCCCGTGGACATGCACCAGTCCGGCGTGGCAGGGCGGGTGCTGTCGCTGGTCTACCGTCCGGCGCGCATTGTCGGCCAGCTGCTCAATGTCTCGCTGCTGGATCTGCCCTCACGGGTGATGCATGTGCCGGGCTGGCTGAATGTGCTGGCCTTCCGCCTGACCAACCCCGTGGGCTCGCTGGTGAGCTACCTGGAGTTGCTGGTGAACTACTGGGACCGTGAGTATGTGCAGGTGCACACCACCATGGGGCAGTGGTTCGGCAAAATGGTGGATTACCCCGGCGAGACCATCAAGGGCATGGTGGTGCACATGGCACTGAACAACCGCATGGCCCGTGGCCGCATGCGCCTGGGTGACCGGCAGGCGGAATTTTCCGGCATCCACTGCGCGCTTCTGGCCTTTGCCGGCGAGGATGACAAGCTGGTGAGGCCACCGGCGGCGCGCCATGTGATGGAGATTGTCTCCTCACAGGACAAGGAGTTTCATGTTGTGCCGGGAGGCCATGCCGGTGTCTTTGCCGGCAGCCGGGCACCGGAGTATGCCTGGGCCCTCTCCGCCGACTGGCTGGCAACCCGTTCCGACTGACCGACACGACGACTCTGAAGGAAGACACTGATGGTGCAAGGCACAGAGCAAACACCGACGGATTCCGGGCCACAGCGGTTTTCACGGCTGGACCGCTGCGTGGACGCCCTGATTGCCAGCGTGGGCAAGGACATCTGCCTGGGGCTGCCACTGGGCCTGGGCAAGGCCAGCCACCTGGCCAATGCCCTCTATGACAGGGCCTGCGAGGACAGCAGCCTGCGGCTGCATATTGTCACGGCACTGACCCTGGAGATTCCCTCCCCGGGGAAGTCCCTTGAGAAGCGCTTCCTGAAGCCCTTTCTGGACAGGGTCTACGAAGGGGTGCCGGAGCTGCATTATGCCCGTGACCTCTCCCGCAGGGAGCTGCCGGAGAATGTCCGGGTGTCGGAGTTTTTCTTCCGCGCCGGCAGCCGTCTGGGGGACCCGCAACAGCAACAGAACTACCTGTGCAGCAATTACACCCATGCCGTGCGGGATCTCATGGCGGTGGGGGTGAATGTGGTGGCCCAGATGGTGGCGCCGGACCCGGAGCAGGGTGGCCGTGTCAGCCTCAGCTGCAACCCGGACCTGACACTGGACCTGCTGCCACAGCTGCGCGAACGGGCCGGGCGCCTGGGCACGCCACTGGCCGTGGTGGCGGAGGTGAACGACCAGCTGCCATGGATGGGCAATGCGGCGGTTCTCCCGGAAGAGGACTTTGACATGATCCTTGACCACCCCGAGCTCTACAGCCCACTGTTTTCCGCCCCCGAGATGGCGGTGGAAACGGCGGACTACATGGTGGGCTTCTACGCAAGCCTGCTGGTGCGTGACGGTGGCACATTGCAGCTGGGTATCGGCTCACTGGGTACGGCGCTGGTGTACAACCTGCTGTTCCGGCACCGGGACAACGGCCTGTACAACGAGCTGGCACGGCGACTGGGTGTGCCGGACAAATTCCCGGAGGCGGCCCTGGTCGGTGGTACGGACAGCTTCAGCACCGGGCTCTATGGCTGCAGCGAGATGCTGATGGACGGCTTCCTGCAGCTCCTCCATGCCGGCATACTGCGCCGCCAGGTGGTGTCCGATGAGCGGCTGCAGGTGCTGCTGGACCAGGGCCTGTTCCGCAGCCCGCTGACGGTGGAAAGCCTGGATGTGCTGCGCGAGCAGGGGCTGATCAGCTCCCCCCTGAGGGCGCGGGATGTGCGCTGGCTGCAGCGTTTCGGCTTTCTGCGCCAGGACTGCGCTTTCAAGGGCGGGCAGCTGACCACGGAGTTGGTTTCCATCACGCCGGACCTGGACGACCAGGAGGCCCGTGACGCACTGACCCGGAACGCCCTGGGGGAGTCCGTGACCGGCGGTGTGGTCATGCACGGTGGCTTTTACCTGGGCCCCAGGAGCTTCTACCAGACCCTGAGGGATCTCACCACCGAAGAGCGCGAACGCATCAGCATGACCAGCGTGCAGTTCATCAACCACCTGTACGACCACGAGCAGGGCACACAGGCCCTCAAGCAGGCACAGCGCCGTGATGCCCGTTTCATCAACTCCGCCATGATGCAGACCCTCAACGGCGCCACCGTCTCCGACGGTCTGGGTGATGGCCGTGTGGTCAGTGGCGTGGGCGG
>JAWWAC010000112.1:0-2524 GCA_033721915.1 Oleiphilaceae bacterium
AACCTCAAGCAACCTACCCGAGTCCAGTGCGGGCCACACCATTGGACTCCTATTTGGTCTTGCTCCGAGTGGGGTTTACCATCGCCGTGAACTGTTGCCAGTCACGCGGTGCGCTCTTACCGCACCTTTTCACCCTTACCCGGCCCCCTGGGGAACCGGGCGGTTTCCTTTCTGCTGCACTTTCCGTCGGCTCACGCCGCCCAGGCATTACCTGGCACTCTGCCCTGTGGAGCCCGGACTTTCCTCCCCCTGCACAAGGCAGGCGGCGACCGTCCGGCGAACTCTGACATTAAGGATAACCCCGCCAATGGGCGCGCGCAAGACGCCTAATCTCTTTTCTGGCGGGATAATGCGTACTGGTAAAGGGCATTGCGCCGTTCACCCGTCACATCCGCTGTCACTTTGGCCGCTTTTGTCACCGGAAGTTCCTCCAGCAGGCGCTCCAGCAAACGCCGGCTTTCCCCGGAGAGCTCCGCATCCATGGCCGCCGCCGGCGCGCCCTGCACCAGCAGCACGTATTCCCCCTTGCCGGACTGGGGGTCCGCCGCCAGCTGCCCTGAGAGGTCCTGCAGGCTGCCCTGGTAGACGGTTTCAAAGGTTTTGGTCAGCTCGCGCACCGCCACCCCGTGGCGCTCGCCGCCAAAGGCCCGGGCCATGGCGTCCACCGTGTCCCCCACCCGTCGGGGGGATTCGTAGAACACCAGCGTGGCACTCTCCCCCGCCAGTGCCTGCAGACGGCGCTCACGGGCACCGGCCTTGGCCGGCAGAAAGCCCTCGAACAGGAAGCGGTCAGTGGCCAGCCCGGCCACGCTCAACGCGGCAATGGCGGCACAGGGGCCAGGGGTGGTGGTCACGGTCAGACCGGCCTGGCGGGCAGCACGGACCAGTACAAACCCCGGGTCAGAGATCAGGGGCGTGCCGGCATCGCTGATCAGTGCGATGCGGTCGCCATTGCGCAGACGTTCCAGCAACCCCGGCACCTGTTTGTCTTCGTTGTGCTCATGGAGCGCCAGAAGCTTTTTATCCAGACCCAGATGATCCAGCAGACGAATGGAGTGGCGCTTATCCTCCGCCACCACCAGATCCGCTTCCCGCAACCACTGGACGGCCCTGGCCGTAATATCCCCCAGGTTGCCGATGGGTGTGGCCACCACACAGAGACAGCCTGTGCCTGTGGGGCCTGTTGAATCTTGCAAGGTTGTCATGCCGGAAGGGTCCATAACTGATAGAATCGGCGAAATCCGACCAATCATGCCCGCGAACCGCGGCAACAACAACCGGGAAACGCCTCGCGCCCTGATGATGAATGCCACGATGAAATGCCCCGCCCCGCTACTGCTGCTTGTACTCAGCCTGATTATTGCCGGCTGCGCCTCACCCCGCGCCCCGGAGGAGGAACAGCAGGCCGCGCCTCAAACACTCCAGGGCCTGCTTCAGGCCGCCAGTGACAGCGATGACCGCAGCCGCAGCCAGCGCTACCGGCTGCAGGCGGTGGAAATGCTCCAGCAGCAGGAAGACTATCAGGGCGCCAGGCAGTTGCTGCAGACTCTCTCCACGGAGCCCATGGACCCGCCCGAACGGGATCAGTACCTGCTGCTGTCCATGGAATCCATCGTCGCCACCGGAGACCGGCGATGGGCCCGCAGCCTGAGCCCGGAACTGGATCGCGCATTGCCACGGCGCCTGCCTGAAGCCCTGCAGGAGCGGGCACTGCAGATGCAGCTGAAAACCCAGCTGATGGCCAATCAGCCGGTACGGGCGGCACTGGCACTGATTCACAATGACCGCGCCGCCGAAAACCGGGAACAGGGACAGCGCCATGACCGCATCTGGCGACTGCTGCGCAGCAGCCCCGAGGCGGACCTGGAGAAGGCCAGCCGGGAATACAGCGACAGCGACACACAGGGCTGGCTGGAGCTGGCACTGGTGCTGTCGGCCGGCCACGGCGCCTCCATGGAATCCCAGTCCGCCACGGTCCGCCGCTGGCAGGAGAACTGGCCCAATCACCCTGCGGCCATTACCCCTCCCAGGGAGCTTCAGCTTATTGCCCGCCTCTCCCGCGACCGGCCACGCAGGATTGCCCTGGCACTGCCACTGTCCGGACCGCTGGGCAGCGCCGGACAGGCCATACGGGAAGGATTCATGGCCGCCGTCTACGATGAGTTCGGGCAGAACGGCGGAGACAATACCAGTGTGGATATTTACGACACCCACGCCAGACCCTTCGATGAAATCTACGCCGCCCTGCTGACCGACAGCCCGGACCTGGTGGTGGGACCGCTGGGCAAGGAAGACCTGTCCGGACTCAAGGACCAGTCCCGGCTGCCCATTCCCATTCTGGCCATGGGGTACCTGGAGGCGGATCAGCCCGTCCCGGAAAACCTCTATCAGTTCGGCCTCTCCGGGGAAGACGAGGCCCGTCAGGTGGCCGAGCGACTGGCACTGGACGGCCATCGAAATGCCGTTCTGATTGCCCCCGAGGGGGATTGGGGGCAGCGCATGGAGAGCCACTTCCAGCAACACC
>JAWWAC010000113.1:0-2502 GCA_033721915.1 Oleiphilaceae bacterium
ATCACCGTATGCTCGCCCACAATGTCACCGGCACGGATGGTCTCAAAGCCGATCTGGTGGGGCGGACGCTCGCCGGTGAAGCCTTCGCGGCCATAGACGGCGCAGTCCTTGAGGTCGCGGCCCAGTGTCTCCGCCACCACCTCACCCATGCGCAGCGCGGTGCCGGACGGGGCGTCCTTTTTGTGGCGGTGGTGGGCCTCGATCACCTCGATGTCCGAGTCCTCACCCAGTACCCGCGCGGCGGTCTGCAGCAGTTGCAGCACCAGGTTCACCCCCACACTCATGTTGGGGGCAAAGACCACCGGGATATCCGCACCCTGCTCGGCCATCTGGCGCTTTTCACTGTCGTTCATGCCCGTGGTGCCGATCACCATGGACTTGCCGGCGCCGTTGCACAGGGCCAGGTTCTCCAGCGTCAGGTCCGGGAAAGTGAAGTCCACCAGCACATCAAACCGGTCCAGCACCGATGAGAGGTCGTCACTGATGGCCACCCCCATATGGCCCACACCGGCCATTTCACCGGCGTCCACCCCGATCAGGCTGCTGGCGGGACGGGCCGTGGCGGCCCCCAGTGTGACACCATCCGTGACACTGATGGCCTCGATCAGCACCTTGCCCATGCGGCCGGCGGCGCCGGCGATTGCTATGCGTGTCATCTGTTCACCCTGCTGGTCTGGATTGTGGTAAGGGGCTATTCTCCCCTCAGAACTTCATGTCTTCAAAGAAGTTCTTCACCCCTTCAAACCAGGAGCTCTTCTTCGGGCCGTGCTTGCCGGAGTCGCTGTCGTTCATGCTCTGCTCGAACTCCCGCAGCAGATCCTTCTGCTTTTTGGTCAGCTTCACGGGTGTTTCCACATTGACCCGGCACAGCAGATCCCCCGAGGGACCACCGCGCACGGGCGCCACACCCTTGCCACGCAGGCGGAACAGCTTGCCGGTCTGGGTCTCCGGCGGGATCTTGAGCTTGACCCGGCCATTAAGCGTGGGCACTTCCAGCTCGCCACCCAGCGCCGCGTCCACGATGCTGATGGGCACATCGCAGTACAGGTTGCGCCCGTCGCGCTCGAACAGTGGGTGGTCGTTCACCGCCACCTGCACATAGAGGTCACCGGCGGGGGCGCCCTGTATGCCCGGCTCGCCCTCGCCACTGAGGCGGATCCGGTCACCGGTGTCCACACCCGGCGGCACCTTCACGGAGAGGGTCTTCTCCTCTTCCACGCGGCCCTGGCCGTTACAGGCCTTGCAGGGGTTCTTGATAATGCTGCCGCCACCGCGACAGGTGGGGCAGGTCTGCTGCACGGCGAAGAAGCCCTGCTGCATGCGCACCTGACCCATGCCGCGACAGGTGGGACAGGTTTCCGGGCTGGAGCCGGGCTCGGCACCGGAGCCCTTGCAGCTGCCACATTCCTCGTGGCTGGGGATGCGGATCTTGACGGTGGTGCCCTTGACCGCCTCCTCCAGATCCAGCTGCAGCGTGTAACGCAGGTCCGCGCCACGCCCTGAGCGGCCACCACGGCCGCCGCCACCAAAGATATCGCCAAACACATCGCCGAAGATATCGGAGAAGCTGGCGCCACCGCCGCCGGCACCGAAGCCGCCGCCACCACTGCCGTCCACGCCGGCATGTCCGAACTGATCGTAGGCAGCGCGCTTCTGGGGGTCGGCCAGCACCTCGTAGGCCTCGCTGGCTTCCTTGAATTTATCCTCGGCGCTGGCGTCATCCGGGTTTCGGTCCGGATGATATTTCATTGCCATCTTGCGATAGGCTTTTTTGACTTCCTTCTCATCCGCGGATCGGGAAATCCCGAGAATCTCGTAATAATCGCGCTTGGCCATGGAACACCATCAACCTGTTGTTGGGGGCTGCCTTCAGGCAGCAACCAGTGTGACTGTCAGAACGACAAAAACGCGGAAGGCACACCTCCCGCGTTCAAGTACTCCCTGAAAATGATCATTGCGGGATCAGGACCGCTTGTCATCGTCCTTTACTTCCTCGAACTCCGCGTCCACGGCGTCATCGCCCTGACCGCCCTGACCCTGCTGGCCGGCTTCGGCGCCACCTTCGGCCCCTTCACCGCCCTGCTCGGCGTACATCTTCTGGGCCAGCGAGGAGGAGGCTTCCGTCAGCTTCTGGGTCTTGGCTTCGATGTCGTCCTTGTCATCCCCTTTCAGGGCTTCTTCCAGCTCGCTGATGGCGCTTTCGATGCCACTCTTGTCCTCTTCCGTGGCCTTGTCACCCGCTTCTTCCAGGGTCTTGCGCACGGAGTGGATCATGGCGTCGCCCTGGTTGCGGGCCTGGACCAGTTCCTCGAACTTCTTGTCCTCGTCCGCGTAGGCTTCCGCGTCCTTGACCATCTGCTCCACTTCTTCCTCGCTCAGGCCGGAAGAGGCCTTGATGACGATGGACTGCTCCTTGCCTGTAGCCTTGTCTTTCGCAGACACATGCAGGATGCCGTTGGCGTCAATATCGAAGGTGACTTCGATCTGCGGCACGCCACGGGG
>JAWWAC010000114.1:0-2389 GCA_033721915.1 Oleiphilaceae bacterium
TACCGGGTGCAGGGGCTGGCAATGGGTATGGCCACAGACAGCAACCGTCTGCTGCATTTCGCCGACGCCACCCTCACCATCACCGGGACCACCACCGCCAGCCTCACCACCGAAGGCCTGGAAGTGGTCCATACCGTGTCCACGGAGGAGGTCACCCGCCCCTCAGCCCTGGCCAGCAGCACCCGCAATTTGACACTGGCGGACCTGGGCAATGGCCGCCTGAGCCTCACCGACGGCACGCTGGTGCTGGAGGGCTTCATCACCCCTGATCAGGAACAGCTGTTCCTGCGGCTATCCGATGCCGGCGGCAGCGAGCAGCAGCTCGGACTGTTGATGGCCACCCGCCTGCCCTGATGCCCGTCAGCGAGTCCGGTTGAGGCCGGGCTCGCCTGGAGGCCCGGACCTGTTACAATGGAGCGAATTCCAGACAGGTTGTAGGAGTTTTATGTCCACCGGAATCCGGATCGCTCTGTTTGCTTTACCCCTGTTACTCTTCAGTCTCTGGGGAGCGCTGCACACACCCGAAGAGGGGGAGACCGGAGATATTGCCCTCGCCGCCCTGCCGCCACTGCCGGCATGGGCCGAAGCGGAGCTGCCGGATTTCTCGGCCTATGAGGATACCGACGCCAAGAAAGACGCCTTCTTTTCCTTCCTGTACCCACGGATCCTGCTGGCCAACGCCCGCATCCTGATCCAGCGCCAGCACCTGCTGAACCTCGCCGGCAAGGAGACCCTTACCGAAGAAGACCTGGATTGGCTCAGGCAGCAGTCCGAACGCCTGCGGGTGCCCGCCAAGCTGGGCAGTGACGAGATGTTCGAGATGCTGACACGGCGGCTGGACGTTATCCCGCCGTCGCTGATCATGGCCCAGGCCGCCAATGAATCCGCCTGGGGCACCTCCCGCTTCGCCCGCAAGGGCAACAACCTCTTTGGCCAGTGGTGCTTCAGCGAGGGCTGTGGCCTGGTGCCCAACAGTCGCCCGGACGGTGCCAGCCATGAGGTGGCGGCCTTTTCCTCGCCGTACCATTCGATCCGGTCCTACATCCAGAACCTGAACCGTCACCAGACCTACCTGGCACTGCGCAATACCCGGGAACAGTTCCGTCAGGACGGCCAACCCCTCAGCGGGCCCGCCCTGGCCCAGGGTCTGATCGGTTACTCCGAGCGGGGCGCCGAGTACGTCAAGGAAATCCGCAGCATGATCGAATTCAACAACCTGGCCTACTATGACCAGCAGTATCGCGACCTGGTGCTGGATACTTCCGACGAGACCACTATGCTGGACCTGGTCACCGCCGATGAGCAGATGCTCATGCCCAAGAGCCGCGGCGAAGGGTGATGCTCTGTCCGTAAACCCGGAGTCCTAGGCCCGATGCTGACGTTCCTGCCTGCGCCCGTGAAAGGCGCTCTTGCCGCCGTGCTGATCCTGCTCAACACGCTGCTGCTGTTCCCTGTGCTGATGGTATTCGCCCTGCTGAAACTGGTGATACCCCTCGCCGGTTTCCGCCATTTCTGCACCCGGGCCCTGAACTGCATCGCCTATATCTGGATCGGTTTCAACAACTGCCTGATGGATCTGCTGCACCGGGTGCAATGGGATGTGCGGGGCGCTGAGGACCTGGACCGGAGGCACTGGTATTTCGTCACCTGCAATCACCAGAGCTGGGCCGACATCCCGGCCATTCAGTACGTCCTCAACAGCCGCATTCCGCTGCTGAAGTTCTTCCTCAAGCAGCAGCTGATCTGGGTGCCTTTTCTGGGGGTGGCCTGGTGGGCGCTGGATTTCCCATTCATGCAGCGTCACAGCAAGGAAACCCTGGCGAAGCGGCCGGAACTGCGGGGCACCGACCTGGCCACCACCCGCCGGGCCTGCGAGAAATTCCGCACCATGCCGGTGACCGTGTTCAACTTCATGGAAGGCACCCGCTTCACTCCCGAGAAGCATCGCCAACAGGCCTCACCCTACCGCCATCTGTTACGGCCGAGGGCCGGAGGCACCGCCTTTGTGCTGGGGGCCATGGGAGACACCCTGCACACGATGCTGGATGTGACCATCGTCTACCCGGGCCGGCAGCCCAGTTTCTGGGACTACCTCTGTGGCCGCATGGAACGCATTGTTGTGGACATCCGCAGGCTGGAGATTCCCCGGCAGTTCCTGGGCATGGACTACGCCAATGATCCGGAGGCCCGGGAAGCGTTTCAGGCCTGGGTCGGCAAACTCTGGCAGGAAAAGGACGAGCGCATCGAGCAGCTCAGGGCCACCGCCTGACCTTCCACCTGTTAGCAGGGCGGTCAGAGCAGGCCCAGTTCCCGGGCCCGCACAATGGCCTGGGTCCGGGAGCGCACTTCCAGCTTGGCGTTGATCCGCCGGGCGTGCGTCTTCACCGTA
>JAWWAC010000115.1:0-2313 GCA_033721915.1 Oleiphilaceae bacterium
AAAGCCCTCACTGGTGCGCTGGTTCAGTGCCGGAAAGGTGCCCACTATGCCCTGGCGGCAGCAGGCCAGGGCCAGTGTGGGGTTGGAGATGAGAAACATGGGGGCGGCAATGAGCGGCAGTTTCAGCCGCCCGGTAAAGGCAACAGGCAGGGCCATGGGGTACTCCAGTCAGTGGTTGTGGTTGTGGTCGCCGTAGCCGGGGCCTGCGGCGATAAAGTAGGGGTTGTGGAAATCTTCCTTGCCGTAGCGCAGTGGCTCGCCATCAAAGGTGAGCACCTTGCCACCGGCGGCCTCAAGAACGGCCTGTGCGGCGCCGGTGTCCCATTCACAGGTGGGTCCGCGGCGGGGGTAAAGATCTGCCTCTCCCTGGGCGATGCGGCAGAATTTCAATGAACTGCCCGCCTGCACCAGGCGGTGTGGGCCGAGTGACTGTATGAATTGCTCGGTTTCCCGGTTCATGTGGTTCTTGCTGGCCAGAACGCGAATCTCACGGGGTGGCTCCTGCACCTTCAGCTCGCGGATCTGCCCCCCCTCACACATCCAGGCCCCCTGGCCGACAATGCCCCAGAACTCCTGTCCCAGTGCCGGTGCGGTGACCACACCGGCCACCGGACGGCCGTCCTGTACCAGGGCGATGTTGACCGTGAATTCGCCGCTGCGGTTGACGAAGTCCCGGGTGCCGTCGATGGGGTCCACCAGCCAGAAACTGTGCCACTGGCTGCGCTCTTTCCAGGAAATATTGGCCGCCTCCTCGGAGAGGATGGGCAGTTGCGGCGACAGGGCTTTCAGGCCCTTGACGATCAGCCGGTGGGAGGCCATGTCCGCCTCGGTGAGCGGGCTCTGGTCGGCCTTGAGGCTGACCTCGAAGTCCCCCTCGTAGATGGTCATGATTTCCCGACCTGCGGCCCGGGCCAGTGTCAGTGCTTGTTCCGTAAGGAACTGAAGATCCATGATGTCGTACCCTTGATGTGCGGCGGTCGGAATCGGGAGATGCTTGTATCCCCCCGCGCCAGTCTTTAATCTATCCCTTTGTCCAGCTCAGGTTTCACGCCATGTCCGACAGCTCCGACGCTCCCAGACAACGCATTGCCAGCGGTCACAAATACCGCAACGAGCAGCAGGGTCATGCCGCCATCAAGGACGGCATGAAGCAGCGCACGGAGACGGCCCCCATCACCGGCCCCAAGCCCCGCTGGCTGAGGGCGAAAATGCCCGGCGGCGAGCGCTACGAGGCGGTCAAGCGCAATGTGGCGTCGCACAAGCTTAGCACTGTGTGCGAGGAATCCCACTGCCCCAACATCGGCGAGTGCTGGGCCAACGGCACCGCCACCATCATGCTGATGGGCTCGGTATGCACCCGTGCCTGCCGCTTCTGCGCTGTGGACACCGGCAACCCCAGAGGCTGGCTGGACAGGGACGAACCCGCCAATACCGCCCATTCCGTGGAGCTGATGGGGCTGCGCTACATTGTGCTCACCTCCGTGGACCGTGACGATCTGGACGACGGCGGTGCCACCCATTATGCCGACTGTGTGCGGGCTATCAAGGCACGCACACCCCATGTGGCGGTGGAGGCACTGACGCCGGACTTCGACGGGGACCCGGCGGCCATTGAGCGGGTGGTGGACTCGGGGCTGGATGTATTCGCCCAGAACGTGGAAACCGTGGAACGGCTGACCCACCGGGTACGGGACCCCCGGGCGGGTTATCACCAGACACTGGACGTGCTGGCCCATGCCAAGCGCCACAACCCGAAAGTGCTGACCAAGACCAGCCTGATGCTGGGTCTGGGTGAGACCCGTGAGGAAGTCCTGGCCACCATGGACGCCCTGAGGGAGCGGGACGTGGACATACTGACACTGGGCCAGTACCTGCGCCCCACCCGCAACCACCTGCCGGTGGAGCGTTATGTGACGCCGGAGGAATTCAACGAATTCCGTGAGCTGGGTCTGGCCAAAGGGTTCATGGAGGTGGCATCCGGGCCGTTGGTGCGCTCCAGCTACCGGGCCGACCGTGTGTTCGAGAAGAACAACCTGGGGCTGCCCACGCCACGGGTGCCGGGCCCAGAGGCGGACCCCATGCAGATTCCGGTCCGCACCATCGTCTAGCAAAGCTACGCTACAGGGCTTTATTGCCCGGCTGGCACACTGCCCCGGCGTCAGGCTGCCCCTGAAGACTTCCCCTGAACACTGAATGACACTGAAAAGCATGGCGAGGTGTTAACGCCCCGCCACGCTGTGTCATACAACCGCGTCGGTGACCACCGCCTGGGCTTCCACACAGCGGGCCACGGCGGAGAGCAGGGCCTGGAGG
>JAWWAC010000116.1:0-2139 GCA_033721915.1 Oleiphilaceae bacterium
CGACCCTGAGCAATCGAGCCGCCCTGACCGGCCAAGTGACAGAGAAGGAACCACTATGCGAGACAATGCCAAAGATCCCGAACGCCACGCCCGGCGCATGGCCGCCAAGCAGAAAGTGATGCAGGAGCGCATCGCCCGCGCCCAGAAAGAGCAGGGCGTACTGCTGGTGCTCACCGGCCCCGGCAAGGGCAAGAGCAGCTCCGGTTTCGGCATGGTGGCCCGGGCCCTGGGCCACGGCATGAAAGTGGGCGTGGTGCAGTTCATCAAGGGCGCCTTCAGCACCGGCGAGGACGCCTTCTTCCGCAACCTGCCCAACGTGGATTATCACGTCATGGGCCAGGGCTACACCTGGGACACCCAGGACCGGGACAAGGACGTGGCCGCCGCCGAAGCCGCCTGGGCGGTGGCGAAGAGGATGCTCAGCGACGACAGCTACCATCTGGTGCTGCTGGACGAACTCAACATCGCCCTGCGCTACGACTACCTGGATCTGGACACCGTGCTGGACGACCTCCAGTCCCGCCCGGAGATGCAGCACGCCGTGGTCACCGGCCGCTATGCCAGGCAGGAGCTGATCGACCTGGCGGACACCGTCACCGAGATGAAAGTGGTCAAGCACGCCTTCAAGGACCAGGGCATCAAGGCCCAGAAGGGCGTGGAACTCTGAGGCTGTTACCGTGACCACACTGATGATCCAGGGCACCACCTCAGACGCCGGCAAGACCACGGTGGTGGCGGCCCTGTGCCGCTGGCTGGCACGCCAGGGTGTCTCGGTGGCGCCCTTCAAACCCCAGAACATGGCCCTGAACAGCGCCGTGACCGTGGACGGCGGCGAGATCGGCCGCTCCACCGCGCTCCAGGCCCTGGCCTGCGGCCTGGAGCCCCATTCCGACATGAACCCGGTGCTGCTCAAGCCCCAGAGCGATCGCGGCGCCCAGGTCATCCTGCGGGGCCGGGTCCACGGCAACATGGACGCGCTGGACTACCACGCCTACAAGGCCGAGGCCATGAACTCGGTACTGGCGGCTTGGCGGGATCTCTCCGCCAGATACGATGTGATCATCGCCGAGGGCGCCGGCAGCCCGGCGGAGATCAACCTGCGGGCCAACGACATCGCCAACATGGGTTTCGCCGAGGCCGCCGACTGCCCGGTGCTATTGGTTGGCGACATCGACCGGGGCGGCGTATTCGCCCAACTGGTAGGCACCCTGGAACTGGTGAGCGAGAGCGAACAAGCCCGCACCGCCGGCTTCATCATCAACCGCTTCCGCGGCGACATGGCCCTGCTGCAACCGGGCCTGGACTGGCTCACCGAGCGCACCGGCAAACCTGTCATCGGCACCCTGCCGTACCTCCACGGCCTGTTGGTGGACGCCGAGGACAGCGTGGGCACCAGTGGCAGTCACGGCGCCAATGCCCTGAAAATCGTCGTGCCCGTGCTGCCCCGCATCAGCAACCACAACGACTTCGACCCCCTGCGCTTGCACCCGGGGGTGGACCTGCAATTCATCGGCCCGGACCAGCCCATCCCGCCGGCGGATGTGATCCTGCTGCCCGGCTCCAAGAGCACCCGCCACGACCTCGCCTGGCTGCGCCGCCAGGGCTGGGACACCGCTATCCGCAAGCACCTGCGCTACGGCGGCAAACTCTTCGGCATCTGCGGCGGCTTCCAGATGCTGGGCAGCGCTGTCCACGACCCGGACGGCCTGGAAGGCGAACCCGGCAGCACCGAAGGCCTGGGCCTGCTGGCCATGGAGACCCGCATGGTGGCTGGCAAGCAACTGCGCAATGTCAGCGGCCGCCTCAGCCTGGGGGAGGGCAACACCGCCATGACCGGCTACGAGATCCACAACGGCGTCACCACCGGCGCCGCCCTGGCCAGGCCGCTGTGTCAGTTATCCACCGGCCCCGACGGCGCCATCAGCGACGATGGCCAGGTAATGGGCACCTACTGCCACGGCATCTTCGACAACGCCGATGCCTGCCACGCGCTGCTCACCGAACTGGGCCTGAGTGGCCAGCAGCAGGCCGTGGACTACCAGCAACACCGGCTCAACCAGCTCGACCGCCTGGCGGACAGCATCGAACAGCACCTCGACACCGCCTGGCTGCGCAAGCTGCTGGGCCTGGCCCGCTAGA
>JAWWAC010000117.1:0-2125 GCA_033721915.1 Oleiphilaceae bacterium
CAGGGCTCGAACCTGCGACCTACGGCTTAGAAGGCCGTTGCTCTATCCAGCTGAGCTACGGGCGCTTAACCCTCACGCTCACCGGACGAGCGATTGAAACTGGTCGGGGTAGAGAGATTCGAACTCCCGACATCCTGCTCCCAAAGCAGGCGCGCTACCAGACTGCGCTATACCCCGAAAATCGTTAAGCTGTTGACTCAGCAAAGTTGCGGCGCATATTACCGGCGCCTCACACCCCCGTCAAGCGCTTTGCATGGCCTGCTGACCGGCCATGCCCCCCCGAAGCCTGCGGACTTTGCTCCCGGACGGTATTTCCGGCAGGACTGAAAGCCACCATCCGGTGATTTCAGAGTAGCGCGCATTGGCCCTCAGGCCAAGGCATGCGACAATACGCGCCCCTTCGATGACGTAACTCTGGGCAGTGAACATGACAGCAGAACTGATTGACGGCAAGGCCATTTCCCGAACAGTGCGCAAGGAAGTAGCAGCGGGAGTCGCCCGCCGTCGTGAACAGGGGCTGAGGCCACCAGGGCTGGCCGTGATACTGGTGGGAAGCGACCCGGCCTCCACCGTCTATGTGCGCAAAAAGCGCGAAGCCTGTGAAGAAACCGGGATCATGGCGCGGGATTACAGCCTGCCGGAAGACACCAGCCAGGAGGATCTCAACCAGCTGGTGGACGCCCTCAACGAAGACCCGGAGATTGACGGCATACTGGTGCAGCTGCCTCTGCCCAAACCCCTGGATGCCGACCAGATACTGCTGCGCATCCGTTCGGACAAGGACGTGGACGGATTCCACCCCTACAACATCGGCCGCCTTGCCCAGCGCAAGCCACAGCTGCGCCCCTGCACCCCGGCCGGAGTGATCCGCCTTCTGGACAGCATCAACACCCCCTACAAGGGCCAGCACGCGGTCATTGTCGGCGCCTCCAACATTGTCGGCCGCCCCATGGCCATGGAACTGCTGCTCAAGGGCGCCACAGTGACCGTCACCCACCGCTTTACCCAGAACCTGCAACGCTTTGTGGGCGAGGCGGACATCCTGATCGCCGCTGCCGGCAAGCCGCAACTGGTCCAGGGAGAATGGATCCGCCCCGGTGCCACGGTGATTGATGTGGGCATCAGCCGTAACGAACAGGGCAAGCTGATCGGCGATGTGGTGTTCGACACCGCCGCGGAGCGCGCCGGCTGGATCACCCCGGTGCCGGGCGGCGTGGGGCCCATGACCATTGCCGTTCTGCTGGAGAACACCCTGTTTGCGGCGGATCAGCTGCACGATTGAGACCCGGAACCGGTTGAACGGCTTGCGGCCATGGCTGAAAGCCGATCCGTTAATACCCCATAAAAAAACCCCGCCAAAGCGGGGTTTTTTGTGACTGTCGGCCAGAGGTTATTACTGACCGAACTTGGCCTTGGCCTTGCGGCGGTAGGCGTGAAGCAGTGGCTCGGTGTAGCCGTTGGGCTGCTCACGGCCCTTGAGCACCAGATCACAGGCCGCCTGGAAGGCCACGCTGTCATCGAAGTTCTCCGCCATGGGCTTGTAGCTGGGGTCACCGGCATTCTGACGGTCCACCACGGCAGCCATGCGCTTCATGGCTTCCATCACCTGCTCTTCGCTGTAGAGGCCGTGATAGAGCCAGTTGCAGATATGCTGTGAGGAAATCCGCAGGGTGGCGCGGTCTTCCATCAGGCCCACATCGTTGATGTCCGGCACCTTGGAGCAGCCCACGCCGCTGTCGATCCAGCGCACCACGTAGCCGAGGATACCCTGTGCGTTGTTGTCCAGCTCCTGCTGGCGCTCCTCGGCACTGATGGAGGACGGGTCGTCCAGCAGCGGCAGAGTGAGGATCTTGTCCAGGCTGGCGCGGCCACGCTTGGCCAGCTCGTCCTGACGGGCCCGCACATCCACCTTGTGGTAGTGCATGGCGTGGAGTGTCGCGGCGGTGGGCGACGGCACCCAGGCGGTGTTGGCGCCGGCCTTCGGGTGGCCGATCTTGGCCTCCATCATCTCCGCCATGCGGTCCGGCTTGGGCCACATGCCCTTGCCGATCTGGGCTTTGCCTTGAAGGCCGCACTCCAGGCCAATATCCACATTCCAGTCCTCATAGGCTTGAATCCAAGGTTC
>JAWWAC010000118.1:0-1985 GCA_033721915.1 Oleiphilaceae bacterium
CCACAAAGAATCAGGGTGCCCAGCAGCCAGACTTTGCGGCGCCACAGCACCTGTACCAGCTCCCTCAGGTCAATTTCATCGCTGTCGTGTCGGGTAGTGTCCGTAGTATTGATAATGCGGCCCTTTGCTGTGTCGACTGTTACAGGGACGAAAACGGCCCTGATTCACTCAGGTGTCATCAAGGAGCAACATATTAACCGTTTGCGAAAATGTTGGCGACAGTCTGGACGGTAAAAATGCCTCTGTAGGTGCTTTTCAGGTGGGTAAACGCTTTATCCTGTCAGGGGCTGGCGGGTGGCATCGTATCGCGGGATTCGTCCAATTGGTTTAACCAGTGTTCCAGGCGCTGGCGCTTTTCAGCGGCCAGAGCCCGGATCTGGCCGGCTGTCAGGCCGTCGAGCTGGGCATGAACATGGGTGAAGACCCCGTCCGGGTCGTTTTCCATGGCGCGGCGGAGGTCGTCACTGGTGGCCTGGTAACCGATATGATCCAGTATCGCTGTGGAAAAGACCACGCCATAGTCCTGTGCAAAGGCCAGCCTGTCGGACTCGGGGATGTCCCGTTCCAGGCGTTTGAGGGAGTGCTCCAGTGCCTGATGGCTGGAGGCATCCAGCCTTGGCTCCCTGAGCTCATACAGGGACAGAAACAGCGACAGGGCCAGTACGGCAAAGGCAATCAGTGCTCTCATAATGGACGGGTCCTTCGGAATGACTTGATCTACTACGCAAGCTTGCACTGTCTGGCTCAGGCGCGGATAAGGCCGCCATTTTGATGCTCCGGTAGGGCCCGGGTCTGGTAAGCTGTCGCCATGAAAAAACACGTGGATCATGTGGTGATTATCGGTGCCGGTGTGGCAGGCGCCACGACAGCGGCCTGCCTGAGTGAGGCTGGCGTATCCGTGACCGTGCTGGAGGCGGGGGACGGTCCCGCCAGCGGCGCTTCCGGCAATCACCAGGGGGCGGTATACATCAAGCCGGCGGTGCAGTGGAACGCCGAGACGGCACTGGCCAGTGCGGCCCTGTCCTTTGCCCAGGCCGCTTACGGGCGCTGGCAGCAGTCACTGGGTGGGGACTTCTGGCACCCCACCGGGCTGCTGCAGGTGGCACTGTCCGATGAAGACGCTCAACGACAGGGGCGGATCATCGCCTCAGGGGACCACGACCCGGCACTGATACAGGGGGTGACGGCCGTGGAGGCATCCGACATTGCCGGCATTGCCATTCCCCGTCCGGCACTGTGGTACCCCGGCAGTGGCTGGCTGCGACCGGACCGCCTCTGTACCGCCCTGCTCTCGTCGCCCGCGGTGCAGCTGCGCACGGGGGTGGCTGTCACTGGCTTGTGCCGGGCGGAGGGGCAAGGCCTCTGGCGACTTACTCTGAATACGGGTGAGACGCTGGACACCGATACGGTGGTGGTCTGTGCCGCCAATGCCAGCAGGGCGCTGCTCTGCAGCCTGGACGCGAATCCCGGCTCTGAATCGTCACCCACCGGTGCCTCTTCTCCCTCATTAACAACCGGCGACACCCATACCGACTTCACTCTGCCGCTGGTACCACTGCCTCTAAAACCCATTCGTGGCCAGGTGTCGCTGCTGCCGGCCACTGAAGCGACACCGCCCCGTGTGGTGGTCTGTGGTGATGGTTATGTGAATCCTCCCTGTGAAGGCTGGCAGCTGATCGGTGCCAGCTTTGATCTGGACGACCCGGACCCACTGGAGCGGGAAGACTCCCACCGGGACAATCAGGAACGCATTGCGGCCTGGCTGCCGGATCTGGTGCGGGGCTGGCCGGAGCGGGCCCTGTGGCGGGGGCGCACCCGCTTCCGGGCCACCACGCCGGATTACCAGCCCATTGCCGGCGCTCTGTGGAATGACACGGCACTGGTGGCGCGGATACGGCGCCAGGCGCGCATGAAGGGCATCTCCGCGGAGCCGGAACTGGCGCTGCCCGGGCTTTACTGCCTGACCGGGCTGGGCAGCAAGGGGC
>JAWWAC010000119.1:0-1623 GCA_033721915.1 Oleiphilaceae bacterium
GTCATGCGGTCTTCCAGCGAATGAAAGCTGATTACTGCAAGCCGGCCGCCAGGCGCCAGACACTCAACGGCCTGCGCCAGCGCCGCCTGCAATGCATCAAGCTCCTCATTGATATGAATCCGGATTGCCTGAAAGGTTCGCGTGGCCGGGTGCTTGCCGGGCTCGCCACGACCAATAGCCTTTTCCACCAGCTCGGCCAGCTGCCTGGTAGTCTCGATGGGCGCCTCCGCACGCTGCTCGCAGATGCGGCGCGCAATCCGCCGGGACTTGCGTTCCTCGCCGAACTGGTAAAGCACGTCCGCAATGGTTTTCTCATCTGCCTGCATCAACCACTGCGCCGCGCTGATTCCCTGCTCCGGATTCATGCGCATATCCAGCGGTCCGTCGCGCAGGAAGCTGAAGCCACGGGCGGCATCATCGAGCTGCGGCGACGACACACCAAGATCAAGGAGCACGCCGACCAGCGGCCGGGATTCCCGTGCCGCCAGCTCGGCAATGCAATCAAAACGCGCAGCCATAATGTGAAAGCGGGCATCCGCCCGCTCCAGTTCCCGTCCCGTCGCTACCGCCTGCGGGTCGCGGTCGATGCCAGTCAGGCGCGCATCCGGGCCCAGGCGCGACAGCAGCGCGCGGCTATGGCCGCCGCGGCCAAAGGTGCCATCAATGTAGAAGCCGCTGTCGTGGATCGGCATCACGTCCAGAACCTCCTCCAGCATGACCGGCTGGTGAACGGGTTGCGCATGGCTCACTCGAATGCCCTCAGAACGCCAGTGACTTGACGCTGTCAGGCATCTCGCCGGTCTGCTCGAGGGCGGCCTGCTCGGCCTCCCAGGCATCCCCGGCCCAGATTTCGAAGCGATGCAGAATGCCCACCAGCATCGCTTTCTTGTCCAGTCCGATCAGATCGCGGAATTCCGGCGCCACCAGGATCCGGCCAGCACTGTCCAGCTCCAGCTCGACGGCCTGACCGAGGAAACGGCGCTTGAGGTGACGAACCGCCTGATCTGCATCGCTGAGCTCCGCCACCTTGTGGGCAATTTCGTCCCACTGCGGCTCCGGATACAGCGCCAGGCAGTTGTCCATGGGGTGTTGGGTGAGCACAACGCGGCCGCCGCAAGACGCTTTCAGCTTCTCGCGGTGGCGGGTCGGTATGGCCAGCCGACCTTTCGCGTCCAGATTGAGGGCGTGACGCCCACTAAACATGGCTCTTCCCCGTTGTCTGAAGTCCGTTTCCGCCCCACCCGGAGGGGCTAAAAACCCACTTCTTCCCACTTTTCTCCACAATGCGACACTTTAGGCGCGCCGCGAACGCCAAGTCAAGCTGGAGAAGGTGTTTCAGCGGGTCCAAAACTGCTTTAAAAACAAGAAATTAGCTCAGGCTTGTCGCCCTGGGGGAGAGGGTGGGAGAAGGTGGAGTGAAGACGAATTCTGGTTTATCAGTCAGGTGCAATGCGCACCTAACAAACCACTTTAACTTCTAGAATATTTGGAAATATGAAATTAGTTTTATATGCGTTTAGGGGCGGGTCGAGCCTGAAAAGGGTAGATTGCCCCCACCCCGGTAACGGGGCAGGGACGGACAGATAAGGTGGCCAGCCGATAAGCCGGGTTCTGTCGTGGACA
>JAWWAC010000120.1:0-1594 GCA_033721915.1 Oleiphilaceae bacterium
GCCAGCCAGACAGTCGCTGGCGGGAAACCGCCGGAGGAAAGTCCGGGCTCCACAGGGCAGGGTGCCAGGTAACACCTGGGGGCTTCACTGGTGACGGTGGAGCCACGGAAAGTGCCGCAGAGAGCAGACCGCCGATGGTCCCCAGGGACACAGGCAAGGGTGAAAAGGTGCGGTAAGAGCGCACCGCGCGCCTGGCAACAGGCGCGGCAGGGTAAACCCCACCCGGAGCAAGACCAAATAGGGTTCCGATGGCGTGGCCCGCGCCGGAACCGGGTAGGTCGCTAGAGGCCTGTGGCGACGCAGGTCCCAGATGAATGACTGTCCACGACAGAACCCGGCTTATCGGCTGGCCACCTCATTCCTTTCCCTGGTCCGCGCTGGCGGACAGGGTCATCCCGGTGCTGCCGGGCCCATGGCGCGGCCTTTCGGGGTCGCCGCTGATTTCCAAATGAAATTAGAATTAGATTTTATATTCCCAAATAATCTAGCACTTAAAGTAGTTTCTGAGGTGCGATACGCACCTGTCTGATAAACCACACAACATCTTCACCCCACCTTCTCCCACCTCCGTTGCCAGCCTTGCAGAGGCCCCATAACTATCTGTTTTTATTTGCTTTATTGCTGCGAGGCTCCCCCCTTGGAAGCTTGACTTGCCGTTCGCGGCGCGCCTAAAGTGTCGCATTGTGGAGAAAAGTGGGAAGAAGTGGGTTTTCAGGCCTCCAAAGTGGGGTGGAAACGGACTTCAATCAACGGGGAAGAGCCATGTTTAGTGGGCGTCACGCCCTCAATCTGGACGCAAAGGGTCGGCTGGCCATACCGACCCGGCACCGCGAGAAGCTGAAGGCTTCCTGCGGCGGTCGCGTTGTGCTCACCCAACACCCCATGGACAACTGCCTGGCGTTGTACCCGGAGCCTCAGTGGGACGAAATTGCCCACAAGGTAGCGGAGCTCAGCGACGCCGATCAGGCTGTCCGTCATCTCAAGCGCCGCTTCCTGGGTCAGGCCATCGAGCTGGAGCTCGACAGTGCCGGCCGAATCCTGGTGGCGCCGGAACTCCGCGAACTGATTGGACTGGACAAGAAGGCGATGCTGGTCGGCATTCTGCATCGCTTCGAAATCTGGGCCGGTGAAGCCTGGGAAGCCGAGCAGGCTGCCCTGGAAGACACCGGCGAGATGCCCGACAGCGTCAAATCGCTGGCGTTCTGAGGGTATCCGGATGAGCAATGCACAGCCCGTTCACCAGCCGGTCATGCTGGAGGAGGTTCTGGACGTGATGCCGATCCACGACAGCGGCTTCTATATCGATGGCACCTTCGGTCGCGGAGGTCACAGCCGGGCGCTACTGTCGCGCCTGGGGCCGGAGGCGCGTCTGACCGGTATCGACCGCGACCCCCAGGCGGTGGCGACGGGGCGGGAACTGGAGCGGGCGGATGCCCGCTTTCACATTGTGGCTTCCCGGTTTGACTGCATCGGTGAACTGGCTGCGGCCGAGGAGCGGCCGTTAATGGGTGTGCTGCTTGATCTCGGCGTGTCTTCGCCGCAGCTGGATGACGCCAACCGGGGCTTCAGTTTTCTGCGTAATGGCCCGTTGGAC
>JAWWAC010000121.1:0-1544 GCA_033721915.1 Oleiphilaceae bacterium
TGAGCAGGTTGTACTCGAAGACTTCCGCAGCCTGCGCCGCGATCTCGGCAGGCTCCAGCATGCGGCCCGGGCCCACTTCGCCACAGGCCTGGCTGCCCGCCGCCGGGCCAAACACATGCACGCCCTTTTCCTGAATCATCAACAGGTTGCGCTGGGTGCCGGCATCCGCCCACATCTGCTGGTTCATGGCCGGGCAGATGGCAATCGGCGCGCCGGTGGCCAGGCACAGGGTGGTGAGCAGATCATTGCCATGCCCGTGGGCCATGCGCGCCATGAAGTTGGCACTGGCGGGGGCAATAAGCACCAGGTCCGCCCAGCGGGCCAGCTCAATGTGTCCCATGGCGGCTTCTGCATTGGGGTCCAGCAGGTCCGTGTGCACCGGGTGGCCGGAGAGGGCCTGCATGGTCAGGGGGGTAATAAACTCACAGGCGCCGGCGGTCATGACGACACGAACTTCAGCCCCTGCATCCTGCAGCCGCCGCACCAGTTCCGCACTCTTGTAAGCGGCAATGCCGCCGGTGACGCCGAGCAGAATGCGTTTGTTGATCAGTCTATCCATGGTGTCTCGCTGGTGGCCGTTCAGGTGGTCTCCGGGGAATAAACCCGGCACTGCGGCCCGTCCTGACCGATGGGTCGAAACGGGGACTGTCTAGGGTAGCACCGCCAGATAGGCTTGCGTAGTGATCACCCACTAATAGGTCAAACGGATGACAAATCACTGGCCAGGACCGGCCGCAGAACAGGATCAACCCAGGGAGCGCCTGCTACGACAGGGCGTCGCACATATCAGCCACGCGGAACTGGTGGCGGTGCTGCTGGGCACCGGCCGGCGCGGCGTGCCGGCGGTGGAGCTGGCGCGCCAGCTACTGGTGCGCCATGGCAGCCTGCGCGCACTGCTGGAGCGATCTCCGCGGCAACTGTGTCAGGAACCGGGGTTGGGGCCGGCCCGGGCGGCCCGACTGGCGGCCGCCGTGGAGCTGGGCCGACGCTGCCTGGCGGAAACCCTGTCGCGGGACACGGCCCTGGCCCGCCCCAGCGATGCCGGGCAGTTTCTCAGCGCGCGCCTGCGCCACTATCGCCAGGAGGTCTTCGCCTGCCTGTTTCTGGATAATCGCCACCGGGTGGTTGCCTTTGAGGAGCTGTTTCGCGGCACCATCGACGGGGCGGCGGTTTATCCCCGGGAGGTGGTGCGTCAGTGTCTGGAGCACAATGCCGCCGCCGTGATCCTGGCCCACAATCACCCCTCCGGCGTGGCGGAACCCAGCGAGGCCGACCGGGCCATTACCCGGCGCCTGGGGGAAGCACTGGCGCTGGTGGACGTGCGGGTGCTGGATCATCTGGTCATCGGCGATGGCCACTGGAGCTCGCTGGCGGAGCGCGGCTGGCTGTAAGTGGCGGCAGGCGGGCGCTTTCCCTTGTACCGCTCCCGGTGATCTGGTATAAATCGCGTCCTTTTCCGGGTCCGACCCCGGCTGAAGTGATTTCTGGAGCAGGAAAATGTCCAAGGTTTGCCAGGTAACCGGTAAGCGCCCCGTCACGGGCCA